>JBGSWW010000073.1:0-42823 GCA_041751735.1 Pyrinomonadaceae bacterium | reverse complement strand
CCAGTTCCTCATAGCTCGGCGGCAGCAGCATCGGCTGGTTCTGGTCGTATCTCTTAAATACCACCTTCTTCATACCCAATATTTTAAAGCCACTCACCCTATTTTGCGCCAAAAAAGAGGCCGCCTTTTCAGACAGCCTCTCTTTTATTGTAAGGGTTGATTGTTAAACGTATTTTTCGATAACCTTTGCGATCGCGTCCCGGGTTACAGCTCCCACAATGCGTTCTTGTTCCTGGCCACCTTTGAAAAGGATAAGAGTTGGAATGCCGCGTATGCCGAACTGCTGAGGAACGTTCATGTTTTCGTCAACGTTCATCTTATAAACACCAACCTTGTCCTGATATTCTTCGGCGATCGCCTCAACCGTCGGGGCGATCATTCGGCAGGGCCCGCACCACTCCGCCCAAAAATCTACCAAGACGGGTTTTTCGGAACCCAGTACGTCCGTTTCAAAATTATTATCCGTTATTTCTTTTGCAAAATGTGCCATTGTTTCTCCTATATTCGTTATAAAGCTTTATCAATAATATTAGCCGATACTTAACGCGTATCGCCAACTGAGTATGCCAGCACCTCAGAGCTCGATCACGATCTTCCCGAAATGGACGCCTCGAGCCATGTATGCAAGCGCCTCTTTTGTTTCATCAAAATCGAATACGCGATCGATGACCGGCTTCATTTCATGGCGTGATATCTCCTGGTTCATATCTTCGAACATTGCTCGCGAACCGACAAAGATACCCTGTACTCTTATGTTTCGCATAAAGATCGGAACAGGGTTGAAGTCACCTGACATGTTCAATGCTCCGATCAACGCGATATGGCCTCCGGCCCGCACTGCTTTAACGGAGCGGGCCAGGGTTCCGGTACCACCAACTTCCATCACGTGATCGACACCGCGGCCGTCGGTAATCTCTAACACAGCTGTATGCCAATCTTCCCGCGTACGGTAATTAATGAGGTGGTCGGATCCAACCTGTTTAACCAGCTCCAGCTTCTCATCACTGCTGGAAGTGGAGATCACTTCGGCACCAAACATCTTTGCAATCTGGACAGCGAAGATCGACACCCCGCCTGTTCCCAGCGTCAAAACCTGATCGCCCCGTTGCACATTTCCGGATACCACAAGTGCATGCCAGGCCGTAACGGCGGCGCAAGGCAATGTCGAAGCCTCGACAAACGATAAATGGTCGGGAGCTCGTACTAAAGCGTCCTCGTGAAAGGCACCAAATTCCCGCAGCACCCCTTCCCACCTGCCAGCTCCAATGGCGGTTTTCGCCTTTTCGTCGGTCAGGCCGCCATCGATCCAGCCTGGGATCACGGTGGTACAAACACGGTCCCCGACCTGCCAGCGGGTAACTCTTTCGCCTACTTCCACAACCTCGCCGGCGCCATCGGAGAACGGGATGGCCGGAAGCTTCATCCGAGGGTTGTAAGTTCCCCCAACTACCATGATGTCACGATAATTGAGGGAGATCGCCGCTATCCGAACCAAGACCTCCTCCGGTCCGGGAACTGGAATCTCTTTTTCAACCAGCTTGAGATTCTCGAAACCGAATTCGTCTATCTCATATCCTCGCATCATCGATCTCATAGTTGGCTCGGATGCTCGACCATTTCCATGACGCTCGCCAAGGTAAACTGCTCAAGTTTACCGGACACCGACTTATCGATCTCTTTTTGAAGGTTGCATAAGACCGCTTCAATATTGCGTCCGACCGGGCAATCCTGATCGGGCAATCTTCCATGCAGGGCGAAGATCTCGCCGCATGCCAGGGCTTTGTAGATATCGCACAATGATATTTCCCCGGGGGTTCTAGCCAGCATCGTACCTCCAGAAGCACCCGTCTGCGATCGGACAAGGCCCGCCTGATTCAGATGGCTAAGTATCCGGCGAATAACTACGGCATTGGTATTTACACTTCGAGCAATAAATTCCGATTTGACTTTTTTATCTCCCGCCCCGGCCAGCAGGGCGAGGATATGAACCGCCATCGAGAATTGACTATTCGCTGCCATATCTGTAACAAGCATAGTTACAATTACCGAAAGAGTCAAGAAAAGCCGGCACGAATGGCACCGGCATTTCCATCATATTGCATCCCTATTATTTACCAGGATTTCCAGGGAGTTTGATCTCGCGGCCGGCTCCCAGCACCGAATTCGGAAGTAAACCGTTGAATTTCGCTACTTCCGTCGGGTCGACCTTGTGCCGCTCGGCAACTTTAGCAACCGTATCTCCGGCTTTCGCTTTTACGACTTTGACGTTATTCGATGCCGCCGTATTTCCAACGCTGGTTGGGCGAGTGTAGCTGGTGGCGGTAATATTGTTTCCGGCAATTGGAACAAATACCTTACCTACTGGCGTCTTCATGCCGGGATTAACGGCCATAAGATCGGCAACGCTGACACCCGTGCGATTCGAAACAGTTTGCCAAGTCTCTCCGGCAGAAGATCTCGCAAGGTTTGTATTATTGACTTTAGAAGCCGGCAGTCGCTTAAAGAGTGCCACAACTTCGTCTGCTCTATTAGCAGGAACATTAACAATATACGGCTCCGGCGGCGTCACATTGCTTCGCAGGTGCGGGTTAAGGTACCGCAGGTACTGCACGGTGGTGTCAGCCGACTGCGCAAGCAAGTTCAAATTTGTCGATGCCGGAACACGGACCCGGTCGTATCTAAGCGGTGCCGCGGGCCTGATGTGGCCGAATCCATATTGATGTGGATTGTTGGCTATCAGGATCGTCGCCAGAATGTTCGGAACGTAGTTGCGCGTTTCCCTCGGCAAGAAAGGATATGCAGCCCAGAAATTTGCGACACCCGCCCTGCGGATAGCCTTGTCGACGTTGCCCTCGCCGCAGTTATATCCGGCGATGGCGAGCTCCCAGTTACCATACCGGTTGTAGAGAAACTTCAGGTACCTTGCCGAAGCTCGCGTCGCCTCGTCAAAGCTGTTCCGTTCGTCAACGTGAGCCGTTCTGCGAAGTCCATAACGGATTCCAGTCCCGGGTATAAACTGCCAAAGCCCGGATGCAGCCATGTGCGACATCGCACTTGGCTTCCAGGCACTCTCGACCTGCCCCAGCCACGCGACATTCTCCGGAATTCCCTCTTCCTTGAAGATCCGGCGTGCCATCAACATGAACATGCCAGAGCGGTAAAGGCCGACTTCCATCGTCGTACGGCCGCGGCCCCGATAATAGTTGATATATTGCTGGATCATCGGGTGCACCTGGAAGGCAAACCCGAGAGATTTATTGGCCACGGCGTACTGAATGTACTGATACTGCTGCTGCGCGACCGGATTCGCATCGATCTCCTGCTCGTCAGCGGTCAACTCGAGCTTCGACAGCTCGTCGAGCGGTGAAGCCTCAAATTCCTGGGTGTTAAAGCCGACCTTCAGCATCTGCGCGACAGCGGAATCGTTCGCAGCTACGGCTGTGCTGGGCGGGCCATAAGGCTTTGCCGTTGAGCTTTTGGCTAACTTGGCAACATTATCCGAAAGGGCTAAGTCGATATTCCAGTTACAGGTCAAGGCGAGGTTTCTCACCTGGGGAAGCTGGGATTCAGAAGGAAATTCGATCCGATAGACCGTTTCGATGAGCTGGTTATAACACGCCTGCAGCTTCTGCTGGCCCTGAATATTCAATGTCGAATAAAGGAAAACTTCGACTGATTTATTAAATTTCTCTCCCGCCATCTGACGGTTGTCGTCGACGTAGGCTAACAAGCCCTCTTTAAAAGAGCTTCCGGATTCCGACAAAACGCGATTCACCGCTTCCTGTGCCTGAGCAACTTCCGGGGTCAGCGTACCGCTGCTGGAACTCGAACTCGTAACCTGAAAACGCGGGACCGAAACGAAGGTGAATAATACTAGTGCTGTTAAACCGAATATCTTATGAATGCTTATTTTCATTAAACTCGTAATTAGATCGTGTACGTTTTTATATATATACGCCGATAAGAACTGAACACGGCTATTATTTCGCTAATAAGTTCTAACGCTGAATGTGACGGAAAGTTCCGACTGCTTATGCAGATCCGGCAGTCACTACCTCGCGCAGGATATCACTTTTCCAATTTTGCGTCAAAATCCGAAACCTTATATAAAATAAGGAGTTCGCGGAAAAATGTCTCCTAAGAAGCCTTTTGTGTTTTCACTTTAACTTTTTCCGCTGGGAGCTTAGCCTCTCTAAGTGCGGCGTCAAAAACCTGACGCACATTCTCAACAAATATAAATGTTAAATCGTCCCTAACTTCCTGAGGAAGATCCTCAAGGTCCCGCTCGTTCGGTGCCGGCAATATTACCGTCTTGATCTTGGCCCGGCGTGCCGCAAGCAGTTTTTCTTTGACACCGCCGACGGGTAAAACGTTGCCACGTAATGTGATCTCACCGGTCATCGCTACATCCTTCCGGACCGGCCTCTGCGATAAAACGGACACCAGAGCAGTCGCCATGGTAATTCCCGCGCTCGGACCGTCTTTAGGTATTGCGCCCTCGGGCAAGTGAATGTGAATGTCGAAGTTTTCGAGGATGGACTCATCGATGCCAAGATCCTTTGACCTTGCCTTGGCGTAGGAAAACGCCGCCTGGGCCGATTCCTGCATGACATCACCGAGCTGCCCGGTAAGCTGAAGCTTGCCCTTGCCCTTCGTCTTGAGCGCCTCGATAAAAAGGATGTCGCCGCCCACTGCTGTCCAGGCCAGGCCCGTGACAGTCCCGATCTGGTCCTTCTTTAGGGCTCCCTCACTAAAGATCCGGGGCACTCTCAGGAAGTCTTTGACGTTGTCTACCGTGACACGAACCGGCGAAAAATCGCCTTCCTGCTCCGCCTTTTTCCGGGCGACCTTGCGGCAGATCTTGCCGAGCTCCCTTTCAAGGTGTCGCAGTCCCGCCTCCTGTGTGTATTCGCTGATCACCTTGGCGATCGCTTTGCGATCGAAACGAACGTCGCCTTTTCCCAGCCCGTTCTCCTCGACCTGCTTCGGGATCAAATGCCGTTTTGCGATCTCGAGCTTTTCTTCCTCGGTATAGCCGGAAAGCGAGATTATCTCCATACGGTCCCGGAGAGCAGGCTGCACGGTGTCAAGAACATTTGCGGTCGTCATGAACATAACGTTGGAAAGATCGAACGTTACGCCAAGATAATTGTCGCGGAATGTCGAGTTCTGCTCCGGATCGAGCACCTCCAGCAGGGCGCTTGAAGGGTCACCGCGAAAATCGGCTCCGACCTTGTCGATCTCGTCCAGCATGATGAGCGGGTTATTCGTAGCCGCCTGTTGGATAGCCTGAATGATGCGCCCGGGCATTGCCCCGACGTACGTGCGGCGATGCCCGCGGATCTCGGCCTCATCGTGAATACCACCGAGCGAGAGCCGGACGAATTTGCGGTTCAATGCCCGTGCTACCGACCTGCCGAGAGAGGTTTTGCCCACTCCCGGAGGGCCGACAAGGCAGAGGATCGAGCCTTTTGGCTTTTCACGCAATTTTCTGACCGCAAGCGATTCGACAATACGTTCTTTTACGCGTTCGAGACCGTAATGGTCTTCGTTCAATATCCGCTCCGCTTTTTGAAGATTCAAATTGTCTTTTGAAGCGGTTGACCATGGAAGATCGGTCATTATGTCCAGCCAGTTTCGCAGGGTGGCAGTCTCGGCGGTGTCCGGATGCATGCGTTCCAGCTTTTTAAGCTGCCGAAGCGATTCTTCTTCCGCACCCTCGGGCATTTTGGACTTCAGGATCTTATCGCGATACTGCTCGATCTCCTCATAAAGTTCATTTCCCTCGCCGAGCTCCGACTGGATCGCCTTTAATTGCTGGCGAAGGAAATATTCTCGTTGAGAGCGATCTATATCGGCACGAGCCTGCGTATTGATCTCCTGCTGGACAGTCAATACATCGATCTCTTTACTCAGCAGGTCGTTGACACGGCGGAGCCGGGGTACCGGATTCTCTATGTCGAGCACGCTCTGTCCGTCCTCCACCTTTAATTCCAGGTTCGAAGCGGCAAGGTCAGCAAGACGACCGGCGTCGTCAAGATTGGCAATTATTGCGAGAACCTCGGGCGAAATGTTCTTTCCAAGGCTCGCCGCGCGTTCCATCGAACCGCGGACGTTACGAACCAGGGCCTCGACCTCGAGTGAATTGTCCGGTGCCAAAGGTTCCGAGATCGGCGTTACCTCTGCTCGTACGTATTCTCCCTGACCGGAAACCGAGTCGACCCGACTTCTCGACAGGCCTTGGATCAGTATCCTGATACGGCCATCGGGCAGTTTGAGCATCCGCATGATGATCGCAACCGTGCCCACCTTGAAAAGATCATCCTGCTCAGGCTCCTCTTTATTCACGTCCTTCTGTGAAACAAGGAGGATCATCCGGTCCTGGCTGAGGGCCTGCTCCACCGCTTTTATCGAACGGTCCCGCGAAACAAAGAGGGGAACGATCATGAACGGGTAAATTACAATGTCTCGGAGCGGAAGTACCGGCAGCTCGCCCGGGATCTGCATCATCGGCTCAATGGCGTCTGATTCTGCCAGCGCAACCGGAAATTCGTCGAGTTCAACCATAACCATCTATGTTAGGCGCCGGAACGGTCCAATGTCCAAAGGTGACCATCGGGTGACAAGCGACAGGACTTCACTGACCCCTAACCAACGTCTGCCGTTCCGCAAAAGTTGAGACACTCTTAATTATTCACTACAGATGGAAGTTGTCACTATCGTCTCAGTTCTGAAGAAGATTGCGGTGCTGCCTTTCAGCCCGGATCGGGCGGCATATTTGCAGCCACACGTGGAGCGTTTTTCGCGGAACGTGGGGTTGGGAAGATATTTGGTCAGAGCGTGCGTAGCTGGCGGCATATGCCGTGTTCTTTTCAAGTTCGGCTATCGCCCTTACTACGTGCGGGCTTTTGCACTTTTGACCGCTTCGTCTCAGGTTCCGCTGCCGTTATTTCCATGCGGCATATGCCAATGGAACGGATTCGTCTTATCGCAGTGCGGTCACGGTCTGCCGTAAGATGCATGATGACTCGTCTCAGTTTTTTTTTGAATCGCAACTTAGCTTCAGCTAGTGGCAAGAAGGGCAAAGATGTCTGGGCTTTAGCCCAAATTTCTCGAAAGCATCGAATAGAGACATCCTCAGATGTTCGGCTAAAGCCGTCTCATCTTCTTGCCTGCCACCCACGCCCTAAAAAGCGTGGCAATTCATAAGGCCCCTTCCTGCGATAAGGCTTAAGCCCGTTTACGGGCGGCATATATGTAGCCACACGTGGAGCGTTTTTCGCGAAACGTGTGGTTGAGACGAATATTCGATCCGAGCGTGCGCGCAGCATGCGGCATATGCCGTGTGTTTCACACACTCAGGCGGATGTTAACGCTTGTCCCCACGTTCCGCGTTCGCTTCACATGGGGCTAAAGTTATCTCGCGTGCGTTGCACGCTTTGTTGGAAAGCAGAGCTGGCGAAAAACCGCTATCAAATTTCAAAGATCCAAATGTGAGACACATGTCTCTACTCGTAATGTTGCCGGGGGTCGGTTGGAACATCTTTCGCTTTTGGAGTGCCCCAGGTTCTCCGAATGAAACGGCGGGGAGAGGCCCGACTGGAACGCCGGCATCCCTGCCGGCAATGCCGCCCACGGCGGCAGGTGGCGGGGCGGATCGAGAGCTTTCGAATGGAACGTCGGCATCCCTGCCGGCAAAACCGCCCGCTGAGACGACGACTTGGTTACTAATACACAGGGAAAGCGTTCGTTAAATTTGAGACGAATCGGTCCGAGGCAGATGGGGATGACGGGCCAATGGGAAGGTAGTTCGGTCGGGATCTCGCGTTGTGTGGTGTCGGTATCAGAACGAACCAACCCGTCAGCCCGACAAAAAACGTCGGTCTGCCACCCCTCCTCAGCCAAGGAGGGGAGCTCGTTGATGTCCGAGATGGAACCAGCCCCTTGCGGTCTCGGTTCTGACATGAGGTCGGGTCGGTTGACTATCAGCGGGCCCAGAAACTGCTGCGTGGGGAAGTTGTCTTTGATCTTCAGCAAGATCCTGGCCCGGTGAGGCGGGCACAGATCGGCTATCTCGCCCGCCGGGATCTCGTCGGCGTAACGGCCCACGCGGATGCCTTCGAGATCCAGCTCGACCGTGTAGTTGATGATCAGCACCAACGGCTCGCCCTTTTTGGCCGCTTCGTCATCTAGCTCGTCGATCATCCCAAAGATCGCCCGCCGCATACGATCATCGGAAAACGCCAGATGAAACGCATCGCACGTAACTGCGGCATCTTCAAGACCGATCCCAAGCTCTCCCGCTATTCTAATAACCTTTTGAACGTCACTCTCTGTGGTGGGAATCTGTGCCATAAATGATACAATAACCCACCTGTTGGAGAAATGCAACACTTATTTTCACAAATATAATGAAAATGTGATTAGAAACTTCGATGGGCGTCTCTGATGTAAGCTGCTTTTCTATTTGCCGAAACGTTGTGCTTCGGATTCAGCAGCGCGTTCGAAGCTCACCAGGCGGCGGATAAGGGCGTTGTACCTTGAATGGGCCGAATCGGGATCATCGTCTGCGAGTTTCAGATATAGACGGTGTTCGGGCGAGGCCGGAAGGTCCTGCGGCAGTTTGATGCCGATGTTACGCAGGCGGGGAGCACCGATGGCAACAAGCAGTGCGGAAACAGTTTCGTCACCCGCAGCCAGATCGCGGAGCCCTTCAACGATGATCTCTTCGCCTGGTTTCATGTCTAATAGGATTATACACCCTCTTTTTGACAGACGATGGAACGAGGCCAGCGGGAAACGTTATCGCTTTTGGTACTGAGAATCGGACGGGTTAATTAGGACTTCTTACTTTTCTTCGGCTTTTTGACGGCGGGTGTTTTGCGGGAACCAACCAAGACTTTTAACTCATCCATGAACTCTGAAACATCGGCAAATTCGAGATATACGGACGCGAATCGGACATAAGCGACCTTGTCGATAGACTTTAACCGCCTCATTATGATCTTGCCGATCTCGCTGGTCGCGAGCTCGCGGTCAAGAGAATCCTGGACGTTCTTTTCTACTTCGTCGACGATGGCCTCAAGCTGCACGGTTGATATCGGCCGCTTCTCCGAGGCACGGAAGAGTCCGGCGAGCACTTTGTTGCGGTCCCAACCCTCGCGCTTCCCGTCTTTTTTTACGACCATGTACGGGATCTCGTCAATTCGCTCATAAGACGTGAAACGCCGTCCGCAGCCAAGGCATTCGCGGCGGCGGCGGATCGAGTCGCCGTCTTTAGATTCCCGCGAGTCGACGACCTTATCTTCGATATGTGAGCAAAATGGGCAGCGCATGAATCAGTGGTCAGAAGTCAGTAGTCGGTTGTCAGTGCACGATCAGGATTTTCGCAATTACTAATTAATAATTATGAATTACTAATTTAGTAATGTTTAGAGAAATATTTACTCCTCACGGGTTCTCAGGCACGAAATCGGGCGAATCCGATTCGATCTCGCGTTCGGCGTTCTCGCTCGACATCAAACTGCGAAACCGCTCAATACTTATATCACCATGAAAGAAATAGTATAAGCCGAAAATCACCGCGGGTGCGAAATAGACGAGATGCATCGCGATCGACGTGGCAAATGCATCATTACGGGCAATACCCAGAAATATCAGTCCGTTTGCAGTCGCTACGTGGAAGGCTCCCGCGGCACCGCCGGGTGTCGGCACAACGGAACTAACCGTCGCGAAACCCATGATGAACAATGCATCGCTAAATGTCATCGGCAGATCGAATGCCAGCAGCACGAGCCACGTTGGAACAGCGATGGCGAGCCATAGCGAGAATGTCCAGAATGAGACCCAGAACGTCTGACGCCAATCGCGGAGGATCGCAAGTGCCTCAGCAAGCCGGGTCAAAACGCTCAACAATATGCGCTGCAGGCGAGCAGGTATCCAGGCGCGAGTCGTCAGCCGCCTCATCCAGTCGATGACGCTCGACGAATTACGCTGGAAGACTATCAGGGCAGCAAAACCCACAATAACGCCAAGCAGCATTAGCCAACCGACCCACTCGACAAACTCAAAATCCCCCTCCGTCCCCGGTTTGGGCGTCAAAAAAAGGAGGTTTATAGCAAAGAAGCATACGAGGGCCGCGAGGTCGAACACCCTCTCTAACCCTAGTGTCACAAGTGCGGCCGACGGGCGCACGCGGCGGTCACGCATCGGCAGCCACATCGGACGGACTATCTCGCCCATCCTCCCGATCAGAAAAATAGCGGCAAATCCAACGGTTGTGGTAGCGAAGAGTTCCTTGAGACTAGATTGCGTGATCGGAGAAAGAAGCACCTTCCACCGCACCGCTCTCAGGAAATATCCGAGGCAGATTATCAGAACCGCGGAACCAAGGTACCAAGGATCGGCCCGGCGAAGACTTGCAGATATCTGATCCCAGTCAAGATCCCGGCCAAAAAACCAGAAAATAAAGACTGTAAACAGAAGCAGGAGGATGAATTTTATGTATTTGCGCAAACTACTCGACACCGGCCATATGCCAGCTTCCTTGAATTGCAGCTTCGAACCGGGCAAAAACAAAAGATACAGTATTTCAACGAAAATCTAAACGGGCAGTGGGTCAAGGCTGATATTTAGGGGCTCATTGCGATCTCTGATCGTCGTCTCCTTTTGAGCAAGGGATCGCCAACACAAAGATCACGAAGAGTGGTCACAAAGTGCACGGAGATTATCGAGGTGCGAAATCTGCCAGTTTTTCACGTATCTCATCCCGAATACGTCGAAACTCGTTCATGATCTCCTCTTCGGAGCCGACTGCGGCAGCCGGATCGTCGAAGCTCCAGTGAATTCGTCGAGCGGGGCCGGGGAAGATGGGGCAGGTTTCGTTGGCGTTGTCGCAGACTGTGATGACATAGTCGAAGGGAGTTCCCATAAACTCGTCGAGGGATTTGGACCTATGTCCGCTGATGTCGATACCAACCTCGGCCATTGCGGCGATCGCCTGCGGACGGACGAAGGTAGCGATCGTGCCGGCGCTTTCGACTTCGAAACGATAGCCGGCCATATGACGGAGCAACCCCTCAGCCATCTGACTGCGCGCCGAGTTTCCCGTGCAGAGTATGAGTGCCCGTTGTTTTTCCGCCATGTCTTAAACCTCCGCTGCGATCACATCGTCGCTGCCGCCAAAGTATTTTCTTCGGAAATACTGCGAGACGTTCACCAGGCCGATCAATACCGGCACCTCGACAAGCGGCCCGATGACCGCGGCAAATGCAACGCCCGAATTAATGCCAAATACGGCGATCGCAACGGCAATTGCAAGTTCGAAATTATTGCTTGCGGCCGTAAACGAGAGCGTAGCCGTTTTCGAGTAATCAGCCCCGACTTTTCGGCCCATATAAAAGCTGATGAGAAACATCACTACAAAATATATGAGCAGCGGTATCGCGATCCTGACAACATCGAGAGGGAGCTGGACGATCAGATTACCTTTGAGGCTGAACATTACGACAATAGTAAAAAGTAAAGCGATCAGCGTAAGCGGACTGATCGCCGGAATGAAAACACCCTCGTACCACTCTTTGCCTTTTGCACGGATCAAAACGAACCTGGTAATCATTCCCGCAATGAACGGTATGCCCAGATATATGAATACACTCTCCGCGATCTGGCGGATCCCCACATCTACTGCGACTCCAGTAAGGCCGAAATACGGTGGCAGAACAGTAATAAAGACCCACGCGTAAACGCTGTAAAAGAAAACCTGAAAAACACTATTAAATGCGACCAGCCCCGCGGCATATTCGCTGTCGCCTTTTGCGAGTTCATTCCAAACGATCACCATCGCGATGCATCGAGCGAGCCCGATCATTATCAGGCCGATCATATATTCCGGATAATCACGGAGGAATACGATCGCGAGTGCGAACATCAGGATGGGTCCAATTACCCAATTCTGAACGAGCGAGAGCCCGAGGATCTTTGTATTGCGAAATACCTCGCCTAGGTTCTCATATCGCACCTTGGCTAGCGGCGGGTACATCATCACGATCAGGCCGACGGCGATAGGGATATTGGTGGTTCCAACGTTGAAACTATTGATCACGCCCTCGACCCCGGGATACAAAAAGCCGATCGCGACGCCGATTGCCATTCCCAAGAAGATCCAAAGGGTCAGGAATCTGTCCAAAAATGACAGGCGCCGCGTCGGGTTACAGTTAGTTGCTGACATATTTCGCGTTTAATTGCCGAGTTTGAATTCCGTCCCGCAGCATTCGACGAAAGTGCTCAACCGGTTCGATCTTCCATCGTTTTTGATCACGAAGTAGTCCCAGTTGTGAGCAAAGAGCTTGTCGACGGCCTCGCGGTCGGCCTCGGTCCTGCATTCACTCCGCAAATAACACGTGGAATTCGCTTCATTCTGCTTCATCGTGCTTAACATAACTCAATAACCTCCGAATCAGCAGCAGGCGGACGCTACTTCCCTCTTCTCTCCTTCGACGGTTACGAACGTGGGCACGCAGCACTCGCCGTCAGTGTTCTTCGTACCTTCAGGCAAATTGTCCTGAAGCACGACGAAAACCTCCCACTCGTTACCGTCCGGGTCGTTTACCCATGCCTTGTCCTGGACGGCGTAGCAACAGGTTGTCTGCATCTCCTCACGCGGCACCAGGCCTTCGGCTTCCCAGCGTGCTTTCATTGCAAGGACGTCCTCGGTAGCGGCTACCTGAATTCCGAGATGCGAGAGGTTGCCCCTGCCGGCGGCAGCCGACTGATTCAGGGTGAGGTTGAGCGGTGGGTTTTGAACGTCGAATTTCGCGTACCCGGTCCGCACTTTGCTCGGGTCGATCCCAAGCATTTTCTTATAAAACGCGATACTTCCCTCAACATCCGAAACGTTCAACGCCAAGTGTGCCTTTAATGTATTTATTGCTGTCATGATCGTGCTCCTTTTCTTCTAATTTCCATTCATTCAATTACGCTTATGCATAATTGTATTTTCGAAGATAAACGCAAAAATCATTTATGTCAAGCCATAAATGTATTGTGTTATAATTTTTTTATATGGGGAAGACGGGACCTGTAAGACTCGATGAATTTTTCGCCGCACTTGCCGATCGAACGCGGCTGCGGCTTCTCAACCTGATGCGTGACGGCGAGGTCTGCGTATGCTTTTTTGCCGAGACGCTTGGAACCAATAATCCCAAGATCTCGCGGCACCTGGCATACTTGAAGCGGGCTGGCCTCGTAAAAAGCCGCCGCGACGGCAAATGGATGCACTACAGCATTTCCCAACCGAAAGATCCGAGAGCGGCCGAAATCTTCGACTCAGTGATGCGATCCCTCGAGAATGACGATGAGATGAGCGCCGACCGCACGAATCTGATCAATGTTTGCTGTGCACCGCGTTCTTCTTTCGTTAATATTGCTCGCAACTCTGAGTCGGCGGATATATAATGTTTTCGCCCAGCTTAGAGGATCCATTTTTGTTAATCTGTTGATACCTTTTTATTGAACTTTTGAATTTAAGCTTTCGTAACCAATTCTTGACAATAGGCGGCTTTTGCATTGCTGCCGCGGAAGACGGGCGATTGGTTTCGGGAGAGAAACGCGTTGGACGCATTGAAAGCTGTGACCGAATTTGATGGTGCGGATCTCGTCAGGCGTGCTCGTGCAGGAGACGGCGCGGCGTGGGAGGACATCGTCTCGAATTACTCCAGACGGATCTTCAACCTCGCGTACCGGTTTACTTCGAGTGTGGACGCTGCCGAAGACCTAACCCAGGATGTTTTTATTCGTATCTACAAGACGCTTGATCAGTATGATGCGAAACAGGGCGACTTATCGAATTGGCTGATGCGTCTCGCCCGAAATTTGATAATTGACGATTACCGCCATCGCCAGCGAAACCCGCAGAATACGATGGCCGATGCGGTCGACGATCATTCGTACCATCTGAGATCTGCCGGCACCTCGGCCCATAAAGAGATCGAGCGAAAGGAGCTAGCGAGCCAGGTACAGGAAGGAATTGACAAGTTGCCCGATGACCTAAGAACCTGCGTTATACTTCGCGACATTGAGGAACTGACGTATCAGGAAATAGTTGACGTACTGCAGATACCTGAGGGGACAGTCAAATCAAGGATAAATCGGGGAAGGATAGAACTTGCTAAGGTTTTGAGACGTATGAGAGTGGTGACGATCTGATGATGGACCCGAATGAGGAAAAGAGATCGACCGTCGCGGATGCCGTGGAGATCGGCGGCGAGTTAACTGCAGAGATCGGAGTAGACGGCGTTCTTGATGCTGTGGGTGATGCCGCTGGATATGCGGGTGAGCTGCTGGGCAGCATTCTCGATGGAGTTTCGATCGATATTTAGATCTTATCAAGGGGTGATGTATATGAAGCAGGAACAGCAAAACTTAGTGAATTGTTCACAGTTTGAAGAACTGCTGAGTGACTATCTGGAAAAAACGCTGGATAGTCTATCGAACAAAGCGGTCGCTGCTCACGCGTTAAGCTGTCCGCTGTGCCATTCGCTACTTAACGACGTCAAGGAATCGCTGGCGGTCTGCCGCGAGATCGCCGCTCCGGCTCCCGCGATGACGCGTCTCGAGGCGAGAATATTGTCGATGACGGCTCCGCAGACGTCGATGGCATGCGACGATTTCGAGAGCCACTTAACCGATTATCTCGACGGATTCTTGCCCGCGGCTGCTTTTCACCGGTGGGAGCGCCATGCCGCCCTTTGTAACTCGTGTGAAGACCTTCCCGGAATGGTCGTCCGGTCTATCGCGGCTTGCTACACCTATAAAATGGATGAGCTGGCGGTTCCGGCTGGCCTTCATGAAAGGATCCTTAATCTTACGACCGGCTCGATAAGGTTGACCCCGGAAAGGATGTCCTGGACACAAGAAGCGGCCGAATGGCTACGCGGTTTGAGATTCCCAGTTGCGGTACCCCAACTTGCACCGGTTGCGATGATACTTGCATTCGCATTTTTGATGTTCGGCGAGACCGTGTCTGCTGACGGCACCATTGCAGGTATTTATCAAAGAAGTGTTGAGCTTGCCGGCCAGACCTATCAGCAGAGCTCGGCAGTGTGGAGCGGCAAACCTACCGAGCCGGCCCCTGCGACTGATCCGATCTACGGCACGACTACCGTCACTAACGAGGAAAAGAAATAATGAATTGTGCTTATCACAATCATAGTGCGGCGGTAGTTAGCTGCAATGGGTGCGGGAGGCCGCTTTGCCCTGCTTGCGACCACCGCATCAAGGGGTTTCCGTACTGCCAGGACTGTATCGTGCAAGGCGTTGACCTGCTGCGTCAGCAGACCCGCTCGAATCATGTACCTTTTGTTAAAAAGCGCACATCGCCCGTCATCGCTACGCTTCTTTCGATGATCTGCCCCGGACTCGGTGCCGCATATAACGGCCAAACCGTAAAGGCCCTCGTTTACTTCGCTATCTTTGTCGGTCTTTTCCAGATGGCCGTACTTACAGGCGGCACGCCGCTTTTTGTGCTTGGATTTATCGGAATGTGGCTTTTTTCAGCCCTCGATTCATGGCGGACGGCTCAGATGATACGATCGGGGCTGACGCCGGACGTGGCCGATGATATTCTTGTGCAGCGATTCTCGGGAAATCCGAAGCTGTGGGGTATCGTCCTGACTGTGCTGGGCACCGCCTTTTTGCTCCAGAGAGTCTTTAATCTGGGATTCCTGATGCGTGGAATTCTGCCGATCCTTTTGATTGGTTTGGGCATCTATGTACTGAAGGGTTACATCTTTAAGCCGAGGGCAGAAGTGCCGCGTTGGGCGGATAGCCCGTCAGCTAGCTTTGCACTGAGCCAGTCGCGCTATAATGAAGGTGAGTATCCGAAGACGGGAGAATTCTCCGATCGATCGCGAAGCGGAAGCTGGAGAGATATTTAGGAATTTGATTGTATAGGAGTTTGATATGTTTATAAAAGCCGCATCCATATTCGGTAGCCTGATCGTCCTTATTGCTCTCGTCATCACGCTATTAAAGGCCGTTATCGGATTCGTCGGCTTTCTTGCGTTCGCTGTCAAAGTTTTGATAATCCTCGTTTTTCTAGCTGTTTTTGCGGGGATCGGGATAATGATCTTCAGGACATGGCAAGACAAAAAACGACATAATTAGGCCTTGAATTCAGTTTTTTAACGGCCTGCTGCTATCGCCCCACCCTTCATAGCTTGCCTTTTTGGGCGTCCTATGTTTATATAATCCATTCCTTATTTTTTATTTGGAATCTACAAGCGGTTTTTCATAAACAGCGAGAGTTCGGTTCTTTTCATTTATAACTCTTGTTCGAAGGTTTCGCGTTAGTCGCTCGCGGCTATTCTTGCGTGATGCCAGCACATCGATCGGTGGATCTATGTGCGAGATCATTAAAAGGAGCTTAAAAGCATAATGCAGAATGACGACAAGTCGTATTCTTTTCTATTAAAGCATTCTTCAAAATCAAAAATTTATATAAAGAGGGTCGAAGTTTCGAAAAGCTATTTGCATTTCGGATCTGTCGGCATTTTTCTTGTATTGGGTATCACAACACTAGCCCTCGGTATAAACGGCATAGTACGCACTACCGCATTTGCCGAGACATTATCAAAAGCGTCGCCGCAAGCTCTATTAGGTGCTCAGCCGGAGCAAGCCTCTGCGGGTTTCGATTATTCACGTCCGTCTGATGCGACGGAGATCGCAGTAAATGCGGGCGGCCCGTGGGACGACGAAGGAGACGGGGAAAATACCCAGTTGGCCGCGCAGATCGACACCATCCGACTCCAATCAAACCCATCATATTTGCCCACCATGTGGGCCCATTTAGGCAAGATCAACAATGAATTCGGGTTTCGGAGGAATCCTTTTGGCGGCCGGGCCTATGAATTTCATTCGGGAATGGACATTGACGGAGAACGCGGCGACCTCGTCGTCGCTCCCGCGAGCGGAACCGTGATCGAAGCGGGATATAAAGGCGGCTACGGCAATCTCATCGAGATCGACCATGGCAACGGCCTGACAACTCGCTACGGTCATCTGTCGAAGATCGAGATCCAGGCAGGTGAGACCGTGACCCGAGGCCAGCTTATTGCCGGTGTTGGGTCGACGGGCCGATCTACGGGGCCTCATCTTCATTACGAACTTCGTTTGAACGATAAGCCGATAAACCCGAGGCACTTTTTGCCACAGGAGCCGACCGATCTGGCAAAACTGGAAAAGTGATCTGACGATATACAAATAAATAAGCGGGCTTTCGAGCCCGCCTTTTTTATACTTGATCGTACGAATAACGATAACCAAATCGTGAGCCCCGTCACATATCGTCCGCTAAATGTTTGCAATCCTTTCGGTTATAATAGCGTCTAATCTGAGACGTTCGACGTGTCAGGAAACTTAAAATGAAACAAATGAGTAACCGCCTTTTTTCCTTCGCGATAATGATCGCGATAACTTTCTCGACCTTTCAGTCTGCGATAGCGGACGAAGGGATGTTCGCTCCGGACCAGATCTCGAAGCTTCCGTTGAAGCAGCGCGGTCTAAAGATAGATCCGGCCGATATCTATAATCCCGGCGGTGTCGGGCTGACGGACGTGATCGTTCGTTTGAGCATTGGTTGCACCGGGGAGTTTGTCTCGCCTGAGGGGCTGATACTTACGAACCATCACTGCGGATTCGACGCCCTGGTGAAGGCCTCGACACCGGACAAGGACCTCGTCGAGACCGGCTTTAGGACCGATAGCCGTGCCGGCGAGATCCCTGCTCAGGGTTATTCGATATTCATAACCACCCGCGGTGACGACGTGACTTCAAAAATAAAAGCGGGTACCGAAAATTTGACCGGCGACGCCCTCGCCGCAGCGATAAAGAAAAATACGGACACGATGCAAGCAGCGGAACAAGCGAAAGCTCCGGCCGGTTCGACAGTCCGGATCCAGGCACTAAATAGCGGCTTCTTCTATTACCTGTTCGTCACCACCCAGATAAAGGATATCCGGGTCGTCTATGCTCCTCCGAGAAACATTGGCGTATTCGGAGGCGATCCCGACAACTTTCAATGGACACGGCATACAGGCGACTTCACGTTCCTAAGAGCATACACGGCACCCGATGGCTCGTCAGCCGAGTACTCAGCTAACAACGTTCCGTTCAAACCTAAAAAGCATCTGACGATGAATATTGGAGGGCTTAAGGAGAACGATTTTATCTTTGTTCTGGGATTTCCGGGCGGCACAACGCGGTACCGCGAAAGTTGGGCAATCGAGTATGCCCGGGATGCCAACTTTCCTTTTCTGGAGCGTTGGCTCCGGGCTTTGGCCGACACACTTCGGCAGATCGGTTCGTCAGACGAGAAAAAGCGCGTCGAGTTGCAGAGCGATATAGCCAACTTCGATAATTCCCGGACCGTCTATGGCGGAGGAGCTCTTCGACTAAGACGCGCGAGTGTACTTCAACAGCAGCAGGAAGAAGAGGCCCGACTCGCAAAATGGATCGGCCGGGATGACGGCCGCCAGCGTAAATATGGCAGCCTTCTCAATGAACTAAGGTCCGCATCCGAAGAATCCAACGTAGCCATGAAACGTGACGTGATTATAAGACGGTTTCCGGACCCGTACTCGATGCCCGTTTTGGGCCAGATGGTTATGGCGGCTACGGCCGTAAAGCAAGGCAAGAAGCTTTCCGCCGAGGAAAAGGCAAAGGTGACGTCGCAGATCACTCAGGCGTTTGCCGAACGTGATCCCGTCTACGAGCGGGAAATGCTCAAGTTCTTTTTTAAGGAATTTGACGCACTACCTGCCGGACAGAAATTCGACGCGGCGGAGAAGCTTATGGCCGGCAAAACAGGGCAGGCCCGGCGGAACGCGGAGGCCGAGTTTGCGGTCATCGTCGCCGAGGGCCCTTACGCATCGCCGGAGAAGATCATGGGGCTTTACGACCTCGCCTGGGCTGATTTTCAGGCACAACACCCTTTCATTTCGGCCCTGGTGGACGAGCGGGCGGCTCTTGCGGCCCGGACCGCGAAATTCAACTCAAACATCGACCGCCTGAGACTCTCGTACATGGAAGCGATGACGCAAATGAATGAGGTCGCGACCCCCTATCCGGACGCTAATTCAACCCTTCGGTTCTCGTTTGGAAACGTAAAGGGCTACGCTCCACGCGAGGCAGAGATCCGTTTTCCATTTACGACGCTTAAGGGGATGATAGAAAAGGACACCGGTGTTAATCCGTTTGACGCTCCGCAAAAGCTTAAGGACCTTCAGGCCGCTAAGGACTTTGGCCGCTATGGAGAGGGCGATAGCGTCGTACTGAATTTCCTTTCGACTGCCGATATTATCGGCGGCAACAGCGGAAGCCCGGTGCTTAACGGGAACGGAGAACAGGTTGGGCTCGTATTCGACGGCAACTACGAGGGATTGGGCAACGATTTCTATTACGATCCAGACTTTAACCGAACGATCTCGGTGGATATCCGGTTTGTACTTTTCGTCACCGAAAAGTTTGGAAATGCAAAGTGGGTGGTTGACGAAATGACGGTAGTTGGCGGGTCGAAGAGCCGCGCAGTCGGCGTAGCCACTAAATAACTTCTGCCCGACCTTTACATCGCTCGAAGGAACGTCAAAGTGGCGGCCCTTCGAGCGATAAATAGAATTACTTTCGCCTCTTCCGGTTTGCCGAGCGCTGGGCCTGCATATTTGTTGGCTGCAGGCGGGCCAACTGATCGATGTGACCCCGCATTGTCGCTATGTAGCCTTCCATCGTTGCCTTGTCATAGTTGGCGGCGCGAAATGCATCGCGAAGCTGTTCATTCGAAAGCCGGGATAGCATCATCCCCATCCACCGGGCGTGTGCGACAGGTATTCGCTTCATTGCTTTTTCTTTGTCGGCCTGGCTTCTCCAGTAACCCGGGCTGAAAACGAAAGTAAAATATCCGAGCCCTTTTGGCCTCGTACGATAGTCGAATTCCACAAAGCCATTCTTAACTCGTTTAATGAACCCATTTGCCCGGTAGTCAGCAAGGTTATTTTTTGTTCGTTTTCCGCCCATCCCGCCGATCTTGCCAAGCGTGGCACCAATATCCGTGACAGCATAGCGGTGCTCTTTTTTACCGGTTGCGGGTTCGGTCACCTCAAGAATTCGGTTATTTTCGGGGCGGGTATCGTAATTTGCGAGTAATACCATGAGCGTCTTCAGACCATCCAGTTCCCTTGTGCCGAGGAACGGGTTCTTTAACCATTTCCACGTATCTCCCCGATCGACAGTCTTTCGTCGCGGTTCGAACCGGGCTCCGCGAAGGAACCTTCCATTCTCGACGAACTGCCTGCCCCGAGAGAGCTTCGGCAATCCCCGGATCTCTGCGGGGTCAATATAATAGGCCTCTTCGGCAAAATAGCCCATGGCCCATACGAGGCGATTAGAAACGGTCTCGGATTGAGATTCCACGCCTAGCTTGACGACCCATTCGACGCCTTTGGCGTCTTTCACCTTGACCTTGGGCGATGCTCCCCCCTTATCCTCTTCGACAAATGTAAATGGCGGGCTCGGGGCCAATGCTGCAGATCCCGGTCCATACCGAAGATCGCGACGCGAAATATTACCCGGGTCGCGCCACAACACAGGGTTTGCAGCGGATAACCGGTTTGTCTGGGGATAGATCGAGATCGAGAAGAAAAAGGAGAGTAAAACCGAAAAGCAGATGTGACTACATCTGCGATCAAAATTCACCATATAAACTGCCCCCCGTGATCAATATCGCGCGTCGACACACCCGCACCTAGGCCCTAATGGTTACATATTTCAGTTTATGCGGATGTCTGCCTGCGGACAAATGGTTTAATACGCCAACTTCATACTGTTCATGTGCCTAAGGAGGACTCGCTGGCGGCGAACCACCCGTTTCCGGTTCTTTTCCGGATTGAAAATATTCAAAGGGCTTGGGATCATTGCGGCCAGAAAAGCCGCTTCTTCCCGAGTCAGATTCGAAGCGTTTTTCTTGAAGTAATTCCGGGAGGCGGCCTCGGCACCATAGATACCGTCACCCCACTCGATCACATTCAAGTATATTTCCAGGATTCTTTTCTTCGAGAGCGACCGCTCAAGGAAATAGGTGTAAACAGCCTCCCGCCCCTTACGGAGAAAATTACGGTCCTCGGACAGGAAAAGGTTTTTGGCAAGTTGCTGCGACACGGTCGACGCACCCCGCCTGAAGCTCGGCATAGGCGGTATCCATCCGTCGGGATCGTAATCACCTTCAGCTTTGGCCTCTTTTTCACCTTCTTTCACAGCCTCGTCCCACGCCTTTTGGATCGCTTCCCAATCGAAGCCGTTGTGTTCAAAAAAACGCGAATCCTCACTTGCTAGGACGGCGCGCTGCAAGTTCGGTGAGATCTGCTCGATGGGGGTCCATATCATCAGTTTCCGGGGTTCCCTGCCTTCCGCCCTTGCTTCAGAAAGCCGAAATTCGATCATGGACGTGGTTGTCGGATTTTCATTTCGAAGCCGCGAAATGCGTGGAAACGTAGCGAGTTCGTAGATCAGCCACACGCCGATCGCGCCAGCGAATATAAGAGATAGGATTTTCACCCAGTACCACATTTGTTCAATGCCCAATGCTCAATGCGAAGGGCAAAGCATCTCCCCTATTATGCCTTCCCTATTATGCATTCCGCATTCTCCTGAAGGCTCTTTCTTGGCGGCCTTGTTCAATCCTGCATTGTGCATTATGCATTGTGCATTTTACAATTGGTGCAATGGGCCGATATGACAATGTTGTTGCGGTGATCCTGGGCGGCGGAGCCGGCTCACGTCTGTTCCCTTTGACATACGAACGTTCTAAGCCGGCGGTCCCGTTGGGTGGAACCTACCGTTTGATCGATGTCCCTGTATCGAACTGCATCAATTCGGAAGTTACCCAGATCTTTGTCTTAACGCAGTATAATTCCGCATCGCTGAATCGGCATATCTCGCGAACCTATCGTTTCTCGAGTTTTTCGACTGGTTTTGTCGAAGTTCTTGCCGCCGAACAAACGATGGAGAACCCCGAGTGGTTCCAGGGGACCGCCGACGCAGTAAGGCAGATGCTCCCTCATTTGCGCGACTGGCGGGTCGACACGTTATTAATCCTTTCCGGAGACCACCTCTATCGGATGGATTATCGCGAGTTCCTTGAACGTCATTTCGACACCGGCGCAGACCTGACGATCTCGGTCAATCCTTGCCGCCCCGACGAGGCCGAGAGTTTTGGGCTGCTTAAGACCAATAATGAAGGTGCGATCGTCGAGTTCAAAGAAAAACCGTCGGGCGAAGAGCTTGAGGCGATGCGCGTTGACACTACGTCCTTTGGCCTCGATGCCGACGCTGCCCGGGCCCGTCCTTTTCTGGCCTCGATGGGCATCTACGTGTTCAATTACAACAAGTTGGTCGAACTGCTTAAAACCGACAGTTCGTGGGTGGATTTCGGCCGCGAGATAATACCTGCCGCGATCGACAAATACAACGTCCAGGCACATTTGTTCAAGGACTATTGGGAAGACATCGGGACTATCCGAGCGTTTTACGAGGCCAATCTCGATCTGGCAGCTCCGCTGCCCAAATTCAATTTTTTTGATACTTCTGCTCCAATTTATACTAGGAGCCGCTATCTGCCGCCGTCCAAACTCCATGATTGCGATATCGACGATTCGATGGTCAGCGAAGGCTGTATCTTAAACGGCGTTCACGTGCGCCGATCTATCGTCGGGCTTCGCAGCCGTATCGACAAGGGTACCGTGATCGAAGATTCGATCATTATGGGCTCAGATTTTTTTGAGTCGCTTCCTGACATCCAGAGCAATTTGTTGAAACAGCGGCCGCATGTCGGTATAGGTTCTAATTCGATCATTCGCCGCGCGATCCTGGACAAGAACGTGAGGATCGGAAGTAACGTTAAGCTGATCAACAAGGAAGGGATCGACAGGTTTGACGCCCCGGATGGCTCACTCTACATACGCGAAGGAATTATAATCGTCCCCAAGAATGCCACGATCCCCCAAGGCACAGAGATCTGATCGCCTCAGTTTTTTGCTTTTCTTCTGATAAACGTTTCACGCGAGCGAACGACTACCCCTGGCTGGTCCACCCTGACCTTTATGTTGGCGGTCCTCCCGCTGACACGGTCTTCTCGCGGATAATAGGAGAGGCTGTAAAATTCGCGGAGCTCACTCGCGATCTTGGAGTACGCGTCGCTCAGATTCATCAGTGTGCTGGCCTCGTAGAGCCGGCCGCCGGTCCGCTGGGCGAGCTGGTCGAGATACTCGGCGGCTTTCTGATATTCCTCAGGGGTAGTACCCTGGCTGCCGGGTGTGCCGACCGTCGGCAATGGAATCGGAAATCTGCTGTCCTTATCCGGCGGATACGGGATTCGGATCGGAGGCGGCGCGGTGCTGATGGACCCGCTTTTCATCTTCTGAACGTCCGCAAATGTGTCGTATCGTATCGAATAGATCAGCGAATCAAGTTCCATCGCGTCACTTAAATTTCGCATATCGTTCGATCGCCGGCTGGTCGTATCAACCCCGTCCGAGAATAGGATCATTGCTTTTCGCCCCTCGATCTGCCGTAGCCGTTCATTTATGACAAGATCGACTGCCTCATAAAGGCTGGTCCCGGTAGCGATCTTGGTTGACTTAATTGCCCTGTATATCTCGTTCCGGTCATTGGTTGCTTCGCAGAGCATGTGGACCTCGGCATCGAACGAGATCACCATGACCTTGTCCTGAGGCCGCAGCTGTTCGATGAACGCAATAGCGGCATTCTGGATCTCAGATATCTTGAAAGTCGTCGAATAGCTCATATCGAGCACGAGGGCAACCGTGAACGGCTGGTGCTCATTTGAAAAAAGGTCGATCTCCTGTTCGACCCCATCCTCTGTGACTTTAAAGTTCTCTTTTTGGAGACCGCCGATAAACCTGCCTTTCTTGTCCATGACCCTGACTGGTATGGACACAAGCTGCGTGTTTACCTTGATGACTTCGCCGTCCGCAGCAGCTGATTCCCCCGGATCGCCGGCTGGTGTCGCCGTCGGTGTGGGTACTTCAATTCGCTTGTTGGCCTTACCGGATTCACCGGGGCCATCTCGGCGTGACTGCGCGTTAATAGTTGATACGATTCCGATCAATATCACGGCCAAGACGCTGGTAGGGATTTTCATATGAATACAAGGCTACTCTACGATGCGGAACGGGATATAAAAAGATGCAGCGCGCCAAAAAGGAGGCCTTATAGCCCCCTTTCATATTTAAAAGCACTGAATTTACCGGCCGCCTGACGCCAGAGCATGCTGCCCGACAATATAGCTGTTCTTTGCTCGGACCACGACCTCAGGTCTCATCACCCTGATCCTTATTTGTTTTCGATCTCCAGCCTTTCCGACGTTTTCGGGATAATACCCAAGCGAATACTGTCTTCGGAGTTCCTCAGCAATTCCGGAGAAAGCCGCCTCCAGATTGTACAGTGACTGTGCCTCGAACTGACGGCCGCCGCTGTTTTGAGCAAGCGTTTCGAGATACTCGCGGCCCGTCTCGTATTCGGATTCGGAAGTACCACCGCCGCTGCGGCCGATGTTCACGTTGCCTCCCATGATGATCGCTCCAAGAATGTCCGCCATCGACACGCGGCCGCCACCGCCACCCCTGGGATAGCCACCGCGGCCTCCGCCCCGGCCCACACCCATATCTCGAGATGTGTCATATCGGATGGGGTAAAACAATGCGTCTGATTCCTCGGAAGCACGGAGCGACGTGGTATATGCTCCTCGCTGCGACGTAGTGTCTACGCCATCAGTGAAGAGTACAACCGCCTTTCGTCCGTCGATCCGCCTTAGCTCCTGCTCGATGGTCCGTTCCACGGCGTCGTAAAGGCTGGTCCCGTTTCCGAATTGTGCCATTCGGATCGCATTGCGAAGCTGCATACGGTTATTCGTTGGTGGGCTCAGGACCTGCATGCGCTCGTCGAATGCGATGACCATCACGCGGTCCGCCGGCCGCAGCTGATTCACAAAAGCTATGGCGGCATTATGTATCTCATCGATCTTGAACTGCGTGGACGGGCTCACATCGATCAGCAGAACGACCGTAAACGGCTGTTCAACGGATTGGAAGTAATCCACCTTTTGCTCGACTCCGTCCTCAAATATCTTAAAGTCCTTCTGCTGAAGGCCCGAAATAAAACGTCCGTCGCGATCGAGCACAGAAACGGGCATCGTAACGAGATTTGTCTCGACACGGATCACCTCATCCTTGTCATCGACCGGTGGGGGTGTCGGAATAGGTTGTCCTGACGCTCGGCGGCCGTCCTGCGTCAGCACAGGAGGGCTAGAACGCTGAACCCGTGTTTCCGTGTCATTGCCAAGCGACGGAGGGGTCGCGGTCGGAGCAACCCTCGGACGGGTCGAATTGCTTGTTTGAGCGACACCGCAAAGAGCAAGTGTCACCAACAGAAACGAAAGACCTGCAAGTTTTTTCATCAGAACTGGATCTCCGGACCGAAACATACTTTGGGAAAGTACAAATTAAGATTATTCATCAACCATTTTCGTTGCTACGGTTTTTGTCTAATTCTTCTGAGGCAAGTTCATGAAAAGTACGCCTTATAGAGTTGATGTTTACGAACGGCAGATCGTGATCATGGGTGCGGTTTGTCAAAAGGATATAGGTTCTCTCACTGACCGGGTCGACCCACAGGCTTGTTCCCGTAAATCCGAGATGGCCAAAGCTTTGATGCGAAAGCCGCTCGCTCGCGGTTGATGACGAGGTCGATGCCAGCTGAAACCCGAACGAGCGGTCTTCGTTCATTCCCGGCGTGAAGTTTCGACTAAACAGCTCACAAGTTTCCCGATCAAGGAGCTTGGTCGATCCGGCAAGGAATTGTCGTGCTAAAGCGAAGACCTCTGCAGCAGTAGAAAATAGTCCCGCGTGTCCGGCCACGCCATTCATAAAAAAGGCGTTTCCGTCGTGGACATGGCCCCAGATCACTTCACGGCGAAAGGCATTCGCTCGGAATTCCACGTCGAAGCCAGTCTCAAGGCAAACTTGTCTTTCGAATTGGTTGCCATTCTCGCTTGCCGCCATTCGCCGTTTATTTTCCATGGCCGGAGTGAAAGATGTGTCCACTAACTCTAGCGGAGTGAATATTTCACGCGCCGCAAGTTGGTCGAGGGGGAGACCTGAAAGCCTTTCAAGGATGGCTGCCAACACGATGAAGTTCGGATCGCCGTAGGTCACACCGTTCTTTCCATACTCAATATCCATTCGTCCTATCTCGTCGATCACCGTGTCGGGCCCCTCCGCGATCAGGTAAAGCGGCCGCCACGCCGGCAAATGCGAAGTATGGACCAAGAGGTCCTTGATAGTGATCATCCTTTTCGCCTCTACATCAAATTCGCCAAGATGAGCCGATACGCGGTGGTCGAGGGAGATAGAGCCCCGTTCGATAAACATTGCCGTCAGTAGACCAGTCACCAGGGGCTTGGTCAGGCTAGCCAGGTCGTAGATCGTATCAACTGTTGCCGGGATGCGTTCGGGTACGACAACTGAATTGCCGACAGCTCCGCTAAAGACGACTTCATCTCGATAACCGACGAGAAAAACCGCGGAAGGAAAATCTCCGGCATCGACCCGCTCCTGAAGGAAGTTTGAAATCCGATCGTTCACTTCCCCGAGTTTAGCCGAAGGCCCTGCAACGGGAAAATTGACAGAAGGAGGTATTGGAAATAGACTCTTGGAAATACCAAATTTCGGAGGACAAAATTATGACTAAAGTTGAATCTGCCGACCTGATCCTTAAGCTCTATGATCTGCGTCGGGAAAAGAAAATGAGAAAAGCCAGGAACTGGTTTTTTTCTTTTAACCCCAAGAGTGCCGATGAGATCATGCAAACGATGATGGACCCCGATGTTGGCCCATATCTCAGAATGGTGACATCATATTGGGACATGGCAGCTGCCTTTGTAAATCATGAAGCGATCGACTCGGCCATGTTCAATGAGACAGCCGGCGAGCACGTCATGGTATTCGCTAAGATCGAGCCGTTCCTGGGAGAACTGCGTGAGAAATTTGGCAGCCCCGAGGCATTTCGGCATCTCGAGACAATGATAATGGCGCTGCCCGACGGAGCCGAACGCGTCCGAAAGACGCAGGAATGGATGGCAAGCATGGCGGAAACAATGTCGCAGCAGAAAGGCGACAACGACAGGGGAGATAAAGCGGATGAAGCTTCGGCGTAGAATATAAAGAAAGGTGAAAATGGGAGAATCGAATCTCCCATTTTACACATTCAACTGCCCGCGATGTGCTTCGATCCTCTCCGTAACTCCAACAGCAAGTGCCAGAGCTCTCCTTCCATCTTCACCTGTGATCGGAACTTCCCTTCCGCTTTCGACTGCACCTATAAACGCCAATATTTCTGCCCTCAGCGGCTCCACATCCTCGATCTCGAGCCGGTTGATCGTGATTCCGAGCAGCGGATGAGCTGCTTCAGGGTTCAACGATGTAAGTGAGGCAAACTTCGTGGCGTAATCGAGAACTACGTAAGCATTTGTCTGATAGAACCGCGTTTTTCGTATTTTTTCGGTTCCGATCCGTGATGCTGTGATATTGGCAACGGCACCGTTCTCAAACTCGATACGTGCATTCGCCGCGTCGACCTTGTCGGAAATAACAGGGATACCGACAGCTCGTATTTCTGACACTTTCACATCACTGCCCACTAACCATTGGACCGCGTCGAGATCGTGGATCATTACGTCGAGAACCACGTCGACGTCCAAAGAACGGTTTGGAAACGGTGATACCCGGTGTATTTCGAAATAAAGCGGACGTGTTACATGCGGCCTGAGAGCCACCATTGCAGGGTTATAACGCTCCAACTGCCCGACCATCAACTTGGCACCGCTTTTGAAGGCAGCATCGATCATCTGGTCGGCCTCGGCCAGCGTAGGGGCGATGGGCTTTTCGACGAGGACGTGGACGCCTCGTTCTAGGAATGCGCACGCGATCTCGCAGTGAGTTTCCGTAGGAGTGCCTATTGACACCGCGTCAGTCTTGTCCACCAAGTATTTCCAATCAGTAAAATGCGGGATATTGTGAAGTGAGCCTGCGGCCTCAGCAGTCGTCGCGTCAATATCGCAAACACCGACGAGCTCGACCCGATGTTCGGCTGTCAGTTCGGCATAATTACGTGCGTGATGGCGGCCTAGGCTGCCAACACCGATCGCGGCCACTCGGAGTTTATGCTTTACGGCCATAATTTGATAACAATCCGCAATTCGGCAATACTTTACATTCTCATTTAAGATGCCTGAAAACACAAAGAATGCTGATTTTCAGCCCCATAGTGTGCCGACGTGGGTGTGGATCTTGCTCTTTGGACTCGCCTTGGCTGCGTATTTCGCCGGCCTTAATATGCCCCTTGTCGGCCCGGACGAGCCTCGCTATGCGCAGGTCGCACGCGAAATGTTCGACCGGGGCGATCTGATAACTCCAACGCTGGGAGGGTACCACTGGTTTGAAAAACCTGCGCTACTTTACTGGCTTCAGATCGGGTCATACGGGCTGTTGGGAGTAGGGGAATTCGCTGCCCGTTTCGGGCCGGCTCTTTTCGGGATCGGGACGGTCCTGAGCCTGTGGCTACTCGGCCGATCGGCCGGTACGGACAAAAGATTTAGTTTTTGGCTGACCCTGATCGCAGCATCTACCCTGGGAATCATTGTGTTCGCCCACGGAGCAAGCTTCGATATTATCGTTACGTTTCCGATGACGGCGGCGATGGTAAGTTTTTTTATTTTCGATCAGGCAAGATCGACCGGTTTCAAAAGGACAACGCTGCCGCTGATATTCCTCTATTTCTTCATCGGCATTTCCCTGCTCGCGAAAGGCCTGATCGGCATCGTGTTTCCCTTCGCAATCATCGGGCTATATCACCTGATCTCATGGCAGGTGCCTAACCGCCGGCTTATCTGGAGTTTTTTCTGGGGAACCATCTTCGCCGCTGTCGTGGCGGCGACATGGTACTTACCGATGTATATGCGGCACGGTTACGAATTCATCGACGAGTTCTTTCTTCAGCATCATTTTCAGAGGTTCACCTCAAACAAATATCAGCATCCGCAGCCGTTTTATTTTTTCTTCTGGGTGCTGCCGCTGATGACGATTCCGTGGCTGCCGTTTTTCGGCGCCGCGGTAATTCGCCAACTCCGAAGTATTTTCATTCGACAGGCAGCGGCGATTTCACCGGACCAACTGAATCTTCGGCGGTTCGCATGGGCATGGCTATTGGTGCCTCTTGTATTCTTTTCGCTTTCGGGATCTAAGCTTCCCGGATATATTCTGCCGGCAGTTCCTGCGGCCGTTGTCATAACAGGCCTCTATATTTATGACTTGGTGAAGGGAAGCCTGCGGTGGCGAAATGCTGTGGTGGTTCTGGCCGGGCTGAGTTTCGCGGGCGTTATCGGCGCTGCCCTGATCGCTGCACCGCGGATTGCCGAACAAGAGTCCGTCAAATCGCTGATATCCGCCACCAACGCCCGTGGATACACCTCGGAACCCGTTCTTATGTTTCTCAGGATCTCCCACAATGCCGAGTTCTACGCGGCGGGCCGCCTTGTTCGCGACAAAGACGGCAGACAGCTCCAAATTTCGTCCAGTTCCGAACTCGTCGACGAGATCCGGGCTCTTGGAGGAAGGGCCCTTGTCCTGGTGCCCCGCGAACATGTTTCGCAGCTGCAGGGTGTTCAGGATACTGACTCTGAAATTGTGGGTGACAATGACGAATTTATAATTGCGTTGGTATCGCTCACAAATTAGAGTCAAGCTTCCGATGCCCGCCTGATCCTATCCATTAACGCGATCCCCAAGCCGCTTTCCGCCACCGGCTCACAATAAATGATCCCGACCCCAGCTCGATCGCATTCGCGAAAAAATTCATAAAGTGAATGAGCATACTCAGCCACGTCCCTGCAAATTCTCGTGATCTCATACTCGCCATTCGGAATTTGCAAGCCAATAAAACCCGATTTCCCTCCGTGCACGGCAGGAAAGCCGATCACTACCACGGCTTTTGGCGAATAATGTCGATGCTTTAGACCGGGGCTTCGGGGTGAGTCGATGCTCGTGTTGTTCGAAATGTTGATCCCGGGTTCAATAGCGCGCAATTGGTCCAGGGAAACCGCACCAGCCCGAAGCACAACCGTCACCTCGCCCGTACAATCCACGACTGTCGATTCGAGTCCGATCTCCGACGCAGGTCCCTTTAGAATACAGTCGATTCGTCCATCGAGATCCTCAAGTACCGCTTCCCATGTTGTCGGACTCGGTCGGCCCGAAAGATTGGCCGAAGGTGCAACCACGGGCACTCCGCATGCGGCAAGAAACTCCCTGGCCGCCGGCAGCCGCGGCATCCTGATCCCTATCGTCTCCAGGCCGGCGGTGGCTATCAAGGGAACTGCAGGTGATTTATTTACGACGACGGTCAACGGCCCCGGAGCGAATGCCAGCAGTAAACGCTCTGCCGAGAGCGTTAAATCGTCTGTCAGCAGCTTTATCTGGTCCGCATCGGCCACGTGAGCGATCAACGGATTGTCTGCGGGCCGGCCCTTCGCAGTAAAGACTTTCTCGATAGCCTCCTCGTCAAAGATGTCAGCTCCGAGGCCGTAAACAGTCTCCGTCGGGAACGCCACGGCCCCTCCGCTCTTAATAAAAGCAGCCGCCTCGACAGGTGATCGTGTAACGAGTGTGTCCACGTCTGGAAGTGTCGCCCACTCACCGACCGAAGGCAAATCTCGATTTACAGCCGGCCGCCCACTTGCGATCAGCCCTCCGCCTCACGAGCGATGGCCGCCTCGCCGCCGACCTTGGCTGCCGCCTTTGCGAGAGCTAGCAGGACGAATACCGCCAATAGAGTCGCCAGAACGGCATAAGTATAAAGACCGGCAAGGCTGTCGTCCTCGCCCAGAAGTTCCTTCATCGTCGATTTGATGGCATCGTTCCAAGCCAATGCGCAAACGAGCCCGAGTGCCGCCGCGGCCAGCGTGATCATTGATTGAATTATTGCTTTTGATTGTTCTATCGATTTAGCCATTCTTCCTCCAAGGCCATTTAGAAATTGGTCGATCTTGATTTTGTATACTTCCCTAAAATAGTCAACTTTGCTGTAGCCCTGCAGCTTTGTTAGATTTTTGGTTGTGACGATAGCTGAGAAGCTAAAAACCTTGCCCACTAATGCCGGGATATACATTCACAAGAATGCAACCGGTAAGATCATCTATGTCGGAAAGGCCAAGAATCTACGGAACCGGGTTCGATCGTATTTTCATTCCAGCCGCAATCACGATCCCAAGACCCGACAGCTTGTCAGGCTCATCGCCGATTTCGAATTCATCGTCGTGGATAACGAGGTAGAGGCCCTGGTACTCGAATCGAACCTCATAAAAAAGCACAAGCCGCGGTTCAACGTTTTTCTAAAAGACGACAAGTCATATCCGCATCTAAAACTGACCAATGAGCCGTATCCAAAGGTGGTTGTTACCCGCAAGATCGTCCGGGATGGATCAAGTTATTACGGTCCGTTTTTGCCCGCCGCCCTTGCCAGACACACACTCAATCTCATAAACCGGGCCTTTCAACTTCGAACCTGCGAGATCGAGATCGACGGCAAACTTCCCCGCCCGTGTCTTGAGTACCATCTGAAACGCTGTCTCGGCCCTTGTGTCAAAGGGCTTTGCACACCTGAGGAATATCAGGAGGCGGCTGCGGACGTCCGGACTCTCCTCGAGGGGAAGAACAAGGAGCTTTCAAAGGCGCTCGAGCAGCGGATGTGGACTTTCTCCGAGCAGGGCAAGTACGAGCTGGCCGCCAAATATCGCGATCTTCGGCGAACTGTTTTGGCATTAAGCGAAAAGCAAAAGATGGCTACGACGGCTGAACGCGATGTTGATATCATCGGCTTTTACCGCGAGAACCAGCGACTGGCCCTCCAGCTATTTACTATGCGCGAAGGCCGGATAGTCGGGAGACGAGAGTTCTTCTGGGAAGACCTGCCCGATGACGATTCGTTCAACGCATCGGAGTTTCTCGGCGAGGTTCTCGCACAGTACTACTCAACCGACTACGTACCGCTCGAGATCCATGTGCCGCAAGATTTCGAGGATAGGCAGGTGTTGGAAAAAGCTCTAACTAGCCGTCGCGGCCGGCGGGTTCGTATTCTGGACCCCAGACGGGGTACGAAGCGAAGCATGGTCGAGCTGGTCGAGACGAATGCTAAGATCGCGTTCGAACAGCGATTCCGTGTTCTCAAACCTGATACCCAGAAGGTGCTCGAGGAGCTGCAGGAATTGCTCGAACTTTCTTATTTCCCCGAACGCATCGAGTCATTTGATATTTCAAACATCTCCGGCTCAGAGAATGTAGCCGGTATCGTCGTATTCGAGAACGGAAAGCCCGCTCGGGGCGGCTATCGCCGATTCATTATAAAGACCGTCGAGGGGGCCAATGATTTTGCCTCGATGAACGAGGCTGTTTTCCGGCGGTACAAACGTCAGATCGCCGAGGAAAAGCCGCTGCCGCAATTGATCTTTATTGATGGCGGAAAGGGCCAGCTCAATGCCGCCGCGGCGGCTATGCAATCTCTGGATCTCGAGGCAATAATGCTCGTCGGCCTGGTTAAACCCCCAAAACGTCATAGCGAGATCTCGCATCTCCTGATCTATGGCCGCGAGGACTCTCCTATTCCATTTGATCGAAATTCCCTTGCCTTTCGGATGATTCTCCAGATCCGGGAAGAAACTCATCGAACCGCCGTCGAATTTCACCGCAAGCGACGGGAGAAACGCGATTTCTCGTCCGAATTGTCCGAGATACCGATGATCGGAGAAAAGCGCAAGATGAAGCTCTTGTGTTCATTTGGGTCGATCGAACGAATCGCCAATGCGTCGCCCGAGGAGCTGCAGCCATTTGTTGGCCCCGCTGCTGCTGCAGCCATAATCGAGCATTTCGAACGCCAGCGGCAACTCGCCGGAAAAGGTTGACAGCATCAGGCATTGACATCTCTCGCCATCTGGACTAAGTTTCACCTGTAAAACTACAGATCAAGGGATTTTGGGTAAGTTCGTTCTTACAGGAGAATCTCCATGCTTACACGAATACTGGCCGCCACAGTCGCCGGCGGCATCACCATCTTTATCTATGGCTTTGTTGTCTGGGGCCTGTTTCTTGAGAACATGATGCAGCCGCACATGAATACTTTCTCCGGGCTGATGAATGAGATGCCTGTGTGGGCACCTCTTGTGCTGGCGAATCTGGTTAATGCCCTTTACCTGGCGCTTATATTCGATCGTTGGGCCGGCATACGCACATTCGCGGGCGGTGCACAGGCCGGTGCCATCATTATGTTCCTTGTGTCGCTCTCGACCCAACTTATGTTCCTTGCGTTCATGAACCTGCATAAGGACTACATACCGGTGGCCGTGGACCTTATTGCTACGGCAGCCATGGGTGCGATCGCCGGCGGCGTGATCGGACAGGTGCTTGGCATGATGAAAAAAGATCAGGCTTGACCACTGAGTTCCGGAATCTAGCCCTTTAAGGCTCCTCGCACCGGATCGTCCGAACCTTGGTGAACAGCTTTTTATATTCCAGAGCGGGCGTTTCGTCCTGGACAATGTACTCGATGAGTTCATTGGCACAATTTGACCAGCCGAACGCCATAACCTCGAGGAACGCGAACTTAAGCCGGTCAGGCGATCGGAACTGATTGTCAAATATCCGTTTAAGACGTTCCGGATCGGCGTTCTTCGTCCTGCTCTCCTCGTTAACCCCCCGCCAGGCGGCGATCAGCGCATCACCGCCTGTGACGATCGGACGGGCAAATCTCGTGGTACAGGCCGGGGCACGCGTGTATTCGAGCAACGCCGACGGGTCCTTATAACCCTGCATCGTCGTGCGTTCCAGGGTATAAACCTGTTCCAGCTCCCGCACCTTTTTGGCTTTGAATTCTTTCCAATAGGGCGTCGAGGCTATTTCAAGAGCCCTCAACCGTGCTGCCTTACTCTTATATTCGGCATCGATCAAGGATACATTGAGCAGGCCGATATCCTCGTATTTCCACACTGTTGAGTTCCTGTCCAACGAAAAAGCACCCGGGCGGGAGAGTTCAAGGGTGTTTTTCACCTGCGTCAGCGAAACCTTGCCCGAATTATAAGTCCCTTCGTAAGTGCAAAGCTCGTCCTGCCAGCGGAATGTACGTGTCTGCCCGCTCACAGCAAGAGCGGCCGTTATCAACAGCGTTGTGATGAGAATGTATTTCATAGTCGGTTGTTAGTGGTCCGTGGTCAGTTGTCGGTCGTCAGTCGTCGGTAGAAGTCACAGTCTAAAGGCTAAAGTCCAACGTCCAAAGTCCAGAGTCCACGTTCCAAGGCCAAGTTCCAAGATCCAGAGTTCGCCGGCGCGGTCTGAGAGCTCCTGATCATTTTCCACTTCAATTTTCAATTTTCCGCCAAACTCCATTTTCCGTTCCACTTTTCATTTAAACACCTGTCCCGCGTGGGACAGAAAATGGGACAGCTAACAGCCTTTCACTGCAACACTTACCCCCGTTTGTCCCATTTTCAGGAAATTGCGGGTGGTGTTTCACGTAGCAGACGCATTTCTGCCAGTCGAGCGATTTGACCTAAAAAAAGGGAGCGGCTCGATCGACTTTATTTAATTATTTTTTCAAAGATCATTCGGAAGGGTCTCCGATGTGTTTCAATTATAGCACATGATTCCATCAGTGCGAACTAATTTGTGATTAGACGAGAGAGCTTGCAAGTATTTTTACCACTCTCGGACAGGAACTTCCAGTGTCCTAATCCGGGATGCTGCCTTTCATTCGACATTTACTTTGTGAAGGCCCCGTTTTTTAGGCTTTATTTTGGGGATTGACCCTGAGCAAAAGACGCTATAGACTTATGGCGGTCTTTTCTCTTATCAAGGCAGAATAATTTAACTAAGTTCTAGTGGAAAGAAAGTGCTATTTCTTGAGCCTTTTTCCGTACCTTACCACCGTACTGTCCGGCTCTTTCCGTTTGCCGCATTTAGGAGTTCGTAATGTCATTTAGGTCCCCTCGTAGAATCATTGTTGCCGTTGTTGCTCTGTCAATGCTCGGCGTAATTGGCTTTGGAAGGTTCGGCTCATCGTCGAGTCTTGCGGAACAGGCAGCGTTGTTCATTTCGAGCCCGTCCAACATCCAGTTGGCTGCCTTGCGGCCTGCCGCTGTCAGAAGGTTTTCCGTTGATGCTTCGACGACTTCATCTGTCGATATCGCCAAGAGCGGGTCGCCCTGGCTTAATCTGCGCGAGGGGCGGTCGATGGGTACTGAATACCTGGGAACGGAATCGGGAATCAGCATGATGGAAAGAGGGTCCCTCAGGCCCGCTGCGCTTGCCTCGGCTGACGTAAACGCGGATGGTTATGCCGATCTGATCAGCGGATTCTCAGATGGTGAAGGCCGAGGGATATTGACGATCCGTCAGGCAAATAAACAGGCTTTCGAGCCGACGGACGAAGCGGTTCTTGCCGGGCTGCGAAATGGAGTGTTTCCGCCCTCGTTTGAAAAGGACGCGACGGTCATTGATCTGCCGATCTCTCCTGATCATATTGTTTCGGGCCGATTCTCGAAGAATTCTCCGGTTGACCTGATCATCGCTTCGCGGCATAGCCATTCAATATATGTTCTTCGCTCTGACGACAACGGAGGATTCGGTGCTGCGCAGGAACTGAGGATCGGGGGCGAGGTCACGGCGATTTCAGCGGGGGACTTGAATTTTTCAAAGGGGCTTACTGGCGTGGTCCTTGGCCTTCGAAACGAGGTCGGATACCAGATCGCCGTGTTTGACGGATCGGAAAGCATATTTGCAACGAGACCGCGCCGAATCGAACATTCATCCGAGATCACCTCGCTCCATCTCGCATCGACAGGGGGTACGACGCCTACGAAAGATCTCTATGTGCTTGCTGGGGGCGGACTCTCGGCAATTTCGAATATCGATAAAACGCTCTCTGATCCCACACCTATAGAGCTTCCTTTTCTGGTTCAGGATTTTGCGATCGGTGAATTTATCCGAGACCGACAGGCCAGGATGGAGATCGCAGCTCTAAGCGATGCCGGGGATGTCGTGTATCTCAAAAATGGAGAGTTGGACGAGAGACCATTCACTGAAAAAGAGATCAGGGCATATATCGAGAAGAACGGCCGTGGAAGATCGCCGAAAGGTGGAGCGAAACGCGAATCCTCGGAGCTTTCACCTGCGATGTGGACGATTGCCGAAACTAATGCCTTGGGCATAAATAATCTGACCCAAAAGGGATCAGGAGCGGCGTTCCTGAAAAAGGCTCATATCACAGGAAACGATACAGACGATGTTCTCGTGATCGATCCGACACAGAATCGCGCCCAAATATTTTTCAAAGAACCCTTTTCTCAGAATGATGGAGCTTCCTTTACAGGAGGAACACGGGATCAAAGTCTTGTTTTTTCCGGTTCGCCAGTGGCCGTGCTTCCAACCCGGCTCAATGTCATGGGTCAACAGGGAATAGTCGTTATCGAGAGTGGAAAAATAGAACCTACCTATTTAATGATGGCGCCAAATGCGACGTTTAACGTGACCAAGACGGCGGATACCAATGACGGGAGCTGCGACCTCGGTGACTGCAGCCTCCGTGAGGCTGTCGTTGCGGCGAACGCGGCCGCAGGCGCCGATATGATCACATTTGGTGTGAACGGAACGTTCCAACTGACGATTGCCGGAGCAAATGAGAATGCCTCGGCAACCGGCGATTTGGACGTAACTCAGGCTCTGACGGTCATCGGCGCCGGAACTTCAAATACGATCGTTACCGCCGGAACGAATATGACAAACGGCATTGACAAGGTCTGGTCGGTCAATCCGTCGTTCACACAGGCGTTCGCATCAAGCTTCAGCGGGATGACCATGCGCTTCGGACGTAACCCGAGCCCGTTTAGCGGGGACGGATTTGGCGGCGGGCTCGATTGGGACGGTGTCGCTACCGGAACGATCAGCATGTCGAACGTTAATGTCGACCAGAACACGGCGCTCGAGGGCGATGGCGGCGGTCTCGTCTTTACGACCGGCAGCGGCAGCACCGGGGCAACGCTGACAAATGTCAATGTAACCTCAAATGTCGCTTCAAGGGCAGTCGGATCTCCTGGAGGCGGCATATTTGTCGGTTTCAATACTCCATTTACATGTACAACGGTTACTATCAACAATAATCAGACGACCCACGGCAGCGGCGGCGGCCTATTTATGTTCCAGTCGCCAAGCTCAACGTTTACCGGCATGACCGTAACCAATAATTCGGCCCCCGGAATTACAGGACAGGATGGCGGGGGTATATTCACCAACCGCGGCTTAACGTTTAATCCTCCGACAAACATCTCCAACAATCTAACCGGCCGTGAGGGCGGTGGGTTGGCGATGAATGTCTCGATGACGTCTGTCAATTTAAGCGAAGCGATAATTGCGAACAATACTGCCAACGGCGTAGGCGGCGGAGCCCCAGTTTTTGGCGGCGGTGGGATCTCGATAGGTTCTCAGACCGTAGCTAACGGAAATGTCGTTAATGTGAGTTACTCGCGCATCGTCGGGAATACCGCGCCGAAAGGCAATGGCGTTTATACGCGCGGCGGAGCTATTAACGCGGAGAACAACTGGTGGGGCTGCAATGGCGGTCCTATTGCGCCATGCAATGTTGCGTTCATCGAAACCGATCCTTCGATAGTTGTGGCCGGAGCCACCCTCGATACGAATCCCTGGCTTCGATTCACACACGCTGCAAGTCCGAACTCGATCAATGTCGGGCAAAACTCTACGTTGTCGGTGAGCTTCTTATCTAATTCGGCCAGCCAGGCCATCGCGGGGAGTAATCTTGACGCTTTTGCCGGATTCACGCCCACCTATAATAATGCCGTGCGCGGAACTATCTCTAGCCCTCAATCTTTCTCAAATGGAGTTTCGACCGCGACTTTCACCGGCACGAGCGCAGGTGCGGGTTCCGCTGACGCTACCGTGAATAGCTCGACGGTTACGGCCAACCTTACGATCAATGCGGCGCCAACAACGACGACGATAACTTCGGACAATCCTGATTTTTCGGTTGTCGGTCAGACGATCACCGTAGCTTACACGGTGACATCCGGGGCAGGGGCGCCAACGGGAACAGTGACGGTTTCCGATGGTGTTAACTCCTGTATGGGAACGGTCGCCGCCGGAAGTTGCAATGTTGCCCTAACGACCGTCGGGAACAGTACTCTGACGGCCACTTACGTGCCCGATACGGGAAATTTCACCGGCAGCTTCGATACCGAACCGCATCTGGTCAACAAGGCCAATACGACAACGACGATCACAGCCGAATCAGCCGACCCGACCATTCAAGGCGAAGTATTCACCGTGTTCTATACTGTCACGGTCAACTCGCCCGGCGCGGGAACTCCGACCGGAACGGTGACAGTTTCCGACGGCGTCAACAGCTGTATGGGACCAGTGGCGGCCGGCCTGTGCAGTCTGGCGCTGAACACTGCCGGCGTTCGCACTTTGACGGCGACCTATGGAAGTGACTCCAACTTCAACGGAAGCGTTTCAGCGGGCGAACCTCATACAGTTGCGCCGCTCGATACTACCCCGCCGGATACATCGATAACTGCGAATCCGACGGACCCGAGCGGGCCGAACGTCAGCTTCAGCTTTACCGGAACTGATGCTGAGAGCGGCGTCGCCAGCTTCGAGTGCAGTTTGGACGGCGGAGCCTTTACGGCCTGCACCAGCCCGAAAACATATACTGGCTTGACCCAAGGCAGCCACACGTTCCAGGTTCGTGCGATCGATAACGCGACCAACGTGGACCCCACGCCCGCCTCGTTCACCTGGATTGTGGATGCGACGCCGCCGGGTACTACGATTGATACTTTCCCGCCTAATCCGTCAAACAGCGCCAACGCGAGCTTTACATTCAGCGGAGCTGATACGGGCGGCAGCACGGTCGCTTCGTTCGAATGCGATCTGAACGGCGGCGGGTTTACGGCTTGCACCAGTGCGAAGAGCTACACGGGCCTGAGTGACGGCAGCCACACGTTTATGGTCAGGGCTATTGACGGCGTTGGGAATGTGGACGCCTCGCCGGCCTCGTATACCTGGGTAGTTGATACAACTGCGCCTAATACCTCGATCTCGGCCAACCCGACAGATCCATCGGGCAGCAGCTCGGCGAGCTTTAGCTTTAACGGGACCGACACTGGCGGAAGCGGCGTTGCTTCGTTTGAGTGCCAGCTGGGCGGTGGCGGCTTTACGGCTTGCACCAGTGCGAAGAGTTACACGGGTCTCGCGGACGGCAGCCATACCTTCCAGGTCCGGGCTATAGATAATGCAGGCAATGCCGACGCGACACCGGCTTCCTTTACCTGGATCGTTGACACCGCTCCGCCTGATACTTCGATCACGGCCAATCCGACCGATCCGAGCGGGCCGAACGTCAGTTTTAGCTTTACCGGCTCGGATGCCGGCTCGGGCGTTGCTTCGTTCGAATGCGATCTGGATGGTGGAGGTTTCGCAGCTTGCACGTCACCAAAGACCTATACAGGCCTGGCACAGGGCAGCCATACTTTCCAGGTTCGGGCGATCGATAATGTCAATAACACCGATCCGACACCGGCATCATTCACATGGATCGTGGATGCGACAGCCCCTGATACGACCATCGGCACCACTCCGCCGAATCCGTCCGGCAGCGGAAACGCGAGTTTTAGTTTCAGTGGCATGGATACGGGCGGCAGCACGGTCGCTTCGTTCGAATGCGATCTGGACGGTGGCGGCTTTACCGCCTGTGCCAGTGCGAAGAGCTACACGGGTCTGGGCGACGGCAGCCATACCTTTATGGTCAGGGCTATTGACGGTGTTGGGAATGTGGAAGCCTCGCCGGCTTCGTATACCTGGGTAATTGATTTAACTGCGCCTAATACCTCGATCACGGCCAACCCGACAGATCCGTCCGGCGCGGATGTCAGCTTTAGCTTTACGGGAACCGATACAGGGGGGACCGGCGTTGCTTCATTCCAGTGTGATCTGGACGGTGGCGGCTTTACCGCTTGTACCAGTGCGAAGAGTTACACGGGTCTATCGGACGGCAGCCATACCTTCCAGGTCCGGGCTATTGATAATGTGGGAAATGTCGACGCGACACCGGCTTCGTTTACCTGGATAGTTGACACTATGCCGCCCGATACGACGATTACCGCTAATCCGACCGATCCGAGCGGGGCAAATGTCAATTTCAGCTTTAGCGGCTCGGATGCCGGCTCGGGCGTTGCTTCGTTCGAATGCGATCTTGATGGCGGCGGATTTGCAGCCTGCACCTCATCGAAGAGTTACACGGGTTTAAGTCAAGGCAGTCACACCTTTCAGGTGCGGGCGATCGACAATGTCAATAACACCGATCCGACACCTGCATCATTTACATGGATCGTGGATGCGACAGCCCCTGGTACGACCATCGACACCACTCCGCCGGATCCGTCCGGCAGCGGCAACGCAAGCTTTACTTTCAGCGGGGTGGATACTGGAGGCAGCACTGTCGCTTCGTTCGAATGCGATCTGGACGGTGGCGGCTTTACCGCCTGTACCAGTGCGAAGAGCTACACGGGTCTGAGTGACGGCAGCCATACCTTTATGGTCAGGGCTATTGATGGCGTTGGGAATGTGGATGCTTCGCCTGCGAGCCACACGTGGGTGGTAGATACAACGGGACCGGATACCTTGATCACCGCCAACCCGACGGACCCGTCAAACAGCAGCTCGGCCAGTTTCAGCTTTACCGGGACAGACACGGGTGGCACAGGCGTGGCGAGTTTCGAGTGTCAGTTGGATGGTGGCGGCTATACGGCCTGCACTTCTCCGAAGAGTTACACGGGACTCTCGGACGGGAGCCATACATTCCAGGTCCGGGCGGTTGATAACGCGGGCAATACCGACGCTTCGCCGGCGAGTTATACGTGGGTGATAGATACGGCACCGCCGGATACCTCGATCACTGCTAATCCTCCAATTACGACAAACAGCACGAGTGCCAGCTTCAGCTTTACCGGGACCGATACGGGAACGGGCGTGGCAAGCTTCGAGTGTAAACTCGATGCGGGAGCATTTGCGGCCTGTACCAGCTCGAAGAACTACGCCGGCCTTGCAGACGGCAGCCATACTTTCCAGGTGCGGGCCGTTGACGGCATCGGCAATGCCGACCCGACGCCTGCGAGCTATACGTGGACGGTCGACACCGACCCGCCGGATGTGACGATCAACCAGGCTGCTGGCCAATCAGACCCGGCGAACGGGATGGGAATCACCATTCATTTCACGGCTGTCTTTAATGAGCCTGTGACCGGCTTTACAAACGGCGATGTCACCCTGGGTGGCACGGCGGGAGCAACGACCGTCGTCGTCACGCAGATCGCTCCGATGAACGGCACGACATATGATGTTGCCGTCAGCGGGATGACCATGGGCGGGACGGTGACAGCGAGCATCGGAGCAAACAAGGCGACTGATGCGGCAGGAAACGGCAACACTGCATCGACCAGCACGGACAACACGGTGACATATGTTCCTAACACACCGCCGACGGCCAATCCTGACGCTTATTCGACGACTCAGGACACGCCTCTGACCGTTCCTGCTCCGGGAGTTCTGGGGAACGACAGCGACCCGGATGCCGGAAACACGATAACGGCAGTCCTTGTCAGCGGGCCGACAAACGCAGCTTCGTTTACCCTTAATGCGGACGGCTCATTCAGTTACACCCCGACAGCGGGCTTTACCGGAACTGATACATTCACATACAAGGCACGTGATAACTTCAATGCCGATTCAAATACGGTGACGGTCACGCTCAGCGTGAAGTTCAAATTTGGCTGGGTCTCTAACTCCGGTTCGGGTTACTTTGGCACCTTCACCGAACAGGGGCTGAACCAAGTGACGGCGGGAAGCGATGTGCCTGTCAGGTTCACGCTCTACGGCAATAAGGGGAATCCGTACAGTTCGCCTCCAACGTCGCAGCAGATCAACTGCTCAACGCAGGCACCGATCGGAGCGGCCACGGTCATCAACCGGTATGCTCCTGACCCGTTCTACTCGTCGCTGTACGATTTCTATCAAACGACGTGGCGGACACCATCAAACTGGAAGTTTACGTGCCGGCGGCTGACACTTCACCTCAACGACGGAACGACCAGGAGCTTGAATTTCTACTTTAAGTAGGCTATTGAAATGGTACCCGATGGGTACATAGGAGATGTAAAAAGATGAAAAGATTGATCATAGCAGGAGTTTTGACCGTGTTGATCGCAAGCGTTTCTTTGGTGACGGTTCAGTCCTTTGGCTTTGGCGCAAAAGATTCGGCAAGCGGACAAGGAATAGCGGTCCTCGAGGACGGCAGTCAGAGTGAATTTACATTTAGTGCGAAACGCAACCCGAACGGCAAGGTGACGGGCTCGGCAACTTTGAGAAATCCGTCGTATAAGAACGGAAACGGCCAAACCGAGAAGATAAAGATCGACCTGACCTGTTTGAAGATCGAGGAAAATGTCGCGATCATGGGCGGCACGACAAAAAGGAAGAACAGCCAGGCGAGGGCTGAGGCATTTTATTTCGCGGTCCGGAAAAACGGCGCGGCAGACGAGATCTTCAGGGGATTCTATTTCGATGACGATCCCGCAACCGATGGGGAC
>JBGSWW010000072.1:0-33573 GCA_041751735.1 Pyrinomonadaceae bacterium | reverse complement strand
CTTCAAGAACTTGTTCGCGATAAGTATATCCTCGAGTTGACCGAGAACTTCTTTTCGTTCATCGGATATAACATGGACGCGGAACGGCTCGAGAAAACTTTAGCGGAAGACATCGCCGAAGCCGTCGAAGAGGAAAAGCCGGATGTGGTTCTTCTTGCACCTGCCTGACCGATCTGCCATCAGAGCATCGCGCTGGTCCAGCGTGCCATAGAAAGAAGAAAAATCCCGACTGTCTCGATTACCGTTGCCCTCGACATAACGCAGCATATCAAACCGCCGCGGGCCGTTTTTGTGCCTTTTATGATGGGGCATCATTTCGGTGTGCCCCTTCATGATGCTTTGCAAAAGGAGATAATTTTGTCGGCGTTAAGTCGAATACAGGAGGCGAAGAGTAGCGGCGACATCTATTTTTTTCCGAAAACCTGGGCGCGGGCGCGAAACGAAGGCAAGGAAATCGAAGACAAATAAAATAACGGTGCATATTTTACGTTTATGACAAACAAACTCACCGTCGGAATCATTCAGGCGAGTCCGGTTTTCAATGATCTCGCCGCCAGTCTTGATAAGGCCGTTGATTTGATCGATGAAGCCGCACGACAAGGTGCAAAGCTTGTAGTGTTCGGCGAGACCTGGCTCGCCGGTTACCCGGCGTGGCTCGATCATTGCCCGAATGCCGCTCTGTGGAATCACGAACCGACAAAAGAAGTCTTCGCCCAAATGCGGCAAAACAGCCTGATCGTCGGGGGCAGCGAGACCGAGGTTCTGGCAAACGCCGCTAAGGATAACGCTATAACGCTGGTCATCGGCGCCAATGAGCGCGTCGACAAAGGGGTCGGCAACGGAACGCTTTACAACGCGCTTCTGACCTTTGACGAAACCGGAACGCTTCGCAATCATCACAGGAAACTGATTCCAACTTATACCGAAAGGCTGGTTCACGGAAACGGCGACGGCGACGGTCTAAACGCCGTCACAACGGCGGCGGGACGCGTCGGTGGGCTGATTTGCTGGGAACACTGGATGCCGCTCGCCCGGCAGGCGATGCACAATTCGGGCGAACAGATTCACGTCGCCGTTTATCCGACCGTGCACGAAATGCACCAGATCGCGAGCCGCCATTACGCCTTCGAAGGCCGCTGTTTTGTTCTCGCCGTCGGATTGTTGATGGAGTCAAAGGATTTGCCGCCGGAACTGTCGAAAGATTCGCCAAACGCAGCGAGCTCGCCGGTATTAAGCGGCGGAAGCTGCATCATCGCCCCGGATGGCAGCTTTGTGTTGGAGCCGGTTTTCGACCGCGATACAATCTTAACGGCGGAGCTCGATCTATCCCATATCGACCGCGAAAAAATGACCCTCGACACCTCCGGCCATTACCAGCGCCACGACGTTTTCGATTTGACGATCAATCGCAGCTTACGGCACGAATCTCTTGAGGGACGAAGAAACGAATAGAGTGGGGACGTCCATTTTTGGGTGTGAGCCCGGCGGGTGATGCCGAGACTCAGGCCATGCCACATTCCTACTATCCATGCTATGCTCTTCATCATGTTGACCAAAATTCCAGTCACGCTACTATTCCTCGTCTGCGTTTTCTCTTTGCTCAGCGTTTCGTCGCACGCGCAAACCGTGGTTCAGCAAAAACTTGCTGACACGGTTGGTGTCGGCGCCGCGGCGCCTGATTTCACACTCGCCGATCAACACGGCCGAAATCTGACGCTGTCATCCGAACGCAGCAAGCGGCCCGTCGTACTGGTATTTTATAGAGGCCACTGGTGACCATACTGTGCTCGGCAGTTAGCCGAGATGAGGTCGTTACTAAAGCCTGATGAGGCGATTACTCTGTGGGCGATCAGCGTGGATGACGCCGAGAAAAGTAAAGCCTTGGCGGAAAAGATCGCAGCCGACGGCAAGGGCAAGGTTATGTTCCCACTACTGTCAGACCCAAAGCAGCAGGTGATCGACGCTTACGGGCTGCGTGATCCTCGTTACGCTGGGCAGAAGGTGGCAGGCATCCCGTACCCGGCCGTGTATGTGATTGACAAGAAGGGGAAGGTAGCTTGGGCTCGAGTGGAAATGGATTACAAACAGCGGCCCACAAACGGTGAGATTCGCGCCGCGGTGGAGGCTCTTCGGTGAGAACCGGTTCCCGAGGGAACTAAGCAAACAGTATTGTTAATCAAGGGCGTTTGGACCTTCCTTGTTGCTCCTGAGCCGCACGCGCCAATACCACCACAGGGCATGGAAGGCGGTGAAGATGGCGACGAGGAGCCAGCCGATCATTGGGTTTTGCACGGCGCCTTCGAGGGTCGACCAGGCGAGGCCGATGGTGGCAAACGCCGACCAGATGAGTTTTAGCTGGAGCATTCCTTTGAAGGCTTCGCGTCCCGCGTTGCGGCCGAGGAGCGATTCCAGACCAATGCCGAAGAGTGCGGCCGCGGCCAACCGCGTCGCCATGGGATCGACGGACACCCAGCCCAATAGGGCGAGAACTTCGCGCGGCGCAAAGAACAGCGGCAACGCGACAATCATGTCCACTGCAAAATGGATCACAAACCACATCCTCAGGCCCGCGGGTACGCCACCGTCATTGCCTACTGTTTCCTTAGTTTCTGGCATATAGATTGTCCTGGCCTGGCTGCATCGTTGGCTTCACCATTCAAATAATTTCCATGATCTCACTCAGTTTCTTCCGCTGTATGTCGGGCACTTGGGCATCTTCGGCAGGGTAGCCGACGGGTATTAGGACGAACGGGACTTCGTTTTTCGGGCGGCCGAGGATTTCCTGTAAAAACTTCATTGGTGAGGGCGTGTGCGTCAGCGTGGCGAGGCCGATGTTGTGCAGGGCGGCGAGGAGCATTCCGACGGCGATCCCGACCGATTCCTGCGAGTAATATGTCGGTTCGGTTTCGCCGTCTTCGACGACCGTAGTGATGCGGAAAACAACGATAAGATACGGTGCGATCTCGAGAAACGGCTTGTGCTCGTCAGTCCCCAGCACCGCCAGCCGTCGCAGCCATTTTTCGCTCATTCGGCTCTGATAACTTTCATATTCTTCCTTCTCCGCAGCCTCGCGGATCCTACGTTTAACTTCTGCGTCCTTCACAACGACAAACCGCCACGGCTGCATATTCGCGCCCGACGGAGCCGTTCCCGCGGTCGCGATCGCACGTTCGATCAACTCTATAGGCACTTCATTGTCAGAATAATCGCGGACGGTTCGGCGACGGTTGAGCAACTCGAAAAAATCATCGGCGTGTCGTGCCTGTTCACTCGGCTCTACCTTGTGAAAATCTAAAGAAACAAAAACTGGTCTAGTCGAACTCATATTCTTCATCCCCCGGAGAAATTTACCGGGGCTCCTCCAAGGGCGTAGGCGCCGCATCGCTAGAATATTGATTAGTCGCGACAGTCGAATTTAGTGCGCCCTGTTTGAGCAAAATCATCCCACTTGTTAGTAATTCAGCCAAACCTACCCAAACAAAAATCCAACAATATACCGGTAAAACGTACTCAGAAGAACCCACACCAATACCAAATAGATACTTTTAACCATTGAGTCGAGGGTTGGATTATTTCTCGGGATGGATATCGGGAAGGGACATTAGGTGTCAATAAACATTAGTTTATTGACGGTGACTTTCAGATTATTCTAAGCCAGTATTTCTCGACCCTGACATCGTCCAGAAAGGTGGGGTTTTTTGACGGTCTTAGTGCTGACAGCGGGTGATTGCAATGCCCGTTCTCACTCTGCATTAGAAAACATTGATTTTGATTGATCTCTCCTTTCCAATTCCGAAACCACCGCGTCGCAGAAGGTCCAGTCGTCGATGGCGAATCCGGTTGGCTTAGGGCGGGCTCCCCAAACTACGATCACGACATTCGCGGCGGGATTTATGTAGAGAAATTGACCGTGGATGCCCCGGGCTGCAAAAGCCCTGTCGCGGCGCGAGGCATTTGTCGCTCCGGTCCACCAGAGGTAGCCGTAATCCGGCTGGTGGCCGCCGCGAACGATTTTAGGCGTGGTCGCTTCGCGGGTCCATTCGGCGGGCAGGACCGCTTGGCCGTCGGCTATACCGCCGCCAAGAATGAAAAGACCGAAACGGCCGTAATCGCGCAACGTGGCGCTGAATCCGCTGCCTCCGATCTCAGTTCCGTCGGGTGAATCGAGCCACCAGGTCGCTTCGGCTTCCATGGAGTATTTACTCCATATCTTCTCTGAAAGGTACTGGGCAAGAGGCCGTTTCACTGCACCTTTCAAAATCTCTGCCGCGACCTGGGTTTCGCCCGTACTGTAATTATTGACGGTTCCCGGATCGGCTGCTTTTCTGAGGGTTTTTATGACCGCCAGTGCGGAGCCGGGAACTTGCGAGATCTGTGCTTCAAGGAGCCGCCGGCGGTCCGACCGCGGATCTGAATAAGCTTCGCTCCATGCGACCCCTGACGACATCATTAGCACGTCACGCACCGACACATTTTCATACGCGCTTCCCGCAAGCGAGGGAACGTACTTGGTCACGGGGTCCGATAAGCTTGAGATGGGCCCGTCTTTGATCGCTGCACCAATTAGCGTCGATGTGATCGATTTTGCGATTGACATAGACATCCACCGAGTCTTCTCGTTATTCCCAAACCGGTAAGTTTCCAGTCGGATTTCGTCATCTTTAAGGACAAGCAGCCCGGCGACGCGGTTGATTTCGAGATAGTCGTTGAGGCCATAGTCCCAGCCCTCATAGTTGAAGCGCACGGTAGTGATCTGCGTCGCAGATTTCGTCAAAGGCTTTGGATTTGAACCATGCATGACCTTCCCGGTCGGAAACAGCCGGTCGATATTACGGAAAGTGTTGACCGCCATGTCTGGTGTCAAGACTCCGTCGTATATCTGCCGCACAGTGCCGATCGGCTCCTTTCCATGCGGGCCATCGCTGACGACGTTCGGCTGGGATATGTCGGGCTTCACGCACGAAATTGCGGCGAAGATCGCGAGAGCGACCAACATAGAGTAAAACGTTCGGAGTAAAAAGTGCATTTTATTGCGGCATGGCTATCATTTCTCCCGCGCCGTTCTTCGCATCGGCTGCGGGCGGAGCCACGTGAGCGATCGCCAGATCCATTCGACGGGTCCGAAACGGAAATGCTCGAACCACCACCAGCTATACACGATCTGTACGGCGAAAAAGGCGTTGATTACCAGGTGATTTTGCCACGCTCCGAGACCGGCCATGACATCAAAACCGCGATAGCCCAACACCGAAACGAGTACTACGGCCTGCATGAGGTAGTTTGTGAGCCCCATACGTCCGACGTAGGCTAGCGGCGAAAGAAAGCGCGTTGCGCGGCCCCAATGCGTGTACAACAGAGTGACTACGCACATATAGAACAGGGCCAACCCGATATTGCCGAGCAGGTAGGCGACTTGCCAGCCGTCAAGGGTGGCGGGAAGAGCGATGCCTTTAGTGGCGAAGAAGTCTTTGAAGACAGCGAGCGAGTTTCCCACTACGCCAACAACGAACCCCACGCTACCCACCCAACCCAGAAAACGTGTTTTCTCTGCCACATTCTGGAGGATGCGTTTACGGCCTACCCATAAACCGAGCAGGAACATGGTCATGATCCCGGTCCATCCCCAGATCCACCAATTGATGGTCGGGACGTTATAAGCCAGATTATCCCGGACCTGTGCGGCCCGCGTGCAAACCTCCCGACGATATGTGTCCGTAAGTCCGGGGACCATATGACACCATGCCGGTGGGTTAGCCTGACTGGTTGCCGTACGATGCTGCAAAGCAAGCCGCTCTGTTTCGACCACTTCCGGATTGACGCGTGTCAATATCTGTCCCTGCGGGATCTGCGGGGACATAGCTAGGACCAACCAGACAATGGCTAGCGCGAGAATGAATTTCGGCTGCCACCGGCGCACCAACAATAGGACAATCGCGAGGATCGAGTAGTGAATTAGGACCGGGTGTCCGCGACTGAAAATGAAGTGTGCCGAACCAATGCCCAAGAGAATTAAGGTGCGCCATAGGTAGCGCATGATGAAAGGCCGCTTAACATCCTCAGCTCGAATGATCTGAATCGCAAACCCGAGTCCGAAAAGAAACGAGAACATCGTGTAGAACGAACCGTCGGCAATAAAATTAACAAGATTGTCCAAAACGAGACTGCCGCCCTTTTGGTCGTTCTGCTGCAGCATGCCCAGCAGTGCGAAGCCGCGAAGAACGTCGAGCAGATGCAGTCGTTCGCTTGGCTGGACGGGCTCGGCCTCCCCCGAAACAGCTATTGGCACGTCGAGCGGGTCGTCCATGGTTGCCCCGTTGGGGAATACTGGTTCACTCATTGGAGCCTCCTTTGGGTGTCGGCGGCGAGAACCTCATCACCACTCCTGGGGCACCAGTAAGCACTCCTTGCCCAGAAGTATCAAAGATGATTGCGCTCAGATCCCGGGTAGTTCGCGACCTTTCGCTCTGCCATGTGAGTCCACCGTCAGTCGAGGTCAGTATCGTGCCGGCCTGACCGAGAATCACTCCCTGTGACTCGTCCAGAAATTGGACACTGCTGAGAAAAAGCTGAGTGCCAGATTCGCAACGCTTCCAACCTGCGCCCGCATCGTTGGTGCGAAGGATTATTCCGTTTTGGCCCACAATGACAGCGGCGTTGTCATCGATAAGGGCGACCGACCAGAGTGTGGCCGTGGTCAGGCCGTGCTTTAATTGAATCCAGCTACGCCCACCGTCATTTGTTTTGATCACTACTCCGTTAGCACCTATCGCCATTCCCACCTGTGAGGGGAGTAAAGACACGCCAACAAGGGAACTGGCGCTATCGCAGATATTCGTGTCTACCACACATGGCTGCGGCAGCCATGTCAACCCGCCGTCTTCGGTGCGAACCATTCCGGGCCCGGTCCCAGCCGGTCCCGCAACAGCGATACCGTTCTGGCTATCAGTAAAGGCCACGTTACGTAGGTTTCTTTTCGTGCCGCTTTCAACCGTTGCCCAGGTCTTGCCGCCGTCCACGGTTCGCTGGATCCGGCCCGCCGCACCGACGGACACGCCTACGAGCGGTTCAAGAAAGCGAACACCAAACACAATTTGATCGTTGGCGGACGTGGCCTTCTCGAATCCCGCCCCGTTCTCCGAGCGATAAATCGAGTTGCCTGCCCCGATCACGAGCGCATTTTCGGACCGAGCGATGGGGGCGTTCAGGAAGGCAGCAGCCTCCATGTTTGGCATCTGCGGGACCGGGCTCCACGCCCCTCCGTCCGGACTCCGAAGGATTCGTCCACCGTATGTCACGGCAACCAGCTCCGGACCGGTCGAGGCGACGCTGGCGAACGCATTGGACGTATCCCATCTGGCATCCGGCGTATTCGGCCTGCTCAGCATTTTTACTGGGTCTGATGCTTGCCACGTCAGGCCCTGATCCTGGGAACGGATCGAGGCACCGGCGTCGCCCACCGCGACAATGCTCCCTTCGCTCGTACTTGTCACACTATAGAGCCGTGTGCCCTTTGGAACTTCGATCTCAGCCCATGTGGCTCCACCGTCCTCAGTCCTGAGCACCAGACGCTCCGGGCGCCAGCGGTAATCATCGCCGCCAACGGCGATTCCAGTTGAGGAATCGATAAAGTGCAGCCCGCGAATAGCCGCTCCAGTCGGGCTCGCTACGGCGGACCAGGTCGTGCCGCTGTCTGTGGATCGCACGAGCGTGCCGCCGTCCCCAGCCGCAACCGCTATCGATGGAGAAGCGAATCGAACCGTGTGAAGCGTCGATGTGGTGCCGCTCGCAACCGGCTGCCAAGTTCGGGCGGCATCTTCGGTAAGCAGTATTTCACCGCCTTCGCCGACGGCCAGGGCTTTGGTTGGGCCGCCAAATGCCACGCCGCGCAGTGCGCCGGACGTCCCGGTGATAATGGATGTCCACGTCCGCCCTGCATCATCACTGCCGAGAACTGTTCCCTCGGCTCCGACAGCGATCGCACTCGTTGCGTCCAAGAATGCCACGCTTTTCAGCGACTTATCCGTAGGGCTTTCCGCGGGAGTCCAGGTAACGCCCCCATCGCTCGTTACGAGTATGGCTCCCATTTCACCGACGGCAGCGCCAGCTCGGGTCTCGGTCATGTGAACGGCATTGAGCAAAGCACCCGGGCCTAAAAGCCATTCGAGCCTGGCAGAAGGTCCCTGACTGACGCCGATCGGCGCCGGCGCCGGGTACCCGCACGACATTGTGGCGATCGTTCCGAGAATCAAAAAAGAGGTAGCGGTTAGTTTATTCATACAATTGTGCTCAAAAGGCCGAAAAGGCGGCCTATGGATGGAAAACTACGTCCGAAGGAATCCCAAACGCCCGGGGTGGCTTCTAAAATAGAATCCTCTGCAATTTCTATCGAGGCGACGATCACTACACTTACAAGGAAAGACGCGACGAAAATGATTGCCTAGCTTACGAGTTTTGTCATGATCGTCACTTCATACACTGGGAAAGACAGACAGGTCAACTGGTTCAGGGTATTTCCCGCGGCGCTCGTAACTCGGCAACCCGTAATATAACAACCTGCCACTTACCGTCATCACGCTTAAGGATATGCGTCGTTCGGATCTTTCTTGCCGCGTAACGGACAGATTCTTCAGGATCGAGCTGTTCAAGGATCTCTCTATCCAAGTCCGCAACGGCAACATCGTCTGTAATGAAGCGAATTCGCCACTCGATGATCTGCTGCTTTGGATAACGGACCACGGAGTATATGTCCGCAAGTCGTCTTTGGATATTTGCCCGACCCTTTTCGCGAGATCCGTAGTCGTTTTCCCATTCGGCGTCGTCGACAAACTCACCCGCGCATATCTTGGCATCGCGCTCCTCAAAAGCGCGCTCAAATCGCGCCAGGACCTGACGGATGGCTTCTTCATGCCGTAGCCGGTCGCTCAACTTATGGACCTGACCGAAAACTGGCGGGGCAGTGAAAAGGACCGTCGCACCGAATGTCGCGATACCTAAACCAACTGTGGTCAGAAACATTTTCATGATTGTCTACCCTATCCTTGCGCGATCTCGCGAAACATTGGTGCGTGCAAAGAATTTCAGACGGGAAATATCGCTCAGCGCCGGTCAAGGTCAACTCCCGACTTTTCCGGGGTCTCAGTGCAATTGGGATTTCTGCTTGATTTGCAGTTGTTGAAATGAGGCGCTATCCATGTTCTGAGCAGAAATGCGGTTTGATAGGCCGCATAGCCCAACAAGAAACACAGGAAAAGAGCAACGAAAGAAAGGACGGCATTCTTTTTCATTATCTTTGACGTCTCCCTTAATCGAGATCAATTAGGAATCAGTGCAGTATGCAAAAGACGGGAATACGCCTTACAGATAATGAGAAATGATTTTGAAAATCAGCCGAAGCCTATACCTTTCGGGATTCCTTGTCAATACCCCACCCGAGCTGGGAAGGACAATTTCGGATCCGGCCTCGGACCGGGTTAGATGTTCTCTGGGGCGGGCAAATTTGTGGTGGGAGATTTCGCATTAGACAAGATCAAAATAAGAGCCTGAAACTGTCAACCGTTTCGGACAAAGAGACCGTCACCCTTCGTCAATTTTGTTCAATCACTTAATAGCTGTTGTTCTACGGGCCCGAGCTGTATCGACGACCCAACGTATAGCCTTGAGGACGAGCTCAGGTTCGTCATTTTGGATAGCTGGATTGATGCGCGTAAACTCCAGCACTTGACGTTCATGAGACGGGTCCACCAATACTAGACCCGCGACGTCTTCAGGATAAGTGATAGCGAAAACCCGGGCATAAAGTCCACCCATCGAATGGCCGACAAGTACATATGGCGGTTTAACACCGGCCTTCGTTAGTAGTGCTCGCAGCTCTGCCACGATCTGCTGAGCTGAACGGTCCTTTGGCGCGGCGTCTGACCGGCCTGTTCCAAAATGGTAGTAGCTAAAGGTAGATGTGATCTTGGCAATCTCAGGAAGAATCTTGTTCCAGAGCCTGGGGCCGGGGCTAGCAAGTTCGATGACGAGCGTCGGATCGCCTTGGCCAGCGCGAATGATCTCCATTTTACGGCCACTCACGTCTATAAGCTCAGAGGTGACCTCAGCGATCCTCGGCTGTCCGTTTGCAGCCAGACCTAACATCGAAATGCAAGCAAGTATCCACGGGATGGCTTTTATCATCTGCTTCCACGGGCTATGATTTTTCGGAAAGGGAAACGGCGATAGGATGTCACATCTTCGGCTTGTTGTCTATCGAATACTTTGCTTCTCAATACCGCAGTCGCGGTCGCTTTGGTGGTCACCTTAACGCCTTATGTTTGCATGTTCCTTACAACATCAGAGTTATAACGGTACGGGTCTATACCGGCGTTTATCATTGGAATCGCCGAGGCACGTACGTTCGCCTTTTGTCGAGCAGCTCGAATGATCTTGTCGGGTATGTCGAATCACATCATGATTTCAAATGTCATTTCATAGCCTTCCTACGCGTCGAATGAAAATGTTTCCCGTGTGGACGATTTCATTCTGTGTCCTATTTAGTAGGTGCGATCAGCACTGCACAGGCAAATGATTTCATTGTTACTCGCGTTGATGATCGAAATGCCGCTTGCGCCGCCGGGAACTGCTCTTTGCGCGAGGCGATCAAAGCCACTAATTCTGCCGAAGAGTCTGATTCGATCGCTTTTGATATTTCTTTCACGAGCTGTGAACCCCTTACTGGGTTTGTACTATCAACCTTTCGTGTGCGAACGGCGAGACTGTGATTAGCTCAAGTCCGTTGACGATGCAGGGGACTCCGCGAGCATCGTTTAACTTAAGTTCCTGCACGAATTAGAGCCCTCCCGCAAGTCTCTCCGTTTCTACGACTGTCGCCAATCGGTATCGCCTCCTTGGTGAAAATTGATTGCCTAATTTTCGCAATAAGCGTAAGTTGTAAGAAAAAGAAATAAGAGACGGGAACGTGATGAACGCCAAGATCAAAACGCGCCTTCGAAGTTGGAGCCGGAACCCGGTTGTGTTCAAACTGAGATAGTCGTCGGTAGCCCTTATCGATACGCCGTCACGGCAGACGGCCAGTTGCGGTCTTCAAAATAAAAGAGAAATATGCGAGGGCTAGTTGAAGCGAACTTTACCAAAGTTCAGAAGCCGGTCGTCTCGCGAAGACAAGATGGCGCAGCGTCAAATAAAGATTGACTAATCGTGATTTGGGAGTAGTATGGCAAAAGAACAAACCATCTAGTATTCAGTGGCATCGGTAGAGGATTCATTCGAGTCTATGAAGTCCCAGCGACAGATGATTTTGTGTGCGATTCGGCCTTGGGTCGAGGTCACGCTTCTTTAAAGGTCATGTATCTAACCAGGAGGCTACTATGATAACCAAACCTAGAATATTTCCCGTGTGCGATCGGCGGGGGATGAGCTTTGCGGGGTTATTTTTAGCATTTCCAATTTTGATTTTAGCCGCTCAGGGCGATCTTGATCTTTCGTTTGGCAATGGGGGAAAAGTTGTCACTCCGATTGGCAGTTCTTATGACTTCGCTAATTCCGTAGCGATGCAATCAGACGGCAAGATCGTCGCCGCTGGAAGCAGCACCAACGGAGCAAACTCCGACTTTGCCGTCGTCCGCTACAACTCTAACGGCTCGCTCGACACTTCGTTCAACGGCACTGGTAAAGTCGTCACTCCGATTGGCAGTTCCGGCGGGGCTGCTTATTCGGTAACGATTCAATCGGATGGCAAGATTGTTGCGGCCGGTTACGCTTCCAACGGCGTGGACGGTGATCTTGCAGTTGTCCGCTACAACAGCAACGGGTCACTGGATACTTCGTTCAACGGGACGGGCAAAGTTGTAACGCAGGTTAGCAGTGCCAGTGGTGATGCTGCTTATTCGGTAACGATTCAAGCAGACGGTAAGATTGTTGCTGCTGGTTCAAGTTATAACGGAACAGACAACGACTTTGTGGTTATCCGGTACAACACAAACGGAACCCTTGACACCTCGTTTAGCAGCACGGGTAAAGTTATTACGCAGGTGGGAGTCGGGGATGCCGTTGCTAATTCGGTAGGGATTCAATCTGACGGAAAAATAGTCGCCGCCGGTTATTGTGTCAGCGAAGCAAACGGGGGTGATTTCGCCGTGGTCCGTTACAATACTGACGGCTCGCTGGATACGTCGTTCAACGGAAGCGGTAAAGTCGTCACTTCGTTAAGCAATTCTAGTGACTATGCTAGTTCGGTGGCAATTCAACCAGACGGTAAGATCGTCGTGGCTGGTCGAAGTAGCACCAGCACAGGCGGTGACTTCGCGGTTGTCCGGTACAACAATGATGGAACCCTCGACACTTCATTCAGCGGCACGGGCAAAGTCGCCACTTCGATTGGTAGTAATTCTAATGACTATGCCGCTTCGGTAGGGATTCAATCTGACGGAAAGATAGTCGCCGCCGGTGGCAGCAATAGTGGAAACTTTGACTTTGCTGTTGTGCGTTATAACACTGACGGAACACTTGACACTTCATTTAGCGCCACGGGCATGGTGGTCACTTCGATTAGCCCTAGGGGTGACCGTGCTAATTCGGTCGCAATCCAACCAGATGGCAAGATTGTCGCCGCTGGCCAAAGCAACAACGGTTCAGACCATGACTTTGCCCTTGTTCGTTATCTGGGCACGTCAAATGCAGCAACAGTTGGTGGACGAGTGCTAACACCCGATGGCCGCGGGCTCCGAAACGCGATAGTCGCAATCACCGACTCACTCGGCGTTAGCAGAACAGTGACGACGAGTTCATTAGGCTATTATTCGTTTGAAAGCGTCCCGTTAGGCCAGACGTCCACAATAGCCGTTTCGTCACGACGATACCGCTTCGAGTCACAGAACGTGCGACCCGACGGCAATCTGTTGAATGTTGATTTTACGGGCCTGGAATGACGATTACAGGAGTTAGTCGGTGTTTTGGCTTTTAATCACTGGGTCGCAGGTCGAGTCCTGCCCGGATCACCAATATTCATAACAGTTAAGAGGACCTGATGACCCCTTTTTCTTTGCGTGTTTCGATGCCGGGGTGTCGATACCTGAGCGAACGATCGAATGCGATTCGGAGGTGCCAGACGAACCGCGTGATACGGAGAGATTCTTAAACCGAGTAGCGGGTTGACCTGACGGCTCGAGCTGAAATCACCAAGGGCGACAGGATTACCTATCTGCCTACTTCTTAGGATGTACATTTGCCAGAATGTCAGTGAGTTTATATTTCTTTCGTACGATTACATCCTCGACGCTGACTTTTCGTTATGTCTCCCTCTCGGTAATCACCTGAATACAGCTACATTCTTTTTTTACTTGTTATATAGCGCGAGTCGAAGTATACAATTCCGACAGATTGATTGAGAAAAGCCATTCGACTGTAGCAAAAGGAGAAGGAATGAGCAAAATTATTAGTTTATCAGCCGCCGTTATAGTCGCATTGACACTTACAATTGCCGCGGCTGCGCAGGTTTGCACGTAGATACGAAGATTTTCCTTTCATTGTTCTAATTAATGTGATATAGAGACCTAAATTTGCTATGAATGCGGTCTCAGCGGCTGCCTCAGCGTTTGCAGATTCAAATAATCTTAAGAAAGGGAGTAGGAGGAGAGAATATGAAAACCAAGATTCTTGTATCGATTGTTGTTGTGTGCACGCTCTCAGTGATCGCTTTCAGCATGCTGAATCGGACTGTGTCGGTCGACGCCCAAACGACCAAAGCGGATCTGGAAAATACGGTTGAAAAAGATCAGGGTCCGTTCGAGTTCAAGGGAAGGGTATGGAACAGCAAGGATGAGTTTAATGAGTCCGGCCGCTGCGCGACCCAGAAGTTAAACGAGTATGAGATCGATGATATTGAACGCCATGTAAAGATCTTTAAGGAAAATAGAAACCTGGCGAGTGGCGGGTTTGATATGAACGTGGCAGGCGGCGCCATCAACGTTTACTTTCATGTCGTTAATAACGGTACCGGCACGGCGGAGGGCAACATACCTGATTCGCAGATCATCGCCCAGATGAGTGTATTGAACAGCGCGTATGCAGGCACCGGTTGGTCATTCAATCTGGTGTCAACCGACCGAACAACCAATGCCGCTTGGTATACGGCCGGTCCGGGCTCTTCGGCCGAAGCCGCGATGAAAAGCGCACTGCGTCGAGGAAGCGCTGCGGAGCTGAATTTCTACACAAGCAATCCGGGCGACGGGCTTCTCGGATGGGCAACGTTCCCGTCCAGCTACGCGAGCCGCCCGTTGGACGACGGCGTTGTCGTACTATTTTCAAGCCTGCCGGGCGGCGATGCCGCACCGTACAATCTCGGCGATACCGGAGTTCATGAGGTTGGCCATTGGATGGGCCTCTATCACACATTTCAGAGCGGCTGTACCAAAAAGGGCGATCTGGTCGCGGACACAGCGGCTGAAAAATCTCCTTCCTTTGGCTGTCCAGTAGGCCGCGACACGTGCACCGGGACAAAGTATCCCGGGAATGACCCTATAGAAAACTTTATGAACTATACCGACGATGCCTGCATGGGCACGTTCACACTCGGACAGGATGCACGGATGGACACGTTTTTTACGACATATCGCTACCAACAATAGACCGACCGAGTGCCCGGGGCCTGCCCACATTGGCCGGCCCTCTGTAGTGGTCAAATGGCAAATAAGAATGGTGAGTCTAATGCTAAAAGCGAAGAAGCAATCCGGAGAAATAGAATGTTAAAAAAACTAATCCTAATCGGGATAGTCCTCTTTAGTTTGTGCGTTTTTCAAACCCTTGCGCAGGTACGAGACGAAAAACAGCCGGGGAAACCGCAGCCGGATATTGTAAATGGCAGGTACGGCCCCGACGAGCGGAATGTTTTCGACCTTTGGAAACCGAGGTCGCTAAAACCGACACCGCTCGTCGTTTTCATACATGGTGGCGGTTTCGCTGGCGGCCGCAAGGAGAATCTGCCCGAGGATCAGCTAAAGGCTATGCTGGACAGCGGCTTTGCGGTAATGGCGATAAACTATCGGCTGGTCCCCAAAGCACGCTACCCCGATATTTATCTGGATGGTGTTAGAGCCATTCAGTACGCCCGCTACAATGCGAAAGATCTGAACATCGATAAGAAGAAAATAGCCGCGACCGGCGGCTCAGCAGGAGCGATCGTTTCACTCTGGACGGGATTTCACGATGACCTTGCCGACCGCAAGAATCCCGACCCGGTGCTTCGCGAGTCGTCCCGATTAAAGGCTATGGCGATATTTGCCGGCCAATCGACGCTTGTTCCGAGCGTCATTGCGGCGCGCCTTGGCGACCTTGTTCTTCAACATCCGGGGGCGAAAGGTACCTTACTTGGCTTATTCGGCTTGAAAGCCGAAGACATGAATGATCCCACGAGTCAAAAGCTGTTTATGGATGCATCGCCCGTCACCCACTTAACCAAAGACGATCCGCCGGTCTGGGCATTTTACAGCGTCGCAAAGAAACCCGTCACGGCAGAGACATCCATGGGCGACGCGATCCATCATCCAACTTTCGGCGTCATCCTGAAAGAGGAGATGGACAAGGTAAAAGTTAAATGCATCCTTCGGCATAAGGACGAAGACAAAGATATTATTCCGGATATGATCCGCTTTTTATTGCAAAACCTTCGCTAGCCCCCCCGGGATCGAATATAGTAAATCAGCTTCCGAGGCGCTAAGTAGCTCGACGGCGTGCTGGAATTGCCGCGTTTGATCGCAGCCGGCCTTGACGGCAGAAGCGACATTCTAGTTTTTTTTTTGCTTGAGTTAATTGGTTAATGCGTATATAGTCCGGAGCACGGATCACGAGTTGCAAGAGATTTGAAGGTTTCGGCCGGTACCGTCACCTTGTAGTTGAAACCGCTGAAAACCGATAGGCGCAACCACCCGGGCCGTCCCACCTGTTTTTCCGCACTTTCTCTGAGTCGTTCCGTCAACCAGTTGGCAAATGCCGACGCAACATTTCGGTTGATAACGCAGTGATAGTTATCGTCGGCGACGCGAGCAAGATACGCGCCGACGTCGAAAAGATAGCGCCTGTAACTGTCTATGACCCAAACGGATCCGCTAAACGGTAACAGCCATTCGGGTCAAAGGCCTCCTGAAACTAATTACGTGTATAGTCGAAAAATATGAGAACGAAGACGCATAATTCGCAATTTTCCAGGCCCACTCCTGCACAAGGTTTCCGGCCGGAGCCACTGCATCCGACCGTCTTCGGGCGTTTTTCGCCTTCCGGCCGACGATCTCGTTAGGGATCGCAGCTGCAGCGGTTCTTGTACTTGTATTCTCCGCAATATGGCTAAACCGCGGCGGTAAAGATCGCACCGCCGAGATCGTACAAGATCAGCAAACCGCGCCGCCGGTCATGCAAGCCACGCCAGAACCCCTTACGCTCGCTAATCCTGCTCCGTCGACGGCCAACGACATCAAAGAAGACCCGTCGACAGACCGGGAACTAAATGCATCGGCTCCCCCGATCAGGTCCGAGGATAGACCATCCGTTCCCAAAAACGTTAGTGTGCCACGGGCGATCGTGTCGACCATCCTCCTCTCTATGGGCACGACGCGAGGTGAGGATACCTCCGGCCCGACAACCATACCCAAGAATGCAACGCAGATCGATCTGACGATGACGTTTGAGGCCGGCGAGCACCGATCGTATTTTGCGGTAGTCGAAACTGCTGACGGGCAACAGATTTGGCGTGGACGGCTCCGACGCAGAAAGAGCACTGAGGAAGTAAAGACAGCTACCATATCCCTTCCTGCAAAACGGCTTCCGAAAGGCGATTACATTATTTCGCTTAAAGGCCTATTGGGGAATGGCACATATGAGCCGATCGCAGATTATTCTGTGAGCATTGGAAATTGAAGATCTCGCCAGAAAGTAGTCCCAACACCTATTTACCACATGACCGATCCCAGGCTGCGATGCTGACAAAGTCGTATTGTTCGACGTTATCGGAGTTCCCCGCTTTGGTCTAACGGTATGACCATGTTTGAATAGAGCAGCGGTTTTTGTTCAAAAAAACTCGAAAGGGTTTTAAACCAAGATCCGCGACCGTTTCCTTTTTACAAACCGAATAATTGCGACAGGAGAAGGTTAAATGAACAAAGCCACTTTGCTTGTTTTGACGGGTGTTATTTTGGGCTTAGCCGGGTGCGGTGCACCGGGCGGGAATGTACCTGTGACTAATGCGAACACCAATAAACCCGGCCCGAGCACTGCGCGGATGGCGTGGGCGTTGATTGCTCTCGACAGACAGGCGACCGACGCTTATTTCAAGGGTGACGCGAAGTTTTTCGAGGGGTTGCTGAGTGATAATTTCGTGATGGTCGGACCAGGTGGTTCTCGTGTGGACAAGGCTGGGGCCGTTCAGAAGATAAGGTCTCAAAAATGTGATATCAAAGAGGGCTGGAAGCTCGAAGAGCCACATCTGTCCGCGATCGATACCGATACATACGTACTCAACTACAAAGGCGTTTTTGACGGCACATGTACGGTAGACGGGAAAACCGAGAAGGTCGCGAGCCCTGTTCGCGGCGCCACCGTGTGGGTCAGGACCGGAGATAAATGGGTGGCAGCATTCCGTGGGGAGAACCCGATCGTCGACCTTAAAGCTTCTGCTTCGCCGTCCGCTCCGGCTCCGGCGAAGGACGACAGTGTCGCTCCACAGTCTAATACGGTAGTCCCGGCCGATGATCCGGCCGCCGACGCTTTGATGGCGACAGAGGGATCGGTTTGGGAGGCATGGAAGGCAGCCGATGCCGCGAAGCTTGAAGAACTTACAAATAAGGACCTGTCATTTGTGGATATTTTCGGCAACGTCACATCCACGAAACCGGACACCATTAAGCTCTGGTCCGAGCATAAATGCGACGTTAGAAGCGTTAGCGTCTCGGACGGCGTCCAACGGCCGCTTTCGCCGACCGTCAGTATCCTGACATTTAAGGGAACCGCCGAGGGAACGTGCTACGGCCAGGAAATGGGCGGCCCTATCTATGGAACGTCGCTGTACGTGAAAAACGGAGACACATGGAAGTTGGCATTTACGATGAACAGCCTGTAAAAGTGACGAGCGTTCAAATCTTATCCCGCCATTTTAGTACTTCCTCACGTAGAATTGGATTTTGCTGAAAGCTGCCGGTGTGGCCCTGGGCGGCCGTGGCTCGTTGAATATGCCAGTAGCTGAGGCCCAGTTTGCCGACCGCACGCAGGTAGCGGCTGCGGGCACGGTACTTGCCGCTGAAGAGGCCGGAGATCAGCCAGGCTGAGCTTTTGAAAGCCGACGTGACCGTTTCTCCGAGCTCCGGGGTGATCAAACCGCGGGCGATGTCCATTGCAAGCATGTCCTTGAGTATCTTGCCCTGGCGCCTCATCACATAGAATGAGAAGCCGACGAAGATAAGGAAAAACGGTATCTGGAGTACAAGATAGCCGATGATAAACCCCTGAAGGCCGCCGACGACCGCAAGACCGTTCCAGATGGCGTGAAGGGTGACCGCCGCGAAATACCCTATAACGGGGAGCAGTATCCGGACGTACATTTTGTGAGATTCGCGAGCAATGCCGCAGCCGATCCCGATCATCGCGGTAAAGGTAACGTGGGCGAACGGCGACATAATTCCTCTCAGCACAAAAAGCACCGCGAGGCCGCCCATACCCGCCTCGCCCAGGGCCCGGCCGTAGTAGAGCACGTTCTCAACTGTCGCGAACCCCAGGGCAATGACACCCGCAAAGACTATTCCGTCGAGAATGTCATCGAAATATTTGCGGAAAAAGATAAGCAGGATCAAAACACCCAAGCCCTTGGACCCCTCTTCAAAAATAGGCGCAGATATCACCGCACCGACTGCCTGGCCCGCCTCGGGCGAGATACCGATAGCAACCACTACGCCGACGATAGTATTTACTATGAATGAAACGATCACGGCGACCAGGGCCCCCCAGGCAAACGCAAGGGAAAGAAGCCAGAACGGTTCGGGATCATAGCGGTCGAGCCAGATCAGCGGAAAAAGGTACAGCATCGCCGGAACAAAAGCCACGACTGTCGCGATGAACGCTGGGACGATACCGACGCTGGCAAACATCAGAAGCGCCACAACCATCGATAGGAAAAGGATCACAAAGATCGTCGCCCCGATTCCGATATAACGGCGCGTCTTGCGAGGCTCCGGCTTGACCGAACTTACGCTGCCGAGGCCGAGGTTGGAGATGGAATTTTGCAGATTGACGGGCTCGGCTCCGGCCGTTATTTCAAACATCTGCCGCTCGCGTTCTTCAAAGTCCTTCGGCGTTCCTCCACGCGGTGAAACGTCCGTTATCCGCACCGTACTCGTGACGCCTCTAACACCGAATTGGACCTCATCGCCATCGGTCAGCTTGGCCGCATTTACGCGCTGGCCGTTTAGTAAGGTGCCGTTTGTACTTTTGTTATCGGTAAGATAGAAACCGTCGGGCCGGGCTTCGATAAACGCGTGCTGTTTGGACGCGATCCTCTCCGTCATCGAATCGAGACGAACGCTGCAATTTTGCCCGCGTCCGATGGTGAGAAAACCGGTCTCGAGGTCAAATCGCCGTCCAGCGAGGCTCCCGCTATCCAGCGTAAGTTGTAGTTTCATAATGCAATAATAGGAACAAAAAGCCCAAAGTCAAGCGTCACCTGACGCGGCGGACCGTGGAAAACCGACACGTACCTATTATTGCTGTTGTTCTTAACTACTCGAGGCCAATGAGATCAAATGTGGAAAGCGACGCAGTAAGTTCGATGTCTTTCATGTCGAATCGATATCGTCTCGAAGCGACGGTGACAGTGTAGGGCCCGCCGTCCAATTCGTCGAATGAATAGTAGCCCATGGATGACGTAGGAGCGACGCGCACCAGGTCGTTGGGCCCTCTAAGCGTGACGATCGCATTACGCAGGCCGCTGCCCGTGGATGTCAACACGCGCCCGGCAAGAGAGATCTTTGGAGCGGCAAATAACCCGGACGCGTCTATGATAAAGAGCCCTCGGGTCATGTCGCCAGCAAGGATCTTATCAACACCAAGACGCGGTGTTACGGCCCAACTTCCATCGAAAGCGTTCTGAGCAGCGCTCTGAAGATTGTTCCCGGCAACTCCGCAGATAATATCCCATGGATCTCCTTCGGCGGTTGATGCGGAACTGAGGGATGCCGGGGCAACATACTGCTCGGTGAAAGTGTCGTATTGAGCGAGATGCACGGGGTTGACCGGGTCGCTAATGTCGAAGATCTGGATGCCAGCCTGATACCATGACACGTACAATTTATCGCCCATCACGACCGGGTCGTGCGGGCTGACCGCCTGGAGCCCGAGGTCGCTCGTCTTTATGCTCTTGACCAGCATGGGCTGCGCCGGGTTGCTGACGTTATACACCCGGATGTCTCCGTCATATGTTTCGCGGGCGGAAAAGAGGTGGTTGCCGTCTTCGCTGGTATATGATGTGTGATTACTGTTATCGCCGGCGATCGCCCCCAAACGCGTCGGCGGCTGCGTGGCCAAATTGCTGATGTCGTAAATATCGATCACACCACGCCAGCCTGAGGTGTACATTCGGTTACCGCGGACATGGACAGCGTGGACCCATAGCGAATCCGTCGGAACTACATTCCACTTAAAGACTGGTGCGGCAGGGTTGCTCACGTCAAAGATCTTTAGAACCTTGTTGGAGGTGCTGTTGTAATTCTGAAATAGGTAGTTTCCCTGGATGACCATCTCGTGAACGCCGTTGTAACCGCCGTTCTCGGCATTGATCTTACCCAAAAGTACAGGCTGGTATGGGTTTGTAAGATCGACGATGTGCACGCCGTCTCCCGCGTCGGCTGTTCCGGACGGATAAGTTCCGCCGCTCGCAAAATAACCCCGATTCCCTATCACGGTCGCTTCGAGAAAAGCTTGAGTCGGTAAGGGGTTGTAATGACTGGCAAGAACGGGGTTGTCAGGATCGGTCAGATCATAAATAAATACCCCGCGGCAATTATAACTGCCCTGGACGGCTATATTTCCGTCGGCGTATATATCCGCGAACTTCCAAGCGTGATATCCTGATACCGATTCACAGGCGGGCGTAATGTTGGCGCGAAGCGGAAGGTTCACGACCGGAGCTCCCGGCGCGACGACAAGGCTGACAGCGATCAACAGGAAAGGCCCGATGATCCGTTTGAACGCAACTGAATATGAATGGAACATCTGAATTAGACTGCGACGCTCAGCGCCCTTGAACATTATATACTCTGGTCGATCATTGCCGTTAGCGATTTTTATCGTTACGAAGTCCTCGAAAACAGGGCGTGTCATCGGTTTGATGTGTGTCATACAAAGAAAAACTGCCTCCGAAAACTTCGAAGGCAGATAATAATTGGACCGTCGGAGAACTTATTACGAAGCAGCCTGAAGGGCCTCGCGAATAACAAGATCGAATGTACCCGGATCGACCTTTCGAAAGCGGCTGTTGCGGCTAAGAGAAACGGCAACCGAGATCGTCGGATTGGCCCCTTTGAATTTCATTCCGCCGGCGACGAGAAGATTATAAAGTTCGTTGACATGCAGCGGGCCGCCCGCTTCACGAAGAAGAAGTGTGCATGCCTGTGTTATCGTCCGGTCACTGAACCTGTTGCTCACCGCCACCGAGTTATTGCTAATTGATGGGATCCCGCGATTCTGGTTAATATACGAGACCGAATTGTCGCGTCGAAAAGGCCTCGATTGCGGGTCGCTTCTTGCTGACGGATGGCTGACATTACGAGACTGATGATCGTATTCGTCCTCGATCTTCATGCTGCCGAGAGTCGTCGTCCGGCGGCCCGAACGCATGGCTACCAAGAGGCTATCTATCGCCTTTTCAGTTTGCGCTGCACTATTTTCAAGGGCGCCGATCTCGAGGCGGAGATGTTCAACTTCGGCCTCGGTCTCGCGCAGACGCGCTATTAAGCGGTTCTGTGCGTTTCGCGTTTGAAGCAGACTCTGTTCGAGGGTCGCGATCAAATTTTCGTCTAACATAAATAAAATGTGTACTTACACCGGCAGGATTGAAGTGCCGCATTAAGTCAAGGATCTATGAATTGCGCTCGGTTACAAAGGAAAGGACATCATCCAAACAAGAACGATACTCCGAACTTGGCAAAACATCAAGACTTTTTCGTGCTGCATCAACATATTCTGAAGCACGAACCCGTATCTCACCCAGGATGCCGTTAACTACCAACATTTCCTGCAGCGCAGCCCGGGATACAGCCCCGTATTGCCCCTCAAGCATGATCTTTTGCAGCGAAGGCCGCAGCGACTCGTTCTTTTTAAGAAGGTATATAAGCGGCAGCGTCAGCTTGCCCTCGATCAGGTCCGAGCCGGCGGCCTTGCCAAGATTCTCGGTCCGGGCGGTCAGATCGAGTATGTCGTCGGAAAGCTGGAAGGCTATTCCAAGATGCATCCCATAATCTCGCAATGCTTCTTTTTCCGCCTGTTTGGCCCCCCCGAGAATGGCGCCGACTTCACAGCATGCGGCAAACAGATACGCCGTTTTTCGCTTAAGTATTTCGAAATAATCGTCTTCGGAAATGTCCAGCTTGCCGATACGGGTCAACTGTATAAGCTCGCCCTCGGTCATTTTGCGGGTGACACGCGTCAAAATATCGATGATCTCGAGCGAACGTTCCTTTACGGTCGTCTCGAAGGCTGACATGTAAAGCCAGTCGCCCATCAGAACCGCAGTGCTATTGCCGAACCGCGAATTGACAGACGGACGGTTTCGACGCAGATCCGCATTGTCGATGATGTCGTCATGGACTAGCGTCGCGGTATGAAGCATCTCCATTACCGTCGCCATTCGAATAACATTTTCGGCACGTCCCTCGCCGCCTACAGCGTGATTAGCAAGTATCAGCAAGGCCGGTCGCACCCTCTTGCCGCCTGAAGCCCGCAGGTACTCGCCCAGATAATCGATCACCTGGATATTCGAGCTCGCCTGGCGCGCGAATTCGAGCTCAACGTGTTCGAGCTCGCTTTTGATGAGACCGAACACCCTTTCGGACGGCACCGCGGCTCTACGACTCTCCTGCTTTGTTGCGGATGTGTCCATCGATCTCAACTACTCCGGTAATTATCGAACGTCATATCGATGCCAAAGTCCTTTGCCTTCAATTTCGCCATCACTTCCTGCAGCGTATCGCGGTCCTTGCCAGAGACACGCACAGTTTCGCCCTGGATCGATGCCTGGACCTTAAATTTCTCGTCTTTGATGAACCTAACGACCTCTTTTGCCTTCTCGATGGGAATTCCCTGCTGGATCTTAACGACCTGACGTACGGTGCCGCCGGCGGCAGGCTCTATCTTTTGATAGTCGAGGGCTTTTAGCGAGATCCCGCGTTTTACGAACTTGGATTGCAAAATGTCATTCATGTTTCGTAGACGCGTTTCGTCCTCGGCAGTGAGCATAAGTTCCTTGCCCTGCAGTTCGGCTGCTGCCTTGCTGCCTTTGAAATCAAATCGCTGCGAGATCTCTTTTGCTGTCTGATTGAGGGCGTTGCCGACCTCTGCATAGTCGGTTTTCGATACTATGTCGAATGAATTTTCCTTTGCCATAAGTTGATTTTGCCACGAATGGCTCGAATTTCACGAATTCGATACCAAACCATGTATGCCATTGAGATCCAGATTGAAAATATCCAGGAAATTCTGTGTAGTTCTTGAGGCCAGCTGTTCTATCGGAATATCATAAAGATCGGCAAGAAATGCAGCTGTGTGTGCTACAAATGCCGGTTCATTCCGTTTGCCGCGAAACGGCACGGGCGTTAGAAAAGGGCAGTCGGTCTCGACAAGCAGTCGGTCGAGCGGGACTGCATGAGCAGCATCGCGTAAATTATCCGCTTTCTTGAATGTCACATTTCCGGCAAAGGAAATGTAGAATCCGAGCGGCATAAGCGCCTCGGCCATCTCGGCGGTGCCGCCAAAGCAATGCATGATACCGCGAAAGCCTTCATACGAGCATTCCCTCGTCAGGATCTCGACGGTCTCGTCGTCGGCATCACGGCTGTGAATGATTATCGGTAGATTCAATTCCCTGGCCGTACGGATCTGGCGGATGAAAACCTCTCGCTGCACATCACGCGGGCTGTGGTCATAATAATGATCTAGGCCGATCTCGCCCCACGCTATGACCTTTTTGCTGGATGCGACGAGTTCCTTTAAGTGTGACTCCGCAGCATCGTCGTAGAGTTTTGCGTCGTGGGGATGAACGCCAACCGACGCGAAGACATTCTCGTAACACCCAGCAACCGCGACCGCTTTTCTAAAATCGTCCGAGTTCGGATCACCGGTTCCCACATTGAGCATCGCAGCGACACCGGCTTCCCTTGCACGCTTAACTACGTCATCGCGGTCCGCGTCAAACTGTTCGCCATCAATGTGGCAGTGGGAATCGATGAGCATTAACGGGCAGGTAGTTCCGTATCGATTTTGCCCTTTATTCGGACTTAGTCTCGAAGGGCATCATTAACTGATTTTTGAGTGGGGAACTGTTCAGCTACGTCGGGATCAAGGCCGACGTGGCAGGCCATTCGCTTGTACTCTTCGGCAAAACGGTTAGGGTTGGCTTTCGAGTAATCAAAATCATAATGTGGTTTCAAATCATCTTCAGTTTCGCTCATTTTCGTGGTTCCGGCGCTCATCTGGATCAGCAGGGCGTGCACTTATAATATCTTATTATCTCATTCTCTCTGACAGTAAAACTGATAACCAATATCCTCTGACGATCAGAATACCCAATAATTATCTCACGCTTTTCCTCGAAAGAGTGATCATAATCTACGAAGATCGCTGAAAGCGGATCTCCGAATACTGACTCCGCCTCCTCAAAGCTGACATCGTGTTTCTTCAGATTCGAAGTGGCCTTGGCCGGGTCCCATTCGAACTTCATTTACTTTAGCCTTGCTCCGACCTTAACGTCTTCTAAAAATGTAGCAATGGCGGGAGTATCTTCTTCAGTCAGAGACGCGGCGCAGATCATGCCTTGTGACTCGAGCCCTCGCATTTTGCGAGGTTTGAGGTTGGCGACTACCACTACCTTTCGCCCGATCAGCTTATCCGGCTCGTACCATTCAGCTAGCCCCGCGAGTATCTGTCGATGTTGAGCCTCACCGAGATCGACTTCGAACCGGAGCAATTTATCGGCATTTGGCACTCGCTCGGCCACCTTTATCTCACCTACACGAAGCTCGACCTTGATGAAATCGTCGATGGTTATGTAGTTACCGGCCTCCGGGGCTGAACTGCCCGCGTTGGCGGGTGGCGAAGACGGTGTATCTGTAGCCGTGGGAGCTTCTTTTGCAACTTCACCGCCATCTTCTGACGCAGGCGGCTCTGCTTTTATTTCATTCATAACTTTTGCCTTGTCAATTCGGGGAAATACTCCCTTGGTTTCGCCGATAGCCGTTCCGGGGGCGAGTCCGCCCCACTTTAAACTGGCCGGATCGATAGTCGAGATGTCATCGCCGAGGCCGATCTGGCCGTAAATATTCTTTGATGCCTCAGGCATCACGGGATACAGCATGATACTGAGCCAACGCAGGGTTTCGCATGCACGGTAGAGTACTGCATTCAGCGTCTGTGCCTGTTTTTCGTCCTTAATGAGTTCCCACGGCTTCGAATCGGAGATCAGTTTGTCGACACGGGCGATGACGGTCCAGAGAGTTTCGATCGCGAGGCTCATCTCAAAGTTGTCGAATCTGCGGTTAAATTCGTCCCGCGCGTGCTCGATCACCGAAACGATGTCTTGTCCGTCAGGATCGATACCGGCGCGCCTGGCCTGAAGATAATTCTCCTCGCTGATCTTTCCGTCCGGGACCGCTCCGTCGCGATATTTCGTGATCATCGAAAATGTGCGGCTTGCCAGATTGCCTAATCCGCTCGCAAGATCCGAGTTTGTTCGGTCGATAAGGTTCTCATAGCCGAACTTTCCGTCCTGCCCAAACACCATGTCGCGAAGCAAAAAGTACCGCACCGCATCGGTCTGAAAATGTTCATGTAGAACATCAACTTCGATGACGTTACCCATTGTCTTCCCCATCTTTCGGCCGTGGGCATCGAGCCACATACCATGAGCGTAGACCGTTTTTGGGAGGTTCAACCCGGCGGCGTGAAGAAATGAAAACCAGTAGACCGTGTGAAACCTGAGAATGTCTTTTCCAACGACATGAACGACATTTTGCCAGTACTTCTCAAATCCTACCGTTGATCGTTCTTCGTTCCCGTAGCCGATGGCTGTTGTGTAGTTAGAGAGGGCGTCCAGCCAGACGTACATAACGTGTTCCTCGTCGTCGGGTACCGGCACACCCCAGGAAACCGAGCTTTTGAGCCGGCTTATTGACAGGTCCTGAAGCCCGCCCCGTACAAAAGAAAGAACCTCATTTCGACGGGCTTCGGGACGCACCAGGCCCTGATCGGATTCGATCATCTCGATCAAAAACTCGCCATAATCCGAAAGCCGAAAAAAGTAACTGTCCTCTGACACCTTATCGAGCGGCCGCTCGTGTATCGGACAATGCGGATGGTCACTCCCTTCAGGCGTGTAAAACTGCTCTTCGGTTTTGAATTCGGCACACGGGGCACAGAACCACCCCTCATAGAACCCTTTGTAGATCGCGTCGTTTCCCTTCGGGGTCTTATTTTTGGCGATCTCACGCCACAGATGCTGGACCGCTTCGTAATGGAACGACTCGGTCGTACGCATAAAAATATCGTACCCGCCATTCTCACCGTCCAGCCCGAAATCGTGAAACATCCGCTTTAGCTCGCCTGAAATGTAATCAGCCTGCTCTTTTGGCGTCCGTCCGTTTCGTTCCGCCGCCCGCTGGATGTTGATACCGTGCTCGTCCGTCCCTGTCAGGAAATAAGTATCAAAACCACGCTGCCGCTTGTGCCGCTGAATGGCATCCACGACGATCGTTGTGTACAGATGCCCCAGATGCGGCAGGCTATTGGCATAATAGATCGGGGTCGTTATGTAAAAAGTATCGGCCATTAAAATCCAATTCTGCCCTTATTGTTTGAATCTTGCCTTATCCGGTGCCGAGAACTCGTCCGTATCTTTGTATCTGGGCATAGCCGGCGCATTTGCGAGCTTCATTCCGATCGCCAGGGCAAATTCGGCTTCCTGGACCATTGCTGACATATCCCACCAATCGTGATATTCGTCTGTTACCTGATGGTAGTACTTGGCGGTATATTCTTTGAAAAATGCCTCAGCTTCGGGTTTGAGCGGAGACATGAAGGAATCGCCATGCTGTAGTGAAACAGCGGGTACACCGGCCTTAGCGAATGGAAAGTGGTCGGACCGGAAGAAAAAGCCCTGTTCAGGACGGTTATCGGGCCGAAGGGTAAATTTTCGCTCAGCAGCGGCCTCTGAGATCTGGTCCATGATCGAAGACCGGTCGGCCCCAAGCGGCTTGAAATCAGATACTTTGCCGAAAAAGTTTACACCGTCGATATTGACGTTCGCCGCGGTGCGTGCAAGCGGAAACAATGGAAACTGAGCATAATATTCAGCACCCAAAAGGCCCTGTTCTTCAGCGGTTGGGAAGAAAATTACGACCGACCGTTTCGGCCTTTCTTTTTGTGGCATCTTTACCATGGCCTCTGCTATGCCGAGGATGGTGGCTACGCCCGAAGCATTATCATACGCTCCGTTATGGATGCGGTCGCCTGACGCATTCGGTTCGCCGATACCTAGATGGTCCCAATGGCCCGAATAGATGACGTATTCCTGCTTAAGTTTTGTATCGCTTCCCTCCAGCAACCCGACCACATTTGGCGAATCGAACGTATTCATCTCGCTCTTGAGGTCAAGTTTTATTCGAAGGCCCGTCTTTACAGGTTGAAAATCGCGGCTGTTGGCTTTCTCAACGAGATCCGAAAGTTTTAGCCCGGTCCGACCGATGATCCGACCGGCTGCGTCTTCGGTCGCCCATGCCCGGTATTGCAGGAAAGGCGTTTTGTCAGCTGCGGTCCTCGCGATCTCGTACCGCCAATTTCCGTTTGAAGTTCGAATGACGTTCCATCCATAGCCGGCGGATTCGGTCGTATGGATCAGGATCACTCCTGCAGCTCCACGACGTGCTGCCTCTTCGTACTTATATGTCCATCGGCCAAAATAAGTGAGCGCCTTGCCGCCAAACAGGTCCGGCTCAGCCGCCGTCGCGGGTGGATCATTTACCACCATCATTAGTATTTTGCCTCGATAATCGGCGGGCGAACCTTTATAGTCGTTCCACTTGTAAAGAGGAGCATCGATACCGTATCCCACAAAAACAAGCTCAGCATCCGTTGAAACGCTGGCTTTCTGTGCACCGGTAGTCGCGACGAACTCATCAGCAAACTTGTAAGTCTTTCCGTTCGAATCGCCGGCTTTTCCTACACGTAGGACGGTATTCGGATCGGCCTTGACACCCACAAGCTTTACATTCTGAAAGTAACTGTCCTTATTTCCGGGATTGACGCCGGCTGCTTTTAGCTGGTCCGCTATGTATTGAGCGGCCATTCGGCCACCGGCGGTTCCGGGACCGCGGCCCTCGAAGTCATCGGCTGAAAGGCGTTTTACCCGCTCGCGCATCTTATCAGGGTCAAAGCTCGCCGTGCGGTCCTGGCCAAACAACCCCGAAGCTACAAATCCGATTAACAGGATAAATGTGATGGCTCTCTTCATATTCTTAACCTTTGATCAGTGACATTGCCTCGGCACGTGTCCGCGGATCTTTTCGAAATCCTCCCAAGACCGCCGACGTTATCGTTACCGAGCCGGGTTTCTTTACGCCTCTAAGGGTCATACAGGTGTGTTCAGCTTCGATCACGACCATAACTCCGATGGGATCGAGCTTGTCGTAAAGCGTCTTCGCGATCTCCTGGGTCAGCCGTTCCTGTACCTGAAGCCGGCGAGCAAAAACTTCGGCGATGCGGGCAAGCTTTGAAAGGCCGATAATCCGGCCGTTCTTTGGAATATACGCAATATGGCATTTGCCGGTGAAGGGAGCCAAATGATGCTCGCAGACCGAAGCGATCGAGATATCCTTGACGATCACCATCTCGTCATGCGAATCGCCAGGCAGCGGCACAATGTGCTCCTGCGGGTCGATCCACATTCCTTCTGTTAGTTCGGCGTAGAAATCAGCCACGCGTTCCGGCGTTTTCTTGAGGCCATCGCGATCGGGATCCTCGCCCATTCCCTCGAGCATCATCCTGACGCCTGCCGCGATCTTTTCGAGATCGATCTTTGAATCACCGTTAGTTGCCATAGCTAAGTCTTTGAGTTTAGCGTTTTTGTGGGCAAATCTAAAGCGAGAGGACCGAACGGCGGGAAACTGCGGTTCTTTGCGAATGGCGCTCGCCGCGACTATAATTACCGTTTACTTTTAGCACGATATTTAATACCTGGATGTCCTTAACAGAGATACAGAAAGCCTTGCGCGAAACGGTCCGTTCGACCGCCGCCGCCGAATTTGGCGTAGAGTTCGACCAGATCGCGGCCGAAACGCCCCCGAAAACGGAATTGGGCGATATTGCTTTTCCGGTGGCCTTTGAACTGGCAAAGCGTATTAAGCAAGCGACCGGCGAAAAACGTAATCCCCGTGAGATAGCCGAGGTACTCAAAACTGCACTCGAATCGGCCCGATCCGTTGGCAGGGTCGAAGTGGCGGGGGCAGGATACTTGAACGTATTTTTCGAGCGATCTACCTTCTTTATTGAGAATGCCGACGCCGAACCACTTCCCGCTCTTCCCGTATCGAAAGCCGCTAATGCAATTAAAGTATGCGTTGAGCATACATCAGTTAACCCTAACAAAGCAGCCCACATAGGGCACGTCCGAAACTCCGTCATGGGCGATACTTTTCAGCGGATCCTTAAGGCCACGGGTAAGAATGTCGAGATCCAGAATTATATCGATAATACTGGTGTTCAGGTGGCGGATGTAGTGGTCGGATTCGTCTATCTCGAAGAGATGGACTTGGCCGCGATCATGGAACTAGATCGCGAGCTGTCTTCGAGCGGAAAGAGCTTTGATTACTATTGCTGGGACCTCTATACAAAGGTTGGTGTTGAGTATCAGACTAACGAAGAACTGAAAGCAAAACGTGCCGAAGTGCTCCACATGATCGAGGAAGGCGGAAACCCGACCGCCGAGCTCGCGGACTACGTCGCTACGCGCAACGTACACTGCATCCTCGAAACGATGGAACGTCTCGGGATCCGCTATGACCTGCTTCCGAGAGAATCCGAGATCCTGCATCTTCATTTCTGGGACAAGGCGTTCGAGCAGATGAAGCAGCTCGGTGTTATTCATTACGAGAAAGAAGGAAAACACGCCGGCTGCTGGGTGATGCCCTTTGAAGAACACTCTGGCACCGACGATCACGAGAACGATAAGATCCTGGTAAGATCAAACGGCACAGTGACATACACAGGAAAAGATATTGCCTACCAAATGTGGAAGCTCGGCATTCTGGGCCTTGATTTTCATTACCGGCTCTTTCATAGATACCAGGACGGACAAGAGGTCTGGATCACCACAGGAGACGAAGCGAAAAGCGAGCCCGGAGCCCCTGAATTCGGCGGCGGTGAGACGATTTATAACGTGATCGATTCCAGGCAATCTTATCCGCAAGATATCGTCCGCAAGGGCGTCGCGGCCATCTCGCCCGAACGCGGTGAGAAAGCGAGCATTCACCTCTCATACGAGATGGTGGCTTTGTCACCGGCGGCGGCCGAAGAATTAGGCTTCCTGCTGTCGGAAGAGGACCGGAAACGGCCTTTTATCGAGATGAGCGGGCGAAAAGGGCTAGGCGTAAAGGCCGATGACCTGATCGACCGGCTCGAAGCGAACGCCCTCGGCGAGGTCGAAGCCCGTCATTCCGATTCCAGCGAGGAAGAAAAGAAATTCATCGCTCACCAAATTGCCGTTGGGGCATTGCGGTATTTCCTGCTTAAATTTACAAGAAACACCGTGATCGTCTTCGATTTTAAGGAGGCACTATCGTTCGAAGGCGAAACCGGTTGTTTTTGCCAGTATTCGGCGGTGCGGGCCAACTCCATCTTCAGGAAATTGGCGGCAGCAGACAGTCTTGATTCCTGCCGGGAAAGGCTCAGTGACAGCGATGCCGTAAAGACGATCCTTTCAAGCGGGACCGGGGACGACATATGGTCGATGGCAGTGCTGTTATCACGATTGGAGGAAACTGTCGAGCAGGCTGCGGCAGCAAACGAGCCGGCGATACTTGCCAAATACACATTCAACCTCGCCAAGGCGTTCAACCTTTTTTATCATCACCACCGCATTATCGCTGAGCCCAATGACACCAAACGAGCGGTTTTGATAGTCGTTGCTGATATGGCCAGACGCTCGCTGACATCGGCTCTCGCTACATTGGGCATAGAAGTACCAGAGAAAATGTAGTTTTTGGCTTCGGGAGTAGCAAAAGGCAACGATTGCAATGGTGAAATCCAGAGTCTAGCCTTGTCTGCTGAGAATTATGTTGGTCGTAATGAAAGCGGACGCTTCCGCGTCCGACATCGAAAAGGTGCTTGAAGTAGACAGGACGCTTGGATATCGCGGCCATATGCTTCCTGGCGAGATCCGCACCGCTATTGGCATCACGGGTAATCAGAACTCGATAGACCCCGGGAATTTCGAGGGCTTGCCGGGGGTTGCCGAGGCCATCCGTGTCACAAAGCCATATAAACTCACGTCTAAAGATCTCCGCCCGGAGCGTTCGGTAATTGAAGTCGGCAATGCGACGATCGGGGGAACCGAACTTGCGATCATCGCCGGGCCGTGCGCAATCGAGAACGAGAAACAGGTATTCACGGCGGCCAAGACCGTCGCCAAAAGCGGTGCTCGTTTTTTCCGCGGCGGTGCTTATAAGCCGCGAACCTCACCATATGCGTTCCAAGGACTGGGATTGGATGGCCTGAAGATGCTCGCCGCAGTGCGTGAGCAGTTCGGCCTGAATATCGTCACCGAAGCAATGGATGAACACGGCGTCGATGCTGTTGAGAAATACGGCGACTGCATTCAGATAGGCGCCCGTAATATGCAGAATTTTTCGCTTCTGCGGTATGTTGGCAAGACCCGCAAGCCAATACTCTTGAAGCGTGGACTCTCTGCTACTCTCGATGAACTGCTTCTCGCGGCCGAATACATCATGGCCGAGGGGAATTATGATGTGATCTTGTGTGAACGCGGCATCCGCACATTTGGCAATCATGCACGTAATACGCTGGACCTTTCCATTGTTCCGGCGACCCACCGTGCAACCCACCTCCCGGTGATAGTAGACCCTTCACACGGCACAGGCCATAATTATATGGTAACGCCCCTAGCCCGTGCGGGTGTTGCAGTAGGGGCGGACGGACTTATAGTTGAGGTACATCCGTGTCCGGAAGAAGCTCTTTGCGATGGGGCACAGGCATTGACGCCGCAACAGTATTTGGAACTGGTGAGACAGGTTCGATCGATTCATGAACTAACTTTTGAAGTTGATGTCCCGATTGCCGATCCGACAACAATCGAGGCTTTCCACCATAAACGTTAGGTATTGAGATACCCGATCTGCGGTGGTCGGCATTAGATTCGCTACGTCTATTTCAAACGGACTCAAGCCAATTCGACCAGATGGGATCGAATCCACGTGACTAGCTCGCCCTCGCTGAGGCTCCCCTCGGCGAGACTTAGAAAGGTGATGTATTTTTCCTCCTGGGAAGCTCTAAGATCGTAGCCATTCAGACTAAGAAACGTTCGCATCACTACTAAAGCCGTCCGCTTATTACCGTCTATGAATGGATGGTTTTTGGCAATCCCAAACGCATACGCGCCAGCCAGGGCAGCAAGATCCGCGTCGTCCGCATACGCCAATAGATTTTGCGGTCGGGCCAGAGCTGACGAAAGCAGGCCTTCGTCCCGAACCCCGTCGCTGCCCCCGTGCTCGGCAATTTGACGCTTGTGCAAAGCCAAAGCCGTTCCAATAAGAACCCACTCGATGTTCATCTTATTCCGCGAGTTTACGTAAAACGTCCCGATCTTCACGCATGATACGTTCAGCAACTTCGATCTGCCTCGCAACGATTGGATCGAAAGTACTCAATTCAATACCGTTCGGGGTCTCGATCGCCAATAACGAGTCGCCTTTCGATACCCGGAGCTTTTCCAGAATCTCCTTTGGCAGAATGACGCCGAAGGAGTTTCCGATCGCTGTTATTTTAAGTGTGTTTATCATAAGAGTACCCCTGTATATTACGGCTCAACCAGATTAGTAATATAACAGACGTTATAACATACATCAATACGAAAAGATCCGCGGACTTTCCCGATCGTCCGCGGATCCTTTTTAACTGCCACCAGGCGCCTTTTGCCTAATTTGCCTGGCGGAGTTTCATTAAACCGTAAAACTGAATGAAACAGCTCACCATCGAAGCGAGGATGAGAAAGGTCATTGGCATAGAGGCCGCGCTTTCGGGCAACACGACTCCTGCTGTCTGCCC
>JBGSWW010000071.1:0-2043 GCA_041751735.1 Pyrinomonadaceae bacterium | reverse complement strand
AATTAGGCAGCAAGAGCTAATTCTTGATTAGCATTTGTTTTTGTATAGTTTTGTTAACGAGCTCACCATACAAAAGCCCGACGTGCACTCAAAGATCTATACAAGCCCCTGTCGAAGCCTGTCGCCCCCATAAAGGAAGGTTAGTTTACAGGACTCAGATGAGAATTGAAAGGGTCTAAGTTGCAGTTATTCGGCTTGGAGACAAAGCCCCTTTAAGTCCGGCTCGACGGTATAGGTCCTTCGGCGAATAGCCGTGACTATTTCTTCGCGTTACGCGGGTCGTCAGCCGGATTTACATAGGTGATCACCCACGGTCCGATGCCATGGAGCTGAAGCACAGTTTCGCCCTTTGCCCACGCAAAATGACGCATACCCGCAGGCCAGTAGCCAAAGGTCCCGGCTTTCATTTCACGAGTGGCGGACTGGTCAAATTTGTCGCCCATCCCGAGGTTAAAGCTGCCGGAAAGTACCGTAACACGCTCGACTTTTGGGTGCCAGTGCGGCGAGATCTTAAAACCATCGGGCAGCGAAAGTCGCATGACAAAGGGGCCCTCTTTGGACGGGTCACCTTCCAGCACAGCCATTTTAGCCCCGGCCGCAAGTGAAGCCGGGCCATTTTCCCATTTCGTCTCGCTGAGCGAGTAAAAGCCCATGTCTTCCGCTGCCGGCGGCGCCGCTTTCTTTTCACTTACTGGCGTGTGGGCCATCTCCTGAGCCGAAACAAAGGACGCTGCACAAATTACAGAGCCCAGGATATACAGAATTTTTTTCACGGTGTGTGTCTCCTTTCGATTGTGATTAGTCAGCCAATGGGCCGCTTCCATGCGAACGACTTTCTCGCCAGATGGAGGCCTCCGCAACTCGCTCCTCCATTCGAATCAAATGATGATTGTACTTTTATACTCTCGTGAGCGTCGCTTCGTCAAGAAAATTATAAGACGATCACCCGGCCTGGGCATTGGCGATGAGAGTGGGATATTTCCCGGTCCAGTGCGAAAAGCAAGCAGTCAAATGTCGTCAAGATACGCCGCCGTCATGCTTTAACGCGATCAGCTCGAATCTTGCGTTTTTGAAAAAGAGCTTTTTGAGCAGGGCGTCAGGGTTGAAAGCTCTGGAACGTCGAGAATTTCGTTTAGTTTCGGCGGCGTTCGAGTTTTGTTCGATAATGTCGAGCGGCTGCAATGCGAATGCGGCTGAGATCGCAGCTTCAGTAAGGTGGACCGTGTGATCGGCGAACGGGCCGACCTCGACCCCGACTCCGAGGCCTTTCATCCCTCCGTAAAAGCGAGATGCGAGGTCGTAGAATGGATGGTGAATATTGACCGTGAAATACAGCAGGCCGCCGGGCTTTAAGACACGCAGGATCTCATCGACGATGGCGAATGGCTCAGTTGCGTGGTCGATGACATTGTCACTCATTACAACGTCGAAAGACGCGTCCCCAAATGGCAGGTTTTCGCCGAACGCTGCGACAGTCTGCGCTTCCTTTTGCAGATAGGGGAAGAGCCGCTTGTAATCGACCGCCAGAGGATCGATGCCGATACAACAGCTCCCCTTAAAACCGAAGATCAAACCGTGGGCACCGCTGCCGACCTCCAGGATCCGGTCGGTGTCGTTGAACGGGCGCAACGCTTCTAACCGCTGACGAAACACGAGCGACCCAAGGGCTTTATTCCTGAGAAGGCTAGCTTCGCTGCCGCGAAATGCTGCGGCCTTGTTCTCCTGATATTCTAACTGGCGTTCCAACGCTCGTTTGCCGCGCAGCTCTTTGATGTGATTTTTCTGGTCCATACGAGGGACGGATGAGGCGATCATTGCGAATGAGCGGTCCTTGTTTTGTTTTCGATCGAGAGATCTGTCGGATACTTCCCCGTCCAGCATGCGTTACACGATAGGGATGGGTCGAACCCCGATGCATCGAGCATGCCTTGGAGGGAAAGATAGCCCAGACTATCGGCGCCTATGTATTCACAAACCTCGGCGACCGACATATTCGCAGCGATCAGGTCGTCTCGGTCCGGCGTATCGACACCGTAGTAACAG
>JBGSWW010000070.1:0-59853 GCA_041751735.1 Pyrinomonadaceae bacterium | reverse complement strand
AGAACGGCAATAACGGAAGGGTTGTTACCCGCTCCGTCTCGTGATCTTTGAAATCAATATGTCCGAAAAAGAAACTGATGCTGAAAGTATTGGGAAATTCCTGCATGAACTGGATATCAGGATAAGAGCAAGATATCCGCTCATTGCTATCAATACATTCGAGGAAGACAGGGTCCGGCAGGCACTTCTCGATCTGGTCTTTCAGGAGCGGCACAAGGAAAAACCGCTTTATTTCTGGAGCGCTCCGACAGGTCTGCAGAAGATAGTCGATCCAAAGGAAGGCATAGAGCAGACTCCCGCAACAGTCGGCGACACGAAGGATCCGGAGAGCGTGCTCGGATTCATTGGTGAGCAAAAGGTGGGCATTTTTCTCCTTTGCGACTACGCTCCTTTCATTTCACCGTATGGACGGGAGGATCCGCTACTGGTTCGCCGTCTTCGCGAACTCGCGTGGAAACTTAAGTCCACGAAGGCGACCGTGCTGTTTGTTGGGCCCAGTTTTCCCGATCTGAAAACGCTCGAAAAAGAGATTACGCAGATAGAGCTGGAGCTTCCTAAGGAAACCGAGATCGAGGAGTCGATCGAACTACAGCTTGAAAACTTACGAGCTAGTGGGCTGTCCATCGAGTTGACTAAGGAAACCCAAGACGCCTTGCTGCAATCGCTTTTGGGTCTGTCGGCCGGTGAGATCAGCAACGTCATCGCAAAGGCGGTGATCAGCTGCAACGGGCTCAATCACGACTCGATCAGCGTCATTCTTGAGGAAAAGAAGAACGTTATTCGTGGAAGCGGATCGCTTACATATGTTCATCCCGAACCGGTCAGTAACCTTGGGGGCTATAACTCGTTGCGCGCAATTCTCGAACGAGCCGCATACACCTTCAGCCCGAGAGCCAAGGCCCGGCACGTTGAGCCGTGCAAAGGAATCCTACTGGTCGGATTACCGGGTTGCGGAAAGGACCTCTGTAAGCGAGTAGCCTCCAGCATTACAAATCGAGCGTTGCTTGACCTCGACTTCGGTTCAATCATGGGCGAAGGCGGCGGCGTGATCGGTTCATCGGCCATGTCCATCAAGCGGGCTTTGTCGATCGCGGGAACGATAAAAGGAATTCTCGGAATAAGTGAATTCGAAAAGGCCGTCTCGGGGATGAAGTCGTCGAATAAAACTGATGGCGGTGAGACAGCACGAACGATCTCGTATCTGCTCAACTGGATGCAGGACAACAAAGACGTTCTTGTCTTCGCGACCGCCAATGATGTCCGGGAACTCGAATCCGAACAGTTTCGCATCGGCCGGTTCTCTTATATCCATTTTGTCGATCTGCCGGAGGCCGAGGATCGAACTGAGATCTTCAAAGTTCATCTGAAAAAACGTGTATTGGATCCCGAAGAGTTCGATCTCGACAAACTCGTGGAGAAAAGCAAGGACTTCTCAGGTGCTGAGATCGAAGGGGCTGTACAGAACGGTGTGCTTGAAGCTTTTATCGACGGCGATCGTTCTGCCGAGACGCGCGACATTATCAGAGCCGTCGAAAGCATGACGCCGACCGCTCAAATGATGAGCGAGAAGATCGAGGAGATCCGCAAGTGGGCTCGAAACAATATCAAAGGAGCGGCAGGAAGAATCGACAACTCCAGGATCACCGGGAGTAGCGGCGATCGGATCTACGAACTCTAAGTCTACTAGATGGAGGTTAGAAAGAATCGTGAGTAAGTACATGACATTTGAGTCGCAATCGTTCGCGAACGAGGAACTGTTGCTCGAAGCTCTATCGGATGTTGGATTCACAGCGGTGGCTAAAGGAAAGGATCTGCCGCTAGATGGCTGGGATAAACGCAACGCCCGGACGGCCGACATTGTTGTCCGGCGACGAGACGTGAAAAACCATCATCTCCTGGCGGACATCGGGTTTCAGAAAACTGCATCCGGATATGTCGCGGTGGTCGACGACATGGACCTAGACTATCGGCTTGGAAAAGACTTCGTTATCAGGCTTCAGAACCACTACCACGAAGCGGCGGCTCGCAAGATGGCGAAGAAACTTGGCGGGACTTTGCTGAAGGAACAGGTGGGCCAAACGATCAAGATCAGGGTCAAATTCTAGCGAGCAGGAGACGCACATATGCCTGAAATCGAATTCACCATTTATACCGAGACCGGAAATTGCGAAACGAAGATTAACGGTATCCAGGGACCGGCGTGCGATAAAACCGCGCGCCAGCTAAGGGAGGTACTTGGCTCTCCGGTAACGGATCGGAAGACGGCCGAGTATCACGTCAGACCGGCAGTGCAGAGACGAGTGGGATCCAATGAATAAAGAAGCAATCTTTGTTCTGGAGCCGGATGCGGGCCGCGTGACCGTGGAGATCTCGCAGGCAACGGCACAGGCAGTAAATGATCTCGCAAGTGACCTCGGAAGACGAGTGAATCTGAACTGTGCCAAGCCCGCTCAAAACAAGAGATACTTGCCCATTTTACGGCCACATCCTTCAATTGAGGATAAGTTTAAAACAGACTCCTTTTCGATATGGCTTTACCGGCTTTATCACAACTCGGTCGTCGATGGTCCTGGCCGCCGCAGCGTGATTCAAACCGCTGGATGTTCGATTCGCTGTGAAGGATGTTTCGTTCCTCAAACTCACGAACGGGACAACGGAACATTGACCTCGATATCAACAATAGTTGATGAAATCGTGACAAACCGCGGTATTCACGACGGCGTCACAATTCTCGGCGGTGAGCCCTTCGATCAGCCTGATCCGGTCGCAAAACTCGTATCGCGACTGAAGCATCACGGCCTTCACGTCACCGTCTATTCCGGCTATACAATCGAGCAGCTTATTGAGAGAAAATCGCCAAGCATCGGCTACATCCTTACCCATATAGACTTACTAATCGACCGCCCATTCATCGTCAGCCTGCGAGACAGCGCGGGCGAGTACCGAGGATCGCGCAATCAAAGATTTCTCAGCGCTTCCTATTTAAAGGGCAAAGCCGGTGAAGAGTACGCTAAACATTCCCAGGTATCCTCAATTGGTCGAGGCCGATCAAAACGCGATCATGTATGGTGATGGTCGCCGGACATGTCGCTGGTGCAAAAATCTACCTGCGGAGTAAAAAGTACCCAAAATGGGGTGTTAGTCGAGAGGACTAGCAGTTCCGGCTCGGATATTGCGTCGATAGTTATAGCGCTTGCCAGAGTTTCTGTCCTCATATTCAAAGATATCTGTGATCCGATAACGGGTTTGGTTGCCTACCTTAAAGGCTTTAAGATGGCGGGGATTCGCCTTAGGTAAGGCTCGAAGACGCTGAAATCTCTTGGCTATCGCATCCGGCGTTCCTATAAGCTTCCAACGTTCCGCTAATTGAAGGTCGTCGAGGATTTCTTGATTCATGGTTTCTCCTATCCTTTTTCAACTCAGGATTGAGCAAAATCCGTGCCCATAGAGGCAGGCCAGCTACGAGCGTTATAGAGTCTGTCGTAATCTCAAGCGGTTTCGATGAAAAACTTGGCTGGGTCCACGCTACAAGATGCATGATCCCTATCTTGAGAGAACCTCATCCAGCTAACACGACCGAGGGACCTCATTAAGTAACGTCTTCACGCGAATTGAGAGGACAAAGTGTGACGGAAGACGACCAGGAAGGGCAAAAAGAGACGAAAAACGACAAACAAACTCCCCCCGAAATTCCCCCCGAAGCCAGTTCTGAATCAAAAATAAGGGCCAGCCGATTTCCTGACTGGCCTATAAGCGATTGTAAATAAACTAGTTAGATTGGTACTGAGGGCGGGAGTCGAACCCGCACATCCCTTAGGATACAGGATTTTAAGTCGGCAGGGTGGACACTTTCGGACGTCTTTAGACACTAAAAGCCATCACCGGACACAAAAATACTCCCGATCCTCGAAAATTCCCCCCAGAATTCCCCCCGCATTGTGTACCAACATGCCTAAATCATTGGTTCTTCCCATAACAATAGTCCGATTAACCAAAGTCGATGTCTCTTAGCCGTCGACGGACTTCTCGTTCTGCCTTAGCAAAATCCGGGAGGTCCTTGATTTGTTGGCTAAGCGAGGTTTTCCACCGCGCTTCGTATTGAGGAAGTCGCTCCGTCAGTCTTTTCGGAAAATCGGCCGAACGCAAGTTTTTCGCAGAACACTTGCGGGAAAATTCGGCGAGATAGAATTCAACTTCCATTTCATGCTGGTCGAGAAGATACCAGATGTCGTAAAAGTCTCTTGCCTGCATTCGCTGCATTACGCAACGCATCTTTTCGATCAGCACTTCCTCGAGGCGGTAACAAAGCAGTTGGTGTGTATCGATATCCGAGTAGCCAACAAATACGTCCTGCAGGATGGGGGCGAACTCCAGCTTTTCACTCTTTGAGATATCGATCTTTATTCTTTTGTTCATGCCAAGCCCACCTAGCGGGCCAACATAGCCAATGTAGAAATTGATTCCGCCATCTTGATGCTCGGTATCGTCTATTATTTCAAATGGGATATTGGTTTTTTCTCTGACATGCTCAAAGACCTCGCTAAACCAATGAAAAATTTGTTCGTTGGATGATTCTTCACCAAGCAACGTAAAATCGAGATCTTCCGAGAAACGATAGTCCTCGAAATAGACTTTCTTTAGTACCGTGCCTCCCTTGAATGCGAGGATTTTTGAGAGAATCTCATGCTGTGCGATTCCTCTGAGGATCCATGAGAGTACGTAGTCCTTCTCTATTTGTTGATCTCGAACTCCGTTCTCGTGCGCCGTTCGCTGAATCTCGCCTGGTTTGATCATGTGAAGATAGCTGTCCTTATAGTCTCTGTGTCTAGGTTTTCCTGCACTCTCCACCTGCTAGTTCGTTTACCTGTTTTCGGCAATTCCGTATCCAAGACCACATATGAGGGAGAGCGTAGGCGCTGCAATTCGTCGATAATATCGTTTTTGATCCCGAGGATTTCGATCAGAAATCCTAACCGCTTGATTACCGCTTGTGAATTGAATCTAACTACATCATCGAGTAGCTTGCTGAATTTGATCTTGTCCCGTGAGGCGTAAATGGCCCGTGCGATTTCGACGATACCCCCCGCGTAGTCGGGTTTGAACAGGCAATCTATCAGGGTTTTTTCTAAATCGGAGCAGGATACTTTATTAAAGTCATTTATCCAAATTTTTTTCGAACCGAAGAAGTGCTCCCGGTTGTGATATATGAATTGAAAGGAAACGTTCTTGATCCCGATTATCGAAGGACGAATTTGTTTTGAAACAACAATTTGTTCCTTCAGCGATGGCTGGGTGATCAGGTTGTGAACCTGCAAAGCAGAGTAATATCCAATATAATGATCGACATTAGGTGTCAGATATTCGGCAATTAAATGCCAGTCAGGCATGAATGATCTGGGATCTTTGTCATAGGGCACAATGTAAAAAAGCCCCTCTTTTAGCCGCATTAAGAGCCCACGCTTTGTCATATCACTGAGCAACTGCCGAACGGCCCCTTCTTTCGACCTTGGGAGAGCTTTCAGCGCTTCGGTGTAGGTAAACGCTGGCGTGCCCCGCTCATTAAAGTAAGCTAGTAGCTGACCTGATCGTGAGGAGACGGTTTTATATTGTATAGTCATAATATCAGCTTGAACCTGACATAGATGATACAGAACACGAATAATGATGTCTACGATTTTATGGGAAATCTAATGCCAAGATTTGGGCGAGCAGAAGATATCGAACGAAACTGATATTGACTCGGATGAGCCCAGCGCAAGTCCCACGTCATAATCCTCGAGTACGATCCTCGTGGCCGGTTTGGGTACGTATGCCCATATAAAGGATTCAATCAGCCTGGTCTTCAAATCAAAGGAAAAGCACCTGGTCAGTTTTCGGGGACATTTGGAGGATACGGACGTCAAGTGTGCCCATGTTGAAAGCTCTTAAATAACTAAAAAGATTGAGGATTCGATAGCGACGAAGACAATTGAATAAAGGTCTACCGAAGTTCGCACACAGGCCAGTCCGCCAATATCCGCGAAAATTCGCCGTGTCCGAACGCTTCTTGAGTTTAAGGCCACAACCGCTCAAACGGGTAGCCAGCCGGGTTGAGTCATTGTGATCTCAGCTTTAGAAAAGGGGCCAGCGGTGTTCCGCTCTAGAACATCCGCTAAGGAAGTTGTTGATTCAATTGCTTCCCAACCCAGCGCAGAAAAAGTTGATTTCTTGTAAACATGTTCAGAGAGCAACGGATTCGTGAGCGCTTGTGAGAATGCGTCCACGGCTACCAATCGGAGCATCAAGGGGGGCAAAGGCGAGTTATCGACGGGATCTTCCGCAAACAGGCCGACATAGAAATCCACATCATTAACGCTTCTATATCGGTCGCTCAGGAATTCCACTACCCGCGCATCGCTAGAAATATCGCTGAAGTCTTTTGGTCGCGGCAGCGAGACATACTCTCGATAGTCAGGATACGGTGCGAGGTCGCAAAGACGGCCCTGCTTTATAGCTGATGATTCCAAGTGCAGAATTGGGTCCGGCGTGTTAAATGCACCTAGACGTCCTGAAGCCTGAGAGCTCATATCCCGGAATGCGTCGCGAAGTCCCTTATCGAACACTAGGGAATTATTGAAAAGGGTCATCATCAGCGGGATTGGCTTGCCATTCCAGAGGAGGGAGTTCGGAACCAGGGAATGCCACCGATAAAGCAGGCTGAATTCAGTTGTCACCCAGTTCGGCTTATTCCAAGATGCGTTCCAGACGACCGGGGGGTTGGTGTGGAACCTAAAGTGCGGTGAGATGTGATTAATATACTCATTAATGACAATTTTCAGGAATATTGCTATTACAGCATTTCTAGCTGTTTGAAAGACTCGCTCGTCGTCCCAGTTAGGTTCGTTTTTCTCGATTTCTCTTGCAAGGCGATTGTGTTCACGCAAAAAGAGTGTGTTCATCATAGACACCTGCGGTGAAGCATTCGTCCGATCACCTCCATAGGCAAATATCTGCCCGCGCACGCGTGACAAATCTGGCATTATGGCCAAGATTTCCTTGAGCCCTAACGGCGGGTCCAATATAAGGAACTCATCCTTAATGACCTCGCCGTCAAAAAGAAAGGGGGCATATTCTTCATTATTGATAAACTGCGATTTCAAACGCCCCTTCTGTTCCACCATTTGAGATTTGAGCCGGAGAGCATCCGTCTGTGCGGGCAGCCGGCCGTAAAGAGGGCACAAATCGATCTGCTGGTTAGACGTATTCTGACGCCTAACTTCATCGGTCTCACCCGCCGTCGGATCCGGCATGCGTGTGCGAATGAAGCCGTCCGTCAGATATTGAGCGAAAGCCGGGAAAAGGCAGGTCGATTTGTCCGACATGATCTGTTCCCCGTTAGGCTGCTTAAACATGTCTTTTAGGTCTTCTGATAAAGGAAGGTTTTGAATCGGTCTATCGAGTTGAGGTAAGTGGCGCGCGCTGAATCTTTGGTCCGACAGTGAGGTCCATGAAACATATGGGTGGGCGGTTGACCACGGATGTGGTCGGTGTCGGGAAACGTCTATCACGCTATTGATCGCGTAAAAGTTAAGCTTATTGCCAAACCATGTCCAGGTCTCACCAATACGCATTAGGATTCTCAGAAGAAACGTGGGTATCTGACTGAACCCGATTGACCGTAAATCGCCGTAAAACGGTATGAAGACAGCCGAGAAGACTACGTGTGGCAAAACATGGTGCTGCCAAACGTCTTCTAGGATGAAGATGAACCAATAGCCAACTAGGAAATTCAGGAATGAAAAAAGCCAGAATCCAATTTTTAATCGTCGATAGGTCAAATACATGCCTATCACCCCGCCGAAAAAGACCAAGCCTAGATATGTTCTCTGCCAATATCCCGGATAGCCGAAGAAATTTAAAAGGCCGCGGTACAACATCATTGTTCCTACAATCAGGCAGATTAGACTAAGCAGCCGACTCTTACTCTTTGGGCCAATTATCTCCACGAGTTAATATCTCCTATTCAAAAGGTTTCCCGGATATCCAACAAAATATGCTCGAGGGCATTGAGCCCACATTGGGATAGAGGATCTTGCCCAAACTTTTCACGACACAGCGTCCCTGCCATCGGACCTCATCGGAGTCGTGAGATCATCCCTTATCCCGTTGTCCCTATGTCGGCGGTCTGCCATTATCAGATAAACTTGCTTCCTTATCCGATTTACGATCCCCAGTGGGCGGTGTGACGAAAGAGAATTCCAAGGTGAAAAGGCAATGTATTCAGCCACCCCGTTCGCGTCCCGATTAGGGACCTCCTGCCGAAGGATCTCGAGAACCGCTAGGTTCACGCAGGGCGCTCCGTTTTTAGCCCAATCGACGGTTGAATCCTCAATCGGATGAAGTCTCACATCCTTCTGTATGCAAACGCCAAAATCGAAGAGGGCGATGCCTTCGCTAAGCTGGTTACGAAGCGCATTTGACAGACCATCTTCCTCGGTGACTAAACAATCAAGGGCAGCTTGACGCGAGCGCGCGAAATACTTTACTGCACATCCCTCTCCGCATAGATAGGGCGTGGTACTAAAATAGTCGGTTGATAGTGGGGAAGATATCCGTCGAGAGGCGAATGCTGTCGCCCGGCTGAACAGCGATCGATGTAAAAAACGTAGAGCTAACGAGGCATGAATGAGCCTAAGCAAGCGAGGGAGGAATCCTTTAAATGACCGCCAATGCCTACTAAAATCCAGGATACGGGTAAAGTATCTGTTAAAAATCTCATACTCGGCCAACGTCGCGGTAAAATAGACCGGATTGTCAACAAGGACAAAATCTTGATGTTTACTTCGATCGTCTAACAGCATCCTGCCTTCAACGTTCAAGAGCTTGATCGCCATTCCATGCGCGTCGAACTTGCGATCGTCTCTCCTCATGCCATTTGAAAATCGCACCAAAGCATCGAACGAGGCCTCTTTTGCGAATATGCCTTGACGAAGATTGTCCGGAATGTCATCTAAGACATGGAAACTCCCACGTACACAACCGTGGTGAGTCGCATGTTGACCTCTCCGAACAATCCCATTCCGCATAAACAATGTCTTGAGATTGAAGTCGACGATTTGTTGTATCGCAACATCCTCATTCTTGTTCAAGATCTCTTCTGCTAACAGCATGTGTTTCTGACGAAGACTAAGAAGATAGCCTTGGAAGGGCGTTATAAACTCTTCAAAAACTCGAGGAGTGCCATCTTATCGCCTGCCGGCAACATGGTCCCGTATTCGTGTCCGCTATTTGAATTACCCTTCAACGACGTTTCAAACTCGAACCCGTCTGAACAAACGAATCCAACCACTTTGGCGTCGAGCGAATCACAGCCGGTTCTAAACGTGGGCGGGCGATCGTTTGGGGGTTGCAGAAGTGCCCACAGCGTTGGGACTGATCCGTTGTGCAAAAAGGGGCCCCTCATCCAAATCCCGTCTAATGGCATGTTGACGTAACCATCAGACTGTCTATAGTTTTGGAAGTGCCAGGAGTACAACTCTCCAACTCGGCCAAAGTTTTCGACCATTTCCTTGGAGAACAGAATCGAGCGGTCTTTATCGGTTTTTAGTTCATTTAGGGGCGTTACTTTACCACGTTCGGAAACATGGCAAACAGCGCATCCTTCGGATTTAAAAATGACCGCTCCGTTAGAGGCCAGCTGAGTGTCTATCGCGCCAGGGAAGTGAGGTTCCGGTAAGTCCATCAACCATTCAGAGACTCTGCCGATGCTGTGCCGATCCAAAAGCCACTCCGCAGCGCCCCCGGCGAGCGCAGCAGAAATATTCCTTTCATCCAGAGAGCCGTTGTTCCCATCCCAGTGGTACCAACCGCCTGTACGCATTCTTTGATTCCAAATCGATGGGTGATCAACTGCACCTATCAGATCGTCTTGCTCTGGATGCATCCCCCACCGCTGCCGCCAAAAGTTTCCCGCGTCGGTACGACCCGGCCCATGTTTTGGGCGACGTTTCATCCAGAGAAACGAATTCCTCGCTTCCTCGATCTCGCCCTTCAAACGGGGAAGTACTACGTAGCGGAGAGCGATCCGGTTGAAGAGATTTATCGGGCGCCCGTTCTTTTCGGCACTTGCGAAAACCGCTTCGGGAGTTAGCGCGGAATCATCACTGACTTTCAGCAAGAAATCGATGTACGCTCCCAAATCTAGTTGTTTCGCCGGAGCCCCGTATACGATTTCTCGTCGGCCGTCGATGGAGAACGTTGATACATGGCACGTCGCACAGTTGAATCCTACCCGTTCGACGCCGTACCGACGGACGCTGACCCTGATCGGAAGCTCCTCGGATGGTTCGTAAATAAATCCAAATTCCGAGAAGCCATTGGGAATCCTATCCTTGAAAATTTCAGGAAGCTCTCGCCAAACGAGATAAGGGTAGCCGTACACTTCGGCTCCAATCGAGCCGTACTTGAAGTGCATAGACGTATCTTCAAACTGCTTGGGTGGCCACGGCTTAATTGTGAGTCTCTTATATTCAAGAAAAAGCATCGTCCCAAGAGTAACTAAGACGAACAGAAGTTTCAGTCGGGTCACCGTTTTTCTCCTTGCCAATCTCGGGAATGGCCGTTCTTGGAATCAGACACTAGAATCGGCCGTCAAAACCTCACACAGAGGGCCAACCGGTAGCGAATTGATTAACTGAGATGGAATGACTATGATGCGGAGTGTTTGGCTTCGCAATGAATTGAAAGGAAGTCACTCCGTTTCAAGCGAACCATCAACCTGGCCGGCAAGCGCAACTGCCGGCCAGGTTTCCAACGGCACATCGGATCCATAAAAGCCGTGGGCTGCGAACCTATATAACCAAAAACTACCTGGAATTCAGGAGAAGAAGATATTCATTCGCAGGAGACATATTTCCACCGTAAGATCCGACGGATACCCTTTGGAAAACTTGGCTGAAGGAACAGGGGAACGGTAGCACAAGACCAACTTAGCTGTCAACAATTTTTTGCTCAGTTGTAGTTAGCACATTATATGTCCGGTTGTTGTAGCAGATGAGATGTCCGCTTTCTGCGGTCGGGGTAATTGGAGCGATAGCTCGGCATGATGGAGCTATGAAAAGTTACCCGGAGATCGCCGTGGAGAAGGCGATGACAAGACAAGAGATCATATTAAGAGCGTATGCGAAGAAGATCAGTTGGATAGAGGCGGCGGAGATATTGGGAATGAGCTGTCGGCATTTGAGGCGGATCAAGGAGAAGTATGAGGAGGTGGGATTTAACGGTTTGCATGACTCACGCTTTGGGAAGGGTGAGTCCGAGGCGAATGCCGATCGCGGTGATTGAAGATGAGTTGAGGCTGTATCGCGATGAGTATTTCGACTTCAACGTGCGTCATTTTCACGAGAAGCTGACAGAGAAGCACTCGATTACGGTGAGTTATACATGGGTCAAGGCCCTCCTTCAGGGTTCGGGACTGGTGGCAAGGACAGGCCACGGAAAAAGCATCGCAGGCGGCGCGAGAGAAAGCCGATGCAGGGGATGATCCTGCATATTGACGGGTCAAAGCACCAGTGGTTCGGCGACGAGCGGTGGTAGGACCTGATCGTGTTCCTCGACAACGCCACCTCTGAGATCTATCACGCCCAGCTGGTGGATGAAGAGTCGACCAGGACGGTAATGGCTGGTATTCGTGAGGTCATCGAGAAAAAAGGCGTGTTTTGTTCTTTGTACTCGGATCGTGCCAGCCATTTCTGGCTGACGCCAAAGGCGGGAGAGCCGGTCGATCGACAGGCACTCACACAGGTGGGCCGTGCCTTGCGAGAGCTCGGCATACAGCTCATCCCGGCATACTCTCCGCAGGCCAGAGGACGCAGCGAGCGGAGCTTTCGCACATGGCAGGGGCGACTGCCCCAGGAGATGCGTGTAAGAGGTTTGACCTCGCCAAAATATCGGCGAGTTCAACCGCCGTTTCGCCGTTCTCTCCCAAGAGCCGGGTGAGTCTGCCTTTGTCCCATGCATCAGAGAGGACCTGGAGCGCGTGTTTTTCAATTCAAACCGAGAGAAACGTGAATCGCGACAACACCGTCAGATTCAACAACCTGATACTGCAGATAGATCGGCAAACCTGGCGAAGCTCGATGGAGGGCTGCCGCGTAACCATCTATCAGCACGCCGACGAAACCATCACCACCTACTTGATGGACGCGCTAGTTTGTCGACGCCGGCGATGATGTCATTTCGCAGAGTGAGAGCAGATCATCAGCGATGAATATTATGCGCAGCGGCAGGCCGCCAGAGTACGCATTCCCGCAAGACTAAATTCCTAGTGGGGCGGGGAGTTAAAAAATCGGGTTTTCGCCGATATCTCGCGGACAAATTAGAGAAGCAGCCAAAGTCGGCGACGCTAAATCGTTGATTCTATTGGAGGCGGCGATCGGAATCGAACCGATGAATAAAGGTTTTGCAGACGTAAGTAGGATCGATCCTGCAATGACAAATCCAACTTTACTATCTTAAATTTGGCCCGTACATTTCCCGATACGCGGACAAAAAGCTACATCAACGGACAAGAAGGCACTAAAAACGACAGAAAAATTCCCCCCGAAATTCCCCCCGAAGCCGGTTCTGAGTCCAAAAAAGGGCCAGCCGATTTCCTGGCTGGCCTATAAGAGATTGTAAATAAACTAGTTAAATTGGTACTGAGGGCGGGAGTCGAACCCGCACATCCCTTAGGATACAGGATTTTAAGTCCTGGGCGTCTACCAATTCCGCCACCCCAGCACGATCATAGAGATTACCACTTCCAATTTCGAACTTCAAAAGGAATCGCTGGAGGCCTCTTTTTGGTATTCAGCCGGGAATGTCCCTAGGTCTACAGGCAGCCGCCTTACTATTGCGGCTGCGATTCGTGTATATTTAGGCGAGGAAGTACTCATACTGATTGCAGATGGAACAGGCAGGCTGGATCTTGTGGCTTATTCTTGGCATCGCATTGATAGTTGCCGAGTTGTTTACGTTCGGATTCGTACTGTTTTGGTTCGGGATCGGAGCGCTTGCCGCCGCTATTATCGGCTACGTCGGACTGGGCTTCGCGTGGCAGTTCATGGCGTTCGCGGTGGTATCGGTGGTGCTTACGGCAATGTCGCGGACCTTATTTTCAAAGTACTTTCCAGATGCTGAGGGCAGTGCCGTCAGATCGAATGTCGATTCGCTCCCGGGCCAGGTCGGAACGGTTACCATCGCAAGCCGCGGAGCGTTGCGCGAGTCGGCCGTGCGTGTTTATGGCTCGACGTGGACTGCTTACCCGATCGATGGAGAGTCGGACTTGTATGAAGGAGAAAAGGTCGAAGTTGTTGAAGTGCGTGGGTCGTCTATTTACGTACGACGTATAACAAACGAATTGCCGGCCTGGCGAGAAGAGTAGGGTTAAAGTGTTTCCGCGGTGTCCTGCTGGTCCGCGGTATCGTGGATCCCGCCCAGGTCTATCAGCTCCAGCTTAACTCCGTCTTCATCAGGTTCCTCAAGCTCCCCGCCCGTGAATTTGGCGATAATAACTGTAATGTTATCTTCCCCGCCATTTTCGTTGGCCAGCGTAATAAGCTTGGCGCAGCTGTTCTGAAGTTGGTCAAAATTACGTAAGACAATCTCCTGGATCTCACCTGCACTGACCTTATTAGATAACCCGTCGGTACAAAGCACGAATACGTCATCCTTATAAGGAGCGACCCTGGCCGATACGGGATATATCTCGTTTTGGGCACCTAGAGCCTGGAGAATGACATTTTTCAAGGTGTGTTTTTCAGCCTCTTCCGCCGATATCTGCTGGGCGTCGATCAACTGCTGGACGAGCGACTGGTCTTTCGTGATTTGATAAATACTGCCCCGCCGGACCAAATACGCCCGGCTGTCGCCCACCTGAATGATGTCTGTTGCCTCCGGAGTTACACCTATGGCCGTGAAGGTCGCTCCCATGCCCTGGTATTGGGGATCGCTGCGTCCTTGCTGGTGAATGAGGTGGTTTGCGAATACAGTAGCGTCGTAGAGCCTGTTGATAAGATAGTGGTCGTGCTCGTCGGGCGTAAGCGTCTTGTCCGTGTCGTCGTCGAGCATCTTTTCGCTGACAGTCTCGACAGCCATTGTGCTTGCGACCTCGCCCGCCATTGCCCCGCCCATGCCATCGGAAACGGCCATGATGACTCCATTCCCGTCGACGTCGAATCTCTGGCTCTCGACGACAAATTCACCGTCTTCCTGCGAACCCGTCCACGCCTTTGCACCGGCGATATTCAGGAGCAGATAATTGTCTTCGTTGCCTTTTCGGACCCGTCCGATATGCGAGGCAGCATGTATCTCAACAGTGAACATATTTTCTAAGAGTTTAAGGTTTCACGCTCAAAGTTCAAAAGTAAGAAACAAATTAACACGAAAGGCGGAAACCTCGAACCTTGAACTTTAAACCCGGATTTAGGCCAGCGCCTGGTCGAGATCTTCGAGAATGTCTTCGACGTCTTCGATACCCACGGAGATGCGAACCAGCCCTTCAGTAATACCTAAACGTGCCCGTGTTTCGTCAGGTACCGAAGCGTGTGTCATTGACGCAGGATGCGAGATAAGGGTCTCGACGCCTCCGAGGCTTTCGCCTAAAGTGCAGAGCTTTACCGCCTCCAGCATTTTCCTCGCGTTAGCTAACGAACCGGTCTCAAAAGACACCATTCCGCCAAACCCGGTCTGCTGCCTTTTCGCAAGTTCGTGCTGCGGATGTGATGCGAGGCCTGGATAATAGACCTTTTGGACCTTGGGGTGTTCAGCGAGAAAATTGGCGACGACTCGGCCATTTTTGTCGTGGGCCTCCATTCGAATAGCCAGCGTTTTTGTGCCCCGGAGTACCAGGAAAGAATCGAACGGGGAAAGGATAGCTCCAATACCATTCTGAACAAAGCCGATCCATTCGGCGTCTGCTTCGTCATTCAGGGCGACGAATCCGCCAACACTGTCGGAATGACCGTTAAGGTATTTCGTCGTTGAATGGACAACGATATCGGCACCGTGATCTATCGGCCGCTGGAAGTAGGGCGACATGAACGTATTGTCGCAAATGACCTTGGCCCCGTTGGCATGGGCGAGATCGGAAACGGCCTTTAGGTCCGTAACGGTCATCACGGGATTTGTTGGCGTCTCGACAAACACTATTTTTGTATTCGGTCGAAATGAACTTTCCAAATTAGCGATGTCGGATGTGTCTGCTAGGTCAAATTCGATGCCGTAGTCGGAGAGGATACGGTTGAACAGCCGAAAGGTACCGCCGTAGGTATTGTCACCGAGGATAACATGGTCGCCTGCCTTTACGAGCTTCAGGCTGGCGTCGATCGCGGACATACCAGACGCAAAAGCAAATCCGAACCTGGCATTTTCGAGAGCAGCGATATTTTTTTCCAGTGCGGCCCGAGTGGGATTTTGGGTGCGGGCGTACTCAAAGCCTTTATGTTTCCCAAGCCCGTCCTGTGCGTAAGTCGATGTCTGATAGATGGGCACGCTAACGGCCCCCGTGGCGGTGTCCGGCTCATTGCCCGCGTGAATAGCAGTCGTTGAAAAACCCATATCGATAACTGAAGAAGCGTGATAAAAGCAGTCTAATCTTATAACTTTTTGATGCAATGCGCTACATCCGGAAAATGCAGTTCATTGCTATCTGGGCCGATCCCATCCGCAAACTGAGCGAAACAAAAAAGAAACAGAAACGATTGCTATTTCTCTGGTTGAGTTGTTTCATGGTACGGAAACGTCGCGGAGTTTCCCTCCTGTATTGTGGAAAAGAAGTGTCCAACGGCGGGGAATCCGATCCAAAACGTCATGATCAATATGGCTGGTTTTGCAACCCGCTATGCCTTGACCGCATCTTGACATCTAGTTAGCTAGCGGCGCCGTGGTCGAATCGGCTGGTCTTTTGAAAATGCCCAACCCAGATGTCGTCTATTATGATTTCGATAATTTTCGTCTGGACGTAGCGAAGCAGGTACTATTGAAGAATGGCGAGCCTGTTCTACTCACGTACAAGGCCTTCCAAACTCTGCAGATACTTGTCCAAAATTGTGGACAAATAGTCGAAAAAGAGAACATTTATAATTCGATCTGGGCAGACAGCTTTGTCGAAGAAGGCAATCTGACCCAATACGTCTACTTGCTCCGCAAGATCCTCGATAAGAACCCCAGTGGCGTATCGTATATAGAAACGGTTGCGCGCCGCGGTTATATATTCACCGCAAATGTTCGCAAGGAATATGCTTCGGCAAGGTTCAAAGCAGTCGCCCACCACTCCGGCACAATTAAGGTCACAACGCATTACAATCAAGCTCTCACTTCTCTGAGCCAAGAGCGGGAGGAAGGCCCACGATCGGATTTCTTACCTTTGCGCCTCGTCGAAGACGGGAAAAATGGAGGTGCCGCATCGGAAACGGACGGATTGCGAATTTCGAGAGACGCTCGTCCTGCCAAGCATCTATTTTGGAGACGTCCGGCCGCATTTTTATTGGGATCTATTATTATTGTCCTGGCTGTTTTGATCGGGCTAACGGCTTTTTATTTTCGCCCAGACAAAACGTCCTTGCCAACGACCCCTGATATTTCGTCACTTGCAGTCTTGCCGTTCCGCCCGATCGATGCGGAAAGTAATAACGCGAGACTTGGGCTTGGGATGGCCGAGGCCATTATCACTCGCCTTAGCAAATTGAAACAAATTCCGGTGAGGCCGACGAGCTCGATCTTTCGTTATGCAGACTCACCCGCACCAGATCTGTCCGAAACCGGCCGCGAACTTGGCGTTGATGTGATCCTGGAAGGAACTGTACAGCGGGATGGCGAACGGATACGCATTTCGGTACAGCTTGTAAGGGTTGTCGACGGCAAAGCCCTGTGGGCGGAAAGATTCGACGAAAAGTATACGGATAACATTTTCGCTCTGCAGGATTCGATCGCGGCGCGGGTGGCCTCATCCGTCGTGTCGGAGCTTTCTCCGCAGGATCTAAAGCTGGTAAAAAAATGGCCCACCCAAAGCACTGAGGCTTTTGAGGCTTATCAAATGGGGGTCTATTTCTGGAATACCCGGACCAAAGAAAACCTTAAGAAAGCTGAGAACAGTTTTCTTAAGGCGATCGAGATCGATTCCGGTTTTGCCCAGGCGTTCGCTTTGCTTGCCGATACTTACCTTTTGAGTGGATATTACGGTTTTATCGCTCCGGCTGATCGCATTGAAAACAGGACAAAAGCTAGCTCAGCTATCGCACGGGCCCTGACGTTAGATGATTCTGTGGCCGAGGCCCATATTGCCAATGCTTTTCTTCAATTCACGCCTACTGGCGCGGATATCGCGAAGATGTCCATCGAACGCGCGATCAAGCTGGCTCCCTTCAATTCAACTGCGCGGCTTCGCCACGCCTGGATACTTCTTAGACTCGATGATATTGACGGTGCGGTACGTGAGATGCGGCTGGCCCGCGAATATGATCCGCTGTCCCCGACCAGTAATGGCGCTCTTTGCGGCCTATTGATCTATAAGGAGGAATTCGCGGAAGCCGTTGACGTTTGCAGAAGGTCGGTCGAAATAGAGCCGCACACCGCTAATAACCGCCTTTCACTGGCGCATGCCCTTTTCTTTAACGGAAATACGGACGAAGCGTTAGCTCAAGCAAAACTAGACGTAGACGAAGACAGACAAAAATTCGCAGCTCTCGGCAGCATGGGGTTTTTCTATGCGAAGCTGGGACGAAAGGCTGACGCCGAGGCAATGATCAAGCAAATTAAACCCCAGAGCGACAAAATTTCTGATCTATTGCTGGATCTCACTCTCATCAATTACGCCCTCGGCCGCCGGGATGAGTCGTTTACTTATTTTCAACAAGCGTACGAAAAAAGGCGAGTTCAGCGTCTGACATTCATGCGTGATCCTGTTTGGAAAGATGTTAGGGAAGACGAACGTTTCGTTAAGTTGATGCGAGAGTAGATTTTTTTTTCCAAATATTCCTACCCTCCCGCTACTTTGTTATTTCGTTAGCCTTCTGTGCCAAGGTCATTTGTGTTCAAACCGTACCGCTTGATCTTGGCATGGAGGGTCGTTGCTTTGATGTTTAGGAGGCGGGCGGCCGCCCGCTGCCGCCCGCCGGTTCGGAGCAGAGCAGTGCGGATCAGATCCGCCTGAAAGCGTTCGACCTCATACGCGAGATCGATCTTATCGGCCTGTTCGTCATGATCAATAATCCTCAACGATTCCAATTCGCACAGTACGGAATTCGATAATGCCTTCAACGCTTCTACTCGATTATTGATAACGGCTGCCGACTGCCCGCCTGATTGTGGCCTGGTGTGAAACGCGGATGGGCTCTGAGGATGGTAAATTTTCTTTTGCATCGGTCTTAACTCCTTTCGAATATATTGCGGCACAAACCCCCTTTGACCGGAAGTATCGCCCGTTAACGAAATTCGCACGGAGCGAGAGTTCAAGTCCTCAATTAATTGGATAAAATTCATCAAATTCGCCTCAATTTTCAAATTGATGTTTCTCAATCGCCAGTTTTTCCCGACAGATGGCGAAAATCGTGAGAAAAAGCCGTCCATTTACCCCGCGGCCTGCCAACTTCAATAAACGGAACACCTGTGACTTGCAAAAAGCGTTTAGAAATTCAAATTTTCCGATATTTCCTGCCAACTTTTGGTAAAAGAGAGTTCTTCATTCACGTCCGCTCAACCCTCGACTAATCGAGACCTCCGCGTAATTAAAACTCGCGATCGCTTTCGGCGAAGGGCACATGTCTTGCGAAATACAAGGTTGAAGGCGGGCCGCGAAAAGGAAAGTGTTCCAAAAAATGAACTGTTCCATCGCGAAAAGCCTTCAACCGCAAAAGCCGCGGGGCAACAAATGGTCCTCAGGCAGATGAAATAAAACTTTGGAGGTTATAGATGTTTAAATTAGTAAAATATGCGCTCACATTAGTCGTTTGCGTATTGGTCGGAGCGGCATTCGCCTTTTCTCAGGTTACGGGTGGTGCTGTAACCGGTAGCGTCGTCGATCCAAACGGCGCGGTTATACCAAATGCAACCGTAAAGCTTATCGACAAGCTTCGCGGGCAGGAGTTTACTTCCAGCACTACCGACGCCGGCTCGTTTCTGTTTCCAAATGTTCCGGTCGGAGAGTATAAGGTCTCGATAATGGCCACCGGATTCAGCACAATTTCTCGAGACCTTACAGTATCGTTAAATCAGACGGCGACCGTCGACACAACGATGCAAGTCGGGGGTGGGGCATCAGTCGTGGACGTAGTAGGAGCGAGTGAAACCATCGTTCAATCGGACACGTCGCAGATCGGCAAAAGCTTCAGTATCAGAGGAGTGCAGGATCTGCCGATCAATGGCAATCCCAACAATCTCGCCATGCTCGCCCCAAATGTTATCCCGAGGGCAAATGGAACGGCGGGTTCGGGCGGGGCCGTTGGCGGCGTCAGATCGCGCGGGAATACCTTCAACATTGACGGCGTCGACAACAATGACCCTTCAGTGACCGGTCCGGCGACTGGTCCGATCCAGGATGCGGTTGCGGAATTCACGTTGCTGCAGAACAACTTTAACGCGGAGTTCGGGGCTGGCGCCGGCGGACAATTCAATACGATCACTCGGTCGGGAACAAATCAATATCGCGGAAATGTTTTCGGGTACATCGGCAGCCAAAAGCTTAACGCCCGGGGGACCGACGAAGACGGAACAGACAAGAACTATTTCAAAGAAGTTCGTTACGGCGGAACATTCGGCGGGCCCCTGCCGTTTTTCAGTTTTGGCGAGGGTGGCCCGTCGTTTCACTCGGGTAAAAACAAGCTGTTCTTCTTCGGTGCTTACGAAAAGTACTTTACCGAGGGGTCAGCGGCGGCCGGATCATTCTTTGCCCCGACAGTCGAGGGACTCAACCAGATCGCCGCGATCCCGGGTGTAAGCTCAACGGTGATTGACATCTTTAGAAACCAGGTGGCCTTGGCCAGCAGTGCCGACGCCACGGCTACGGCCCAACTGGGAAATGTTCTTGGCCGGACCGGGATACCGTTCGGCCGTGTGATCCTTCCGATCCCCGCCTTTCAGGAGCAGAAGTCCTATCAGTTCAACATCGATCATTTGCCGACCGAGAATAATCAATTTCGCTACCGATACGCGCGGGCCCGCTTTCTGGCCGAGGGAGCCGGCAACGGCGGCCTGGCTTTTAACAACGCTCAGGTTTACAACACGGACCTTTTCTCGTTCAACTTCATCCGCACGTTCAGTTCGAATATCGTGAATGACCTTCGTCTGTCATACCGCCGGGCGATCCAGGATGCGCCCTTGATCGATGAATCGTTATCCGGATTTCCGAACATCCGGGTCGTCTCGTTAAATCTGTTGATCGGGCCAAACGGCAATCTGCCGCAGAGCGACTACGACAATGGCTATCAGGTTTACGATTCATTAACATGGGTAACGGGCCGCCACACATTTAAGTTTGGCAGTGACTATCGCCGCTCCTTAACGGGCAGCAAATTCTTGCCTCGCGAACGTGGCGACTATTCTTACAGCACGTTCGATATTCTTTTGCAAGATCTCCGGCCAGACCTCGTCAACATTCGCGGAGTCGGTTCGGGAAGTTTCGTGAGTAATAATCACCAGTTCGCCGCTTTCGTACAGGACGACTGGAAAATAACTCCGAATCTAACCCTTAATCTCGGAATTCGGTATGAATATCAAGGCCTATACCGCGATGCAGCCCTACAGGCGACGGCTGCACCTGCCAATGTAACGGGTGTGATTGAGTTTGGCGTACCAGAGGTGGACAAAAACAACTTCGCTCCCCGGATCGGATTTGCGTGGGCTCCGAATTGGGATAACAGCGTCGGGCGCTTTCTTTTCGGTGCGCGCGGATCAAGCTCCATCCGTGGAAACTATTCGCGAGCGTACTTCGCTAACTTTACTAATCTGGCCAGCATCAGCCTGCCGCCCACTTTACAGGGTGAACTCCAAAATACGGGAAACGCGACAAACTTTTTGCAAACTGGAGGGGCCGCGAACCTTCCCTTTGTCCCGAATCTTAGCCCGACATTCCTGCGAGCAAACGCTGGCTCATTTATACTTCCGCAGATCGTTCCTTACACGGATTCGATCACGTTTGCCTATCAGCGGCAGATCGGAGCGAATAATGGCCTGGAGATCCGCTATCTAAGAACGAGGTCGAAAAGCCTGCCGGTCCAGGTTCAGCTGAACACGAATCAGACACCGAGTGCGGCATTCGTCATTCCTACCTTGTTAAGTGCACCGACCGCCGCTTCGCTCGCATCGCTGCCAAGCATTGCCACGATCGTGGCAAGCAATCCGTCGATAAACCCGACGACCCTGCTGGCCCCTAGAGCGCTTGCTCAGTTTGGATTCGGTGGTGTGCTCACGGCCTTCCCGGATATCGGCGAATCGCGTTATAACAGTGTCTCGGCTACGCTTACTCGCCGATTTTCCAGGAATTTAGGATTTACGGCGGCATATACCTATAGCGCGACGGACGACAATTCCATCAACGAACTAAATACCAGTGCGCTGAATCCCCGCCGTGCACAAGATGCGGGTAATTTTTTCGACGGCGGGTTGAATATCGACAACGAATTCAGCAGGTCAGCCCTGGATATTCCACATCGGTTTGTCACGTCTTTCAACGTCGATATACCGTTCTTCAACAATAGCCCGAACGCGTTTCTGAGGGCCGCTCTTGGAGGAATTCAGTTCAATGGCATTTTCCAGATCCAATCCGGTCAGCCGATCACGGTCCTTGCCGGGCGCGATGCAAACCGAAACGGTGATGCCGCTGGGGATAGGGCGATATTTAACCCCGATGGAAACCCGGCTATCAGCAGCGGCGTGCAAGCGGTGGCTCTGGTCAACGGGGTCGTGACGAACGTCGCCCTGGGCGATCCTCGTACGGTCGCATACGTAGCCTTGAACCCTAATGCAGGCTTTATCTCCACAGGGTTCTTTGCGCGGGAACTTGCCGACCAGGGTGCTGGTACGTCCGAAAGAAACGCTTTCCGCACCAGAGGTTACAACAATACGGATCTGGTCATATTGAAGAATACCCGATTCGGGTCCGACGGACGGTATAACTTCCAGGTCGGAGCGGAGATCTTTGATCTCTTCAATCAACGCCAACAGACAATTATTGGTGTCGGTGCTCAAACCAACGCCTTTAATACTGCCGGAAATGTGAATTTCAATAATTACGATATCGGCACCTACGCCGGACGATCTGTCCGCATGCGAGTGAAGTTTTTCTTCTAATCCCAAAAACCTGCCGGGATCACTGCCGTCATCCAAGGGTGACGGCAGTGAGCGGCGGATCTTTATCACGCCCACTGTACCCGCAGTTCCAAATCAAGTCACCCAACCAACCATCGCCCCACCTGAAGAGCCGCAGCGATCCCTCTTCCTTAAGCGGTATGTTTTCACACCAGTTTGGGTTAGAATGACCTACTGATTTGTTCAGTTCGATTTTAGATTAGCAAGGAAACGTAATGGCTGATATCGACCTCGATGATGCTCGAACGCCGGCCGAACGGCGAGGTTCGGACCGAAAAAAATTGATCGTAGATGTTCGGTTTGACGGTGGCGACGGCACCGGTATTGCCAACACGCGCGATATCGGCGCTGGGGGCCTGTACATGACTACGACCGCAATCCTGGAAACAGGAACTCCGATAATGATGTCGATCGGTGTGGGTGAGAAAACGCTTAACATTCAGGGTGTGGTCGTTTATTCGGACCCAGGGCACGGCGTCGGGGTGCGATTCAGGGAACTGAGCGAGGAAGATGCCGCTTTTCTCGATGGCGAACTGACAACCTAGGAATTTTAGAGATCTATGTTCGACAAATTCACACTAGGAATCGAGGAAGAATTCCAGATCGTAGATCCGGTCACCCGCGAACTAAAATCGCACGTTTCCGAGATCCTCGAGGAGGGAAAACTACTCCTCGGTGAAAAGATCAAGCCCGAAATGATCCAGTCCATGATCGAGGTCGGGACGGGTGTCTGCGCCAATATACAGGAAGCCAGAGAAGACATTACAAAGCTGAGATGCATAATCTCGGGCTTGGCTCGCAAGAAAGGGATGGAGATTGTCGCGGCATCGACGCATCCGTTTTCCAAGTGGTCGGAGCAGGAGATCTTCGACGGGGACAGATACAAGCTGCTTGTCGATGAGCTGCAGATGGTTGCGCGATCACTGCTGATCTTCGGCGTCCACGTTCACGTGGCGGTACCTGATCTCGACCGACGGATCCAGGTGATGAACGCGGCCCGATACTTTTTGCCGCACGTTCTTGCGCTTACTACCTCCTCACCGTTTTGGCTGGGCTTTAACACCGGACTTAAATCATATCGGTCAGAAGTTTTTAAGAAGTTTCCGCGAACCGAAATACCCGACGAATTTGAGTCTTATCAGCAGTTTCAATCGTATGTCGATCTGCTTATCAAGATGAACTGCATGCAGGACGGCTCCAAGATCTGGTGGGACGTTCGGCCGCACCACCTTTTCCCGACGATTGAATTTCGGATCTGTGATATTCCGACTCGCGTCGACGATACTATCGCCGTAGCGGCGTTATTTCAGGCAATAGTTGCCAAGCTGAATCTGCTCACAGAAGGGAATCTGGGCTTTCGCATTTATCATCGACGGCTGATCCTCGAAAATAAGTGGCGTGCCATTCGGTATGGGCTTGATGGAAAACTACTCGATCTTGGCAAGCAAAAAGAAGTACCGGTAAAAGACTTGATAAGGGAACTACTTGAATTCGTCGATGACGTTCTCGACCCGCTTGACTCCCGAAAAGAGGTCGAACATATCCACACCATACTCGAGCGCGGAACCTCCGCCGACGAACAGCTCGAAGTCTTCCACGCGACCGGCGGCGATTTTAACGCCGTCGTCGACATGCTGATGATAAGGACCCTCGAAAACGTACCTGAACACTGCTTCGACTGACCCCCTGTTTTCGATCGTAATTGCTGCGCGTGCATGTCCCTGAATGCAAACTTCGCGCCGCAAACCCCTGCCGAAGTCTGCCTGAAGTGGTATAAACACGGATAAACATTTATTGACAGTGTTGACAAATACATGTTAGATTTTTGATGACGCGTCTCATTTCGTGTCCTCCCACCGTCATTTGTTCAAGCATTGAGGGACCCTTTTAATGAACAAATCTAATCCCCGATCAGAGTTCGGATTTTCGCCTTTAAAATTGGCTAGCCACAGGATCACCGCCGCGATGAAACAGAAAAACATGAGTTCACAAGGCGGCTTTTCACTCTTAGAACTTCTTGTTATATTGGTCATCGCCTCGATCATAGCCGTTTTTGCCCTCACGTCTCTGGGGCGGGCGAACGAAAACCTCGATCGGCAAAACCTAGCGCGTCATTTCAAAATATCCCTCGAGCGGGCCCGATTCGATTCCGTAAAACGCCGGGCTACAAGCACGTCCGGTCCTACGGCGATGGCGAGAGTCAAGATCCTGAACGACACATCATTTACCGTTACTACCGACCTGAATCAAAATGGCGCGATTGGAGACGGAGAATTTAGAACGGTTTCTTTTTCTGATCGAAACGGCATAAAGCTGTTAGTCGATTCCGGGGTTACCTACCCGATTACTATATATTTCGATCGGCGCGGTCATTCTATTACAGTCGATGGGTCCGGGAATCCTGCCAGCAAGTTCATCTTTTGCGCCAGGGGCTGCACATTTTTGAGTGCCAACAATTCGAATTCGAATCAGATCCTGGTTTCCCCGACCGGAACAGTCGCTATGATGGGTGGCGACGATTCGATGATATCCATATCCGATCCCAGCGTCACTACCGTCCCAAATACGTCAGGGGTAAACCCCGACGTTGCCGTCTGGAATCCTTCTTCTGCACCAACGCCGACACCGAGCCCAACAGCGACGCCTATCACGATCCCGACACCTACTCCGGTTGTTGTGCCATCGCCTACTCCAACCGTTGTACCATCTCCGACGCCAACGGCTACGCCTTTGTCGACACCTCAGCCTTCACCTACCGTAACGCCTACACCGGTGCCAACCGCGACACCGCTGCCGACGTGTACCTTGAATCAAAGACCCGGTAATCCTGCAACATGTCAGTGCAATTCACCTTGGTTCGTGGGGCGAAACGGCAAATGTGGGCCATAAGCCTCTTTCGTTGCCGAGATCAGAAAGTAGTAAATATGTTTCCGTTTTTCTGCAATTATTTGAGCAAAATCAACCGGGCGAACCGTGACAGGGGTGCTGCTAGCGATATCGACAACAGTGAGTCAGGGTTTACGCTTATCGAAACGACGGTTGCAATGGTAGTCATTCTAGTCGGCATGCTCGCTGTTGCCCAGGCGTTTACATTTTCGATTCTTTACAATGCAGGAAATACTTCCCGCAATCAGTCTGTTTCGATACTGCAAAAGGAAACCGAGTTTCTTAGAAGTAAGAAGTTCTCGCCGCTCACCACTGACACGGAACTGACTGGCGGAACAAAAGCTGTCAAATATGTTTTCGCACCCAACGGGGAGAAGTTCGGGATCGTTAACGTAGTAGACGATGATCCATTCACGGACGGTGTGCAGACGAACAGCTCTACAACACTCAAGGAAATAACCGTGACCGTAAGTCTGGCGAGCCCGAGCCCGGGATGGCAAACAGCGATACCTACCAAGGTGGTAATGCGCCGCACCAGGGGTAATTAGGAGCATGAAAGCAAATTCGACATCAAAAGGTTTTTCCCTGGTCGAGCTAATGGTAGCGATGACGATCATGTTGATGATGATGGGCATCGTTTCGGGGCTTTTATATAGGGCGATGGGCGTCAGGAGCCGCGAAAGCAGAAAGACAGACGCCCTCACTTCAGCTCAGGCTGCGTTGAACGTACTTTCGCGTGAGATCGCCAATTCCGGCTTTGGGATATATAAGGACGGGGCGCCAAATAACGGTATCGTGCTGGCTGATTCGAACGCTAATCGTATTCGGGTCCGCGCAAATGTCACTAACGTCTTAGATTACTCGTCACCCGGGGGCGCCACGAGCGATGCCGGCGAAGACGTCACATATTTCCTCGACGCCGGCAGTGGATCGATCGTCCGTTACGATCCAAACATCCTTTCGCCTCAAGCGAAGACCTCGATCGTTGTTAACAGAATAAGCAGCGTTAAATTCGACTACGTAAACTACACCGTCGGCAGTTCGGCGACAACGACAACCTCGACGCCAACGGCCACGACAGGCAGGGTAATAATCACAATTGTCGTGATGCTGGATCCTGTTGCAGGCCAGCCGAACCCGGGCAGTGTGACGTTTAGTTCGGATGTGACGCTCCGAAACGCAAACTACATGCTGCAGCAGTACTAATGGCTAGGTTAGGTGACAAGATGGCAACACAAGAATCTTCGTATATAGAAACCGATCGCTCGGAAAAAGGGGCCGCTCTGGTCATGGCCCTACTGATGATGTCCTTGATGACGGTCGCGGTAACGGGTGTTCTCCTCGAGTCGTCGATGAATTCTCAAAACGTAACAGACGCGACGGCGGAACAGGAAGCATATAACGCTGCGGAGAGTGGTATCCAGTCCGCGATAAATGTACTTCGGTACAAGTGCACCGCCGCGGTATCGCCATGTAAGGTCAAGCCGAGCCCGCTTCTAAACACTTCGGTACCGGACTATAACAAAGCCAACACCATAACGTATTCCCGGGCGTTGGAAGTGACAACCTCGAACGCCGTCGGCGATACAGCTGCGGTTCCGCGTTTGTCCAGATGGGTGAGTTACGACAATACTGCGACTGATCGTGTCAAACTTGGCCCACCCGGAACGTCCTATTCTCCTCTCACTGGCCATGCGTATTCCTTGTCCGTGTCAGATCCGGATAATACCGGAACTCTGATGACCCTCAATACCACAGGCGTATTATATGACCATGATACGGGTAATTCCCGGCGACGGACCTACGGGACGAGCCCAAATCAGGTTGTGATCGAATATTTCCCTCGCAGCTCGACCTCATACAACATCACGGGGGGGGCCCTCGCGACCGGCGACCTCGGCTATTTCAGAGTTACAATAACAGGAACCGGAGCACAGATCCCGGCGCTAAATCGATTCGAAATATCGGTAAACATGACCGCGCCGTTTACCGACAACCGTTTGATCAGAGGCTTTATTCAGCCAAAAGCGAGCCCGTACAACACCCCGCCTAAGATCATCTTCGACTCACAGACATATGATCTGCGGGGAAGTGACATCTCTTTGAACATGACCGGGGCCGCAATGCGTCAAACCGGCGAGCAGCCATATGGTTATGAAATGACGATGGCCGCAAGCGGCACGCCGACAACGCTCACGGCCACTATTTCGGCTCCGCAACCTGCGCGTTTGCTCATAAAGTCCACCGGTTATGGTCCTCGCGGCGCAATGAAACAGCTCGAGGCGATAATTCAAAACAACTATTTCAACGGGCTTGGAGCTCCCGCCACAATTACGATGGTCGGCCCGCCAAGTACAACCAGCCCAGCTACAACATTCACTTTCGAACCGGGTAACTCAAATGCGATGCTATATTCCGGACAGGATGCCGCGGGCGGATCTACTGATATCATACCGCCTATTGGCGTGACCCACCCCGCCGACCCCGACACGGGTGACGACCTCAATTTGGAAGCGGTTACGGATGAGCTCGGCGGTAAGTTGACGGACAATGTGATCGGGGTCCCGTCGAACGTAAGTGGTGAAATACCGGCCTGGCTATCGAGCCCCGCGGCGACAGACGCGGCCGTAAAGGCACTTTACAACGTCGCTCTGAACTCGGCGGATGCTACGAATCCCACCGGCCGCTACTTTCCGAGCGGAGTCAGCCCTACCAACTGGGGAAGTTATGACAACGCCACTGGAATAACGTTTTGCGACGGCAACTGCACCCTCGGCCCTGCCGACGGCGGTGGCATCTTGATTGTTACCGGAACACTAACGCTCCACGGGAATTTCGGCTTTAATGGACTTATTATTGTGACGGGCCAGGGCGGCGTGATCCGAAGTGGCGGCGGTAACGGTACGATACAGGGCAATCTTGTGATCGTGCCCTATGTAAACAGCTCGATCGCCGGGAATTTGGATCCGGCCACTGGAGCCGGCTTTCTGGCACCAAGCTATCAGACCGATGGCGGAGGCAGCTCGACGATCACATATAACTCGAATAATCAGATGAGCGGGCTCGGAGCCGTTAGTAATATTATGCTCGGAGTAGTGGAAAAATAAGTTTTCTATCGCCCTTCGAAAATTCTGTGAAGTAATGCGAGGCTCAGAAAGTTCTCAAACAAGATACGGCCGTCACGCGATTCGTTCGGGTGTTCCCACCTGGTGGGGTTCGAGGACCAATCTTCAAAAGACTTTTCAAGGTGAAATTGGACGCTGTAAATTAGCTGCCCGTCTGAACGCTTGACCATCATCTGGTTTTTGCAAAGATAGGACGTTGCGAGCAGCATAAATCCGTCCGGAACACCGTCCACTTGAACGCCGTGGTTCTGCCATACTCGGAGGATACTGTCATTGGTCGTGTAATCCTGCCAAATACCCGAAGCCTCGTCCTCCGTCCCCTCAAAGATCGGGTCCGATTTATCGACGATCTTTACAAACCTGTACTGATATTCCACAAGCCTATCAGTGCGTTTCGCTGAAAGATCGAGATCGTCAAGGGTTTTAAGCTTTGCCCCAAACGACGAAGCGACGAGCTGATGGGCCCCGCAGATCGCCAGTACCGGCGTGGCCGTTTTCTTGATAAATCGCGCAAAACGCTCAAGGTGTGAAGGGTTGTAGTAATCGAAATCCGCATATGTCCCGCTCATTACGATCGCGTCCGGCTGGAACATTTCAGCGGCTTCGGCAACCTCCGACAGATGGACGGTCATCGTCTTCGGGTTCTGTACCAGGCGGATCACGTTTTGGGCAATATTATTACAGGCGAGAGCTGAGACTTTACGTTCGAATTCAAGTTTACCGGCGGCAGTTTCCTTCCATTCCTGGACAGCGAGATCCGATAGATCTGCTTCGTAACGGAGCAGATCGTTTACTATCAAAACCTTGGCGTGACCGATCTTCTTCTCAATCGGTTCATACCTGCAAAAGGAATTCTGCTTGTAGGGAAATGGAAGACTTACTTTCTCTTCTGTCGTTTGCACCGCGTCGAACATAATAATAGACAATCCCAATAGTGCACCATTCCACGGCGCGCTAGTAAAATTATACCAATAACGATAGATTGTTAAAGGTCTTCAAGGTTACCATCGAGCGACAAGCCGCCGGAAGCGTCGATCTCAAATTATTGCTGAGTGCCCTTTCGTCGCGTTTCACGGTCAAATAATGGCATTGCTTCGCCGCTTCCGATCTCCGCAATATCATTGCGGACCGTTTTCACCAAGCTTGAACGAGCCCGTGACAAAACGGCCGCTGGACGGCCGGCGAAATACTCTTCCAGGTTGAGAACGAGGCGTTGCCACGAAGTTTCGAGCTCGTCGGCCGCGGTCGAGATCTTCGTTATGTCATAAGGGATCGCAAATTCCACTGAGCCGAAGCGGGCAAAGACGCGAAGGTAGCGAGCCGTCGAAAGGTCCGGACAAGAGAATCTACGTTTACCGACCTTTAGCTCGATCCCAAGCAATGTGTATTGGATGTCAGCCTTATTTTCGCGTGTCGGAATATCCAGCTTGATCGACCGAGTGGGTTGAGTTCTGATCCTTTCACGATAAATGATAGGAAGCCATTCGTCTCCGAGAGAATTGCGGATATTGTCAATGAACGCCATTACTTGCCGGCCCAGCTAACGTTCCGCAGCGGCGACAGCGGACGGCGTCGGACGGGCAAACTTCTCGATCAGCCCTCCGGCGAAAATGCCAAGATATAAGACGCCGATCACGGTAATAATGAGAACAGCGCTCATCGCAGCCGGAATTTTTGGCTGGACCCACAAAGTCGTTCGCTCACGGAAAAACATTACAACGATGAGCCGCAGATAATAATAGGCCGAAACTGCGGTGCCAATAACCGCAATAACTACGAGGATCGTTAAGAGGTCGTTGCCCGCTTCCAAAGCCGGCATGAAAACGAGGACCTTACCCATGAATCCCGCGGTAAGAGGCAGACCGAGCAGCGAGAGCATGAACAGCGATAGCGAAAAGGCAAGAACTGGTGACTTAAAGCCGATACCAATGTAATCTTCAAAATCCGTCCGCCGGTCGTTCTTCTGCGAGAGAAAGGTGACGATCGCGAACGCGCCAAGATTCGTTACTGTGTATGTAAGAAGATAAAAAGCGACTGCCGCTACTGCTTCGTCTCGGGCAGCGATCGACGTCGCGAGTCCGGCGCCTATGAACCCGACAAGAGCATATCCGGCGTGTGCGATCGAGGAGTATGCCAGCATCCGTTTGACGTTGTCCTGCATAATTGCGGCGACATTGCCGACAACGATGGTGGCCATTGCCAGGACGGTCAACGCCCCTATCCAGGTCTGATGAAGATAAACAGACGCCTGAACGCCCGCGGTCAACGGCATTCCAACGACGAACACGCGTATAAAAGAAGCAAAGGCAGCCGCTTTGGCACCGGTCGCCATGAATCCTGTCACTGGCGTCGGAGCACCTTCATACACATCGGGCGTCCAGACGTGAAACGGAGCCATCGCTATCTTGAAGCCAAATCCCACGATCATCATCGCGGCACCGATAAGAAGAAGGCCGGGGAAATTCGGGTCGACAACTTTCGCGGCAATTTGTGTGATGTTTGTCGATCCGGTCGCACCGTAGATCAGCGCCATCCCGTATAACAAAAAAGCGGATGCGAATGAGCCAAGGATGAAGTACTTCATCGACGATTCGTTCGATTTGAGATCGCCCCTTCGGAGCCCCGCCATTACATAAGTCGCCAGAGAAAGTGTTTCGAGGCCGAGGAATATGACCACCAGGTCGTTACCGGCGGACATCAACATCATTCCAAAAGTAGCAAACAATAACAGAGCGTGATACTCGCCGGCAGGAACGTCCTCGCGGTCGATCCAGATCGACGAGATGAGTATCGTTACGGCGGACACGAATAAGAAAACGAACGAAAAGCCGACGCGCAAATTGTCATGGACGATCATGCCGCTCCAGGCCGTTTCCACCCCACCTGAGCCCCACATTGACGCCATGACTGCGGCTGACACTATGAGGCCTATCAAAGACAGGGCCGCGGTCGCCATCTTGTGCTTCGGAAAAAAGCAGTCGTAGACCATTACAACGACACCGGCAAAAGCGACGATCAGCTCGGGTAGTATTATCGGGATGTTTACTCCCGGTGATACCAGATCTGTGAGAAAAAACGTGTTCATTATTCTAAATCTTGATCAATGCCCCACAACCTTAACGTCCTGTCCAGGTTTCGCCTCGGCATGATCGATCGTACCACCCGCCTGGTGCATGACCCGCTGTTGGAGCACCTTGATGGCACCTTCGGACCGGGCAAGAAACGGTTTCGGAAAAACGCCCATATAGACCATCAAGATCAGCAGCGGAACCATAAGTCCGATCTCGCGCCAGCTAAGATCGAGTAGCATCCTGTTCTTGTCGTTAGTCACCTTCCCGAAGAATACCCGTTGGACCATCCAGAGCAGATAAACGGCCGCAAAGATCACGCCGGTTCCCGCCAACATAGCGGCAATATAATTCCAGTTGACGGTCGCCGTAACGCTTAATGCATGTGACTGGAACATGCCGACCATAATTAGAAACTCGCCTACAAAGCCATTAAGGAACGGCAGCCCGACGGACGCCATTGTGGTTATCACAAAAATCGTCGTGTAGACCGGCATGACATTGGCAAGGCCCCCGAACTGAGTGATCTCACGTGTGTGCCGTCGTTCGTAGATAAAGCCCACCAACAGGAACAACGCGCCGGTGGTTACACCATGGGCAAGCATTGTGAAGAGGGCCCCCTGCATCCCGGCTTCGGTAAATGAGAACATTCCCAGGATCACAAAGCCCATATGGGCAACGGACGAATAGGCAACGAGCCGCTTTACGTCCGGCTGCACCATCGCGACCAGGGCTCCATAAATTATGCCAATGATTGCCATCGTTATGAAGAGCCACGCTGTCTCGCGGCTTTGATCCGGGAACAACGCAAAATTGAAACGCATCAGCCCGTATGTTCCCATCTTGAGAAGAACGGCGGCCAGGATCACGGAACCTGCGGTTGGCGCCTCGGTATGAGCGTCCGGCAGCCAGGTATGGAACGGGAAAACAGGGACTTTAATGGCGAAAGCTAGGGCGAATGCGAGAAAGAGTAGCATTCCGGTCTGCGGAGCCAGGACAAGGTTGCCGGCCTGCATGGCCGCAAGTATCGCTACAAAATCGAACGATCCGCCAAGTCCCGTCTGATCTGCATACACGTAATACAGGCCAATAATCGCCACGAGCATCAAAAGGCTGCCGAGTGCAGTAAAGATAAAGAACTTAACCGCCGCATATATCCGGTTCTCTCCGCCCCAAATGCCGATAAGGAAAAACATCGGTACAAGCGACGCCTCGAAGAACAGGTAAAAGACGAGGAGATCGAGCGATACGAAAACGCCGATCATTGCACTTTCCAGCAGCAGCAGGAATACGTAAAACGCCGTAGTCCGCTTCTCTACCGCATGCCAGGTCGACAAAACCGCGATCGGCATTATGAAGGTGGTCAGGATCACCAGCCAAAAACTCAAACCGTCGACACCGATGTGGTAATTCGTATTTATCGCCCTGATCCACGGAACGTTTTGTTCGAAATAAAAACCGCTGGCTCCTGCAACGGCCGATCTGGAAAACATCGCAAGCGAAACAAGAAAATTCAGGATCGTGAATCCAAGAGTAAGCCATTTGAGCTGGCTTTCCTGTTTCCAGAACATCTGGTGGGCGAGCATGAGCACGGCGCCGATAAGCGGCAGCAGTATCAGGATGGTCAGGAGGTTTTGTGTAATAAGATCCATCTAAGCAACCAGTTTCAGCCCGAAATAAATAAAATACCCGATGACGGCGAGAGCTCCCACGAGTATGATCGCGGCATAACTACGGACAAAGCCGACCTGCAGCCTTCGCGTAATGTCCCCGAATGCCATCACGAAATGGGCTATGCCGTTGACGATGCCGTCAATAAAGCCGAGGTCAAAGCCCTTCCACAGGCCGTTGCGTGACAGGCCGGTGATCGGGTCGACAATGTAGCCATTGTAAAATTCATCGAGCCGCCATTTTTCTTCTAAGATCTTTGGCATCCGCCGCAAGGGATTGTTGCGGAAAAGTGCAAAGCCGATACCGATTCCCAGAAAAGCCAAAGCCGTCGAAAGCAAAGCCAGCCAGCGTTCCTTCGCGACCACCTCCGGCGAGTGAGAATCGTAGGCCTTGGCAGGTTCCGCACTTGCACCTGTTTTCACCGGCGCATGATCATCCTTAGAAGCCGGAACGGGGTGTCCGTCGGCACTGGCTTTTTCAGCAACGACAGGTTCAAGAGTGTGCTCGAAAACGTTGACCTCACCCGCACCAACAAGGGAGCTCATCGCGTACGGTATACCCACCAACCCGCCGACTGTAGAAAGGATCGCCAGTACGACCAGCGGCATCGTCATCACCCATGGCGACTCATGCGGTTTGAAATCGGCCGGAAGGGAATGATGTTGATCCTCATCGTCGTCGTCAGCGTGAACCAGGTGTGTTCCATCATCGTGGACTTCGCCGAGCGCGAATGCAGTTTCTTCGGCATGGGCCGCATCTCCTGCGTGTTCAGCATCAGGAAGTGCATGATGAAACCGGTCTGTACCCCAGAACGTCATGATCATCATCCGTGTCATGTAGACAGCCGTGAGGACGGCGGTAATAGTCCCGATGACCCACAGTATCTCTTCACCGGAAAAAGACCCGGCGGGGAAGTAGTTATCGGCGGCGAATGTTTTGTAAAGAATTTCGTCTTTCGAAAAGAAACCCGCCCAGATCGGAATACCGCAGATAGCAAGCCAGCCTATGGCCATCGTGATAAACGTGACGGGCATGTATTTCTTCAGGTTGCCCATCTTCCGCATATCCTGCTCGTGGTGCATCCCGTGAATAACAGAACCCGAGCCGAGGAAGAGCAGGGCTTTGAAGAAAGCGTGGGTCATCACGTGAAAGATCGCAACGACAAAAGCTCCGACACCGGCGGCGAGGAACATAAACCCGAGCTGCGAGACAGTGGAATATGCGAGGACCTTCTTAATATCATTTTGTGCGATCGCGATCGTGGCCGCAAATATGGCGGTCGCCGCACCGATCACGGCAACGATCCACATAGCGGTTGGAGCGAACTGGTATATCGCGTTCGCACGAACGACAAGATATACACCCGCGGTGACCATCGTCGCCGCGTGGATAAGCGCGGAAACGGGCGTTGGCCCGGCCATCGCGTCCGGCAGCCATGTGAGCAACGGGATCTGTGCCGATTTACCTGTCGCACCAATGAACAAGAGAACCGCAACTGATGTCAGACCGCCGGCGAATATAGCTCCCCAAGTGAACGGGTCGGCAGACATGGTGTTAGTAACGATCGTGAACACACTCTGGACCTGTTCGCCGTCGACGACTTTATCGAAGAACGAGATCGAACCCGTTAAGGTAAATATCAGGAAAATACCGACGAGAACGCCCCAGTCTCCAATGCGATTCATCACAAAGGCCTTTTTCGCGGCCTTTCGAGCTTCGTCTCTTTTCAGGTAATAACCGATGAGCAGATAAGAGCAGAGTCCAACACCTTCCCAGCCGACAAACATCAACAAGAAGTTGTCCGCGAGAACCAGAGTCAGCATGGCGAACATGAACAAGTTCAGATACGCGAAAAAGCGATAGAATCCTTTATCGCCATGCATATACCCCGTGGCAAAGACATGAATAAGAAGACCGACAAATGTAACGAAACAAGCGTAAATGCCGGAAAGCTCGTCCATTCCAAGGGCGAAATCTGCCCTGAAACCTCCGACTTGTATCCATGTCCAGATGTGATCGAGTATCGGTTGGCCTTTCGGGTCGATCAAGGCCCCGGGATGTGAGGTCCCGATGCCGAAGGCGATCATAAAGGCGACCACGGTGGAAATGGCGATCGAGCCGCATGCCACAAGGCTGCAGAACAACTCGCTCTTCAACCGGCCACCGATAAGCCAATTGATCAAGGCCCCGGCGAGCGGTGCAAAAATAATAATGCTTAAAAGATTGTTCTCGATCATTTAGAAGCTTAGATCGTCAATTCCTTAAAATACTGGCGTCGTCAACATCAGCCGATCGGCTATTTCGGAAAAAGGCAATAATGATGCCCAAGCCGATCGCGGCTTCCGCGGCGGCAACAGACATGACCATAAAGACAAATAGCTGTCCTGTAACATCGCCGTAGTATCGCGAGAAAGCGATGAACGTGAGATTGACCGCATTAAGCATTAGCTCGATACACATGAACATGCCGATCGCATTGCGTTTGAAAATTACTCCAACACAGCCGATCGTGAACAATATTCCTGACAGCGCCAGGTAACTGGCTAAACTGGGTTCCATATCCTATGCCAAGACTCGCCTTAATTCTCTACCAAATGAGCGTCGTTATCACTACCGGTCTCTGATCTCACTGTATCGCTCTCGACCTTTGCAGTATCTCCCAGGTTTCCCGTACCCATGGAGACGACCGTTACTTCCGGCTCGATCCTCAATCCCCGCACCAACATCACGGCTCCGATGACCGCCATCAGGAGCATAAAGCCTACGATCTCGACCGGCAGTAAATATTCGGTATACATTGCCCGGCCAATGCCCAGCGTATTGCCTGTCGTCACGGATTGGTCCGACGGGACACTCGGTGCTCGCATAACCGCGTAATAAATGAACAAGGTCTGGGCAAGAAGGACAATCCCGAATAAACCGCCTAACGGGTAAAGAAATCTCAGCCGGTTCAGCGGTTTTTCATCGTCCAAATTCAGAAGCATGATGACAAAGATCACGAGGACCATTATCGCACCGGCATATATCAGTATTTGCACGATCGCAATGAATGGAGCGGCAAGTGTGAGATAGATGCAGGACAATGCGATAAACACCCCGACCAACGAGATCGCGCTGTATATCGGGTTCTTGTGATAAACCATCGAGACCGCGCAAGCGATCGCAAATCCGGCGAATAAAAAAAATAAGGCAGTCGACACCATCTTTTATCGATTCAAAAAGTAAACGATCACGATCGTCAGGATCACATTTCCCAAGGCGACCGGCAGCAAAAACTTCCAGCCAAAATTCATTAACTGGTCAAACCGAAAGCGCGGCAGCGTTCCCCGTACCCAGATGTACAGGAATAGGAACCCGCAGATCTTTCCAATAAATGCGATATGGCTTACCAACGCGTAAGGGATCGAGCCGGGCTCGAAAATATGGCTCAGACCCGGTACATACCATCCACCGAGGAACAGGGTAGTTCCGATCACCGATACCGTGAACATGTTCACGTACTCCGCCATGAAGAACAACGCGAATTTAAGGGCCGAGTACTCCGTGTGGAATCCCGCGACCAATTCGGTTTCTGCTTCCGGGAGGTCAAATGGGATACGGTTCGTTTCGGCAAATGCCGCGATCAGGAAAACCACAAATCCAATAAACTGAGGAATAATGAACCATCTAAAGGGCGACCGTATCTGCGCGAAAATAATGCCGTTCAGGTCGAGGGTCCCGGCCAGCATGACAACGCCTATGATCGAAGCTCCCATAGCCAATTCGTACGAGATCAGCTGCGCCGACGACCGGAGTCCGCCCATCAGACTGTATTTATTATTTGATGACCACCCAGCTAAGGCGATCCCGTAAACACCGACTGAGGTAATACCCAGGACAAAGAGAAGTCCGACGTCGATCCTCGCGATCGTCAGAGGCAAGACCGTCACTCCGTCGCCCAAGCCGTACGGCAAAAAACTCCAATCAACCGTCGTGATCGCCGGCCCGAACGGATAGACCACTATCGGCAACAGTGCACAAGTCAAGGCTACAAAGGGAGCAAGGAAATAGACGAACTTGGTTGATTTGTCAGGGATCAGATCTTCCTTAAAGATAAATTTAAGAAGATCGGCAAATGGCTGGAGAACTCCCCATGGGCCAACGCGATTGGGGCCGATACGGCCTTGGATCCAGCCGAGCACCTTGCGTTCGGCGAGAACCGTATAGGCGACGATCATAAGCACGCCCTGAAAAGCGAGTAGGATACCCACGCTTATGACGACAAATGGAAATGCATTTTTGATTACAGATTCCATCTTAGAAATTATTTCCCGGCGCGATTCTGTCCTCTACGCCGACCGTCGCGGCTTCGGCTATGTCATCCACGAGCGGTTGCCCATCAAGGGTAAATTGTTCCAGAGGCGAAACCAGGAGATTGTCGGGTTTCGGATTGCCATTTGCAAGCAAGTGAAATTGGTTCGTCTTGCTCGTCATGGTTGTTAATCGATGGAGCTTATGCCCGATCCGCGGCGTCTCCGTATTCTTGACACCTTCGCCAGGGATAGTATCGATCATCTTTCGCAATTCACTGATCTGGCCGGAAACATCTCGCTGGGCCACTTCATGATCTGCCTGAACTGGTTGCGATTCATCCTTGAGCATCGGATAACGCAGTCCGGAATACGCCGGAACGGATTCACAAAGCATACGAAATACGACGGGGGCGGCTGATTCGAATCCGAAATCGGTACCCATTTCACGAGCGATCAAAGCGGTGATCATCCAGTCAGGCTTTGATTGGTGGACAGGCTCGATCGAGCGACGCACACGCTGGACATTGCCGGCATTATTAGTAAATGTTCCGTCCACCTCTGCGAAGCTCGCTGCCGGGAAGATCACATCAGCCATGTGGGTTGTTTCAGTCTGAAACAGCTCCTGTACGACGACGAACTGCTTCGCGGCCAGTATTGATGGGTCCTGCAGACTGCCGCCGACAAGAATGGCTTTTGATTCGCTTACTACCTCGTTAACCTGCCTCGCGTCTGGAAATATATCGATCGCACCGACGGAGTTGTTGTAGAGCGGCAGGGGGTGAAGCAAAACTCTTCTCGCATCCGATCCAAAAGATCCAGCGGCCGCAGCGATCGCAGCCTGTGCTCCCGCTGAAAGGTCGTTTCCAACCATTATCACCAGGTCGCCGGAAGTTTCCCCGATAGTCTCCAATAGGGAATTGAATTCAGAAGTTTCAATACCTATCGTTTTCGCCAGTCCTACGTCCATTGATTCTGCAAAAGCTATTGCGATCAAGTCGATACTGCCGGCATTAACGTGGATGAACTGCGTAGCTCGGCCGCTCAGGCGAATCGGTGTTTCATTGATGACGACCAGCTTTGCGCCGCCGTTACGGACAGCCTGGCGAATCTGCTTCGCGGTATAAGTCTGCTCCTCTTCGGGTTCGCCTCCGATCAGGACGATGGTACTGGCGTAGCGAATATCCTTGTGTGTCGCTAAAGGCGCACTTAGATTCGCGAAGAATGAAGACATCGATCGCCGGTCCGAAACAGCATAACTAGACGTGCCAATGACGTCGGTCGCGAACCGCCTCAAAGCGTATAAGGATTCATTGGTAAGCCGAGGGCTGGCGATCACGCCCGTTGAGGTACCAAATTCCTTCAGTTTTTTCACTGTGTATTCCAGAGCCGCGTCCCAGGTCGCGGGGATCAGTTTACCTCCCTTGGAATAGCGGATCATCGGCGTTTTAAGACGGTCGGAATGATTGATGAACTCATGTGCAAAGCGGGCCTTAACATCGAGGAATTCGCCGTTAAGGCCGTTGACGTAGCGGTCACGAGCGACAATTCGGTGCACACGCCCACCGCGTGAACCGATACTCAACTGCATTCCGTCCGAACTGTAGGCATCCGTGGAAACCGTTTGATCAAGTTCCCAGGGCCGGGTTTCGTGCCTGTATACGCCGTCGAGAAGAGTGCCTGTAGGGCATACCTCAATGCAGTTGCCGCACTGCGAGCAGTTTAACCAGCCTCCGTATGTCCCAATGACCGTATTTACGCCGCGATTACCTGCTTCGATCGCGTCCTCACCCATCCACTCGTCGCAGACACGCGTGCATCGTTTGCACAGAATGCATCGCTGCGGATCATTTGCCACGATCGGTGAGAGATATTTTTCAGGCTGCGCGTTCTTTTTCTCAGTAAATCTTTCCTCAACATCGCCCCAGTCGAAGATCACTTCCTGAAGCTCACATTCGCCGCCCCGGTCGCAGACCGGGCAATCCAGCGGGTGATTTGCCAGCAGGAACTCACCCATCGCGCGCTGGGCCTTTTCGACTTCCTCACTCTGCGTGGTTACCACCATGCCGTCCGTACAGATGATCGTACAAGACGTCTGGAGCTTGGGCATTTTCTCGATGCGCACCAAGCACATTCGACAAGATGCTTGAATAGCCAAGTCCTGGTAATAACAAAACGACGGAATTCCAAATCCTTTTTCCCGGCAGACATCGATCAGACGAGCGCCCTTATCGACCTCAAATTCCTGCTCGTTGATAGTTACTTTGATATGTTCTGTTGACATCAAACCTTTCTCGAATACCGCGTTTCGGTGGCCTTCGCTTCTTCGCCTTCGGGCGAAATATTATAGGCGGTAATAATAATGTTGTCGGTATCGGCCTTTTCGATCTCGGTCCGCCACGACCACCGTGGTGTGTCCGGCCCTGTATAGTACGAACCGGTCACACTAAAACCATTCGCCGCATCGCCCTCGGACGACATGATAGCTGTCGACATATGAAAGCTGTCGATCCAGGCGAACTGATACTTACTTGTCCCGAGGTCGAAACCCAGGATAGCGATCCCTTCGAACGGCTTCCCCTGCAGGCTCCCCGAATATGCGTAGAGCATGAACCGGCCATCCAGAACAGGTTTAATACTCCCGTTCATTGGTGACTCGTCGGCCAGTACGTCGGGCTCGAACCATGTTTTGGTCATGCCCGACCAATCGCCCTCAAGTTCTGCCATCCGGGCATGAACGCCATCCGAGCGCGACTCTTTAAACGTCATGCCGCCGGGGCCTTAGCTTTTCGCTTCGACGGTTTTTCTTCTACCGGTTCCGGTTTTACCACGACCTTTTTCTTCCTTAGCCGCGTCTTGCCAAAACTTCCGGCAAATATCTTGCCGCGCCGTGTGCGTTTATCACCTTTTCCCATAAAACAATTATCCTTATTTCAAAAAAATCTATTGCCGGATGCGAAATCGTGATTTCGCAATGCTGTTGGCATCTATATGTCTGCTCTCATTATGACTACACGTTGGGCATTACTCCATTCCCAGCCGTCTTATCAGCCAGCCACGTCCTGAAATCCTCTGGAAACTGCTTTATAGCCGACTGAACGGGCCATGCGGCCGCATCGCCGAGCGGACAAAAAGATTTCCCTTCGATGTTGTCGCAAATATCGAGCAGCAGCTTGGCATCCTCGGGCCGTCCTCCGCCGTCTGCAATACGGTTGAAGATCTTGACGATCCAATCGGTACCCTCCCGGCACGGCGTACACCAGCCGCATGACTCGTGCTTGTAAAACTCGGATAGATTCTTGGTCGTTTCCATAATATCGACCGTTTCATCCATCACCATCATCCCGCCCGTTCCGAGCATCGAGCCGGCGGCAACGAGTCCCTCGTAATCGAGAGGGACATTCTGCCCGATGATCTGCCCGGCATTCATTATGTAAACGCTGGAACCGCCCGGGATCACGGCCTTGAGCTTCTTATCGTCTCGAAGCATGCCGCCGCAGTCTTCCATGATGAACTTCTCCATATCGGCATAGCCCATCGGAAGTTCGTAGACACCTGGCTTTTTCACGTGTCCGCTTATCGACCACAGCTTAGTGCCACCACTTTTTTCGGTGCCGAGATCGCGCCACGCGATCCCGCCCATCTCGATGATCTGCGGAACGGACGTGAATGTCTCGACGTTGTTTACAACGGTCGGGCTGGCGTAAAGCCCCTCGACCGCGGGAAATGGCGGCTTTAGCCGCGGATGCCCTCGATACCCTTCGAGCGAGCTGAGCAACGCGGTCTCTTCGCCGCAGATATACGCCCCGGCACCCGTATGGGTGTGAATGTCCATGTCGAAGCCTGAGCCGAAGATGTTCCTACCGAGCATGCCGGCGGAACGTGCCTCAGCCAGAGCGACATCCATGATGTCGATCAAGTATTTGTATTCGCCGCGTGTGTAGATGTAGCCCGTTTTTGCCCCGAGTGCCCATCCCGCGATGATCATTCCCTCGATCATCGAATGCGGGTCGCGCTCCATCAGGTAGCGGTCTTTGAATGATCCGGGTTCAGACTCGTCGGCATTGCAAACAATGAACTTCGATTTGGGAGTCTCTTTTGGAACGAATGACCACTTCATTCCAGTAGGGAATCCGGCACCCCCACGCCCGCGAAGAGCTGAATCCTTTACCTCTTGAATGATGGCGTCCGGCGTCATGCCAAGCGCTTTCTTCAGCGAGGTATAGCCGCCCGTCTCCTGATACACCCTAAGCGTATGCCCATTCTCAATGTGCATTCGCTTTAATTGAAGCGGCTCACAACCTATTGCTCTGATCTCCATAATCGGAAGATATCTATCTTGCTACTCTGCGTCTGCGAGAATCTTGTCCACCTTCTCGATCGTCAGATCCTCATGGTAATCGAAATTTACCTGCATCATCGGTGCTGTGCCGCAGCTGCCAAGGCATTCGACCATTGTGACGGTAAATTTGCCGTCCTCGGTCGTTTCACCGGGGTGGATCCCCAGTTTTGAGCAAATATGCTCGGTGATATCAGGTTCGCCCATGATCCTGCATGACAGCGTCTTGCAGATCTGAATATGATGCCGACCCACCGGACGCAAATTGAACATCGAGTAAAAAGTCGCCGTTTCCCAAACGTCCGTTACTTCGAGTCCCAGAAACTTTGCAAGAAAATTTACACCAGCGTTGTCTACCCAGCCGCGCTCTCGCTGAACCAACATCAGTAGCGGAATCAACGCCGAACGGCTCCGGTCCGCAGGGTATTTAGCTACGTGAGAACGCATCTCCTCGATGATCGCCGGCGAAAATTCGGCCACCTCGGTGGAATAAAGGATCTTATCTGTATAGCTTGTTGGTGTAGCTGCCGCCATTAATGTTATTGATTCCCGCCTTCAAAGTCCTGCTCGAGCCGGAACCAGAGACGTCAATTTCATATCACTCTTCGATCCATCGATCAAAAACCAACTTTTATCTGTCTATCTCTCCCAAGACTATATCCAGACTCCCAATGATCGCCACAACATCAGCTATCATCTCGCCTTCGCTCATAACGGGCAGGGCGGCGAGGTTTACAAAACTCGGCCCTCGAAAATGTACGCGGTCGGGTTTCGGACCGCCGTTGGACTTCATGTATACACCAAGCTCGCCCTTTGACGCCTCGATGGGCATATAAACCTCGCCCGGCGGGATATTAAAGCCCTCGGCGACTATCAGAAAATGGTGGATCAGCGAATCCATATGCTTTCGCATATCATCACGATCGGGCAGCACTACCTTTGGAGCATCAGCCTTGATCGGGCCGGGTTTTAACCTTTCGAGAGCTTGCCGGACGATCTTGTGCGATTCATAAAGCTCGCGCATACGTACGCGAAAACGTGCCCACACATCTCCATCAGTTTCCACCGGGATCTCAAAATCGTACGTTTCGTAGCCAGAATAGGGGTTATGCCGTCTAAGGTCGACCTCGACGCCACTGCCGCGAAGGCAAGGGCCGGTTAAGCCCCAATTTATCGCATCTTCGCTAGAAATCACGCCGACATCCTTTGTGCGGCTTTGCCAGATCGGGTTACCGGTTGCGAGTGTTTCGAAAGTCTCAAGCGCGTCTGGAAAGTCATCGATGAACTGCCTGCAGCGGTTATCGAAACCAGCGGGCAGGTCCATCATCAGTCCGCCGATCCGGAAATAACTCGGAGTCATGCGGCCGCCCGAAGCAGCTTCGATCAAATTGAGTATCTTCTCGCGTTCCTTAAAACAGAAGAAGAAAATGCTCATCGCCCCGAGATCGAGGGCGCTGGTTCCCAGCCATACCATATGCGAAGCGATTCGCTGTAATTCACAAAACAGCACTCGGATGACCTGGGCCCGTTCGGGAATCTCAAGCTCGAGCAGTTTTTCGGCCGCCATCACATAAACAAGGTTATTGCCGAGCGGATTCAGATAATCCATCCGGTCCGTAATAACGATACCCTGCTGATACTTTTTATACTCGAAAAGCTTTTCCATCCCCGTGTGAAGATAGCCGATGTCCGGGGTAGCCTTGACGACCATTTCGCCGTCCAGCTTTAGCTCCAGCCGGAGAACGCCGTGGGTAGACGGGTGCTGGGGCCCCATCGAAAGGGTCATCTCCGATTCAAGGGACTGATCGAGCGAATCTAACTGGGTTGGCTCTGCGACCATGCTCATAATCTAGGGCTGATCAATTCAAACTGTACGGTTCATAGCCCCGAAGTGGGAAATCCTTTCTTAATGCAAATCCGTCAAAGTCAGAAGGCATCAGGATACGTCTGAGGTCAGGATGTCCGTCAAAGATCACCCCAAACATATCAAACGTTTCACGCTCATGCCAATCGGCTGTTTTCCAGATACCGGTCACCGTCTCGACCTTCGCGTCGTCCTCACTCAGAAGAACTTTCAGCCTTAACCTGCTGAAATGCCTGGTAGAAAAAAGGTGGTAATTAATCTCGAACCGCGGATCATCCTCGGGGCCGCGGTCAGCCCCAGTGAGATCGGCAAGCATATCAAAACCGTGGCCTTCTTTAAGAAAGCGGCATGCCTCGGCCACAAATTCACGCGGAATGACGACGGTAACCTCGCCTAAGGCGTCGGTGACGTCAACCACCCAATGCGGGTCCGCCGTTTTCAGGGCATCGACGTATCCGATCAGTTTTTCTGTCATATAAACTTACACCGCAGAGAACGCGCTAACTTTAACTGTGTCAAACGCGTTCCTGCGGCAATTTCTGTCCGCAATTAAGACGACTTTCGCCGTTCGTGCCGCGAGGGGATCGAATAAGGCCGCGACGTATCGCCCTTTGCGACCTCGGTTTCCATTTGCTTTTCCAGCCTCGTGCCCTCGGTCACAGGTAAAGTTCCCGGTACCTTCGAAACGCGCGATTCGGCCTCAAAGGTGTCACGGCGGTCCTTAACCGATTCTTTCATGATCTTGTCTTGGAGCATTGTGATCGCGTGCACAAGCATCTCCGGTCGCGGAGGACACCCAGGTACATAAACATCGACCGGAACGATCTTATCGACACCCTGTACAATTGCGTAATTATCGAAAACACCACCCGAGGTTGCACAAGCTCCCATGGAGATAACCCACTTCGGCTCAGGCATCTGGTCGTAGATCCGTCTAAGAACCGGTGCCATTTTCCTCGAAACTCGGCCCGAAACGATCATCACATCAGCCTGGCGGGGAGATGCGCGAAATGTCTCCGCTCCAAATCTTGAAAGGTCGTTCCGAGCCGAAACCGTGTTCATCATCTCGATCGCACAGCAAGCTAACCCGAAAGTCGCTGGCCATAGGCTCGATTTACGGGCCCAATTCACCACCGCGTCAAGCTTGACGGTCACGACATCTGGCAGTGATTCAAAAAGTGTATTTTCTAGCCCCATATATTACGCCTGTATAAGCTTTGATGCGTCGTCACGCCGGCGTTTTGCCATTATCTTGGCCTCCTGGCGAGCTTCCGCTCGGGCCTGAAGACCCCAATCAAACACACCTTTTCGCCAAACGTAGATATATCCGACAACAAATGTCGAAACGAATATCAATATTTCAATAAAGGCGATCGTGCCATAGGCCACCCCGCTTAGAGCCTCTTCAGCTAAAAGACTCTTAAAGGCAACCGCAAACGGGATAATGAAAAGGACTTCGATATCAAACAAGAGGAAGATGACCGCGACGGTATAAAATTTGATCGAATACCGGTCGCGAGCCGATCCGACAGGGTCTTTTCCCGATTCGTACGGCATGAGTTTGGTCGCCGTTCGCTTCCGCGGGCCTATTAACTGGGTAACCAGCAATTGGCTCAGACCAAATCCGGCTGCAACCAGAAACATTATGCCGATCGGCACGTAATCGAATACGTTGTATTCCGACATTATCCTTTGTTTTTCACGACCCGCACCAAATCTTGGAATGGCTTGCATTCCCTCGTAAACATCTGAGAATTATGGCTCAACTAAATCCTAATTTAACGTCCTAATGGTGTCAAGGCAGTCCCAATTTGCCTCCGGCGGGCTCATTATACGACCCATTTATTCATTGACCCTCATTTTACCGTGTGATAACTTGAATAAGGCACTTTAGGCCTCGTTTCCACCGCGCGTTCCCGCATCTTTTTTAAAAGTTTGTGATCTCAGGTTTCAATACAGATGTCGAGTTCGAGGGTACTGTATACCATGTGCAGACCGAGGATAAAGGTCCGCCGACGATGGTCATAATGTCACTGGTCTATGACCGGGGCACGATCCTCGCTAGCAAAAGGGCAAGCTACCAGGACCTTTCTCTTTCGGGTCTCGACGAAAAGAAGCTTGCTGAACGCGTCTCGCGACAGCACAAGCTGATCTGCGCCGCCGTAAAGGCGGGGCGGATGGGCGAACTGAAAGAGATGACGGCGAAGAGTTCTGCCAAACGGAAGAAGGCCCCGGATGCTGCGGTTCCGCTGGTAAAGGACTACCGATCGGCCTCGCAGTCGTTCGCCGGGGCGACTCCCTCCAACGCTTCAGTTATCGATGCCGATATCGCGGTCGCAAAGCCGTTCGAAATATCACTTTCCGACATTGTCTTACCGGCCAAACACGATTCGGAACTAGTTATCGAGACCGTCAGCGTCATTGAGGAAGCGATACTGCCGGCCGAGGCTGTCGAAGTAGTTTCAGAATTATCCGGTAAAGACCGTCCCGCCAACAGTAAACTCAAACTCGAACTCTTGGGAGAATCGAAGTTCAAGGGCGGAGACCGCCGTACGGTCAATATCATGATCTGTCGGGGCAGTGAAAGGAAAGTGGTCGCAGGCGCGCAGATAATGATAAAGATATTGGGATCGGCATTCAGGCCGGTCATTTTTCACGCGAGATCGGACGTGAATGGGCTGGCCAAAGTGCATCTGCAGGTGCCACAATTTTCTGCGGGGCGGGCCGCATTATTCGTACGGGCCATCGCCGGCGGCGAAGAGGTGGAGCTTCGGCGGCTCGTAACGCCGGCATAATTAGACGGTCTCGAAACTACCGTCTAAAATAGGGCTGTGATCACCATTATTTTAAACGGCGAGTCCCGTCAGCTCGATAACGAGGTCGATCTCGATTATTTGATCGACCTTTTTTCTTTGCCTAGAAACCTGGTTGCGGTTGAATTAAACAAAACGGTAGTTCGCCGCTCGGATTGGCCGGACACCATAGTGAATGACGGGGATAGGCTCGAAGTTGTGCATTTTGTGGGCGGCGGCTAACTTTGCGTTCTTTACAGGTATACATGAAAATTGAATGGTAATATGGCTGATCAATTTTCGCTCGCCGGTTCTGTCTTCAGTTCACGGCTAATCATCGGGACCGGCAAATATCGCTCGTTTGACGTGATGAAAGCTGCTCATGCCGCCTCTGGCGCCGAAATGGTGACAGTCGCGGTCAATCGTGTTCCGCTCGACGGCAAAACCGAGTCTTTCCTAGATCATCTTGATCCCAAAATGCAGATCCTGCCGAATACCGCGGGATGCTACGACGCGGACCACGCAATTCGTACCGCCCGACTGGCCCGTGAAGCACTACAAACTGACTGGATAAAGCTTGAGGTGATCGGCGACCCAATCACGCTGTTGCCCGATAATGAACAAACGCTCGAAGCGGCGCGCGTTCTCGTTGGCGAAGGGTTTATTGTCCTGCCGTATTTCACCGATGACCTGATAATGGCCAAAAAGCTGCTTGATGCAGGCTGTCCGGCCGTAATGCCCCTCGCTGCACCGATCGGTTCGGGAATGGGAGTGCAAAACCCTTCGAATTTACGAATAATGCGTGAGCAGCTGCCTGACGCGATCATAATCGTAGATGCCGGCGTAGGTGTGCCGAGCGACGCCGCCATCGCCATGGAACTCGGCGCAGACGCGATCTTGATGAACACAGCCATTGCCGAGTCGAAAGACCCAGCTCATATGGCGACGGCGATGAAGCTTGCCGTCGAGGCCGGCCGACTCGGCCATCTCGCAGGACGTATGCCCAAGCGCCTATACGCCTCAGCATCGAGCCCGATCGAGGGTGCGATAAGGTAAGTGAACAGCCTACAAGTCACGAAAGTGAATATTCAAATCCTATTTTTTGGAGCCACCGCCGACATTACTGGCCGACGCCGCATTGAGATCGCGATACCATCTGAAACAACAGCGAGCGAGGTCTCCAAAATCCTGATCGCAGAGTATCCGAGCCTTGCCACGCACAAACTCCACATTTCGCTGAACGAACAATACGCCGCCGGCCAAGAGATCGTCCGGCATGGGGATGAATTAGCGATATTCACCGCCGTGAGCGGGGGTTAAAGCACCCCACTTAGGCTGCGGCACGCATTCTGATCTATGAACTTTTTTGAACTCACCACCGATCCGATCGACGTCACTTCTGTGGCCCGCCGCCTGGTCCCGCCCGAGTGCGGGGCGACCGTGACCCTTGACGGCTACGCGAGGCGGTTTACAAAACAAAAGGACGGCCAAACCCGAAAGACCGAGTATCTCGAATATGAAGCCTACGAGCCGATGGCCCTCAAAGAAATGGAAAAGCTCATCGCGGCCGCTAAGCAACAGTTCGAGATCTCATGGGTAGGAATCGTCCACCGCCTCGGCCGTCTTGAGATCGGCGAAACGAGCGTCGTGATCTCGGTCGCGTCACCACACCGCCGCGCAGCCTTCGCGGCTTGCGAATGGCTCATTCGCGAACTCAAACGCACCGTCCCCATCTGGAAGAAAGAAGTCTACGCCGACGGAGAACACTGGGTCGAAGGGGAAAAAGAAAGCTAAAAAAGCTTGCGTGCTCAGCAGGCCAAAACGATTTGAGGCCAAGGCCGGGCGAGAATCGAGAGCGGATCTAGCATTGAATGCTCAGAACTTCTCGATCTCAGCTACCAGGACACCTGTGTTAAATTTCCCTTGTTTCGCATAAACCGGTTCTCCTTGAGCGTTGAAAAGGATCGTGAACGGCAAAGCTCCTTGCCAGGCTTTCGAGACGACGTTGATCGCCGCATCCATGTCCGGGGTTTTCAGTAGGTACGCCGGGGAATCGGATCTCATCTGAGTTAAGAACTCTGGAACAGCACCGTTGATCTCGGACGGTTCATCAAGAGTAACTGTGATCAGATCGATCTCGTCTTTGTGGTCTGCACCGATCTTGACCAGATCGGGAAATTCCTCGCGGCACGGACCGCACCACGTCGCCCAGAAATTGACCAGGCGCGGTTTGCCTGCCGGCTTGAGCAGCTCTTTCAATCCCTGCTCGTCAATTTGCGTGACCTTTGGCGGCCAATTTGAAACTGTTTCCTTCTGTGCGGCAGGAGCGTTTTCAGTCACCTTTTTCGTCTGCGTTTGGCAGGCAAATAAGAAAACCAGGGAAATGGAAATAACCAAAAAGAAAAACGGCAAGTGGACTTCGGGAGAATTATTCTCACGCTTCCGCTCACCAAGGGAGGAACTTTTCATAATTCAGCTTGTTATTCGTAACCGCTAAGCACGCTTGATCGAACAGCCTATAGCTTTCGCCCTGGCTTTCGCAACCGGCTTTCCGCTCAAATTCGCATCGACCGCCTCGCGTAGGTAACTGGTAGTGATCTCTTCACCGCTGCTGCTGTTGTCGATCGCTCCGTGATAAACCAGAACGTTCTTCTCATTCAGATAGAAGGTCTCCGGCGTTACGTTAGCCCCCAATTTATCAGCGATGACGTTTCCTTTATCGATCAGAACGGGAAACTGATAGTTTTCCGCGGCATGCGATCTGGCCCACTCGAGTGACTCGGAAGAGTTCGAATTGATACCGACTACGTTAATGCCTTTTTCAGCGAAATCAGCCGCGAACTGGGATATCCGCTGATTGTATTGTTTGACACTCGGACACTGCGCCGACACGAAAACGATGACCGCGCCATTCTTGCCCTTGAGTTCGTCGAGCGATCTTTCAGTGCCATTCGTATCGGGCAATTTAAAGGTTTCCACCGCCGCTCCGACCGGCATACTCTCTACCAAAGGAGGATCGTCAAAAAGATTACAGGACGTTAATGCGAAAATTGCTGCTGCTAAAAAACCTAGTATCCAAAGCATATTTTTCTTTTCCTGAAAATATAAACGCGCCGAGGTGGTGTTTCATTAACAAGGACCATAAAAAGTTTTATCTACTTTTCCACGATCTCTCCGATCTCTTTCTGAATGCTTTCGCGCTGGACGAGCAGCCGGAAAAATAAAGCACGCTGCCGAAACAGGAGCCACACAGATCTAACCCAGACGCTCATATCGATAAGTGTTTCCGAAGACCGCAGGGCTATGTAACCGCAAAGGACGGTTACAGGAACTGAAATTAGGGCGACCTGCCAGCCGAAGTAATACCAGAGGATCGAGGCCACGATCGCCCAGGTCAGCGGCATCAAGCCGATGGCGGCGATAATGGTCGAACTCGAACCGGCAACGTCCGCGTCATGAGTTCTGAAAATTCGCCCCATGAGATTCGAAAAGAAATACGCCGGCGAATGGGTGACCGCACCGACTATGGCCAATGGAGCGAACACGATCAAAAACACAACGCGTAATATCAAATAGCGGAAAACATACCACGTCGGATGCTGCAGTACCGACAAGCTTTCCGCGGTGAGCCCGCTGGACTTCAACTTGTCTTCGTACGCCGAAACTTTCGCGTTCAGCTTCAGCATTCGCTGCGGGTCCTCTCTTTCCAGCAGAGCATACTTGGCAGCCAGGTCCTGCATTCTGCGGACCGTTTGCGTCAAAGTTTGTTTGAAGATCAGATTTTCAAAAACCGACGCAAACAACGCCTCGGCCTTTAACACCGCGTCAAGGTCAGATTCGGTTTCGACATTTACAGTTACATCGCGAAGGGAACTCTCAATGCTCGCCGTCAGCTCTACGACCGCGTCGCGTGGCGGTTCGCCGTTTTCGTCAAGTTCGATCGGCTCCACCTCAAACACCTCGCCGTAACGGATCAGAGCCTCGCTCCTGAACGATGTCTTGGACGTGTAATAAAGCCCGACTGGAACTATCTTCAGGCTGCTCGCCGGTGTCGGCCCCGAAACTGCACCGAGAGCGATCCTTGCCGCCCCGGTTTTCATCTTTTGCAATTGCGGCTCATCATGCGAGATGCCTTCGGGAAAGATCGCTATACATCGGCCACGCCTGAGCAGTTCAAAACAGTTTTCGAATGTGGACAGATTGCTCGTGAGTTTAGCTCCCGCATCGATACGGCGGTAAACCGGCAGGATCTCGAAAGTCCGTAGCACGAACGCGCCGATCGGGTTGTCGAAAAGCGTGGATTTGGCGAGAAACGAAACGCGCCTCGGCATCGACACAAAAACGAGCGCCGGATCGACCAGGCCGTTTGGATGATTAAGAACAAACAACAGCGGCCCCGATCTCGGAACGCGTTCGACTCCTACGACCTCGATACGCCGAAAAAACAACCGAAGCGCAAGTGCGATGATCGCGTGAATGACCTGCCGAACAATGGATGCACCCTTGCCAAGATAGATCATCTCCCACAAACGAATTGTCCTTACGCTCTCGTCCATCAGCCATATTCATTTTCTTCTTTAGAGCCGCCCGCGTCTAACTCGCCCTAGGTAATGGATTCGATTCGGTCAGGATAGACGTTTACAAGTTTATGGGTCTTCGACGCCCGATCGATCGAGGGCCATTTTTCATCGACGAAGGCAATGAGGTCGCGAAGCCTCATGTTGCCGACGCGGAAATGGATGACCTTCGGCGGCGGTTTGGCAATGATTATGCGGTTTGAGAAATCGGCGTCCTTCGTGACGATCGTGTAGCCGTTCTTGCGAGCGTAATTCCAAATCTCACTGTCGGACCATTCCTCGTCGATCTCAGTAACGAATAGGAACGATTCTTTTTGCCAAGTGGGAACTCCTGTTGGAAGGTTGGCATCGATCAAAAACCGCCTCATGCCACGACCGGCTCGATAGTGTAATTGTTATGCATCAGCTCGGATGCAAATTTAAGACATGCGTAAATGTCCTCTCTTTCGAGCGTAGGGTAATTCTCGAGTATCTCATCGATACTGTCGCCCTTGCTAAGGAACCCCAGGATCGTTTCGACAGCGATCCGCTGATTACGAATGGCCGGTTTCCCATTGAGTTTGTCTGCTTCAATTGTAATTCGGCCTTCGATCCCGTCCATATTTAAATCTTAACACTGCCGATGAGCTCGTCAATAAAAAATCGATCGGATTGCCCACTGCCACCTGACTATTTGACAACCTCGATAGTCAGAGTCTGAGAACCGGTGACGATGTATTCAGCGGCCGCTAGTTCCTGTTCAGCGATGATCGTATTGACGGTAGCTTTAGAACCACCGGCCGTTCGGTCGTTGTTGATGGTGGCCAGCATGGACGGGGGAAGATTGGGCATCTCGTTTGCACCGACGATCATGCCTGCCGAGGTCCGGAATACGATGGCGTAAAGCCGGTCCGACCTTTTCAATCGATTAATAGTCGAGATCAGTTCGGCCGCAGACTTCGGCACGAACTGGGTGATCGCCGTGTTTTGTTGAACCGCGGTCCCGTCACCGATAGAGATCGAGATCTTTCCCGGAACCGTGTCGTTCGGGATCACGATAGGAATGCGGCGCGTGACCATGTGTCCGGCTTGAGTCCGTTCGAAGGCCGTCACCTCGATCGTTTCGCCCGCACGGACCTCGGTCCTGTCTACGGAGATGCGGTCAAGTGCCGCGGTCTTGCTCTCGTCCGTTGCGGTCATGTCCAGCGAAATACCCGAGATTTCCGCGTTTTCAAAATTAGCCCTGAGCAGTGCCGCCAGGGGCGATGCCGGTGCGGAGGAGGCGAAGGCGACCGCCTGCGGCCCAGTAAAACGCCGATTTATTTTCACCGAGTCGTGGCCTTTTACGCTGATCTCACCTTTGATCTCGATGGTTGATCCGCCCACGCCGCGTTCATGTGCCGAAAGTGCATTCGCTACTCCAGCGCTAATGATCAGCGGTGTCAAGAGTTCGTCGAAAGCGGATTCGAAGTTGATCTCCTGTGTGCTGCCCCGACTTGTGGTAAGTCGAATTTTCACCGGAAGCATTTTAGGCGCTTCGCCGAGTTGGCCGTATATCGCGGTCGCCCTGTCCTGCGTCATCGAGCCTACGGGAGCATCCGCGACCGCCAGCTTGAACGAGTTATTGGCATTCGGCACTACCGTCACGACATGAGATTCCGCCATCGGGAGGTTCGTCGATCCGAGACTGAAGAATGGATGCCCGAATGCATAGATCTTCTTGCCGTCGCGAAGCGTCACGGTGCCGGCCGCCGCGATCTGTACATCACCTCGGGCCAGCTGCACCACAACGGAATCTCCTCCCAGCAGAGTCGTATCCGAAAATTCTTTCATCGGCAAGATCGGACCCGAACCCCCGGCTGCCGCAACCGGCAACATTCCGGCCCTCATAAGAGTCGGTGCGATCGCGTCGATCGTCCGCTGAGAAAAACCTGAAAAAGTCACCGGGGTAGAGATCGGAACAAATGTCTGCCCCGCCACAGCCATGAGCCGAGATCCTTCTGAAAAGCCGGAAGCAACGGCGGTGTTGGACGAGCCCGAGAAGTTCGGTGACCACAGGTCGGAAACAAGGTCTGAGTAAGAGATCGCTTTACCTTTTTCAGCAGCGAGGAGGCGGATGGGAGAATGCTCCATGACAGAAACCATCTGTTCGATCGGCGTGATACCGCAGATCGGCTCCTTGGCAAACGGGAAACTGTACGAGATCGCTCCGACCAGCCTTCCGTCAATATATACCGGTGAGCCTGACATGCCCGCAAAAACCGCGGTCCGTTCAGCATTTTTGCCGCTCAGACGTCCGATGATCATGTCCTGTTTCGGCCCGATCCAGTTAGGGATAACACCAAGGATCTCTACATTGAATTCCTCAGATCTAACGCCCCGGAAAACGGTCCTCGCCGTTCCGGTCATACCCTCGCGTACTTCGGAAACCTGCATGAACCGCTTGCTGGCCACTGGCATTGAAACCTGTTTGTATTGGCCGAAAACCGTGGTCCCCAGGGCCGCGATAACGATACTGAGAATGAGCGATCTAGGTTTTATCATTCTAAAAAATACTTCCTTACCGGCTGCCGCATATGGTAACATTTTAGATGTCCATCCGGAAGCCTTTCTTTTGGGCTTTCAACTCACCTTTCGATGCCGGAAAACGGCAAATTTCTGCAATTAAATATCCGCCATGGTTAAATCCACTCGACTCATTAAGAGCTTTTCTCGTCTGCTGCTGCCAGTATTTTTGCTCATAGCCTCGGCCGTCGGAGCCGGTTCCGTCTGGCTTGTTTACAGCACTGCCCGTCCGATATCGACCGGGTACCTGGTTACGCCCGATAAGTACGGGCAGCTGAGTACTCGAGCGGCACAGGTGACGGAAGAATCCTGGACCAATCTCGATGGCAGCTCCGCACGTGGATGGCTGCTGCGGGGAGCTGACAATGCACCGGCGGTCATACTGCTTCATAAATACGGTGCTAATCGATCTCATGTTCTTAACCTGGGTGTTAAGCTAAATGAATCCACGAATTTCACGGTCCTGATGCCCGATCAGCGTGGGCACGGTGATGATCCGCTGGTAAAAAATGCCTCTTTCGGCGGTTGTGAGTCCGAGGACGCAGCGGCCGCCGTCCAATACCTTCGAAATTTGAAGGGCATTAACCAGAGTCCCCTCGTCGGCAAAAAGATCGGCATGTATGGCGTCGAAATGGGTGCGATCGCCGCGATCTCAACCGCAGTTCGCGAACCCTCAGTTACGGCTCTCGCTTTGGACTCAGTTCCCTTGGGGAGCGATAACGTATTGACAGGTTCAGTGGACCGGCGTTTTCCGTTTGCCACGTTTGCCACCACAAGATTGGCCAAGCTCGGAACCCGCCTTTACTACTTCGACGGCTGCTACAAGCGGGAGCCGGTTTGCGAAACTGCACGGCGGGTCGAAGGAAACAATGTTTTGCTGCTCGCCGGTGTCGATGCAATAGATTTTCAGGATTCGACCTCAAGTCTAAATAAATGCTTCTCATCGAACAATAAGGTCGAGACCAAAACCGACCTGAGCCCTTCGGGTTTCAGCATTAATAACGCATCGCTTTCGCAATCCGAGGCATACGATCAACGTTTAATTGACTTCTTCCGCAACGCACTGCCGGAATAGGTCTAGAGGTTGATCTTCTTTTTGCCATGGCCGTTCGAGCGTGAAACCACAAGTATTTCCGCACTTTCCTCCATTCGGCCGACTGCGGCACCAAGGACTGTTTTCAGTTCCTCGAGCCGCTCCAACGTTGAGGTCATCTCGAGCATTTCGTATTTCTTGTCATTCTCAAAGTTGAACGCGGCCGTTATAAGGAATGAGAGAGATTCAGGGTCGGTCCGCTGTATCTCGGGGAACTGCCCGCGGCTGCCGCTCATTGAAAAAGCGGCTTTTGCCATCCGCTCGAATAGTGCAAAGACCTCGTCGGAGAGCGGGCCAAGTTCATCTGCATCACCCTTTTCATCTTCAAAATACTCAACGCTGCCTACCAAATAAGGCTTCTCGGAATCGATATATTCCAGCAGCCGAAACCGTACCAGACCGAGCGTGATAATGTTTGACCTGCCGTCGGGCAGCATTTCGGATTCACGAACCTCAGCAAGACAGCCGATCCTGCCTGCCGGAGGCCTGTCCGCGAAATTGTCGGGCTCAAATAGCAACACCCCAAAAAAATTAGCCCCCTGTTCCACATCACGAAGCATCTCGCGGTACCGGTCCTCGAAAATGTGCAGCGGCAGCAGCTCGTTCGGCAGCATAACGAGCGGTAACGGGAAAAGCGGTATCTGTTTGGATCAGCTAACTTTTTCTATGACTTCGGACATGTTTTGATGCCGATGAAATCTGCGATCTTTTCCGCAGGTTCGTCGATAAGGGCCATCCGCTTAGCACCGATGACTGCGTCAGAAATATCATCCCGCCGCGTCTCAAAACGGCTGTCCTTGAAAATGAGTTCCTCGATCACCCGTCGCTCGAGATGCTCGCGGCCCAGGTCGTCTATTTGCCCCGGAGCATCAACATAGTCCGCCGGAACGGTCTGGTTCTTCACCCGGATGTGCAGGGCACCAGTAGCCGTTCGCGCTTCATCGCGTATCTTTTGCGTTTCGAGCAGCGAATTGGGAAATCCGAGTTGCCCGCGCAATGTTATCTCGATGATAGGCTGGGGGCTGTCCATCTCGGCGGGCCGTGCTTCATTTCGCACCAATTCGAGAACGCTGTCCGTGACATCGCCGGGAACATCGCTGTTGCTCACGTCAAACTGAAGACGCTGAAAAGGCCGGAATTGATAATCCACCACGTGCCGGGCGTTCACATCGTTTGAGTCGTCGATTTCCACAACAAAAGCACCCCGCGTTTCGCGATATTCACTGATGTTTGTGATCTCGATGGATCCAGGATTAAAGGCCCAATTGTCGATCTCATAGTGTTTGTGTGTGTGGCCGAGCGCAACGTAGTCTACCGCCTGCTTCAGTTCTTTCAGGGCCGATATAGATAAGGCGGGGAGCGGGTGCATTTGATGCCCCTCGACGTCCGTATGCAGCATCAGAATGTGAAATGCACCCTCACGCTTATTCTTCTGGATCGCCGTCGTGAGCATTGGGATCGCCCAATTGCCCGAGGCCCCATACCAGTGAGATCCGAAGATACGCGCGCTGCCAATATCAATATATCCCCCGGTTTTTGTCGTCTGATCCCATCTTGTATAAATTATTTGTTTCTCGGCCAAGCCCGGCTCGAGCAGTTTGATCAATCCCCATTGGGCTAATGACCGCAGCCAACTGAATTCGCTGTCAGTATGTTTTTGGTCATGGTTACCCTCGATGGCGATGACCGGAATTCCCGCCTCCTTCATCATTGTCAGCCCCTCGACGGCGTAGTTCATCGTTTCAGGGGGAACCGACCTCTTGTGAAAGAAATCACCGCAAATGATCACAAAATCTACCTTTTCGCCGATCCCGTAGCGTTTCAGAACGTCGATCCACGCATCGAAAAAGTCACGCGGGCTTTCAGGCAGCTGATAACGCGTGCAGCCTAGATGAACGTCCGCGATGTGGAGGAATTTCATATACCGATTTTAACACACAGCTTTTGTCGCATTTCTGAGCCGACCGACGGAGATATGGAATATAATGTGCGCAACGTCACACTAAATAGGTTACAGTGGCTTGTCACTCGTTTCGCGTAGGTATTAGACAAGAAAGGTGAGAGAATGTTAGAACGTTTAATATAAGCGGTCATAATCAACTAATATTTTCAGTCTGTTTACCACCGGAGCCTGAGATTTTTTCCGGAACCATCTCACCTTTTACGATCAATGAAGATCTTACTTTACAACCCCGATAACGGTATTACGCGGAATTTCATGCCGCATCTCTGGATGTTTTTGCTGCAGTCGCTGACGCCGAAAGAGCATGAGGTCATCTTGATAGACGGCAACGCCAAGGCGATGTCCCGGCCTGAGCTCGTCCAATTTTGCAAAGACCAGAACATCGGACTGGTCGGTATCGGAGCGATGACACGAATGGTAGCCCGGGCTTATCTCGTGGCTGATGCACTTCGTGATGCCGGATTTAAGGTCGTGATGGGCGGACCGCATGTTACGGAATGCCCTGACGAAGCTCTCGGAAAAGATGGCGGGCCCCGCCATGCTGACGCGGTCGCTCTCGGCGAGGCCGACGAGTATTGGGCACAGATCGTCGAGGATGCGGCCAACGGTGAGCTGAAGGAGACCTATCAGCCAAAGGTCGACGAAAAGGGAAATGACTTCAAACCGAGCCTTCAGCCTTATCCTCATATTCCCTGGGAAACGCTCGACCTCGACCAGTTTTCCTTGGTTCCGAAATTTCTGCGCCCGGTGATGTCACGCATGGGCGAAGGCTGGGGTAAGTTCTTTGTCGTGCCGATCGAAACCGGCCGCGGCTGCCCGTACGGCTGCGAGTTTTGTACAGTAACGGGATTTTTTGGTGATTCCATAAGATTTCGTACCAATGAAAGCGTTGTCGAAGAACTGCTAAGGCTAAAGGCCCGAGCTAAGAAAGAGAAAGGCCAGATGGCCGTGTTCTTTATTGATGACAACCTCGCTATTAATAAGAAGCGGCTAAAAAGCCTGCTTCGCGATATGATCGCCGCCGGTGCCACGCTGCCCTGGGTTGCGCAGATCAGCGCGAACCTTCTCGGTGACGAGGAATTGGTCGACCTGATCGCAGAGGCCGGCGGGCGGTGGGTTTTCATCGGAATGGAATCGATCGACCCCGCCAACATGGCGGACGTCAATAAGAATTTTTCCAAGCCTGAGAATTACCAGGCCGTTCTTGACGGACTTCGCAAAAGAAATATCTACGCCATAACCTCCTTTATTTTTGGAATGGATAATGACACGCCCGGCGTGGCCAATCGGACCGTCAACGAGATCGAAAGCTGGGCTCCCGGGTTGCCTGTTTTTGGGCAGCTGACCCCTTTTCCATCGACGCCGCTGTATACGAGGCTTGAAAAAGCAGGACGTCTTGCCCGGCCGAAACACTGGCTGGATTTCGCTCCGTTTGTAATGGCACACGATCCGCTGAAGATGACCATCGACGATGCCAAGAAGGAAACATTCGACGCATGGTATCGATCGTACAGTCCCGAGCGAAATTGGGAGGCCATAAACACGATCAGGGAAGCTCCTATCGATATCCGGATCGGACATTTGGTGGCCCGGTTGTTCTTCCGCGGGATCTATTTTCCGCAGATGAGCAAGTCGGCCTGGGTAAAGCTTTTATTCGATAACCGTAAACCGATAATTAGCCTCACCCGCGAGGGGATCCGAACCTGGCGTGAAGCCAGAAAGCGGCGTCGAACTGAAAGTCAAACGGTTCAGACAGCTCAGTAAAATCAATTCGTAGGTGTTAAAGGTCCTGGTCGATGTCGGCCAGGCCTTTTCTATTTCCGTGCGAGATCGTCGAGTCAGTCAGCCGAATCAGGCAGGATCTCGATCTTTACGTTGAAAGCTCCCGAGTTATCGTTCAGATCTCCGTCATTGATACCTAGGAAAAGGGCGCCGTCCCTCGCCGCGATGAACTCCCTCTCCGATCCGATGTAAATAAAATCGTTGTTGTCTTCCCCGATCACCGCCAACAGAGCTCCGGTCGGCACTCCCTTTAAGAGCTTCTTATCATCTTCGAAATTGCTGTCACCGGCTGCGTCGGAAGTCCTTCCTTTGCCAAGTGATACGGTTCCATCGTCGGCAATAATGCGGATCCGCTGGCCCTTCTTTACGACCCATCCCGAATTCGTCCAGCCATTCGAGGTATTGTCGGCAAGTACCCTGACGCGAACCTCGACGGGCTTCATGATGGCCGATGAAGCAGCGGGCTGCTGTCTTGCCGGTACAGGAGCGGCCTTGATTTCCGGGGACGAAACCTGGGGCTGCGGCCGGACGGGTTCGGTGTTTTTCACCTCGGTCACCGTGACCTGCGGCTTTGATACGGGTGCTTTGTATGAGGCCGGCTGATTCGGAGAAGTTATCGCTGAAATCGGATCAGCAGGCGCGTCGAATTGGATCGACTCGACGTCGGAGGCGGCAAACTTCAGTTCGCGTCGCCGTGAGCCCTCGCCTACGGATACAACAAAACTTCCGCCATTGAATCCGATAACCTTGCCCTTAACGATCCCGCCGTCCTTTAATCGCACCGTGTCGGCGAGCGCCGAGAACGCTAGCAGCAATACCAGAAACGCGGGTGTAACGCCCAAGCGCATTTTTCTAAAGGTCGTCATATATCCTCTTGATCGTTTTCGCAAAAGCCCGCCAGTTGAAATATACACCCAGCCGCCACATTGATGAAAGATGATGTTAAATAGTTGTACTTTGACATGGAGCTGTGCATGTTCTCTCTTTTCGACAATTTCTTTTGCGTTCCTTTGCGTCTTAGCGCCGGGACCGCGGGCGTCCTCGCCTGCAAGCGTCCGGCGGACGCTGACGCACCCGATAATTGTTCAACTTCACGGATTCCGGTCGCCGATACGCCGGAGGAACCGGCGTTGCAGGCGGGGACGCCCGCGGTCCAGTCTGTAGGTCCGATCGTCTCTGCGTGGATCAGAATAGCCATAGGGTTTTCTCTCTAACCTTGTGCATAGCAACTGCGATGGAGACGGCGTCTATTTGGTCGTCGTGGTGGCCGTGGGGGAAGGAGCAGGCTTCGGTTATGAAGTTTTCGTTCCAGCGGCCGGCTACTAGTCTCACTCTGCCTTCTTCGGCGAGGGCGATCCATGGGAGGGCACGGGTGAGCTTGTCTGTCTCAACTTTTACTCCGCGGAACTTCTTGCCGAAGAGCTGCGGCATGCGTCTCAGGTCCGCAAGAAGGGCGTGGCCGTTGGCTGAGAGCTCGATGCCGCGTTCGGTGCGTGTCTCAGCTCGAATATAGTGCAGAAGCATCTTTCGCTGGAGCGGA
>JBGSWW010000069.1:0-8194 GCA_041751735.1 Pyrinomonadaceae bacterium | reverse complement strand
GCACGCAGGACCTCGGCTATTGAAACCCGCCGCGAATCGCTGGACGGGGTTCCTGCCTTGTCCTGTTTGAGCATCTTCGCATCCTCTTTAGCGATCTCTTTTTCAATTTCTTCGACGCGTCTGGCTGCGTCCTTGTCAGCGTCGGCCTGTTCACGAGTATTGAGTGGGCGGCCGTTTTTTTCAATCAAACGGCTTATTCGGCGGCCCTTGTAGAAAGAGAGCTGAACCGTTTCGGACTCCGTCTCGCGGAGCACACCATCTTTACCTAGTTCCCGCTTGATACTCTTCTGAACATACGAATAGTTGTCGATGATGCCCTCAACTTTATCTTCATTCGCCTGCACTTCCTGCAGCAGCGATTCGATCGATGGGAGCGGTTCGTTCGATATAATAGGAAAATTGAATTCCGAAACACCGATCGGGGAATTGATCCTGATATCGTCGTGGTGAATTTCGTATACCTCATTCCCCATGCTAAAGCGTTCAAAAAACGGCTGCGGAACACCGGAAATCAATCGATATTCTCCGTAATCGGTCACCGCCATTAATTCGCCCATTGGCACTTCGTCACGAATCAGTATTCCGGATACGGCGTCAAAATAAAGCTTTATAACAACCCCTTTTTGTGTCGAGAGGATCAGCACATTGACATTTTTGGTATCGACGACCGCGCGCCCGCCGGACGTCAGCTTTGCTTTGTCATCTTTATACCGGAACCAAAGATCATTGCGATAGGCGGCGGCGGCCTGAAGTCCGACGCTGGCATTGCCAGTCAGCGTTTGCAGTCCGTCACGCGAATTTCGCGTCCAGCCCGAACGCCCGTTAAACCCTGTTTCCGTTTCAAATCCGCCAAGATCGTAACTGATATTGAGCAGGTTTGGCTGCGAGGATTGAAATAGATATGCTCCCTCGGCCCCATCGCTAATGCGGGTTATTCGTCCCGAACGCCGTACTGAGCGGACTGATTTCAGTGTTTTTGAACCCCCCATCGCCTTTTCGGCTTGCTTGAGGATCTTTGATGGGGACTGGGCAGCGACGGTAAGCCCGAGAAATAATGCCATACAACTGGCGGTGAAAAGCTTCATTTTTTGGTAGTTGTCGGGGTCAAATAAAGGCCGATCAGATAAAGAACCAGAGTAAAAAATTGTATATAACCTGTTCCCGGGCTGAACTGCGGCAGGTCGAGCAGCCATGTGAAAGCCTCGCGGCCGGGATTTTCGATCATTCTCTGCAACCAGCCGGTGCCAGTCGGAGCCGTCAGATTTGCCAGCACAAGATATTTGACCACGAACGCCAGACCGAAGAGGGCTCCGAGGCTCCGCAAAAGCCGTTTGGTGTCAAAACCGGAGAAAAGATTGTTCCAAAGAGTCCAAAAAAAACAAAACCCGACGATCCAGAACGGCAGCCCTTGTTCGGGAAGCAGAGAATTAAACAATTGGACAGTCGCCGCGAACAGCGTCATGAGAATTGCTGCATTGGCGGCGTTACGAAATGTCGGGAAGCCTTCTGACAGCCAGCCCTCGATCGAGATCAGCCCGGAGCGAAAAAAAAGGACCATCGCTAGCGCCGAGAAAACCAGACAGATTAGTGCAGGCTTGAGAAAGATGAACGAATTATCTACAGCACCCAGACGCATGCCACCAAGCAGCGTTACTGCCAGGAAAACGATCGGCAAAATGGTATACGTCGGTACCGCCGACGGCACCAGAGCCATCGGTTCTGGATCTCGAACGGAAAGGCCCGAGCTGCGAATTTCGGCTGTTGTTTCGATATCTTCGACATCGATCACATCGATGATCTTTTGGTCCTGGTTCGTCATTTTCTTTCGCGCGTCAGTTTCATCGGATGGAAATCGGAGATCGTGATCGTCAGGCCGTCTTCCAGCTCGGTTTTTAGTTCGTAAGCGGTTTTTATTTTGAGCGAGTCATCTGCGATGCGGAAATTGGGCTCGAGCACTATAACACGATCGGCCGCTTCGAGACCGAACCAGAACAATGTATCGTCATTCAAAACGCGGCCCCAGCCTTGCCGGTAGAAACTATAAGCAATATAAAACTGAGTGCTCGCATCCCGCTTTTGCGGGTCGGCACGGTCAAAAGAGGCACGAGCTGCGATAAATTCGTCACGATGGAAACTTGCCAGTCCCTGTTCAAATTCGCCCCGGTCGATGTCATAAGTACCCAGTATCACCTGTCCCCTTGACGAAACCTCAGCGATCGTACGCGGTTCAGCCCAATAAAGGAAAGCGATAAACGTGAACCCAGCAAGCGTAATGAGAAGCGTTAGAATCTGGATATACTTTTGGTTCATTGGTATAATCGGCTGACAATCAAGAATACACTCTCTGGAATTAATTTCACTATGAAAAAGTCAGTTGCCCTGGCCCTATCCATATTTTCCCTGTTGACTCTTGCCGTAATCAACTTTGGTCAAAATGGGGCGGTCGATCTGGTCATCACCAATGCAAATATCCGCACAATGGATAGCAAACGGACCATCGCTCGTTCGATGGCAATTTTGAACGGAAAGATCGTTGCGATAGGTTCGGAAGCCACCACTCGACCATCTATCGGAAGACGTACCCGGGTCGTCGACGCCGGGGGAAAGACAGTCATCCCAGGTTTTAACGATGCTCACGTGCATTTTATGGAGACTGGCTACCAGCTAGCCTCTGTTGATCTGCGTGATGCAAAAACACCCCAGGAATTTGTCGAGCGGATTCGCGTCTTTGCAGCGAAACTCCCAAAAGGACGCTGGATCACGGGAGGGCAATGGGATCACGAAAACTGGACGCCGAACAACCTGCCAACCGCTGCTTTGATAGATGCGGTTACGCCGAACAACCCAGTGTTTATAAATCGGCTCGACGGCCATATGGCACTCGCCAACAGCTTGGCAATGCAGCTCGCAGGCGTCGATAAGACAGTTAAGGACGTGGCCGGAGGCGAGATCGTGCGGGATGGGTCGGGCAACCCGACCGGAATCTTTAAGGACGCAGCATCTTCTTACATTGAGAAAGTCATTCCCGCAGCAACTTTTGAACAGAGGCTTGAGGCGGCTCAGGCTGCGACCGACCATGCGGCTTCCGTCGGCGTTACGAGTGTCCAGGATATGTCTCCCAGCGGCACAGAGATCGGCGTGTATCAGGAATTGCTCCGGAGGGGCATGTTGAAAACACGTATATATAATTGTTCGCCGCTCGCGGAATACAAACGCTGGTCCAGTACCGGTGCCCGCCACGCTTTCGGCGATCCGATGCTCCGTGTCGGATGTCTCAAGGGATATGCGGATGGCAGTTTGGGGTCGACCACGGCTTGGTTTTTCGATCCTTATCTCGACGCCCCAAAGTCGACAGGGCTGGCAATGGCCGACGTTACCACGACAATGCGACAGGACATTGAGAACTCCGACAAAGCAGGACTACAAGTTCGTATTCACGCGATCGGCGACCGGGCCAACGCTACCATCCTGGACCATTATTTGGCCGTGGAAAAAGCGAATGGAATGCACGATCGACGCTTTACGATCGAGCACGCCCAGCATCTCAGACAGGAAGAAATTAAGCGGTTTGGCGGCCAGAAAGTGGTCGCGTCGATGCAGCCTTATCATGCAATTGACGACGGCCGATGGGCGTGGAAGAGGCTGGATGAAAAGAGGATAAAAGGCACATATGCCTTCCGAACGATACTCGATACGGGCGGCGTACTCGCGTTTGGATCGGATTCGCCGGTCGCTCCGCTTAATCCGCTGCTAGGAGTCTATGGTGCCGTGACCCGCAGTACGCTTGACGAGAAGAATCCAAAGGGCTGGGTGCCTGAGCAGAAGATATCCGTTGACGAAACTGTGCGTGCTTTTACATGGGGCTCGGCATTCGCCGAGTTTCAGGACGGTTTGAAAGGCACCCTCGAAGTCGGAAAGTTAGCTGATCTTGTTGTTTTGTCCGACGATATTTTCACCATCGACCCAGTCAGGATCCGCAATGTAAATGTTTTGTATACGGTTGTCGACGGGAAGGTCGTGTTTGAGAGGAAGTAATCATTAGCCGTACGCCGTGTCGTCTGCGGTTTTCCTTGGGCTATGCTTTTTACAAACACTCCAAGTAGAGTTCAGCAGAGGCCGCTAAGATGGTTTGTTTCGGTTAGAATCAGTTTTCTACTTATTCTCTTGGCTAATTTATCGGCTGCAGCACAAACTGCGGCCGATCTTATTTTGGTCAATGCCGATATACGTACACTTGATACAAAAAAGCCTCTTGCCGAAGCGATAGCAGTGGCGCATGGCAAAATAATCGCGGTCGGAACTAATACTGCCATTCGACGATTTGCGAGACTGCAAACTCGTATTATCGACGCCCGTGGAAAACTGGTGTTACCCGGCTTCAACGATTCCCACGTCCACTTCACAGGTATTGGTAATCAGTTTTCACACCTGGATCTGCGGAGGATGGTATCGCGGGCCGAAGTATTGGCCGAGATCGCCCGGTACTCGTCTTTTTTGCCGAAAGGCCGCTGGATCATTGGGGCTGGGTTGGAACACGAAAAGCTCGCACCGGCGGGGCCGATCCCGTTGGAGATGATCGACAAAGCCAGCTCCGACAATCCACTATTGATCTTTATCGACGGCGGCAAATCGATCGTTGTTAATTCCGCCGCTCTGCACAAGGCGGGGATCAGCCAGGAAACTAAAGACCCATTTGAAGGCATTATTTTTCGCGATCAAACGGGTCAGCCAACCGGAATCTTTACCGGTAACGCGGCCGACCTTGTCCGGCGGCATATCCCGGCAAATCACGCCCAAAACTGGCCGGAGATAGCGGAGACCGCGAGCAACTACGCCGCCTCGCTAGGAGTGACCTCTGTGCAGGACGTGCATTCTGATGACCTTGTTGAAGTTTATCGACAGATGGACAAAGCTGGCCGTCTGAACACGCGTGTTTACGAATGCCTTGGCATCGACGCATGGCAAAAGGCATCCCTTTCCAACATCGGCCTCGTTCGCAGCGGCTGCGTAAAGGGAACCACCTTTGGGATGGACGAAGAGATCAATGATCTTCGTAGGAAAATAACGATAGCTGACAAAGCGGGACTACAGGTGATGATCCATGCGATTGGTTCCCGTTCAATTCGAAACGCAATCGACGCTTTCGAATATGGCGCCAATGTCAATGGCCGACGGGACCGCCGCTTTCGAATGGAACACGCGGCCCGGGCCGATGCACTCGATCTACCCCGGTTCGTCCGCTCGAATATTATTGCTTCGATGCAGCCCCACTTATTTTATTCGGGGCCGGATTATGGTGAAGACTACCGCTCGATCTTCGATGCCGGAGTGATGATGGCCCTTGGATCGGATGCATCGATGACCGATTTTAACCCGTTATTTGGTATTTCTGCCGCAGTCAACTCGAGTAGTCGCTCGCTGACGGTCGAGGAAGCGGTGAGGGCCTATACGCAAACAGCTGCATACGCTGAATTCCAGGAGAAGGTCAAGGGAACGCTCGAGCTCAGAAAATTCGCGGATTTTGTTATACTTTCAGAGGACATCTTTTCGATCGATCCCGGCCGTATCGCAGGTACGAAAGTCCTGCTCACCGTCGTCGACGGAAGAATCGTTTACAATCGAATGTGAAAGTTAGGCTCGATCCTACGAACTTCGAAGTCATGTTTCGATATATTTCCTTAAAATAATGGAGTTGATTTAAATGTACAGATTTATATTTTTAGCAGTCCTGATTATTGCGTCTTTTGCAGCCGTTTCGGCTCAGACGGAGATGAATAGCAAGGGCGAACCGGTCGCAAAGAACGAACAGAACGCCCCGGTCGACCTTAAGGCCGGTCAAAAGATCACACGCGGTGCCGCAATCTCAAAAACTGCGAAGAAGATCAAGGTCGAAGAAGCATTTGCGGCACCCGACAAATACGCTGGTAAGAATTTTGTTGTCGAAGGCGTTATCGTCCGATCTTGCAAAAAAGAAGGCTGCTGGATGGAAATGGCCGACAAGGAAGGCGGCAAGTCGGTTCGTGTGACATTCGGTGATCACCTGTTTTTTATTCCGCTCAACTCAGCGGGGATGAAGGTAAAGGCGGAAGGTAAATTTGTGACCAAGGTGCTGGCCAAGGACAAGGTTGACCACTTGATTAACGATGACGGTGCCAAATTCGACAATCGTAATCCAGACGGATCGGTAACCGAGGTTTCCTTTGACGCAACCGGCGTCGTCCTTACCAAAACCAAGTAATAAAATGGCAACAAGATCGTTGCTAGCAGTTCAGACGTGTAATATACGGCCGCCGAGATGATTCGGCTGCCGTATATTAGTCGACCAAGGAAGTGAAGCCTTTCAACATCAGAGACATCACGATCGACCCGCCGTTGATATTGTCACCAATGGCGGGAGTAACCGATTACACTTTTCGTCGGCTGATCAAGCGGCGTGGCGGTGTCGGCTTGGTCGTGTCTGAATTTATTTCGGTAGAAGGGCTAACCCGGCATAACCCAAAAGCCAAACGCCAAATGCGGTTTGACGAGGAAGAGCGCCCGTTCGCGGTGCAGATCTTCGGCGGACAGGCTCCTCGGATGGCGTTGGGTGCCGAGATGGCCCAGGATATCGGTGCGGATATTCTCGATGTGAATTGCGGCTGCCCGGCACCTAAAGTCGTAAAGAACGGCGGTGGCTCCGGACTACTCCGGGATTTACCCCGCCTAGAGGAGATCCTTAAAGAGATCAAGCGAACGATCACCATTCCTCTGACGCTGAAGCTCAGAACTGGCTACTCCGATGCTTCGATCAATGTCGTCGATGTTGCCAAGATGGCTGAGCAATGCGGCGTTGAACATATCCAGGTCCACGGACGGACCCGCGAACAGGGTTATAAGGGCCTCGCCAACTGGGATCTCATCAAACAGGTCAAAGAATCCGTCAGCATTCCCGTTTCCGGCAACGGCGATATCACCACTATCGAATATGGCTTAAAACGATGGCATGAAACCGGCACAGACGGTATCTTGATCGGCCGTGGAGCGATGCAGAACCCATGGATATTTCGGCAGTTTGAGGATGTGCTTGCCGGCCGTAAGCCTTACCAGCCTGATCTTCAGGAAAAAAAGACGGTACTGCTCGAATTTTTCTCGATGTGCCGCGAAGAGATGCCCGAACTCCCTGCCCTCGGCAAGATGAAACAGCTTGCGGGGCAATTTACCAAGGGACTTGTCGGCGGAGCACAGTTTCGCCAGACACTGTATCATTCACATTCGGCTGACGAAATACTGGACAATATAACAACCTACTTCGAAACTCTCGAACAACGCGAGACCTTCGGCGATGGCGTAATCGAGGCTGATTCGGATGCTGATCTTCAGTTCACCTCGTGCGATGCCTCTGCGGGGTCAGGCCTCATCGCAACGTCAAGCATGTGAGCTATTTAACCCTTTGAACAATATGACCGCCACTTTACGATTGACGTTATTCTTAGCAGCCTTCGTTCTATGTTCGATGGCGGTATATTCGCAGGCAAAGCCGAATCAGGCCGTAGGCCATATTCGATCGTCAGCGGCCTATGCCGAGGTGCTGCTCCGAACGGCCGAGGTCCGGGCCGAACTGGAATCGATCGCCGCCGATTACACGGAGGAAAGCCCACGGATAATCGATCTGCGTTACGAACTCGGGGCCTTGGTCATTGCCACTGAGAAACTAACTGCCGTCCGCCCCGCCGATTCCGGCAAGCTCACCCTCGCCCTTGGGAAGCTAATGGTGCGAAAAGCATCGCTCGACACTGACCTTGCCCGCTTGCTTCGAAATTACACCGCCGAACACCCCGACGTTCGGCGTGCACGTAAGAAAGTAGAGATATTCGACGCGACGATAAGAGAAGTGCTCCTGTAACCACTGCGCGTAAAGGCATCGATCCTAAATGTTAATCAATTGTCAAAGACCAATTAGTTAGCGGTTTTCTGCTTTCGCTCATCGGCAAACAGGATCGGCGAAACCAGCGGGCGGTATGATTCGCTGATCTTGATGTAGGAATCGTTACGGACCTTGGCCATAAATTTCGTCTGCTCGGCGGGAAACCGCTCCGTCATTATCGCTAGTCGAACCGCGTTCTCATCAAAGACCGAGTCAGTGCTTGCCTTTTCTCTTTGATCGATTCGAAGAATAACCACTCCGAGATCGTTTGCGTCAAAAGGTTCAGTGAAG
>JBGSWW010000068.1:0-54641 GCA_041751735.1 Pyrinomonadaceae bacterium | reverse complement strand
GGGAAATCGACTCTGTTGAAGATATTAGCTCGGGTTACCGAACCGACTAGCGGACGGGTTGAGCTGCGCGGTCGCACCAATTGTCTATTGGAAGTCGGGACAGGCTTTCACCAGGAACTTACAGGACGTGAAAACATTTTCGTGAATGGTGCAATTCTCGGATTGAAAAACTCTGAGATAAAAAGACTATTTGATGAGATCGTCGCGTTTGCCGAGATCGAAAAGTTCCTGGATACAGCCGTGAAACACTATTCCAGCGGAATGTATATGCGGCTGGCCTTTTCGGTTGCGGCACATTTGAATCCCGACATCTTGATCATCGACGAAGTTCTTTCGGTGGGCGATGCGCAATTTCAGAAAAGGAGTCTCGGAAAAGTTAAGGATGTTGCGGAGTCCGGACGAACAGTTATCTTTGTCAGTCACAATATGGCGGCCGTCGAGAATCTCTGCCGCAGAGGCGTGGTATTGCGGCAAGGAAGCGTATCCTTCGTAGGCAGTCAAACAGACGCTATTTCGCATTACCTTGATGGTGACGGTTCCCATCTAGGTTCGGGATTGATGGAGCACTCGCAACGATCAGGTTCCGGGGAAGTGCGGATAACATCGATCGAAATAAGGGATTCCAACGGCAGGTCGCTTTCCAACGTTTTGTCAGGTCAGGATATTGAGATTCACTTTCACTATGTGACAATGCAAAACTACAGTCGGGCCAACATTGTGATGGGATTTATGGTCAGAACATGCTGGGATGTACCGGTTTTTTTGCAGCACAACGGACTGACAGGCGACGAATGGAATTCTCTTTCGCCCTCCGGTGCGTTTGTATGCAGAATCCGAAAACTACCGCTCCCGCCGGCAGGCTACCGTTTGGGTCTTAGTGTGATGTGCGAGGGCGAATACCTCGATCGAGTCGACGATGCCGGGGAATTGAACGTGGTCGAAGGGGACTTTTTCGGATCCGGCGAGGTGCCGCCCATCACGCACGGCAGCTGTCTTGTCGATGCGGAATGGCGGATCTCCGATTAGGCTTTTTATTCGCGCCGATGCAGCAACTTATCAATTTGATAAAACAATGCGGTCGACGATTTGTCACCGGCCGCGAACCGGCGGATTTTGCCGAGATAGAGCGCGCCGAGCGTATTTTCTATCTGGAATATTTGCGCGAGGGCATGACGGTGTTTGATGTTGGGGCAAACGTGGGCGAATTGACGCTGCTGTTTTCTCGTTTCGCTCCCGGCGGTTATGTGCACGCATTCGAGGCTAGTCGGAACACATTCCGCCGGTTACAAGCGTTATGCGACGCTGCAAAAAGCCCGAATGTCGTCCTCAACCATCTGGCATTGTCTGATGAGAACGGGTACATTCAATTACACGTCTATGAAGATTCTCTTTCTGCATTCAATTCTCAGGCGGATCGTCCGATGAAGAATTACGGTCTTGACATAGAACCGGTGGGGATCGAAGAAACAAGGGCGACGACGGTGGATGATTACTGCGAAAAGAACGAAATCGAGCGGATCGATTTGTTGAAGATCGATGTTGAGGGCTTCGAACTCCAGGTTATGAGGGGCGCGAGCCGCATGTTAGGTTCCAGGAGCGTCGCCTGCGTTACTTTCGAATTCGGGCAAACTACATTTGACAGTGGAAATCGGCCAGAAGAGATCGAGGCATTGTTAACAAAGGCAGGTTATAAATTTCGCAATATCGTTGAGCGAGATCCCGCCTTCCCGGGTCGAGAAAGCGTACAGACTGCGCGATATTCCATGCACGTTGCCACGCCCGCTTGAAACAAAATGATTTCGCTTAAGCCAGTTCTCCAAACAGCCTCGCGCAGCTGCCCTTTCTGCAAAGTTCCCCTCACCGCCGGCAAATGGCTGATTTCGGGAATGCGAAACCTCGCGGAGATGAAATGCACGGGATGCGGGCGAGAATATTTCGGAGATCTTCCGTCGGGCCAGGGGTTGTACACGCCGGTCCTGCTCGATAAAGAAACCGGTGCGGCGACTGACTGTGGACAGGCGCCCTGGTTTTCCGATTGGATCACCGCCTCTTTTGCTAAACGAAGCAGTGAGCCACTAGGTTTCGAGGTTCGGCAGTTCTCTGCACGTAAAAACAAAGTCGTTCTTTTGAATTGTCTTGATACTCTATACGGACATTCTCTGCTTAAACTCCTGAATGCGCAGCATTATATCGATTACGAGCCTAACACGAGCCTGATCGTTATGGTGCCTCCGTTTCTTGAATGGATGCTGCCGGAAGGGGTTTCAGAGGCTTGGGTGGTCGACCTCCCTCTTCGACGCGGCACCGAATGGAACGATTGGCTGGCGAACGAGATCAGCCAACGGCTCGAAGCTACTCCCGAAGTTTCGTTGAGTGTTGCTTTCTCGCACCCGCATGCTGATTCTTTCGACATCGAACGTTTCACGAGAGTCAAACCTTTTGCATTAGAAAATTTCGATTTGCAGACTGATCCCGTCGTTACATTTATTTGGCGTGGCGACCGCGTATGGGAATCGAAAGATCCGGCGACCGCAACACGTATTCGTAAAATAAAACAGCGATTCGGGCGAGCTGAAGAAAGCCACGAGCAAACAAAGAAAATTATCCGTTTCGCCGATTGCCTGCGGACCGAATACCCCGAGCTTGATTTTGCCGTTGCAGGCATTGGCGAATCGAACGGCATGCCTAAATGGATCTCCGATCTCCGATTGACTACGTTGAACGCCCGGGCCGAGCGCGAATGGTGCGAGCGTTATGCAAAGAGTCATCTCGTCGTCGGTGTTCACGGTTCGAATATGCTGCTCCCATCGGCCCATGCCGGCGGCGTGATCGAATTGATCGGTGAAGATCGCTGGGGAAATTACCTACAGGACATTTTGTTTCGGCGATCCGATCCACGCGAAATGCTTTTTCGTTACCGTTTCGTGCCGCATTCTGTCCAGCCCGAAGTTTTATCGACCATAGCCTCGACCATTCTTCGTTACGAAGACTTTAGACGCTTGATGAGTCCAGAATTCTGCAAGCATAAGGACGAATACGACTTTAAGGAATTGCAGTCCAGCCGTGGACTATAAAGTGATTCCCCAAGAAAAATATGTGCGGTATTAGCGGTATTGTCAGCCGGCAGAAACTATCGCCGGAACTACTAGCGTCGGTTTCGCGGATGAATTCTGCCCAGGTTCACCGCGGTCCGGACGGCGCCGGCGAGTTTGATGTCGATAATATCGCTCTTCGTTCTAGGCGTCTCAGCATCATCGATCCGCTAAGCGGCTGGCAGCCGCTGTTTAACGAAGATAAGTCGCTGGCGCTTATCATCAATGGAGAGATCTATAACTACATCGAGCTTCGGGAGCGTCTCAAAGCATCGGGGCACAAGTTTCTCACCAACGCGGACGGAGAAGTCATACTTAATCTTTACGAAGAAAACGGTCTCGATTTTCTAACGCATATTCGCGGAATGTTTTCTCTTGCTCTTTGGGATAACAGCCGTCGGCGACTAATACTCGCCCGCGATCGAATGGGCGAGAAGCCGTTGTATCTTTTTGAAACCGACGGTCAGTTGTTATTTGCTTCGGAGATGAAAGCAATTCTCCAGTCGAAGCTCGTGGCGTTTGAATTGGACGCCCCTGCCGTCAATCTTTACTTTCATTATCAATATATTCCGGAACCCATGACGGCTGTGAAAGGTGTGCGGAAACTGGATGCGGGCCGAATGCTGATTGTCGACACGGATCCGTGGAGTGTTGAAGAGAAGATCTATTGGAAGATGGAAGATGCCGCTCGGATCGATGGCGACGCTCCTGAGGCCATTCGTGCAAGCCTTGAGGATATAAGCGAATTAGTCGTCCGGTCCGATGTACCGGTTGGCGTAGCTTTGAGCGGAGGATTAGATTCAAGCGTGGTGGCCGCGTTCGCCTCCCAAAAGAAATCCGATCTTAGAGCCTTTAGTGTCGGTTACACCGGACGACCCGAATCCGACGAGCGCTCCGACGCGGAAAAATTAGCGCAGTATTTAAGGATCCCGTTCTTTGACGTTGAACTCGACAAACGGTCGATAGTGGATTTTTTTCCCGAGCTTAATTTCTGGCGAGACGACCCTATCGCTGACATAGCTGGGTTTGGTTATTCCGCGGTAATGAAATTGGCTCATGAACACGGAGTTCCGGTTATGCTGCAAGGTCAGGGGGGGGACGAGTTGTTTTGGGGTTATCCGGAACTGCGGCGCGGCCTCGCTCAGTCAAAAAGAAAAGCGGCGTTGCGACGCCAACCTTTTTCGCAGTCTCTCGTACAATCGTCTTCACTCGGTCTTCCGGCAGGGCATTCGGTAGGCGAGCTGCTCGCGTGGGCTAGAGATCTTGGCGGAGTTCGGTCTGCGGCCCGAGAGGTCCGACACTGGCTTAAAACGCCGGAAAGGCCGGTGTTTTACGATGAAAACACCGATTTTGTTTCGGCGGTCGCCCAGATGCAATCGATCTATGGTCACGACTTTGCTACTCAGATTGATGCGTACGCCGCATATTCTCCGTTCAGTTTCGCAGGCGGCTGGGATCCGCCCGAGATCGCATTGACCTCGCTTGTATGCTCGACCTATCTTCGCGAAAACGGGATCGCCCAGGGAGATCGTCTTGGAATGGCTTCTTCCGTAGAAATGCGGCTTCCGCTGGTCGATCATAAGCTTGTCGAAACGGTTATAGGTTTGCGAAAAAACCGATCGGATGCTGACCTTCCGCCGAAACACTGGCTTCGTGAGGCCGTCAAAGATGTGTTGCCGGCGTGGGTTCTGCAGCGTCCGAAACGAGGATTTGCTCCTCCTACCCGCGAGTGGCACGATGCTATTTTCGCCGCGTATGGTAATTCATTGAAGGATGGCTACCTTGTTGACACGGGGGTTTTGAGCGGCAAAGCCGGGATGGATTTGGCAAAGGGAGAATTCCCTGAAGGTTCTATCAGCCCGCTTTCGTTCAAAGGCCTCGTGCTTGAACAATGGTGCCGTCAAATGATCACGTTGACCTAAATCGCTTTGAACACCGATATAGCTTGAAGAAAACTTTACGCATTGCAATCAATGCTCAGATCATTCCTGGCACGGGCGCCGGCGGGATCGAAACCGTTTTGCGGTTCCTCACCTCGCTAGGGCGCCTCGACGGTGACGAAAAGTATGTCTTCATCCGTCATTGGGCCGACGAAACCGATTGGTTAGTAACCCTAATGAACGATGGCCAAGAGTGGATTAAAGCTCCGCGTCCCCAACGGTCCCGGCGGTCAAATTACTCTGAAACACTCAAGAGTGCTCTCGGCCCGCTGCGGCCATTTGCTGGAAGTCTAAAAAGGTGGCTTAGCAAACCGACTTTGACGCCACCGAACATTCCGATGTCCGACGGATTTTACGAGGGGCTAAATTGCGATGTCATACACTTTCCTTACCAGGAATTCGTTCACACAGGTATGCCGGCAGTTTTTAACCCGCACGATCTACAGCATCTTCACTATCCGCAATATTTTTCGTCTCTCGAGATTCAGAGACGCGAAGCCATCTATCCTACAGCTTGTCGAGCCGCCCATACGGTCATTGCTCCTTCTCGCTTCGTTAAGCAAGATCTGGTTAAAGGGTACGGGCTCGACGCCGACAAAATTCAGGTTATTCCGTGGGGGCCGACCGACACAATGGTCAATGAGTTAGCCGGCCCTGTTACTGCTCAACTGCGCGAAAAATATGATTGTCCCGCGGGTCCGTTTGCACTCTACCCCGCAGTAACGTGGGAGCACAAAAACCATATTCGTCTGCTTGAGGCGATCGCCCTTTTACGGGATCGAGACAAGTTAAAAGTAAACTTCGTGTGTACCGGCCACAAGAATTCATTCTTTCCGGAGATAGAGAAACGACTCAAGGAGCTACGGCTTGATGAACAGATCAGGTTCACCGGAGTCGTCGAACAGAGAGATCTGAGCGGTTTTTATCGTGATGCTCAGTTCGTTATGATCCCGACGCTTTTTGAGGCAGCGAGCGCACCCGTTTTTGAAGCTTGGCAGCACGACGCGGCGGTTGCCTGTTCGGCGGTTACCTCGCTACCCGAACAAGTGGGGGCCGCCGCGCTGCTTTTCGACCCGCTGTCGGTGGTCGGAATTGCTGACGCGATGAAGCGGATGATATGCGACCCGATTCTCCGTGCTGATCTTCGCTTGAGAGGTAGAGAGCGACTTCAAAGATTCGACCCTGAACTTACAGCCAAATCATATCGCGCCGTATATCGAAGGGCGGCGGGCCTTAAACTGAACGATGAGGACATAAATTGTTTGATCCCAGGCTCCTCGCCTGACTTTCTCAAAGAAAAGGTTTGACAAGCTATTTACCCTAATGCAAGTCTAATGACTGTATAAATTCTCGAGGAATTTGACCGTGTCCGAATTTAGTTGATGCGGTCCGAGTAGGTAAATGATTGATATGCTGACATCTAGATCGATGTTCGAGACGGTTCTGAATACAACTCTCTTCGTATCCCTGTTGGTTTTGGTGGCCTTGTCCGGCTGCTCTCAAAGCTCCGAGTCCGACTCGGCGAACGCCGTAAATAACACCGTAAATACCGTAAATATTAACAGAACTGTCGCGAATCGGGTCGAGAATACACCTATGAATCAGAGTGCCTTGCCCCCGGCTGTAAACAACAATTCAGCCGCCACGAACAGTGCGAGGCAGCAGAATGCTTCGGCAGCAAAACAGCCCACGCCATATATCGGCAGTGGGGGCGATGATTTGTCTCTTTTCACTCAGGTGAGGGGAGCGTTGAGTTCGGATAAGGAGCTCGCTAACTCGGTTATCGTCGAAATCAAAGAGGGCGTAGTGACTTTGAAGGGTAATCTTTCAAGTCAAGCTCAGAAGGCTAAGGCTGAGTCTCTAACTAAGGGTGTGCCCGGAGTCAAGAGCGTCAAAAACAGTCTACGAGCCGCGTCGTAAACATGGCTTCAGAATCAATCGCGGCATCAATTCATCAGTTCAAGGAGGGTAATATGCAAAAGACAGTTTTAGTAGCTATTCAGATCTTATTGATTTCCATAATAAGTGTTGACCTTTACGCGCAGAGTTCGAAGGAAAAGGAAAAAAAGCCTCAAACAACGACTGTTGATGCTTGGCGTGAGGCTCTGCCGCTAAGTGAGGAGAATGCCCTGGCGATACCGGTACCCGAAGAATCCACGGACAACGTAGAAAGGACAGAAACAGCAGCGCAAACGGAAAATAGAATTCTCGAACTTGAACAAAGGTTGATGGAATCCCTAAAGTTTCGCGATTCGGCCTCGCTCGGTTTTCTTATAGCCGATGATTTTATTCTGGCGGGACTAGATCTCGCCGGAACAGAGTCCGATAAGGACCGATTTGTGAAATGGGTGACAAGCCAGCTGAATATTAAATCTTACGATGTCGAGAAGGTTTTGGTGCGAGTTTATCCGGCGACGGCGGTTGTAACACTCAAATATAAGCGGCAAGCGAGCGTCGGCGGTGCAGCAGCGGATGGTGATTTTACGGTGACCAATGTGTGGGTCAGACGAGACAAATTGTGGAGAATAACGTCGCACCATATTAGCGCGTCACCAAAATCGTAACGGGCAACTCCAAATACTGCATTGGACGGCCTGCAGCGAGATCGTTGCTTAAATATCGATCTTATACGGTGAGGAGCCCGTCCAATCGTTGATCACTGTTGTTAGCCTCCCGTCGCGTGGCATGATCGAGAAAGACTCAAAAATCTACATCGCCGGTGCAACCGGCTTGATCGGCGGCGCGATAAAAAGCAGTCTCGAACTCGGCGGCTACTCGAATTTAATTCATCGGGATTCAAAAGAACTAGATCTCATCGATCAAAGTGCGGTGCGCCGATTCTTTACGCAAGAACGGCCTGAGTTAGTAGTGCTCTCTGCGGGAATGGTCGGCGGCATATTAGCAAACGACACCCGCCGCGCCGAATTCATATACAAGAATCTGCTGATCCAAGCGAACGTGATTCACGCCGCCCACGAACAGGCAGTTAAAAAGCTTGTTTTCTTGGGAAGTTCGTGCATCTATCCTAAGTTTGCGACACAGCCGATCCGTGAAGAGGAACTCCTTTCGGGCCCTCTCGAACCCACGAATGAACCGTACGCGGTTGCGAAGATCGCTGGAATAAAACTATGTGAAAATTACTACCGCCAGTATGGCAGCAACTTCTATTCAGTCTTGCCGACCAATATTTACGGCGTTAATGACAATTTTGATCTGCAGAACTCACACGTTATTCCCGCGCTCATACGAAAATTTCACGAGGCAAGGGTTAGGGGTTCCGGGAAGGTCGTTTTGTGGGGAACGGGTTCCCCGCGAAGGGAATTCCTTTACGTCGACGATCTCGCGGAAGCAGTGATTTTTCTTCTGGAGAGCATTGAAAGTGAAGACGTCTACGAACAAGGTATTTCGCATTTGAACATCGGCACCGGTGAAGATCTCGAGATAAGAAATCTCGCAAAAATGGTCGGCGAACTTATAGGATACGAAGGTCAAATTGAGTACGATGCAAAGTATCCGGACGGAACCTTTCGAAAGCGGTTGGACGTGACCCGAATCAATCGAATGGGCTGGAAACATTCCACGCCGCTTGCGGATGGATTAAAAACAACTTACGAGGGGTATTTGGGTTCGCAGTCTCAAGAACTATCGAGTTTATGAAAAAGGCGCTGATCACCGGTATCACTGGACAGGACGGAAGCTATCTGGCGGAACTTCTTTTGGATGAGGGATATGAGGTCCACGGTATTATCAGAAGGTCCAGTTCCTTTAATACAGGAAGAATCGATCATCTTTACGACAATCCCGATATTTTGAATAAGAGATTGTTTCTTCACTACGGCGATATGATCGACGCCAACAGTTTGAACCGCCTACTGGAAAAGATCGAGCCCGACGAAATTTATAATCTTGCGGCGCAGAGCCACGTCAAAGTTTCTTTCGAGCTTCCGGACTACACGGCGCAGGTCGACGCCCTGGGCACTCTCAGATTTTTGGACGCGATCCGCGAAACCGGGCTTCGGCAGGTCAAGTTCTTCCAAGCCTCGACTTCGGAACTCTACGGAAAGACGCGTGAAACTCCGCAGTCGGAGACTACACCATTTTATCCGCGGTCGCCGTATAGTATCGCAAAGCTTTACGCTTACTGGATCGTCGTAAATTACCGCGAGGCTTACAATCTCATGGCGTTTAACGGCATTATGTTCAATCACGAATCGCCTAGGCGCGGCAAAACCTTCGTCACCAAAAAGATCACGCGAGAGGCGGCATTGATCGCTTCTGGCAAATCGCGGGAGCTCGTTTTAGGAAATCTGGACGCGATGCGTGACTGGGGTTACGCTCCGGAATATTGTGACGGGATTTGGAAGATGATGCAGCACCAAAATGCCGATGATTTTGTGCTGGCAACGGGCGAAACGAATTCTGTTAGGAGTTTCGTCGAGGTGGCGTTCGGGTGCCTTGGAATAGAGATCGGATGGCGCGGTAAAGGCGAGAACGAAGTAGGCGTAATTCTTGCTATTGACAACGACCTTCTAAGTGAGAAGACTCAAAGCTCGAGTCATTTTGTCAAGGAAGATGAAGCGGTCGTACGGATTAGCCAGTCATACTTCCGGCCCACGGAGGTCGATATGCTGATCGGTGATTCGTCAAAAGCCGAGATGATTCTCGGCTGGAAGGCTGAAACCAAATTTCGCCGCCTGGTTGAAATAATGGTCGACGCCGACCTGAAATTCTGCCGGGAACCTCACCTTGATTACTAAAGTCAGAGCAAAATGTCGATAAGGCGGAGACAAAAATTGGAAGCCGGCCTGCCGGACAATCAGATCATAATTATTGAGCCGCGGCGAAATTGGCTTGCCCCAAATTTATTGGATCTGTGGCGATATCGTGAATTACTCCTGGCTTTAGTACTGCGCGACATAAAGGTCCGCTATAAACAAACTGTTCTTGGCCTCGCATGGGCGGTAATTCAACCAGTGTTCTTGATGATCATTTTTTCCGTCGTCTTCGGGCGACTGTCCGGCATGCCATCTGACGGAGTCCCTTATCCTCTTTTTGTATATGCTGGCCTAGTACCATGGACATTTTTCTCTAACGCAATCAACAGTAGTGCAAATAGCCTAGTTGGGAACTCGAGCCTGATCACAAAGGTATACTTTCCGAGGATGATCATTCCAATGGCTTCGGTGCTCTCAGGTCTGCTTGACTTTGCGATTTCTTTTGCTTTACTCGTTCTTCTGATCGCCTATTACGGAGGTGTCTTTTCAGTTTCGCTTTTTATGCTCCCAGTTTTTTTTGTTTTGACAGTACTACTGGCGGCCGGAATAGGACTTTGGGCGTCTGCACTCAATGTGAGATATCGCGATATTCGATATGCCCTACCTTTTCTTATTCAAATTGGAATTTTTCTGACGCCGGTCATTTACCCCATAAGCATGGTGCCGGTAAAATGGCGTTGGATACTGAAGGTTAATCCTATGACTGGCATCATTGAGGGATACCGTTCTGTAATTTTTGGATTGCCCCTTGACTGGCCGGCCATAGGTATCTCGTCCCTGATATCTCCCGCCGTGTTGTTTTTTTCGGTTATCATCTTCCATCGGATGGAGCGAAGCTTTGCGGATGTTGTTTAGCTACCTGTAAATAAATAGGCAGCGGCGAGTATCTAAGGGTACGGAAAACGCCCACGCCTCCGTGGATCGTTATGCGGGCACCGACCCTATAAATCGGCACGAACAGTGAAGATGGGATTAGTAAAAAATGAAACCGAAGATCGGTATTCTAATTCATAATATGATCGGTGGCGGAGCCGAGCGTTTCGTTTCGCACCTACTTGCGGGTCTCAAGGGCGACTTCGAGATTCATCTTGTCCTTTTCGATGACATTTTCGAGTACGACCTCCCCAGTGGTCAAGTCGTCGCGTATGTCGAGCGAGGAGTTCGTGGTCGCTACAATCTGCTGAGCATTGCCCGCCTTCCTTTAGTGGCTTGGCGTCTTAAGAAATATTGTGATGTTAATGACATCGACCTGCTTTTTTCGTTCCTAAATCGCCCGAATTTTACGGCTTGCCTCGCAAAGATTGCCGGCCTGAAGATCCCCTTGATCATCAGTGAACAAATTTATACCCCGTCTTGGTTTATAGAACTAGACATACGAGGAAAGATTGCGAAGCGGTTGCTTTCGTGGCTGTACCCGCGAGCTGACCTTATATTGCCGAACTCAGAGGGGACTCGACGAGCTCTCGAGGAGTACTACGGAATCAAAACGAGGTATATGGTTATTCGAAACATCGTGGACCGGCGCGAGATCGAACAAAAAATCACGGAAGCCGTCGATGGCGTAAACTTCGATAGGTTCACATTCGTAAACCTAGCTTCCTTCAGCCCTCAGAAAGGCCATCGGTTAATGGTGGAGGCCTTCAACCGCCTCGGAAGTAAGGACGCCCAACTTCTTTTTATTGGAAAGGGGGGCAAGTTTACTGAGATCCGTGATCTTGTGGGTTCGATGGGCCTAGAGAAAGACATTCTGTTTTTAGATCACCAGCGGAACCCCTTTAAGTATTTGGGGCGAGCCGATTGCTTTGTACTAGCGTCCGACTTCGAAGGTTTCCCCAACGTCCTGACTGAAGCGATGGCGTGCGGATTGCCAGTGATTTCGACCGATTGCGAAACGGGTCCCCGTGAATTACTTGCGCCTGGAACCGAATCAAAACTAAGCGGGGAGCAAACGATCGAGCATGCAGAATTTGGAGTATTAGTTCCAGTTGGAAATATGTCTGCTCTCACCGAGGCGATGCAGGATATGCTCGAGAACGAAGATAGGCGGCTGAAGTATACGGAGCGCGGATATTCTCGGGTCGCGGATTTCGATGCTGGTGTTGTGATAGGGCACATTCGGTCGATAATCAACGAGCAATTAGAAGTAGATAAGCGCGCAAAGTCAGAGGTGGCGATATGATGTATATGAGTAATCGGGATGGCAGAGAGGGTGTTTGGATTAGAAAAGGCTGAAGCATTAGGACCGCAAGAAACTGTCAGCCTGGAAGCGAATACAAGCCTTACTTACTTTAACCACGGTCCAATGACCGAACCCACGAAATTATGAACGACGACGACAATCAAGACCGCCCCAAGATCAAACTTCGCGGCATTCATACTGAGGGCAATGTGGGTCACGGAATGTATTTCAACTGCAGTGCGGACCTGGATATCGACGGGTTTAATGCAATCAATAATGCCGGGGACAATCTTCACGTTGCGGAAGCTTCGTCCCTTATCGCAGCCTTGGACTTGCCCCCGAATACCGATCCGAAAGCCCTTGCTGAGATTCTGACCGTGCTTATTTTCACTCCAGCCGCCGAGCGCGAACAAGTTATTAAGGAAAGTGGTTTCTTTAAGTCGTTAAGCGTTGCGGGTGATTCGAGTTCGCTGATAGCCGCAATCTCAAATATCGCCACCAATCCAGATGTACACGGCTGGATTCAGCTCCTTTTGAAATGAGTACTACAAATTTGGAGCCAACTTCCTCGAAACAGCTGGCACTGCTCCGCCAGTTGACCACTCACTCCAGCGCAGTCCTTCCCCAGTAGCATCTCTGTACGGATTCCCTCTAGTCCCCGCTCTACGACTGACAACATTTCTGTTAGGACTAAGAACTTATCATGGGGAAGCTCCTCCAACCGGCTCGTTAAATTGATAATGATTCGCGGCCGACACACCTGTGCCGGTTGGCATGCTCTCGGTTTTAAGATGCCCGCCGGAATCATTTACCCCGCCCCTCAATCCGTCGTGTAACTCACCAAAGATCGACGCGGATCTGGCTAGCGGTCTGATCGTTGACTAAAAGGAGATTCGGTAGCTTGTTGCTGATAGCCTCGACGATCTTTCTCCGAACCTTAATATCGCCGCTGGTGTTGACGTAGTATTTCGTCAGCCCTTTCAGGTCCTCCGGTTCACCATATTCGTAGTCCTGTGCCTGCAAGGCCGAATGCGGGCAAGATCGCTCACCCTGAAATGCGTAAGGTCGTGGACGGTTTGCGAGTCCGATACCGCGACGAGATCGAGGCGGCCCGTTCGGCCGTGCTGACTGTGGAGGGAAATGCTAACGACGGACACCGCTTCACGGGCGATGTCGTTCGACGAATTCGTCGAGGTAGCGGACACCGTGGTGATCGAGGATGCGTACAAACGAGTGGCCCGCGTCATCTCGGCTGATCTGGCCCGGACCTACAGCGAATATCTCGCAGATAAAGACACCGAGAAAGACGGTAAAGTTGAGGCGTTGATCGAGGCACATACGGTCATCGATTCGTGAAGCTGCTTCGCCGCGGTGACGCGACCGGTCAAGCCACGAAAAACGCCCCTGGAAAAGTGGATAGAGATATCGGGCAGTCCGTATAAAAATACTTCTCCCGGCGGCAATGATCTTACCATCGCTTTGAATCGCGACGCCGAGAGCAATATCCGGACTCGGACTAAATTCTATCCTCGTGAACCCGCCCTGGCCGAACGTCTGGTCGAGGCTTCCATCCTGCTCGATTCGCGCTATCAAATAATCATTGAGCAGTCCGCCGCCATGAATGCAGCCTGCTATCACGATGCGACCATCCAGTTGCAAGACCATGGCAAGGGCTTCATCGACATCGTCGGGGCTAAAGCCGTAAAGCAATCGGCCGTCCCCCGAGAAAGTAGTGTCCAAAACGCCGTCGCTGTTAAGTACATTTGCAACCATGCGAGGTTCACCATCCCGACGGCCTCGCTACTTGCAAAGACCTGATCGATCAGATCCCGATGGAGGAGCTTAATCTGAATGACCATACCTGATATATTAGTATGGCAATAATTAATCCATTCATATATTAGACAGTCTGATATACTTTATCTATGAGTGGTTCCGCTCCGATCCCTTCAGAAGAAGAAAACACTCGACCGAAACGAACGTCGACCGGCCGCAAGTGCAGTGTATGCAACCACTCGGCGGTGGCGATAATCAATAAAGCTATATCTAAACGCAGTTCGTTTCGTGGCATTTCGTTAAACTACGGGATGAGCAACATGAGCGTCTCCCGGCACGCGGAGAACTGCCTCAAGCTAGATCTACAGGCACTGGTGAAAGAAGGTAGGATCGCTAAGGCGATTGATGTGTACGAAGAGTTCTGTGAACAACTCGCCTTCGTCAAGAAAGCCCGTGCCGCCGCCGAGAAGTGGATGGTAGACCCAACCGACGACGAGGCTTTTACTGTTGACCCGAGAGCCGCAGAGGTCGAGGTCGTATATCACGACCCGTTGGTGACGGATGCACAGGGGAGGCCTACGCGGCAGAAGGCGTCCTTACAGGAGTTGCTCGACCGGACTGCGGGGAAGTATGAAGTACGGGATCACACGATCAAGACGGTAGATCTGCGCGACTTCGCTCTAAAAACCATAGACAAATGCGATCTCACCATCGCTCAATTCGCGAAGATGAGCGGAGCTTACATGAAGGACAAAGATAACCCTGCCACCGTTAGGGAGATTGCAATGGAAGTGACAGCAAAGCTCATTGCCCAGGGTTGGACGGAAGAGAAAGCCAGGGCCTTTACCGCGCAGAAGTATCCCGAGATCTCAGATGCTGTCCATTGACGAACAGGAGTACGCTGAAGCAATAGCGGTCGCTACCGAGATAGAGCGGAAGCGCGGCTTTATAAACCAGACTGCGATCGTCTCACCCTACACGGGACACGATTGGGCAGCACATTACTTTCCTGAACAGTTCAACCGCCCGTTTACCGAATATCAAAAGGAGTTCTGGAAGTGGGGATGGAGCATTGAGCCGACCGGATATGTTCGCCCTCGTATCGAGTGCCAGCCAAGAGGCGTGGGTAAATCGACGAATGCGGAGGCATGGGTCGCGTCACTGATCGCCAGGAAGAAGCGTCGTATGATCGGCTACGTATCTCTGGAAGAAGACAAGGCCGGTAAGCATTTCGATTCCATCAAGGCACTGCTCGAGACACCCGCCCTTCTCAGGGACTATCCGCACTGCAGACCCAAAGTGCAGAAGTTACGCAATATGGCTGCCCAGTGGTCGAGGGATGCCATTGTTACGGCCTCTGACGCAATGGTGGTGCCTCTTTCGCTGCAGGGAAGTTCCCGTGGATGGAAGTCCCCGATCGGAACGAGGTTTGACGTGATCGTTCTCGACGACATCGACAAGCTGGGCGTGAGCCCTCAGTTCGTGAAGAAGCTGATCGAACTGCTAAAAGGCGAGATCCTTGCCGCAGGCAACGACGACACTGTCGTGCTGATGCCGCAGAACCTTATCTATCGCGATTCTATCTGTTCTCAGATCCTCGATCACCGGGCAGACATACTGTCCGATCGTATCTTCTGCGGTCCGTATCCTCTACTTACCCGTTACGACGCCGAGAAGGTCGATATTCCAGGGGACCACAGCAACGCCAAGGAATGGGTGATCACAAACGGAGAAGCATACGACCCGGCGATATCGGTTGAGTATGCCAATAAGTTACTAAACAAGTTCGGCAAAGCTACCTTCGATCGAGAGTGTCAACAGGATGTGAAGAAGGTCGAAGACGACGGCGACTTCCGGGAATGGGATGAGGTGGTCCACGTCATAACATACTCCGAGTTCAGACAGTTCTTTGCTCGTTATGGTGTGAACGTCTGGAGCGACTCCCGCCAGCACCCGATCATACCCGCAAACTGGAATGTCGGCCTGGGGCTCGACTGGGGAACTACGATCGGACACCCTACAGCCATTGCCGCCATCGCACGACCGAACCAGTCAGTTCCGCTCAATGACAGCTTCTTCGCCTTCACCGAGGTGATACTGCCCACTTTCCCGCACAACGTTGGGGAGGATGTGCCGCTTGTAAGCCCTGGGCGGGTAGCCGCGGCCCTCAAGACGGCGTTGGCAGAATGGAACGTAGGCGACCATCAGATCAAGCAGCACCTGATGAGCCACGAGGCCAGTGCTGCACTGAACACGATGCGAATAGATCTGGCGGATCACCTCAAGACCTTCTTCAACAAGTGGAAGCCGAAGAGAGGCTCGGGCGTGCCGCAGGTACAGAACCTGCTGGAGATCGACCACTCTAAGGATCACCCGTTTCGTGCCGGCATAATGGGTCGGCCGAGATTTTACATGGTTGTGCCTGATGACCAGGGGGAGCTGCTACAAGGTGAGATGGGGAACTGTTACGTAGCACAACCGACGAACTACAAGGGTCTGACCCGAGCCCGATACGAGCTGCCGCTGTACAGCCATCAGAATAGCGGGCAGAACAAAACGGACGATGATTACGTCGATGCTCTACTAGGGCTGATGAACGTCTTCGGGGTGCACAGCGAACCGCTTTCACCCGCGGAGGAGCGCGAAAAGTGGGTCCCGCATCATTTTCGTCTTTCGGAGATCGAGGGACGCGCTGATTCACAACCTGAGGAACTAACGAGCCGCGAGATACAAACTAACAACGCTTATGCTTCCCTAGGGGCCATGTTGGCCCGGCGGCAAGAAGAAGCCGACGAAGAAAGTGACAGGGGATATTTTAGTCTTTGATCGGCCTGTGAAATAGTGTGAGTAGTAGTTTCATATTTTTGTTCGCTTAACCCAGACTTCCTGCTTTGGTTTCCGTCGCGGCTTCTTTCAAGGCTCCGCCTATCGCATCAATTCCTGCGGATAGATTAGTAAATAGTCCTTGGTCACTATCCCCCCAACAATTCCACTGAATCATGAGCTGATGTCCGAAAGAAGGTAATTCGTTATCATGTCGATAATAGGTTGGCGCACAATAAATTTGGAACGTAACAGGGGCTTCTCGGTGTACCTTTGGCAGGAAAGCAGCCAGACCGTTGGTAAGGTCTTGGAGATCGTTGCTTACAAAGTATCTTTTATTCGCTAGGATGTCAGCATAATTAGAAGCCCAGTTGCGGAAAAATATCATTACCCTACCAAAGAGAATTTTCTTGAAGAGCATATCAGGATAAGGGTTGGCCTTTGGAGCCTCCAACCGACAATCACTGGTTTCGAAGATCCTACTTGGACCATTGATCCACTCCAAGAGTTGGTAGAAATCCTGGACGGCTTCATATTTCTCCCAAGGCTTGAAGTCTTCTAGTACTTGCCGAATCAATTCTGGCTGACGAACGAAATCATAATGCCTAACGCGACTGTCATACTCGCCTTCGTAGGGATGAGCTCTAGGTTCAAGATTTGAGACACCTTGGACTATTACGTTCATTAATTGGTAGAGAAAAGCTAATTGACCCTGCGGGCGACTGATACTTCGTAACGATATTCCCGTTTCGCTTCGGCCTCACAGTGTTGGCAAACGGGCATTCTTCATTCCACATCCGTTTCTTAGTAATAGGATCATTCTTTATCCAGTTACCGGTCGGAAAAGAGTTTTAGTCGACTCATTCTGGCAGTTTTTCCATTGGCACTTCATCTCTACCCAGTGGCGACCCATCATTGAACACTCGAGCTATTTCTACCAGGGTGTTTGCCACAAATCGTTACAGGTTTTCATTCTTCAACTCTACCTTTCGAGTTTATGGGACGGCCCGGTTTTCTTTCTGCGACCCGTTTCAGATCTGGTTCTTTGATTACGTAATCACGCCCAACACGCTGCGCCTCAATTCGGCCCTGACGTATCAACTGGCGGACTCGAACTGCCGAAACCTTGAGCTTTTCGGCAGCTTGTTTTGTATTTAATAGTCCCATACGAGAGTGATTCTAGACGAATGAAATCTCTATCGCAAATGATATACTTTTGCTTGCGGAACTATATCGCATGCGATATAGTTCTATTAGTTGTTTATGCTAGATGTGGAGGAAACCTATGGCCGGACAAATCGTAAAACGAAATGAGAATACCTTTACCGTTCGCATTTTTCTTGGGCGTCAAGCCGACGGGAAAAGGAAGTACTTCAATAAGACAATTCGTGGTTCAAAGAAAGACGCTCAAAAATGGCTCACGGCGAAGCTCCGGGAAAAGGACCTTGGACAATTCATAGAGCCGGCCTCCATTCCGCTGAACAGCTATTTAGATAAATGGCTGGATCAAGTGGCGCGCATCAAGGTCCGGCCCCCAACTTTTGAAGGGTATGAGTCGAAACTTAACGTTCATGTAAGACCGGCCCTTGGGGCTAAACGACTCTGTGACCTGCAGGCTTATGATATTCAATCGCTCTACACCAAAATTCTTAAAAACGGGCTTTCCGCCAAAACCGTCCGCCATATTCATAACGTTCTATCGCCTGCATTAAAACAGGCCGTGAAATGGAAGATGATAAGTCAGAATCCTTGCGAGTTGGTGGAACTACCGAAAATCGTGAAAAGGGAGATGCAGTGCTTTACAGCCGAGGAAACCGCGATTTTTCTGGATTCGGCAAAAACAGATCGGTATTATGTTGCATTTGTCCTGGCAATCGAAACCGGTATGCGGCCGGAGGAATATTTAGCTTTGCAATGGAAGGATATTGATTTTGAAAATTCACGTCTGGCTGTGCTGCGTGCACTTGTACTGCGTAAAGGTGGAGGATTCACGTTTACTGAACCCAAGACCGCCCAAAGCAGAAGGTCCATTCCACTTTCGCACTCTGCAATTTCTGCGTTGAAGTCCCACCGACGGAGTCAACTCGAGGCCAGATTGATGATTGGGGACGCTTATGAAGACCATGGTCTACTTTTTCCGTCAGAAATCGGCACCCCTACTCTATATGGAAATCTCGATCGGAGACATTTCAAGAAGATAATTTCCGAAGGCTCATTGCCCAAAATCAGGCTTTATGACCTTCGACATACAATGGCCACTCTTCTTCTTTCAAAGGGGGTCAATCCAAAGATCGTTTCGGAACGCCTTGGGCATTCGTCGATAGCGTTAACGCTTGACACCTATTCCCATGTCCTTCCGACAATGCAAAAAGACGCAACGGAACACATGGAAAAAATGATGTTTGGCACCTGATTTATTTAAAGCCGCACACTATAGGCACACAATATCGAAAAAGGGCACTCGTGCAAATCCACGACGTACCCGTTATTATTGGTGGCGGGGGGGAGACTTGAACTCCCGACCTCGGGGTTATGAATCCCGTGCTCTAACCAGCTGAGCTACCCAGCCACAAACAATTTATTATAGTTTGGCCCACACAAAAATCAAGTTTAGCCGGATCGGGCTTGTCCGATCGTCGTTGTGACTTCGCCGTGACTGGAATCAGAACAACTCTCGTGAAAATGCGTGCGTCGAATAAAATGTATAATTCCCACTGGGGTTAAAGATGAACTGTAATTCTCGAATAGTTTTGTCAGTTTACTGTCTTGTGTTGTTTTTGCTTACGTCCGTCGAGATGACTGCACAAACCAGTCGATCCGGGCCTTCGGCAAAATTTCGCACCATAACAATTAACACCGAGCCGAAGGCGATCGTGTGGCTCGACGACGTGCGTTACGGAACCACTGACGATCAAGGAAGTCTCGAGATACGTACGGTAACCGGCGGGGCACACACTTTACGGGTTCGTGCCGCCGGGTTCAAGGAAATTTCACAACCCGTGACCGCTGTTCAGCGAGGTGTCATCAAGGTTTCGCTAATTAAGACTAGCGATGAGGCCGAGCTTGCATTTCAGGAGGGCGAACGCCTGTCCTATGTCGACCGCGAAAAGGCGGCGGAGGCTTATCGGAAGGCGGTAAAGCTGCGCCCTAATTATCCTCAGGCGTACCTCGCCCTTGCCCGGGTACTGCTTGAGGCAGACGACCTTGACGCGGCAAAGACTGCGATCGCCGGGGCGAGGAGGCTACGTCCACGTTACGCCGAACTGTCCGCCGTTGAGGGCCGCATAAATAAGGAAAATGGGGACGAAGATAAAGCTATTGCAGCGTTCAAACGCTCTATAACCGAGGGTAAAGGCTTCCAGCCCGAAGCTTATACAGGGCTTGGCCTGCTTTATAAAGAGAAAGGTGAGGCCGCTGCGGGTGCAGGGGAGTTTGACGCCGAGGCTGAACATTATGCAGAAGCCACAAAATACTTGAAGACCGCTCTTAAACAACTGTCGGGTGCTCCCGATGCCTCGGTAATATACCAAATATTGGGGCTTGTCTATGAAAATCAAAAAATGTATTCGGAGGCAATTTCCCTGTACGAGGAATTTCTCACCATCTTTCCCGACAGCTCCGACGCAACCGCAATTCGCTCTTTCATTGTCCAGTTAAAGAAAAATAGGGACGGGCAATGAACGGTCAGCCTGACTGATCAGCAGATCGTGCATTAGCCGCGCCCCAATTTCGATCCCCCATTCTGTCATTCTGACCGAAGTTACGAAAAGAAATCGTTTGACACCCAGTCGTTCAACACTGTAGTATTATGTCTAAACGATGTTTACCATCGTTTTTTGACCTCTCTTTCAGATTGACCTATCAGCATTTCTGCACTCCATTTCAGCGAGTCGCGCTTGATCCTGGGCTCACGCTTATATAATGTCAGCAAAACTTGGAGAAATTCTCGTCCGCGAAAATTTGATCACGTCGCAGCAGCTGCGGGAAACGCTGGATTACCAAAGGGCGCATGGCGGCCGTCTGGGTTCAAATCTCGTGAGACTGGGATTCGTATCGGACGATGTTGTTACTGCCGTTCTGTCGCGCCAATACGGCGTGCCGTCGATCAATCTCGATCTTTTCCAGATCGAGAACGAGGTCATAAAGCTTATCTCGGAAGACGTCGCTCTAAAATATTCCGTTCTTCCCATATCAAAGGTCGGTGCCACGCTGACCCTGGCAATGGCCGATCCTACGAACGTATTCGCCATGGACGATATCAAGTTCATGACCGGGTTGAACGTAGAACCGGTCATCGCATCTGAAACGTCCATTCAGCTTGCTATTGCCAAATACTACAGCGGTTCGAGCGAGATCGATATCTTTGACGCGGCATTCGCAAATGAAACCGAAAAGGTCGGGTTTGCGAACGGACGAAACGGCCAAAGGAATGGTTCGCGAGGAGTTCCCGCGGCCGATGAAAGGATCCTTGCGTCGGATCTCGACGTATCGCTCGATAGGTTCGAATTCGGGGGCGCACATGATGAAGAGCTCGAGATCATCGAGGATAACGACGAGATCGATCTCGCCGCACTCGCCCGTGCCAGCGAAGATGCTCCGGTCGTTCGCCTGGTCAATGTCCTAATGGTCGACTCGCTCCGACGCGGAGCCTCAGATATACACGTTGAACCCTACGAACGCGACTTTCGCATTCGGTTCAGGATCGATGGCGTGCTTTATGACGTAATGCATCCGCCGATGAAGATCCGCGATCCGCTCATCTCGCGTCTCAAGATCATGGCGAAGCTCGACATTTCGGAAAAGCGGCTTCCTCAGGATGGACGCATCAAGATCAAGGTGAAGGTCGACAATCGCTCACGCGAACTGGATTTTCGTGTTTCGACGCTGCCCACGCTTTTTGGCGAGAAGGTCGTTCTCCGTCTCCTGGATAAAGACAAGCTGATGCTCGACATGACCAAGTTAGGGTTCGAGCCTGAAAGCCTCGAGAAATTCAAGCGTGCGATCGCCAACCCGTACGGAATGGTTCTCGTCACAGGTCCGACCGGTTCCGGTAAGACGAATACGCTCTACTCAGCCTTGCAGACACTCAATACGTCGGAGACAAACATCATGACGGCTGAGGATCCGGTCGAGTTCAATCTGCAGGGCATCAACCAGGTGCAGATGAAAGAGCAGATCGGGCTCAATTTTGCCGCGGCCCTGCGATCTTTTCTTCGACAGGACCCGAACATCGTACTGGTCGGTGAGATCCGGGATTTCGAAACGGCTGAGATCGCTATTAAAGCGGCACTTACCGGCCATCTTGTGCTTTCGACGCTTCACACCAACGATGCACCGTCGACGGTTTCACGCTTGGTCAATATGGGCATCGAGCCGTTTCTCGTCGCAACAAGCGTCAATATTATCCAGGCTCAGAGGCTGATCCGCCGAATTTGCAGCGAATGTAAAGAGCAAGTCAATCTTCCTCCCGAAGGGTTGGTGGACGTCGGTTTTTCGAAGCAGGAAGCGTCCGAACTAAAGATCTATAAAGGCCGCGGGTGCACCACATGCAACAACACAGGTTTTAAGGGAAGAGTCGGACTATACGAGGTCATGGAGATCACTGACGAACTCCGGGAACTGATAATTATTGGCGCGAGCGCGATGGAATTACGGAGAAAAGCGATCGATCTGGGAATGGTGACCCTGCGTGAATCGGGACTATGCAAGATCCGCGAGGGCATTACAACGATCGAGGAAGTCGTCAAGGAAACGGTGATCTAGGAATTGGGAGGACACATGGTATTAAGGGCAATAGCATTATCATTGGCATTACTGGTAGGTATCGGGACCATAATTCCGCTCGCGACCGAATTTGCAGAGGCTGGGCCGCGGACAGCAAAAAAGGCTAAGAAGAAGAAACGTTACTGGCGAGGTGTTAAGAAATATTCGAAGCGTTGGTGGCAGTTATATCGCGCTCAGGAACGTCGGAAAAAGGCCAATGCAAAACGTGAACGTCAGCTTCGCTTGCGCCAGCTCCGCCTAGCAAAAGCACGCAGGATCCAGACGGGGAGTCCCGTTAGGGCCGCCGGCAAAAATTCAACGACACTTCCCAAGCAGCTCGTTGATTCAGGCCGCGCAGCTGTCCTTCCATCCGGTGATCCGGCACCACACGGTTGGCGGCCGGCTCAGGCTACCCCTTCAGAACTACAGTTTCGAGTAGACAACTCTGCCGGTGACCAGGTTGGTTCGGCATCGATCACAGTCGTCGGACCCGCGATCCCTGAGAATACAAACACGAGAAAAACGGTTGGCGGAGTTTCCACCTCCTCGCTTCGCCGCGAAGTTATCGACCGCATGATCCGTGAGAACGGCTGGGTCGTAAACGACTATGAGAAGACCGTCGCCGGACAACCGGTCTACGTCGTGGTCGCTCAATCTCAGGCAAAGAACGGATCTCTCCAGTCTAGAATGTTCTATTTCACCGAGGTGGACGGGCGGATCTACAACGTCGCGACAAATTCACCCGTTCAGGAATCCGAACGCCTTGCTGACGAATCAGAAAAGGTGATCAATTCTCTAAAGAGCCGGGTTCGTCCGGTCCAACGCGCGGCCGTAAAATAACTGTCGTTTTTCTCCCACAAAAAATACCATGAGCTACGAACAAACCACCGCTGAATCAAACGTCACACTCCCGGATCTGCTCAGGAAAATGACAGATCTTGGGGGCTCGGACCTTCATCTCTCCACCAATTCCTCACCGCAGGTGCGCGTCCACGGTCACCTAGCTCCCTTGCCGGGATTTACGTCCCTTACTCCCTCCGATACGAAGCGCCTCGCTTACTCAGTCCTGACCGATTCTCAGAAACACAGGTTCGAAGAGAACCTTGAGCTTGATTTTTCATTCGGATTGAAAGGAATGTCTCGCTTTCGTGCCAACCTGTTCAACCAGAAAGGTGCGGTTGGGGCGGTCTTTCGTGCAATTCCGTACGAGATCAAATCCTTTGACGCTCTTGGACTGCCCACTGTGGTGTCTGATATGTGTAAAAAGCCGCGAGGGTTGATACTTGTCACCGGCCCGACCGGTTCAGGTAAATCGACCACGCTTGCGTCAATGGTCGACAAGATCAATATTGATCGCCACGACCACATTCTTACCATCGAAGATCCGATCGAGTTTCTGCACAGCCACAAGAACTGCATTGTCAATCAGCGTGAGGTCGCCGCCGATACGCATTCTTTCGGAGCGGCCCTTCGAACGGCTCTTCGCCAAGATCCTGACGTCGTGCTCGTTGGTGAAATGCGTGATCTCGAAACGATCGAGATGGCCCTTCGCATTGCTGAAACGGGCCATTTGACCTTTGCAACGCTGCATACGAATTCGGCCTATTCCACGATCAATCGTATTATCGACGTTTTTCCTGCCGAGCAGCAGGCGCAGGTACGCACACAACTCTCGCTCGTACTTGAAGGCATTCTGTGCCAGGCTCTGCTTCCAAAAGCCAGCGGCGACGGCCGGGTTATGGCTCTCGAGATCCTGGTCCCGAATGCTGCTATCAGGAATCTGATCCGTGAGGACAAGATACATCAGATCTATTCGATGATGCAGACCGGGCAAGATAAATTCGGGATGCAGACCTTTAACCAGGCATTGGCTTCTCTTCATCACAAGCGTCAGATCACGCTCGAGACTGCGATCCAGCGGTCGTCAAACGCCGAAGAATTGAAGGAATTGATCGACCGCGGCTCAGGCCTGAACGAATCCTACGGAACGGCGACCGGTAGGCCAGCCGTCAGGCCTGCACCGGGTAGTCCTTACGCCCAGGCCCGAAACATCGGCGAGAGACCTCGCTAAGACATAATGCAAGTGGAAAACGAGGAGGGAAAATGAAACAAGAAAGATTTCTGAACCTGATCACCTAATTCCCACTTCAGTTTTCCATTCTCCACTTTTCATTTGCCATTGGAGTTACCATGCCAACATACGTATTTAAAGGAAGAAACCGCCTGAACGAACTGATCGCGGGTGAACGGGAAGCCGCAACACAGGACGAACTCAGATCGCTGCTTCGGCGTGAGCAGATCGTGTTGACTCAAGCGTCCGAAAAGGGGCGTGAGATATCGATACCGAAGATCGGCCGTCGAAAAAAGGTGAAAGCCAAGGAACTGGCTGTTTTCACTCGACAATTCTCAGTAATGATCGATGCGGGACTTCCCTTGGTGCAATGTATCGATATTCTCGGCGAACAGCAGCAAAACGCGTTCTTCAAGGACGTCCTGCGCCAGGTCCGTCAGAATGTGGAAGAAGGCTCGACATTGTTCGCGGCCCTTGAAAAGCACCCTAAGGTTTTCGATAGTCTTTATACCCACATGGTCGAGGCCGGTGAAACGGGCGGTGTCCTGGATCTGATCCTGCAGAGGCTTGCGACGTTGATCGAAAAGGTCGTGAAGCTGAAACGAAGTATCGTATCGGCCTCGATCTACCCCGCTGCGGTTATTTTGGTAGCGATCGGAGCGATCGCCTTGATCATGATCATCGTCATTCCGCAGTTCGAGCAGATCTTCCTCGGGCTGTTGGGGCCGGGCGAGGCACTGCCGCTGCCAACCCGCATCGTGATGGGGATAAGCGGATTCCTGGCCGGGTGGGGCGGGCTGGCAATGCTCGTGACGATAGTCCTGGGGTCTGTGGCAACGAGCTACTATTACAAGACACCAAAGGGGCGGTGGCAGATCGATTCGCTAATGCTCAAGCTGCCGATCTTTGGCGGCATCCTGCAAAAGGTGGCGGTGGCCCGGTTTGCCCGAATCCTTTCAACTTTGCTTTCGTCCGGTGTACCTATCCTTCAGTCCCTTGATATTACTGCTAAGACCGCCGGGAATGTGATCATTGAAGACGCTATTCTGAAAGTACGTGCCGGCGTCGAACGCGGTGAGAATTTCGTGGATCCCTTAAAGGCGACCAAGGTCTTTCCACATATGGTCGGCCAGATGATCGGCGTTGGAGAGCAGACAGGAGCTCTTGACGCGATGCTCGGCAAGATCGCCGATTTTTACGAAGAAGAAGTGGACTCGGCCATAGGCGATCTGCTGGCTATGATGGAGCCGGTCCTGATAGCTTTCCTCGGCGTAACAATTGGCTCGATCGTTATCTCTATGTATCTGCCGCTCTTCTCGCTCATCGGTAAACTCGCCGGAGGGGAGAAGTAGATGACAAACTTTGATCCGAGCGGAATGATCGTAATGTATAACTTCGTGATAGGGGTGTTGATGATGCTGTCGAGTGAAAAACTGGCCGGCATGGCCGGTCATCTCAGCAGTAACTTCGGGATCAGGATCTCGAGGGGCACCTACCTTACTCTATTCACGATCGGCGCAAGTTGGGCGCTTCTGGCCGCGACCGTCTATGTAGTTTTTCACATACTCAGGATCGGTGTATAGGCGGTTCAGGAATCTACCTGAAACTGCATAATTCTCTCGATGTATTTGGCGACCATGTCGACCTCCAGGTTGACGTGGTCGCCTTTTTTTAGCTTGGAAAGGTTAGTCTGATCCCAGGTTTTTGGTATTACGGCAATATCAAATGAACCTTCGTGGAGACGCGCGATCGTCAGACTAATGCCTTCAACAGCGACCGAGCCCTTCTCGACAAAATAACGGGCGAGATGCGCGGGATATCCGATCGACACGGTCCAAAACTCTCCTTCGGACTTGGCTTGTACAAGTTCACCTGTGCCGTCAACGTGGCCCTGGACAAAGTGGCCGCCGAGCCGCGTTGTCGGAAGCATTGCTCTCTCAAGATTTACGGGTGAACCCAATGTCAAAGAACCGAGTGTGGTCCTTCCCAGGGTTTCGGGCGAAATGTCCGCTGAAAATGACGAGGGAGAAACATCGAGGGCGGTAAGGCAGACTCCGCTTACCGAAATGGAATCTCCATTCGAAAGATCCGAAGTTACCAGATCCGCCTCGATAACCAGACGCATCCCGGCTGCGTGCCGGCCGATCTCGGCAACACGGCCCAATTCTTCGATCAATCCGGTAAACACGCTAGAACCAGGCCTTCTTCCCTAGAATGTAGGTTTGAGCGAATTCCTCATCTGACTTGGTCAGATACATTACGCCCTCGATTATCCCGATGATGCTGATGACCATAGACGGTATCCCGCAGAAAAAGATCAATCCGACCAGCCAGATCACGAGCATGATTATCCCTTCGTTCTGGTAGCCGAGGATAAACTTGTGTATGCCGAGGCCGCCCAGCAAAATGCCACATAGGCCCGCGGCAAGCTTCTTATCTGCTCCCGGAGGCTTTTGGGTGTAAACCTGCTGCATCGGCATCGGGCTAACAGGCAGCATCGTGCCGCAGTTCGAACAAAGCCCAGATTGCGCGAGGTTCTGTGATCGGCAATTTGGGCAGGTTACGTATTGGGTCTGCATTCTTTTCTCCGGATTATCTTCGGATTTCCTTACTCCTGATCAGATTTGGCCGAATAGCCTGGGTATGGGGATTATAGCCGTGGACGCAAATATTTTAAATGCCAGATTGGTTTCCCTACGGATTGATGTTTAAATAAAAACATGGCCGAAACGACCGCCGGAGAAAATCAGCCTCCGAAATTGCGCCCTGACCCGCAGACAGGCGAAACCGATGTAAACTCGCTGGCTGATCTACTCGAATGGTTTCTGACCTACGATGAGAGAACAGCTCGCATGCGGCATGCACATGTCGATGAGCTTTTCCAGTGGAAGCAAGCGGACGATAAGGCGAACGGGATTGCTATATATCCGTTCGAAAATGCCGAAGCTCGATTTGCGATCGGTGCTATCCAGGCCCTGTCCGAGAATCGATCGGAGCCGCTTCTAAAATTGTGGATCAGCGATGTTTTGAATGCACTTCACGAATCACGCGAGACGAAAACACAATTAACCGAATCATATCGATTAGACGACGATCCGGATGCTTCGGCCCTGCAAAGATCCGAAAAATTGACAACAAATTCCGAAAAAAGGCTATATCTCACAAGCTGCTGGCTTGAAGCCCTGTGCACGGCCGAGGCCAGGTTTCTAGGATGGGTTTACCAGGAGATCTACGGCCGGCCGTTTGCTCCGTGATCATCGCAGCGTCTGACATTGCTTCATATCGGCATATTGCATTCCTTTATCGAACCACTGCGTCCGCTGTTCTGAAGTGCCGTGTGTGAAGGAGTCCGGAACCACATAACCCTGGGTGCGTTTTTGGATCATATCATCACCTACGGCCGCTGCGGCCCTTAGGGCTTCATCAGGATCACTGGCGTCAAGCCTACCCTGGTCTCGAGCGTGCGCAGCCCAGATCCCGGCATAACAATCAGCCTGCAGTTCGAGAGCTACGGAAAGCCTGTTGTTCTGACCAGCCCGCTGGACCTTGTCCATCATCCCGGTAAGGTTTTGGATATGATGGCCGTACTCGTGGGCGATTACGTAAGCCTGGGCAAAATCCCCTGGAGCCTTGAACTCTCGCTTGAGCTCGTCGAAAAATGCAAAATCGAGGTAGAGTTTTTGATCGCCGGGGCAATAAAATGGGCCGGTTGCGGCGCTAGCATAACCGCAGGCCGAGGAAACCTGTCCGGTAAACAAAACCAGCTTAGGTTCCTGGAGGCGAATTCGGGCCTGCTGGGGGAGTACCTGCCGCCACGTGTCCTCTAAGCTACCGATGATCGCTCCGGCAAACTGCCGATTCGTATCCTCTCTTGCGGGGGCCGCATTTGAAGCCTGCGGGACCGGAACTTCACCTTGGGGAAGGCCTCCCTGAAATAATTGGCTGGGGTCACCACCGCACAAGTAGATCGCGACTGCCAGAATAAGGATGCCAATACCGCCTCCGCCTACCGCAACTCCACGCCCGCCAAGCCCCCGGCGGTCCTCGATATTACTGCTTTGCCTCAGGTCACTCCATCGCATAATTACCGTCCTCCTTTTTGCTGCCAATGTTTTCGATTCTAGCATTTCCGGGTAGCATTACTATCAGGGTAAACAATTACCTTGATCGTCGCCTTAACCGCAAAATCTTGACAGATGTAGAGTTAGAGGATTATGATTCTAGAGCGTTATTGTTTAGTTCTCTCTCCGTTTCCATTTCGTCAGGAGGAAAAATGATCAAACTAGACATCGTTAATCTGGTCGCGGACCGTACGGGCGTTCCGAAGCAAAAGGCGGAGCAGGTCGTAGATTCGCTCTTTGAAGCGATGAAAGATGCTCTTGCCGCCGGAAAACGAATTGAGCTTCGCGGCTTCGGCGTATTTGTCGTAAAACCGAGAAAAAGGGGAGTAGGAAGGAATCCGCGGACAGGCAAAGAAGTGCCGATCCCCGCGGGTAAGACGATCAGATTTAAGCCGGGCAAAGATTTGTCGGCCAAGGCCGTCTAACCTGGTTGGAAATCATTAGATCATTAGCAATTTGATCGCAGATCGAAAAAGCGCGAAAGCGTGTAACGCGAGCTGCGATCTTTTTTATTACCTAAATGACCGATCAGGAGTTCATAGAAAGATATCCCGTTTATCAGCCGCCGCCTATGCAGCGGCCGACGGCCAGTACCTGGATCAAACATCTGCTGCTGCTGGCACTTACTTTTTGCACCGCAACAATTGCCGGCACGCTGTATCCTTTCGGCCCGTACAGTCCTTTTGACACGTCCGATGCGCCGGCGCTCGTTGATCCACAGACTCTGCCCCAATTTCTGCAGTTCATTTTCGCTCTTCCGACGATCTATGGGGCCTTGATAGTCGATGCGGTAAGGCAGCTGGTTATTAACCCCGCAAGGCTGCTGGACGGATTGAGTTTTTCGGGTTCGCTGCTTTTTATTTTGATCTGCCATGAGATGGGTCATTACATCGCCTGTCGTATTTACAAGGTCGAAGCCACATTACCGTTTTTTATTCCGACTCCGCCGATGATAGGACCGGCAGGCACGTTCGGTGCCTTCATAAAGATTCTGTCGCCGATGCCATCGAGAAAGGCCGTTTTTGATATCGGCGTCGCCGGGCCTATTGCTGGATTTATTGCGTTATTGCCTATAGCGTTGATCGGGCTCGCGACCATGCAGGTTGTACCGCCGCAACAGGTTGCGAACCAAGAGGGAACATTGGTCTTTTCAGATCCCCTGCTCATGAAACTGTTCGCCTTGCCTTTCGGCATCGATCTTGAATCCGGCGTCGGGAATGCCTTCTATTTCGCCGCTTGGGTCGGTCTGCTGGTTACCGCCTTAAACCTGATTCCGTCGGGACAGCTGGACGGTGGGCATGCTATCTATGCCGCTCTCGGGGAGAAGGTGCATTTTTGGACCGGGCGTATTGCGTTTGCGGTCATGGCGGTGCTTTCGGTTGCGGGGCTATATTTTTTCAATAGCCCGAGCGGCTTTCTAATCGCCATAATCCTGGGTGTGATGATGCGGATCAAACATCCGATTCCTTACGACCAGACGCCTCTCGACACCAGGCGAAAGGTGATCGGAATTGTGACCATTGTTATTTTTTTGTTGTGTTTTGTTCCTTTCCCGATAAGGATCACCTAACGAAATTGATCATGCCTGGCTTCCGACCGGTAGCATCCCTTTGATCTCTTTAACCATCGACTCTACGTCTTCCTGGCCATCGAGCGCGATCATAAAGAACTCGTAGCTCGTCTTAAAACAGACCATTCCGTTACCGAAAAACCATATGCCCTCGAGAAGCGGATTTCCGCCTATTATCGATCCGAGTGGGAAGCCTGTGATAGTCTTCGGATTAAGGATATTCGTCATCATCACAGCGCCGGAAGCGAATGAGAACGCTCCGAGGAGCGGAGCCCCGATACGCTTAGCGATGTCCCGCTCAAAATTCACCCTTTCGGCGTCGGCGTCGGTTAGCCTGCCTTTAGCGATCAGGTCTTCGCGGCGGCTCAGGTAGCCGTCGAACTGCTCAGCAAGCTTTTTTACGGACCATGCCGGAATGGCAGAATTCAAGAGCCAGTGTGAGCTGATTCCCGTAAATACGATCCCGAGCCCGGCGCCGATCGCCATCGAAGCGCCGGTGGTCGCGGCCCGCATCGGATCCGCCTGGACCCATTCCGAAGCTTTTTGCAGAGATTTCCGAGCTGAATCCAGGGATGACGTGAAGCCAGCACCAAAACCCACAACGCGCGAAACCCGCCGTGCATTTGTGCCAACAGTATCGCGGGCATCCTCAAATATCTCGCCAGCCTTTTCAGCCGCATCTACGACAACTCCGCCGGCCCTTGATCCCACATCGCCGGCGGCATCTCTCAAAGGCTCGCTTACATTCCACGCGCTCTTGGCCGTACTTTCCGCAGTGCTGAAGACCCCCTCAGCGACCTTGACCGCCTGCTTCCCGACATCGGTCTTTTCGGCTTCGGACCTGATCCGCTCCGCTCCCTTCTGAGCCGTATCAACGACAACTTTCGCCCCGCCCTCGATCTTTTCCTTGAGGCCTAGCTGAGCGTCGATCTCATCGAACTTTTCCGTTGCCTTTTTCTGCCAACGCTCAAATTTTTCTTTGTAATCGCTCATATAATTTTAACCTTCAGCTATCTGTAATTTAGATACGAAGTAAACCCGTCGAGGTTCGATCAAATCGCCTCTTGTGCAGTTATCATCCCATCTATTAAGAACGGTTTCAATAGATTTCTGTTGTGGATTTGATATTCTAACTGTTCGATACTATGCCGATCGTCAAATGTCCGCATTGCGGGAAAGAAAAAGAATTTACGGGAAACGAATTTCGTCCTTTTTGCTCGGAACGCTGCAAAATGCTGGATTTTGGTGCCTGGGCGGATGAGGAATTCAGGCTCCCGTCCGAATCAGCCGCCTTAAGCGAAGAAGACGTCGATACGATCGAAAAAGCCATGGAGGAGCAGTCGAAATGACAAGTTTTCTGTTCGTTGCCGCTCAAATCAGCGGCGGTGTCGGGGCGGTTGCGGCCGGGGCATTCTTTCTGATTGCCGCCGTCGTTGCTTACATCGCTTTCAAGATGCTGAAGAAAACGGTGAAGATGGCTTTCCGAATCGTTATCGTATTTATCATCCTCGGCATTTCCGCTGCCGGCAGCATTGCACTTTGGGCCTTAAGCTCGGGAAGTTCGTCCAGCTCTACCCCACGCCCGGCCCGCACACGCTAGCCCCCGCCAATGGCCGGACCATCAGATATGCCGGAGGTACGCGGATGGCGGCGTTATCGCGGCTTGCCCGGAAACGTTCTGGCTCTCAGTCTGGTCAGTCTTCTCAACGACACCTCCAGTGAGATCATTTACCCGCTGCTTCCTGCGTTTCTGGCCCTCTCGTTAGGTGCATCACCCTTTGCTATAGGCTTGATCGAAGGCTTTGCCGAATCAGTTGCGAGCCTGTTAAAGCTAGTGTCGGGGTATCTAAGCGACCGATTCTCCAGTAGGAAGCTGCCGGTCTTTTTCGGATATTCGCTGTCGGCTGTTATGCGGCCGGTGCTTGCGTTTGTCACCAGTTGGCCGCAAGTCCTTGTAGTTCGCATGTCCGACCGGATCGGAAAAGGCGTTCGCGGAGCACCCCGGGACGCACTTATCGCGGAGAGCGTACCGCCGGGAAAACGCGGGATGGCCTTTGGGTTCAATCGTGCAGCCGATCATCTCGGGGCGGTATTTGGACCGGTCGCTGCGTTCTTTCTGTTGCTATTCATCGCCGCCGATACTCAGAACCCAACGATCCTCGAATATCAGAAGGTCTTTCTGTTCGCGTCGGTACCGGTCGTGATCGGCCTGCTGATCATTGCTTTTTTTGTCACTGAGAAACCCCACCCTGAAGAACACCTGGCGGTCCCCGTCAGCTTATCTCTAAAGGGGTTCGACTCGAATTTCAGGCGATATCTGGTTGTCATCGCCCTATTCACGCTGTCGAATTCAACGGATGCGTTTCTTTTGCTCCGGGCCTCCGATGCCGGCATTTCACCGGTAGTCTTGCCGCTGCTCTGGATGACTCTGCATATTAGCAAAGTGGTCAGTTCGCTAATCGCCGGGGACCTCTCGGACCGTGTCGGCCGTAAGACGCTTATTGTTACAGGATGGTTGGTTTACGCACTTGTTTACGCAGGGTTTGCATTTGTCGATTCGGCGTGGCAATGCTGGCTGCTTTTTATAATTTACGGAACGTATTTCGGCCTGACAGAGGGCGTTGAAAAAGCATTCGTTGCAGATATGGTCCCGGCCGGAAAACGCGGAACTGCCTACGGATTTTACAATCTCGCCTTTGGTATCACCGTTTTTCCTGCATCGCTTCTGTTTGGCTTGATCTGGACCGAGTATGGTGCTGCAGCCGCGTTCCTCACGAGCTCAGCGATCTCCATCGGCGGAATAATTTTATTTACAACGGTGAGATCCCCGAAGTCAATTCACCACTAACAACCAAAGGCCCGATTCGAAAACCGGGCCTCCTTAATCGTCCTTCTATATTCTATCAGTCGTAAAACCGGACAGACGAAAGCACGTTTCGGAAGGTTGAATTATATGCATATGATTCACGTTCCGGAACGACGGTGGCCATATAAACGAGATCGCCGCTGCGAAGCTGGGCGGTGTATATCGTAACAACCTCAGACTCACCGGTCACCGGTGACCGGCCGGCGGCGGTGGTCATGTATCCTCGGCGGCCCCCGACATTCACCTGGCTCAATGAAGTGCGCTGGCGGAGGTACGAATTTCCCTGAAGCACCTGATTGATGTATGCCTGCGAGTCCCGCTGAAGGTCCCGACTGTCGCTATTGAGACGGCCAAGAAGCAAACCGCGCGTTATCCCTTGGTTTCCGAATGCACCGTCAGGGGCAAACTGCACACCTTCCTGAGATGAAAACTCCTGCCAGTTCGATGGCACTTCGACACGGACCCAGTTCAGTCCTGAGTAAGCCCTCGTCCTTGTCGACGGAACCTGCACACGTGAGGAATATCGGCCCGACGCCGTTGGGTTCGAACCGCCGGTCTGCTCTGTCCGGTAGCCTTTTTCGATCTCAGCCATCGAAAGCGCCCGCGGCATTGATCGGAAGCGCTCCTGGATCCGCGCAAAATCGCGGGTTGATGGGAGCGAGTTCGATGAGATCCGCAAAAAGCCGGCTTCGCGATTGATCTTTTCGTAACGATTGCCAGGATCCGGATGACTGCTTAGCCATTCAGGAGCCCCGCCGCCGGTGCGTTCCTGCTGAATTGTTCGGAAGACGTTAGCCAGGTCGCGCGGATCGTATCCGGCCCTCGCCATAATATGTGCGCCGAGCATATCTGCTTGCGACTCATACTCACGGCTATACTTTGTCATCCAGCCCTGGGCGACCATACTGCCGACCTGAGCCCCGGTTTCGCCGCCTAGAATGGCACCTCCAAGCACAAGGCCGATCTGGCCGAGGATGCTCTTCGCACTGCTCTGTTTGGTTGCCTGGGCCGTCGCATGACGGAGAGCAATGTGGCTGATCTCGTGCGCCATCACACCGGCCATCTCGCCTTCATTTCTTGCCGATTCGATCATTCCCCGATTGACGTACATCGGGCCGCCCGGAAGTGCAAACGCGTTGAGGTCACGGGCGTTCACGAGTTTGAACCTGTAATTAAAAGCGGGCTGGTTGAATTCCGGCGGAATAGAATCCACGAGGTGCTGGCCGACACGTTCGATGTAATCCGTCGCTTCCGCATCGTTCAGTATCGGAAACTGGCGTTCGATCTCGCCAGCTGCCTGACTGCCAAGCTTCACATCGTCCTGCACCTTGTATTTGTTATTGGGCGCCTTGATGCGCGTTTGCTGCGCGATCGATGCCACCGGCATCAGGAACATCAGGGATGCTATCACCGACGCAAACATCCATCTGATCTCGAGTTCTTTTTTCATAGTTTTCTCCGGGTGCGGCCCCTGCCACTTTAGCACTTTCTTATGATGAATGGTTCATCTGCCTCTGTTTGCCGGAAAACGCACGACGAGGTCGGTGATGTTACGGAAATGTTACGCCTGGATGTCGATCAGTTGTGAAGGAATTTGCAACAGTCCAAAATTATATTTTGAGGGCTGGGAACCTTTGATTGTTGAAGGATCAGGTCGGAGCCCGCCACGAAACTGTCATTATGGGTTCGATAAGATCAATCGGAATGATCTGTTTACTCTTTGCGATAACGGTGAGCACTTCGTGCTTTAGCGGCCGGCGCGGACGAGGAGACTCGATCAAGATCCAGGGAGCCGGTTCGTCGCTTGTCAATCCGCTCATGCAGAAGTGGGTCAGCGAATATGGGAATCTCTATCCGGAAGTCAGGATCGATTACCAATCGATCGGGTCCGGGGGCGGTATCAAGCAGGTTAAGGAGCGCACCATACAATTTGGGGCATCGGATCTGGTTATGAGCACGGCCGACCTTCAATCTGCTCCTGGTGAGATCATTCATGTACCGATCATACTGGGGGCCGTGGTCCTAACGTATAACCTTGACCAGGTCGATGCTTCTCTTCGATTTTCACCATCAACGATCGCAGATATATTTCTCGGCAAGATCACACAGTGGGACGACGAGCGGATCAAGGCAGACAATCCTGACGTCGTTTTGCCGTCAGTTCCATTGACCGTCGTTCATCGTTCGGACGGCAGCGGGACATCGGCCATTTTCACTAACTACCTTTCGAAGGTCAGTCCCGAATGGAAGGAAAGAGTCGGCGAAGGGACCTCCCCAAGTTTTCCGGTCGGCCTCGGAGGGAAGGGGAACGAGGGCGTGACGGGCCAGATCAAGCAGACACCTAACACGATCGGGTACATAGAGTTGGCGTACGCAGTGAAAAACAAAATGCCGGTGGGGCAAATAAAAAATAAGGCAGGCAATTTCGTTGTTCCTACGTTTGAAACTGTTACGAGTGCGGCGGCCGACACGATCGCCGAAACGCCCGATGACCTCCGAGCATCGATAACCGACGCCGCCGGCGAAAATTCCTATCCTATTTCGAGCTATGTGTATGTGTTAATTTACCGGGATCAGCCGGACGAAAGGTTGGGGCGGACGCTCGTTGATTTCCTCACCTGGGGGATAAACGAAGGACAGCGTTTTGCACAGCCCTTGTATTATTCGCCGCTGCCGCAGGAAATGGTAAAGCGAGCGTCGGCAAAGATCGCCCTCGTTTCTCATAACGGTGTTTCACTGCGGAGCCAATAGGATCGATGCCTCACGAAAACGACCATTCCGATCTCGAGAGCCCGGCCCAGCGTCATTCGTCCTCCTCGGATAAGATCTACCGCATCGGCCTGACGGCCAGCGCGGCTTCGATCCTCGTAATAATCGTGACGATGTTTTTCGTCATCGGTCAGGGCTCGTGGCTCTCGATCAGGGAATTCGGTTTTGGCTTTCTCGTCGGACAAGTGTGGGACCCGGTCAAAGGGGAATTCGGGGCGTTACCTTTTATATATGGCACAGTCTTGTCGTCCGTCCTCGCAGTATTGATCGCAACTCCGCTCTCTATCGGAGTGGCGGTCTTTCTGGTCGAGCAGGCCCCAAAATGGCTTTCGCGGCCAATGGGGTTTCTTGTGGAGCTGCTTGCGGCGATCCCCTCGGTTGTCTACGGGCTATGGGCGATTTTTGTGCTTGCTCCGTTCTTACGCGAATATGTTCAGCCTCCACTTCAAGCTTCGTTGGGTTGGCTTCCTTTGTTTAAAGGAACTCCGACCGGGATCGGAATGTTCACGGGTGGGTTGGTTCTGGCGATCATGATCACGCCGATAATTACAGCCGTGGTTCGAGACATCCTTACCGCCGTGCCCGTCGCCCAACGCGAGGCGGCCCTCGCCCTGGGTGCGACCAAATGGGAAACGACCAGGATCGTACTTGCAAATGCATCCTCGGGGATCGCCGGTGCCGTCATCCTGGGTCTCGGCAGGGCCGTGGGTGAAACGATGGCTGTCACGATGATCATTGGAAACCGGCCGCAAATCAGCCTTTCGCTGTTCGACCCGGCATATACGATCGCTTCAGTGATCGCTAATGAGTTTACTGAGGCCACCGGCGATCTTTACCTTAGCGCTCTCGTCGAGATGGGCCTGATACTTTTCGTGGTGACCTTTATTGTGACCGCTTTGGCCAAGCTGATGATCATGAGCGTCAGCAGAAAGACGCAAAATGTAACTTAAGCCTAAACGCCGATGATCGAAACGAGAAGAATACGAAATTCGATAATGACGGGCGTTACGGCGCTGTGCGCTTTCGGCGTGGTTGGGATACTGGTCATCATTCTCGGATACATTGCTATACAAGGCCTATCATCCATCAGCTGGCAGTTCCTGGTCGAGACGCCAAAGCCTGTAGGCGAGGGCGGCGGGATCGGAAACGCGATCGTCGGATCGCTGACCCTGCTGGGTCTTGCTTCCCTAGTCGGTATTCCGCTCGGTATCGCGATCGGAACATACCTTTCTGAGATGGGCGATGGCTGGTTCGGTAAAATCGTGCGTTTTGTTGCCGATTCCATGATCGGGATACCTTCGATAGTTTTCGGTGTCTTCGTCTACGCCCTCGTTGTGGTAAAGCAGGGCTATTTCTCGACCCTTGCCGGGTCTCTCGCCCTTGCGCTCATCATGATACCGATAGTCACGCGAACCACGGAGGAGATCGTTAGGCTCGTTCCCAAATCGATGCGGGAAGGTGCTCTGGCCCTCGGGGCTCCGGAGTGGCGGGTTACCTGGGATATTGTATTGCCGGCGGCTAAAACCGGGATAGCGACCGGAGCTATGCTCGCTGTTGCACGTGTCCTGGGCGAAACGGCTCCGCTGTTGTTTACTTCATTCGGCAGCCGGTTTTACAACATTTACCTCGATGAGCCGATGGCATCGATGCCGGTACAAATATATAACTATGCTATTTCCCCATTCGAGGAATGGCACGCAAAGGCATGGGCAGCGACCCTTGTGCTTATATTTTTGATCCTCGTCATTAATATTTTTGTTCGATTTACAACGCGGAATAAATACTAAGCTTCGAGAACTTTTAAGAAAACGATGAACAAGATCAGCGTTGCTAATTTGAGCTTTTTTTATGGCAAGGTTCAGGCCCTGCACGACATTACTATCGATATTCCTGAGAATCAGGTCGTCGCGTTCATCGGTCCCTCCGGGTGCGGTAAATCAACCTTTATACGCACATTGAACCGCATGAACGACACGATCGCGAACACACGTGTCGAGGGCCAGGTGCTAATCGACGGCGATGATATCAATTCGTCTAAAACAGACGTGGTGGCCCTTAGACGAAAGGTGGGAATGGTCTTTCAGAAGTCCAACCCTTTCCCGAAGTCGATCTTTGATAATGTGGCGTACGGGATTCAGATCAATCGGCTTCATTCCAATAGGTCCGACCTGAACGATCGCGTAGAAAAAGCGTTGACAGATGCGGCCCTTTGGAACGAGGTAAAGGACCGGCTTAATCAATCTGCTTTCGGATTATCTGGAGGGCAGCAACAGCGACTGTGTATTGCACGAGCACTCGCTGTTCAGCCCGAGGTGATCTTGATGGACGAGCCTGCGTCGGCCCTTGACCCGATGGCCACGCAAAAGATAGAAGAGCTTGTCGTCGAACTAAAACGCGATTACACGATTGTTATCGTGACACACAATATGCAGCAGGCCGCACGCGTGTCGGACCGCACGGCGTTCTTTATGCTGGGTAAGCTTGTCGAGTACAATCGCACCGATAAGATGTTTACGCATCCGGACGAAAAGCTTACTGAGGATTACATTACAGGCAGGTTCGGTTAGACGTATTCATTACCCGCTTAGCGGGTTTACAGGATCAGCTAATACTCCGATGGATCACAGAATAATAGATCAGCAGTTAGAACTCTTAAGGAACAAGACCCTCGCACTCGGTGAAGCCACAGAGAAGGCGATCGAGCAGGCGATGAGATCGCTCAATGATCGCGATAGTGACCTTGCCCGCAAGGTGCTGGAAGACGACCAGCTGATCAATCAGATGGAGCTCGAGATCGATCGCCTTTCGATCGAGATCATTGCGCTTTATCAGCCGGCCGCTCACGATCTCAGGCTCGTGATCGCGATAGCGCGCATTACCCCCGTGCTTGAGCGAATGGCAGACCACGCCGGAAATATTGCGGAAGCTGCTCTGATCATCAATGCGGCACCGCAGTTAAAGCCGCTAACGGACCTGACGATGATGGCAAACACCGCCATGGAAATGCTACGAAAAGCCCAGGACGCATTCATCGCCGAAGATGCAGAGGCATCACGGGCCATAATCCGACAGGATTCGATCATCGACGAAGCTTATCGAAAGGTCTTTGGCGAACTAATCGGCATGATAATCAATGATCCGACCGTAACCTCAAGTGCCGCCCAGCTGCTCTTTGTTGCAAAGCACCTTGAGCGGATCGGCGACTATGTAAAAGACATCTGCGAATTGACTGTCTACCTTTCCGAAGCTGCCTTCATTAAACATACCAGACTCGAATAGACTATTTTTCGAGCTCCAAGCATCTATACGGATTGTCTGGGCATGGGTTTTGACTATTCCAATGGCAGCACTGATTGCGGCCCTGTCGTACGGGATAATCCTCCTTATTGAACTTGCAACGGCACGATCTGACCGCGTCAGGCTCAGGCCCCATTGTCCGTCTCCGTACAATCCAATCTCAGCAAAAAAAGTAACATGTTCCTTCCTAGGATGATGTCGCATCGACGTCATCGCGGAGGTGCGGTCATGATTTCTAAAGGCAAGAGTCTTGTTTTTTTGGCGCTTTGGGCTTCGTTAGGGTCCGTTGGGCTAGCGCAGAACGCTTTTACTTATGAGGAACAGAAGTTGGTCAAATCATTCGAAAAGAGGGCGATGGACTACGCGAACACAAGAGTCAAGATCGAACGACGCCTTCCCAAACTTTCAAAATCCGCTTCGATCGAGCAGATCACGGTCCATCAAGCCGCACTTCAGGCAGCCGTCCAAAAAGAGCGAGCAAAGGAAAAGGTTGGAAAGATCTTTACTCCGGAAGCGGCCACAATGATCAGGAAAATGATCAAAAATGAATTTAAGGGTTGGGAAGGTTCCGAGATCAGATCAAGCGTGCTGGAGGCCGAGAACAAAGGCGTACCGGTTAAGATCAATGCCCCTTATCCCGAATCAGCCGAGTTGGTTGAGATGTCACCAACACTGCTCTTGAGTTTACCGCAGCTACCCAAATCGCTGCGGTACCGATTTGTGGGGCGAAATCTGGTGTTAATGGACCGAGACAATGCCTTGATCATCGACTATATGACCAACGCGCTACCGTAATTTCAAAGGAGATCTAGTGATGGTTATGAGGGGGAAAATTCTTAGCTTCTTGATGATATCGATCGCACTCGCATGTGCGGGTCAGCTGTCAAGCTATTCGCAGCTGGCGATCACTGGGACGTCAACGTCGGGGCCTTCGTTGAAACTGACCCTTCCGCGCGCGCCTGATTCCGTCAAATTCATTGCGATCGGCGATACAGGTACCGGGACCAGGCAGCAGCAGGAGCTGGCCAAGCTCATGCTCGACTGCCACGCCGTTTTCCCGTACGACTTCGTCATCCTGATGGGTGACAACATGTACGGAGCCGAGAAGCCTGAGGATTTTAAGAAGAAGTTTGAGGACGTATACAAGCCGATTATTGATAAAGGCGTCAAGTTTTACGCATCGCTTGGCAACCATGACGAGTCGATCCAGCGTAATTACGAGTTTTTCAATATGAAAGGCGAGGAGTATTACAAGTTCAAGAAAGGCGATGTGACCTTTTATGCATTGAACAGTAATTACATGAATAAAGACCAGCTCAATTGGATCCACAGTGAAATGGGTACGGACACGTCAAAGTGGAAGATCGCGTTTATGCATCATCCGCCGTATTCGTCCGGCGGAAAACACGGTTCATCGTTAGGGGTGCGAAAAGTTACCGAGCCGCTTTTTGTCCAGCATGGCATTAACGCCGTCTTTACCGGCCACGAGCACTTTTATGAAAGGATCAAACCCCAGCAAGGTATCTACTATTTCATCAGCGGTGCCGGAGGAAAACTCAGAAAGGGCGATGTAAAACGCGGTTCGCCGCTAACCGTAAAGGCTTATGACAATGATCTTTCGTTCATGCTTGTGGAGATCGACAAAGACCTGATGCATTTTCAGGTGATCTCGCGAACCGGGGAGACGGTAGATGCTGCGGCTCTGGCCCGCCAACGGATAGAGCAATAGGTGACGATAGCTTGCCACTCAGAGATCAAAGTGCAATCATTTTTGATAGGGATGCAATAAAGCATCACTGCCAAAAACGATGCTTTCCGTAATTGAAAGAACTATCGCCCTTGAGGATTTTCTTGTCATGCTCGATGAGGAGATCGACGAGCATATCGAACTTGCCCGCCGGGAGTTAGAAAAGCGTGTCGTCATTCTCGGTCACCATTACCAACGAGACGACGTCATACGGCACGCGGACCTGACCGGCGATTCATACCAGTTGTCGGTAATGGCGTCGCAGACGGACGCCGAGTACATCGTTTTCTGCGGTGTTCATTTCATGGCCGAGTCGGCCGATATACTTGGAAAACCACACCAACGCGTGATTCTCCCTGACCTTGGGGCCGGCTGCTCCATGGCCGATATGGCGACCATTGACCAGGTCGAAGACGCATGGGAGCAGCTCGAAGACATAGGGGTTCTCAAAAACAAAGTCGCGCCGATCACGTACATGAATTCGTCAGCCGCGATCAAGGCATTCTGCGGCCGGCATGAAGGAGTCGTTTGCACCTCGTCGAACGCAATTCCTCTCTTTGATATCTATTTAAAGGAATTCGACAAGATGTTCTTCTTTCCGGACCAGCATCTGGGCCGGAACACTGGTGCGAAATTCGGGATCCCGCTCGACAAGATGGTGCTTTGGAACCCGCATCTTGAGCTTGGCGGCAACACCGAGGAGCAGCTTCACAACGCAAAGCTGATCCTGTGGCGTGGGCACTGTTCGGTACACGGGCGGTTCAAGCCGTGGCATGTAGAGAAGATTCGTGCCGAGATACCCGGCGTTAAGGTCCTGGTACACCCGGAATGTATGAGAGAGGTGGTCGAGATCAGCGATCTCGACGGTTCAACGTCGTATATTATCAAAACTGTCGAGAATTCCCCTCCGGGATCAAAGTGGGCTATCGGTACCGAAGTGAACCTCGTCAACCGGCTCCAGCAACGCTTTCCTGACAAAGAAATCCGTCTCCTCGCTCCGGATCTATGCATGTGCGCCACTATGTACCGGATCGCACCACAAAATCTTGCCTGGGCACTCGAAAACCTGGTAGCCGGCAACGTCGTTAACGAGATCGTCGTCGACGATGACACCAAGCACTTCGCCTACATCGCACTTCAGCGAATGATCGATCTTACAGAAAAGAAGAAATAGGCTTGGCCGCTTCAAAATCTTTGATATGAATCATTCGCGGATTCGTGGCTAAACACCCGCGTCTTGCTTTATTCACGGCGGTCTAACAAAATGGTTGAAAGGAGACATTTGGGATGACCGAGGCCGAATCGACAGCAATCGCACGCAGGCGAGCCGCGGATATAATGACAAGAAACGTTCGCACGGCGACGCGTGAGATGTCATTGCGCGAAGTGGCGATCATGATGCGTGATGGTGATATGGGAGCTGTGCCGGTCGTTGATGACGGCAGGCTGATCGGAATAGTGACGGACCGAGACATGGTCGTTCGAGTTTTGGCGGAAGGGAAAGGCTCAGATTCCGCTGTGAGCGAAGCGATGACTTCCGAGCTTGTAACCGTAAAACCTGATGATTACGTTTTTGAGGCCATCCGGCTGATGGGCGATAAACAAGTGCGTCGCATACCTGTCGTGGGGGAGCATGGGGAACTCGCCGGGATCATCGCAATGGCTGACGTGGCCTTGGAAACTGAGGACGAACGAGAGATAGCCGAAACACTCGAAGAGATATCGAGCGGAGCCGGATTCTGGAAAAAAAGCTAAAAATGGCCAAATCTACCAACCGATACTTTCAGTTCACCGGGACGTCTAAGAAGGCGCAGGTTTCCGGTCGGCTTTGGTATCCCGCGGCTGATGTCTATATGACTCCCGAGGGCTGGGTGGTTAAGGTCGAACTGGCGGGTGTTTCGGCCGAAGAGATCGAGATCGATATCCAAGGCAACACTTTGTACATTGCGGGGTGTCGAAAAGATCATTCATGTTCCGTCGGGGCATCGTTTCAGCAGATGGAGATCACTTACAGCAACTTTGAGAAGACGCTGAGGTTCCCCTCGACGATCGAGGGAGCAAAGGTTGAGCATGTATTTGAAAACGGATTGCTGATAATTCATCTAAGAAAAGGGGAATAAGTTAATGGCAGTGGACACGATACATGAACCCGCCGAGGGCAAAGGAAGCGAGTCGCAGGAATTTGATATTGCGGTCCTACCGCTGCAGAACACAACGCTTTTTCCCGAGACGATCGTGCCCCTTGCAGTAGGACGCGACCGTTCCACGAGGGCAGTCGAAGCAGCTCTGGCGACCGAAGAAAAGCTCCTTGCGTGTATTACCACAAAGATAGAAAACGTGAATGGCGATGACGCCAAGTTTGATGACCTTTATCGGATCGGAACGGTCGTCAATATCAAGCGAATGATGCGTAACGAAGGCATCATGCAGCTCGTCGTTCAGGGGATGGACCGATTCGAGGTGATCGAGTGGACTTCGGACCAGCCTTATATGAAGGCGAAGGTTCGCGTATTGCCGGAGCTGGCAAGAGTGGCTGAGGACGAAATCGAAGCCCTGAAACGGAATATTCACGGGATGATACAGGAGGCTCTGGCCCTGCTCCCCCAGGTTCCTCCAGAGGTGCGCGTCGCTGTCACATCGCAGGAAAATCCCGTGCAGCTAGCATATTTCCTTGCGTCTGTGCTTGATCTGGGCGTCGAGACAGAGCAGAAAATGCTCGAGGCGGTCACTGTTGACGATCTTCTGTCGCTCACACACGGAGCGTTAGCACGCGAACTCGAGATCATGCAGATCCGATCAAAGATCGCAACCGAGGCCCAGCAGGAGATGGACAAATCCCAGCGTGATTATGTGCTTCGCCAGCAGATGAAGGCGATTCAGAAAGAGCTGGGCGATGACGACACAGGCGAAAAGGCTGAGGCCGCGCAGCTTCGTGAGCGCCTCGACGACGCGGACCTGCCGGACGACGTACGGAAAGAGGCGACAAGAGAACTCAGGCGGATGGAGCAGCTCCCTCAAGCAGCCCCCGATTATCACGTTATCCGCACCTATCTCGAATACATCCTGGAATTGCCGTGGCGCAAGTCGAGCGAAGAAAAGCTTGATCTCAACGAAGCCCGCCGTGTCCTCGACGAGGACCATTATGGGCTCGAGGACATCAAGGAACGCATTCTCGAATCGCTGGCAGTCGTAAAGCTTCGGCCCGATTCTAAAAGCCCGATATTGCTATTCGTCGGCCCTCCAGGCGTTGGCAAGACATCACTTGGTCGCTCGATAGCTCGGGCGTTAGGACGTGAGTTCGACCGGCTTAGCCTGGGCGGTATGCGTGACGAGGCTGAGCTTCGCGGACACCGGCGAACGTATGTCGGTGCTATGCCCGGCCGTATCATCCAATCTCTTCGACGTGTCGGGGTCAATAATCCAGTACTTATGCTCGACGAGGTCGATAAGCTTGGAAACGATTTTCGCGGCGATCCGGCATCCGCACTGCTGGAGATCCTCGATCCCGCACAGAATAATACGTTCCGCGACAATTATCTCGATCTGCCCTTTGACCTTTCGAAGGTGTTTTTCATCGCCACGGCAAATCAGCTTGGGCCGATCCCGATGCCGCTTCGTGACCGGATGGAAATTATCCAGCTCGCCGGATACAGTGACCGCGAAAAGCTGAATATTGCCAAGCAGTACCTCATCCCGCGGCAGATCAAGGAAAATGGCCTAACGGAAGGCCAGATCTCTATCGCCGACAGCGCCATAAACTTATTGTCGACGAGATATACTCGCGAAGCGGGAGTTCGCCAGCTCGAAAGAGCAGTAGGGAATTTGACGCGAAAGGTTGCGCTCAAGGTCGCTGAGGGCCTAACCGACAAGGTCACGATCTCCGCCGAAGAGGTTAAGGGCTACCTTGGACCGCCGCGAGTATACCCTGAAGAAGCGAGGAAAGAGCTGCCTCCGGGAGTAGCGACAGGAATGGCCTGGACCGAGATGGGCGGCGAGGTGCTTTTTATAGAGGCAACGCTTCTGCCCGGGGGCAGCGGACTGACGCTGACCGGTCAACTCGGTGACGTAATGAAGGAATCCGCGCAGGCAGCCCGCAGCTACCTTTGGTCGCATGCGGCAGAATTTGGCATAGACCCGCAGACAATAAAAGATAACGGCGTCCATCTTCACGTGCCGGCAGGGGCGATCCCTAAGGATGGCCCGAGTGCCGGTGTTACGATGGCCTCTGCCCTTGCGTCTCTGTACACGGGCAGAAAGGTCCGGTCGGATACCTCTATGACCGGCGAGATCACTCTTTCCGGATTGGTATTTCCGGTTGGCGGTATCAAGGAAAAAGTACTTGCCGCCCACCGAGCCGGCATCCGGCGAATTGTGCTCCCTTCCCGTAACGAGGCTGATTTGGACGAAATACCTGAAGACGTTCGAAAAGAACTCGAGATCATCCCCGCGGTCTGGATAAGTGATGTGCTGAATGCGGCTCTCGAGCCCTCAGTGCCTGGGGCTGCGGAGGACGACGGGTTCGGACATCTTGCCGGGACCGAACAGGTTTTGGAAACTCAGGGCGAGCCGCTGATAGCAAAAGAAAAGTAGAGTTGTCGAATCGCGTTGCTTCGCAGGGGGTTTTGTATTTGTTGTGCGTAGATAAACCTTGACAAACAGCAGGCCCGGTCTCATAATTGTATTTGCTCTCTCTCCAATCGGCCAACAGTTTGGCTGAACACCTTCGAAATAGTACTGTCCCGGCGATCTTTGTCGATGACGTCGTCGGTACTGTGCCGCTGGATCAGAACGACGTCGGTCTAGTATGATCATCCTGTTGAAAAACCCTTGGCCCAACATGTCGTTCAAATGACGCCCATTGGCGAATGAAATGGTCTCCTCGTGCCAACATATTGATTGACAAAGTCGCGGCCTAAAACGCATAATCAAAGATATTTTTGCGATATGATGCGCATGATTGGTCCCCGTAATTGAGGTCCGATGTAGGCCCAATAAGGGGATAATTATTAGGTTCGCGAAAAGCGTGCGAACACTAAATTTGATTCAAACTATCAGTTCAGGAGAGTCTTGGTAACAATGGAAAACTTCAAGGGATCGGTATCGTTATTTCGCAGAGCGTCATCAAAATTAGGCGCCTTTTTATGTTTGTTAGGGATTGTGACCTTTACACTACCGGTTGGGGCTCAGCGTGGAGCAAATTTAGATAGGCGCGGAGCGAAAGGTTCGTCAGCATATACGGACTCGATCCAAAATGCGCCGCTGGCGCCTCTGGCCAATCCTCTTATGTATGCTTACAGTACCGACCCAGGAAGCATTATCACTTTCAACGCCAATGCACCGGACACGATCATTTCGGAATATTTTCTCACCGGACTGGATGATGAAAATGTCGAGACTCTTGGGTTTATAGATTTTCGACCCGTAAACGGGGTTCTTTATGCCGTTGCCAATAAGGATACCCCATCGGTATCCAGCCGGTTAGTGACAATTGCCCTCGTCGACGACCCCCTACCGGAAAACAGAAAGGCTGTAGTAGCGTCAGTCGGCGGGACGATCCCTCAGCTCGGCGGCCTTTTCTATGGCGGTGACTTTAATCCTGTGGTCGACCGGCTTCGAGAAGTGAGTCGTACCGGAAAGAACAGACGTTTGAATCCTAACGACGGTACCGTAACAGCTGTTGACACCGATCTGAAGTATGGCGATGGGAGTACCCCGGAGGTGAATCATGTTGCCTATACAAACAATTTCGCTGGTGCGACGTCAACCACACTGTACGGCATAGACGTAGCTACCGATTCGTTGGTCATTATCGGCAGCCCCGGGGGCAGTCCTAATTCGCCAAATTTGGGGCAGGTAACCCCGGTTGGCCCACTCGGGGCTCGCGACATTGACGGAAATCTCAGAAATGTAGTGAACTTCGGCGGTTTTGACATTCAGCCTGGCACCGGCCTGGCATACGCTGCGCTGCGTCTGTCTAACGTACCTGGGGGCGACGTCCCTATACGCTCAGTTTCTAACCTTTATTCGATAAATCTGTCTACTGGCGCCGCCACGCTGATAGGTGAGATCGGTACCGACTTCACACACACTATTGACGGCCTATCGATAGGCGCGGGGGGCACCGCCTCGGCAGACCTTTCGATAACAAAGACTGATGGATTCACAACCTATTTACCGGGTTCCGTACGGCCGTATACAATCGTTGCCAGCAACGCGGGGCCTGATCCGGTCACGGGGGCGGTCGTCAGCGATCCCATGACGGCGCAATTCTCTAACTTCACATGGACATGTTCAGGCACCGGTGGCGGCACGTGCCCTGCATCGGGAAGCGGAAGTATTAATGCATTTGTTAATTTGCCTGTGGGGGCGACCGTGACGTTCCAGCTTCAGGCGACGGTGTCGCAGTCCGCGACAGGTGTTCTGGTCAATACAGCGACCATCACGCCGCCGGCCGGTGTGACCGATCCAAACACGAACAACAGCTCGTCGTCCACCGATACCAATACCATATTGACCACAGCGGGTGATGCCATGGTATCTGGCCGTGTAATGTCGCCGGATGGACGCGGGCTTCGCGGAGCGCGCGTGACGATCGTCGATTCTAACGGAGTGGCGGTGAGTGTGCTGACCAGCTCGCTGGGCTATTACACATTTGACGATCTGGAGTCAGGCGAAACCTTCGTCATCGGCGTCGCATCAAAACAGTACCGGTTCGACTCGCGGGTGATTCAGGTTTCCGACAGCCTGACCGATGTCAATTTCATAGGGATGGAGTAACACGATTCTTAGAACAATTTAGGATCAGGGGCGGTCTTCGGGCCGCCTCTTTTTATTTGTGAAACTCAAGGTTCTGCGGATTAAATGGTTGACAAGGGCCGAAACTGGAGTATATTTATTAGACAACGAAAAATGCTCCCGCGCAATTTCGGGACATCTTTTACTGCTGAAAATTTATAACTACAGAAGGCTCGGGTCGCCGGGGGCCCTGATAAAAATATCGTCCTAAATGTAGTTGATCGAGTGTTCATTTATTGCCTTGCAGGGCAATTGGGAATTTATTCGTCTTTTATGAGTTGATTGAGCGTTCAATCGAATCATTGCCGGACGAGGGCAGATACATGCTCCGTGCTGTTAGATAAACGGACGCCGGCGAAACGATCTTAGTAGACCTGGAGGGATCACAAAAATGAGAAAGAATATAGCCAGCAAGTTTTCGTACTTGTCTGTGATAGCTCTGTTAGCCGTACTGGCTACGGGGCTTTTTTTAATGTCCGATAGTACGAGTGTTTCGGCCCAGAAGGGCGACATCGCCAGCCGTGGCGATAACACAGAAGGCAGGATAGAGCCTGCGAAGGAAGCCACCAAGGGTATGCTTACCCTGGCGCTAAATTTCGGAGCGGCCACCGATTACTCGGTTTTCGCCGGCCGTGAAATTTCAACAACCGGTTCGACTATCAATGGGAAGACGTCCGATCGCAGCGATAACGCTGCGGGAGGCAAAGCTCAAACCGATCTGTTGAATGCATTCAACGTGCTCGAAAATCTTCCGTGCCTGCAGTCCCGCGGTGAAACGCGCGAGGGCAATCTGCGCAACGGCAGCTTTACTCCGGGCGTATATTGCGCAAAGACGGGCAGCCTGACAGGCAGCTACATACTTGACGGAAACGGAGATCCTAATGCGATCTTCATCTTACGTTCGAAGGGCAGCATCAGGACGGAAAGCGACTTTAACATCACCTTGGCCAACGGGGCCAAATCCGAGAACGTCTTCTTCGTTGCCGGCACGTCGGCAAATATCGCAGAAGGTATCACTTTCAATGGCAGCATCATTGCACGCGACACGATCAGTGTCGGCCAGGGTTCGACCGTGAATGGAAGGATCATGTCGGTCGAAGGCGATGTCAAAATGCAGGAATCCTCGGCGATGCTGCAGGACGGCGTCCTTCAGATCTGTAAGACTGCGTTGGGACCGGGCCTGGACGACAGGATCTTCCGTTTCCAGATCGGATCCCAGATCTTTTTGGTACCTGTCGGAAGCTGCAGCGGACCTATCACCTTACCGGCTGGAACGGTGATCATTGACGAATTGATCGATGGCCCAACGGTGCCGAGCGGCACTTTCTCGGGTCGATTTCGTTTGGTCAGGGTCCGATCAGACCCGGCCGACGCGATAATAGACGAAAATCTACCTATCCGCCGTGTAACGGTCAACGTTCGTCCGGGCAACATTCAGAACCAGACGGTTGTTGAATTTTTTAACACATTTGCGGTCAACGCGATCATCGAGATCTGCAAATACCCGGCTGTAGATGTGGCTATCGGCGGAACGCCGACGGCCCCGACAGTTACGGTGATTCCGACTTCGAATACCGCAGCCGCTCTTGGCGACGCCAACATCAGGGACAGAGATGTGCTTGCCGGAACTCCTTTCGAGTTCACGGTCGACGTGCTGCTCGATACGGTCATCACAGTACCTGTCGGCGGATGTTCGCCTGCGATCCAGGTGAATGTTCCGACGGATCCGGGACCGGTTCCGGCTCCGGGCAATATCAGGATCACCGAATTGGCTCAGGTTGATACGTTTGGCAATCCGATCTACCGTCTGGACGGCGATCCGGGAACATTGGCGGCGTCAACCTTCCCGGCGAACCGTCTGAACTCGATCGACTTTAACGTCGGCCTAACCAATACGAATCTCCCCGGCGCACCGACGTTCTTTAACCCCGGCGGCGGAGTTGTCAACGTGGATATTCTCGAGGGCGGTGTCGCCAACCAGACAACGGTCAACTTCTGGAACAGGAGCGAACCGGGCTACGTGAAGATCTGTAAGGTTGCCGGCTTCGGCATTCCGATCGGGACGCTGTTCGCATTCGACGTATACGGACGTGAGCCTAGCAACACCGCTAGGACGGAAGTGGTTGCCAACGGCTTCCCGGCTGGCACACCGCCGCCGACAGTTCCGTTCCCGGGTGCAATTCTTCCGGGAGTTGACACTGTCAGACGCGTGATCGTACCGGCAGGACCGGGACCGCTTGGATTCTGCGAATTTGTCAGATTCGGCAGTCCGGATCCTACGGGCGGTCGTGTACAGTACATCGCCGGTTCACAGGTTTTGGTACAGGAACTTGGTGCTAATGCTATTTCACCACCTGCGGGCACAACCGTTGTGACACCTACGAGTTTAGCACCGTGGCAGATAGTTAATGCCGGGGGGGGCACCGTTACCTTCGAAAACGGACCGGGAACGCCGCCGCTGGGAACGGGAAGTGCCGAATTAAGAGTTGGTCCGAATGGTGGCGATTTTGCATCGCTTCGACACCCTGGTTACCAGGGAGTGGAGCTAGCCGATCTAACCGCGCTTAGCTACAGTACATACGTGGACCAGGACGGCTCGGGCGGTCAGGCACCTTATCTCAGTTTGCGGATCGATCTGGATGGAGACTTAATGACCACAGGCGATCAGGACACTATTTACTTCGAACCTGTATACCAAACAGCCGCATTTTGCCCGTCAAATCCGCAGCCTGCGTTGGCCCTTGACACGTGGCAGACCTGGAATGCACTCAACGGCTGCTGGTGGAGCAACACCGGACTCGCCGGCGGCGGCCTCGGGGGACCTCCGGTCGTACCGCTAAGCGCTATTGTGGCACTGTATCCCAACGCGGTCATCCGTAATGACAGCCCGTCCGGAAATGGAGGCGTTCGCCTCATTGCCGGTGGCGGAGCAGGAGCCTGGGACAATTTCATCGGCAACGTCGATGCTTTCTCGATCGGGGTCAGTGGGGTAACAACCACATTTGACTTCGAGGCGAGCGCGGCGACTACGCCGAGCGGAGGCCCGCCTGTCACGTTACCGAACCTCGATCCGAGGGCAGCACCGGTAACTCCGATACCGCTCAGTAATCTGCCGTTCTCGATCCCGGCTGGCTCGGTGGGAGGCGTAGCATGTACTTCAGCTACGAGTCCGACCAATCCGTGTCCGGCGGTTCAGACCGATCCTCCGACCGGTGTGCGGGTTGGCAACATTCGGCTTGATGCGGGAACGAGGAGCTTTGTTTCGCCGTCAACGATAAACAACTCGTTTATCAACGCCGCTGCGATCTGTACAACGCAGTTAGGTAATTCGTCGACTAACGTGGCGGGTTCAGCTACTTTGAATCCGAATCCGAGTATTGCTTGCCGTGCAGCGATCTTCAGAGCAAGACGTGGAACGGTCGAGGTTGAATTTACTAACTTCCTCTTCCGTCCGACTCTTCTCAAGGTCTGTAAGACAGGCGGACCGGGTCTGACGACTCCGACTGGAGGCTTTAGCTTCACGGTCTCGACCGGTGGTGCCGGATTCCCAACATCGAGCACGACGGTTACGGGCCTTCTGCCAGGAAGCTGTCAGTTCGTACAGGGTCCGTTTACGGCGACCAATACGACCCCGATCGTGGGCACCTTTGCCTTCGGCCAGGATGTAACGATCACCGAAGGTACCGTTACTGGGGTCAATGTCACCGCATTCAATGTTCTGTCGGGCAGCTTGACGCCGGTTGTCGCTCCAGCGATCAATCCGAATCTGCCGGGCCGAACTGGCACGGTGAGATTGTCGGCAACGACAGTGGCGGGCGGTATCGCGGTCAATGAAGTTGAGTTCGTGAATGCTGCATCGGCAGCACCTGTCTCCAGCAGCTTCTCGATCTCGGGACGCGTAATGACGCCGGATGGCGGTGGTCTCCGCAACGCCCAGGTTATCCTGGTCGGTGCAAATGGCCAGCGTATCTCGGTGCCAACCAGCTCGATGGGTTACTACTCATTCGAGAATCTTGGAAGTCAGGCATACCGTGTCAGCGTTTCATCGAGACGCTACAGGTTTGACGCACGCGATGTCGAGCTTAACAACTCGCTGTCAGCACTCGACTTCACGGGTATCGAATAGTACCTCGCAAGTAATTAACTAAGGACTGGGGCGGTCATCCGACCGCCCCTTTTATTTGGCAAAAAGTTAGGCTTCCTGCCAATTAAAAGCTTGACAAGAATGAAAACTGGGGTATATTAATTACACAACTGAAAATGTTCCCGCGTTATTCGGGATAATCTTTTTAGGCTGAAGGATTAATTACAACTTTAGGGCCGCACGGAAAGCCAAGGTGTCAACCCGACTGTTGAATTGTTAGAGTGTTCATTTATTGTCTGGATGACGAGGCAATTTTCAGGAAGTTATCGTCTATTACGTTTTTAATTAAGCGTTCAAAACCAAACCGTCGAGCTAAATGTCCCAACCGGGGCAGGTGTACAAGTCGCTGGCGAGACGAAAATTTTACGTAAACTTGGAGGGATCACAAAAAAAATGAAAAAGTATATGAGTAACAAGATCTCGTACTTGTCAGTACTAGCTCTGTTAGCCGTAGTGGCTACCGGGCTATTTCTGATGACCGATAGTACGAGTGTGTCAGCCCAGAAGGGCGACATCTCCAGCCGCGGCGAAAGCGACGGCAAAGGAAGAGATGCAAGAGAAGTCACGCCGGGCATGCTTGCCCTGGCATTGAACTTCGGATTTGCGTCTGAGTATGCAGTTTTTGCCGATAAGGGCGTTTCCACAGGAAACTCCAGGATCCAGGGCAAAGTAGCTGCCCCGAGCGATAGCGCTTCGGGTTCTAAAGCTCAGACCGATCTTTTAAATGCATTTAACGTCATGGAAAATCTTCCGTGCCTGCAGTCACGCGGTGAAACGCGTGAAGGCAACTTACGCAACGGCAGCTTTACCCCCGGCGTATATTGTGCAAACACAGGAAACCTGACTGGCAGCTACGTTCTGGATGGCAACGGCGATCCGAATGCTGTCTTCATCTTCCGTTCGAAAGGCAGCATCAGAGCGGAAAGCGATTTCAACATTTCGTTCGCTAACGGTGCTGATGCCAGCAACGTTTACTTCGTAGCCGGAACGACCGCAAACATCGCAGAAGGCGTTAACTTCAGCGGCAGCATCCTCGCTCGAGACACGATCAGCGTCGGACAGGGTTCAACCGTTAAGGGAAGGATCATGTCAGTCGAAGGTAATGTCAAAATGCAGGAAGCTTCGGCTATGCTGCAGGACGGCGTCCTTCAGATCTGTAAAACCGCTTTTGGAGCCGGCCTGGAGGACAGGATCTTCCGTTTCCAGATCGGATCCCAGATCATTCTGGTTCCTGTAGGAAGCTGCAGCGGACCTATCACGCTGCCCGCAGGAAACACGACGATTACAGAATTGATCGACGGACCAACGATCCCTAGCGGCACTTTCTCGGGACGTTTTCGTCTTATCGATGTTGGAACAGATCCGGCCGATGCTCTCGTCAGTGCAAATCTGGTGACCCGCACGGTTGTGGTCAATGTCCGCGCAGGCAACATTCAGAACCAGACGGTGGTTGAATTTGTCAATGTGTTCGCGGTAAACGCGATCATCGAGATCTGCAAATACCCTGCACAGGATCAGAATCCGACAGGAACGGGCGTTGTTCCGAGATCGGATACGACAGGCGCCCAGGGCGATGCCAACATCAGGGACAGGGACGTTCTTCCGGGAACTCCTTTCGAGTTCACTATCAACGTTCTTGAAAACACTGTCATCACCGTCCCAGTTGGCGGATGTTCGCCGGCAATTCAGCTGAATGTACCGACGGCACCGGCAGCGGTTCCGGCTGGTGGTGAGGTCTTTATCACCGAATTGGCGATACTTGATTCATTCGGCAATCCGGTCTACCGTCTGGACGGTGATCCGGGCTCATTGGCCGCGTCAACCTTCCCGGCAAATCGTTTGAACACGATCGACTTTAACGTCGGACTCGACAATGGCAACTTCTTCGGCTTCCCGCCGTTCTTTAACCCGGGTGGCGGCGTTGTTGGCGTTGATATTCTCGAGGGCGGTGTCGCCAACCAGACAACGGTAAACTTCTGGAACAGGAGCGAACCGGGCTACGTTAAGATCTGTAAGGTTGCCGGATTCGGTATCCCGGTCGGAACGTTGTTTGCCTTCGACGTATACGGACGTGAGCCGAGCAACACTGCTCGTACGGAATTTGACGCTCAGGCGCCGCCGACCGCTGGCGACGACTACCCAGCAACAATTCCGTTCCCGGGTGCAATTCTTCCGGGAGTTGACACAGTCAGACGTGTGACCGTTCCCGCAGGTCCCGGACCGTTAGGCTTCTGCGAATTCGTCAGATTCAACAGCCCTGCTGCTAGCGGCGGACGTGTTCAGTACATCGTTGGTTCACAGGTATTGGTCCAGGAATTGGGAGCTAATGCTGTTACCGGAACTCCTGGTAACACTGCTCCGAACGTATTCCCGGTCACGGCTGCGAACAACGATCCGAGAGTTGCTTCGGTTACTCCGATCCCGCAGAACAATGTGCCGTTCACGGTACCTGCAGGTTCGATCGGCGGCGTTCCTTGTTCAACCGCACCAGCCCCGGCACCTCCAGGCGGAGTATCGATCGCCACGTGTCCGGCGGTTCAGACCGATCCTCCGACCGGTATCAGGGTTGGCAGCATTAGGTTGAATGCAGGAGCAGCTCCGTCATTCCCGGCTTCGGCATCAATCGTTAACACCAATATCGCGGCGAATGCGATATGCACAACCACGTTGGGCAATTCGGCTAACAATGGTGCTGGTGGAGCTACCTTGAACCCGAATCCGAGCATTGCTTGTCGTGCAGCGATCTTCAGAGCAAGACGCGGAACGGTAGAAGTTGAATTCACAAACTTCCTCTTCCGTCCGGCTCTTCTCAAGGTCTGTAAGACAGGCGGACCGGGTCTGACAACTCCGACTGGAGGCTTTAACTTCACGGTCTCGACCGGTGGTGCCGGATTCCCAACATCGAGCACGACG
>JBGSWW010000067.1:0-28225 GCA_041751735.1 Pyrinomonadaceae bacterium | reverse complement strand
GGCAGGTAGAAGCGGTATTCGGGAACATAAAACAGAACAAGGGGTTCAGAAGGTTCTTACTTAGAGGTCTCGACAAAGTAACCACCGAGTTCGGACTCGTCGCACTCGCCCACAACCTCCAAAGGCTCAGCACCGGCCACTAATCTCTCTTACCTTTTCTCGCAAAAAGAAAAGAGACCGCCTAGATCAGTTTCTAGACGGCCTCTTTTTCGTTTTTATTACGATCGATCGTTATCTCGGGACCGTAACTTCAACGTCGACTTTATTTTTCGCCGGGCTTTGTTTTAGTATTCCACTATAATAGACAGCACCGGCGATCATAGCGACGATGATAATCATCGCCACGGCCCAGATCGCACTGCTCCCCACACCATCGCCACTATCTCCATCGCGAACCACCACTTCTTCTTCGACCACAACTTTACGCATAATTATATTATTCCTCCACGTTTATTTGTACCCGCATATCCGCAATGCGTATGTAGAACTCCATACAGTGCGTGAAACGTAGGATCGGCCGCCGACACTGTATATCAGCAGACCGACATATGGACGTCGGCGCAATAGAGTCCTGACATGCTAAAAAGTGACGAAGGAAGAACGATCTCGTACTGGGAAGCGACCGAAGATCTTATCCGGCGAGAACGGCCCGACCACCCTGCGAAGACTGACGTGTGTGTCGTAGGAGGAGGCATTTCAGGGCTGACGACTGCGTATCTTCTGACGCTGGGGGGTAAGAGCGTTACCGTTATCGACGACGGCCTGATCGGCGGAGGTGAAACTTCGCGTACGACAGCCCATTTATCCAATGCGATCGACGACCGAATCTACCGCATCGAGAAATGGCACGGAGCAGAGAATTCAAGGCTCGCTGTTGAGGCTCACACCGCAGCGATCGATAAGATCGAAAACATCGCCGTCGCCGAAAGTATCGAATGCGATCTCCAACGGGTTAACGGCTACTTGTTCGAGGCCGAAAACGGGGAGGACGACCTTGCTGAGGAACTCGAAGCCGCGCATCGCTGCGGCCTTAAGGATGTTCAGTGGGCCGAGATACCCGTTCCTTCGATGAAAGGCGTCAAGAGCCTTTTGTTTCCAAACCAGGGTCAGTTTCATGTTCTCAAATATCTGAATGGCCTCGCGGTGGCGATCGAACGGAATGGAGGCACCTTGATCTCGAACACACCCGTTACTGAATGGTCAGGGGGCGATTCTCCAACCGTGACCACAGGCGACGGTCAAGTGATCTCCGCGAATTCCCTAGTCCTCGCAACAAATTACCCGCTCATGAGCAAGATGTTTGCCGAGCTGCCGGCTTATCGGACATATGCCGTCGGCATCAGCGTTCCGCCGGGCTCGGTGGAGCGGGCATTGTACTGGGACACGGCAGATCCTTACAAGTACATTCGCACTCAGCCGGACGGCAATCACGACCTGCTTATCGTCGGCGGCGAGGACCACCGGACGGGGCAGGAGAACGACGGTGAGCAGCGTTTCCAGAACCTAATCGACTGGACGCGTTCCCATTTCGAGCAAACCGGTGAAGTCCTCTACAAGTGGTCGGGCCAGTTTATGGAAACCCATGACGGCCTTGCGTTTCTTGGGAGGTACTCATCGAGCGAGCCGAACGTGTATCTCATCACCGGCGACTCGGGGATGGGAATGACACATGGCACGATCGGCGGGATGCTCGTTTCCGATCTGATCCTCGGCCGCGAAAACCCGTGGACCGAGGTCTTTGACCCCACGCGAAAAGCCACTCAGTCGATAAGAGAAGCAATACCCGAGATCATCGATTCCACGGTTCCCTACGTCGACTGGGTGACCGGCGGTGACGTTTCATACGTGGACGAGATCCCTCGCGGTGAAGGTGCCGTTATCAGAGATGGATTGTCAAAGATCGCTGTCTATCGGGATGAGGATGGCGAATTGCACCGCCGATCGGCCGTTTGCACGCATATGGGCTGCATCGTCAGATTCAACTCGCTTGAAAAGACTTGGGATTGCCCGTGTCATGGATCGAGGTTTTCGCCGTGCGGCGAGGTGATCAATTCGCCCGCCATCAAGCCGCTCGGCCCGGCCGAGTAAATTTCTCCGCAATACGTGAGCGGCGGGACCAAAATCACAGCGCTTGTTTCTCTCCCCATGCTTATATAAAATTAAGGTTTGGGTTCAGTAGTAAATATTTCAAGAGAAACATAATGAGTACAGCAACAGAAACAACAGCCGCAGCCGGACTCCGTGGCGTCGTAGCCGCCCAGAGTGCTATCGGTGATGTAAACGGCGAAGAAGGCATATTAATTTATCAGGGATATAACATTCACGACCTTGCCGAGCACGCGACCTTCGAAGAAGTGATCTACCTTCTCTGGAACGGCCGCTTGCCCTCACAGATCGAGCTCGAAGAATTCAGCTCCGAGATCAGAATGAACTACGAGGCTCCGTCCGCGGTCATCGAGATGATGAAGCAGTTTCCGCGGGACGCCGATCCGATGGATGCTCTTAGGACAGCGGTGTCGGCCCTCGACTTCTATGACAAGGAAGGGCACGGTACTGACCGCGAACCGGCACACGCAGCCGCCATCAAGCTGACCGCGCAGATCGGAATGATCGCCGCTGCATGGGACCGCATCCGAAACGGCAAGGAGGTCATCCAGCCCGACAAGAGCCTCGGCATCGCCGACAACTTCCTTTATATGCTCCGCGGCGAGCGGGCAGATGCGGAAGAGTCGAGAATGTTCGACGTCTGCCTTATCCTGCATGCCGATCACGAGCTAAATGCATCCACATTTACTACACGCGTGGTTGCCGGAACTCTTGCCGACATGTATGGTGCCGTCACCGCCGGTATCGCCGCTCTTGCCGGGCCGCTTCACGGTGGTGCGAATACCAACGTGATGAAGATGCTTATCGAGATCGACGATCCCGCTAAGATCGACTCGTGGGTCGATGACGCCCTCGAGCACAAGAAAAAGATCATGGGCATCGGCCACGCCGTTTACAAGACCCAGGACCCGCGTGCCACATGGCTTCGCAAATATTCCAGGCGAATGGCCGAGAAGAAGGGCGAAACTAAGTGGTTCGAGATGTCTCAGCGGATCGAGCAGCTCATGCACGAGAAGAAGGGCATGTTCCCCAATGTCGACTTCTACTCAGCCTCGACCTATTACCTGATGGGCATCGCCCTCGACATGTACACCCCGATCTTCGCCGTCAGCCGCGTTTCCGGCTGGACCGGCCACATCCTCGAGCAATACGGCCACAATAAACTCATCCGCCCGCGTGCCGAATACATCGGAAAGCGTGATCAGAAGTATGTGCCGATCGGAGAGCGGGGACCAGGAAGCTAGTAGTCAGTAGCCGGTAGTCAGTAGCCAAGAGTTAGAAGAAGGCCTCGGGAAATCCGGGGCCTTTTTGCGGAGAGTGGTAAGTTGTCAGGCCTCAGCCTTTCTTGAACCGGCATCTGACCAGTGCCCTGTCCCGCGTGGGACAGGAAATGGGACAGCTAAGAGCCTGTTACTGCAACAATTAACCCCGTTTGTCCATTTTTGTGAAAATGCGGGTGGTGTTTCACGCTGCGGATAGAAAAATCCGTCGGGCCTGCGCTGTCCTTCCTACAGTCAAAGCAACCATCTCTTCAAATCAGTTTTCAAAGATCCGTCCGATACTTATCGGGCAAGTAAGTATATCATGTATAGGTCGTAAATGCATAAGTAAAACACGGCGCGTTTTCTCCGTGTCCTCTGCGTGCGTAGCGATCTCTGTGCTATGAATTCGGACCGCCGCTGGCGAAACTTTCTTGTTAGATGTAACGTAATTCGACAAATACGAGATTGAACGGAGGCGTTATGAAATTGTTATTTTCCCGGGTCCTGTTGTGCATTTTGGTTGCTTCGCAGATAGGGGTCGGGCAGACCTCCGTTGAAGCGCGGCAGCAGCGTGTTGAGGCGGGGCTGCTGCCGCCGGTGTTGGTCAAGGGAGCACCGGGTTGGACCATCCAGGAACGGATGAAGCACTACAAAATTCCGGGCGTGAGCGTCGCCGTCATCAAAGATTTCAAGGTCGAATGGGCTAAAGGGTACGGTGTCGAAGACCTGGACACCAACAAGCCGGTGTCCGTTGGGACGCTTTTTCAGGCGGGCTCTATCAGCAAGCCCGTGGCGGCGATGGCGGCGCTGAAGAAGGTAGAACAGGGCAAGATATCGCTCGATGAGGACATCAACAATAGGCTGACCTCGTGGAAGCTGCCCGATAACGAATTCACCGCAAAGCGAAAGGTAACGCTGGCACACCTCCTCAGTCACACGGCCGGCCTTACCGTTCATGGCTTTCCCGGCTATGCCGTTGGGGAAAAGATCCCGACGCTTCCGCAAATTCTTGACGGCACGCAGCCCGCGAATACAGCGGCGGTCCGCGTCAATATGGAGCCCGGCACAAAGTTCAGGTACTCGGGCGGGGGCTCGACTATCGCACAATTGGCCGTAATGGATATCGAGAAGAAACCTTATCCGCAGATCGCTGAAGAGAATGTACTCAAACAGCTTAGTATGACCGACAGCACCTACGAACAGCCGCTCCCTGACAAGATAAGGAGAAAGGCCGCCGCCGGTTACAAGCCCGATGGCAAGGTGGTCCCGGGCAAGATACATATCTATCCGGAAATGGCCGCCGCGGGGTTGTGGACGACGCCGACGGACCTGGCGAAGTTCGCTATCGAGGTACAGCTTTCGCTGCAGGGCAAGTCGAACAAGGTCCTCTCGAAGGCAAGCGTGGAAAAGATGGTAACTCCATTCATTTCGGGCAGCGACGTCGGGTTGGGGTTCTTTTCTGAGAAGCACGGCAATGCAACCTACTTCGGGCACGGCGGGGCTGACGAAGGGTTTCGGGCCGACCTGCTGGTGCATCGCGACAAAGGGTACGGTGTCGTCGTAATGGTCAACTCCGACAACGGCGCGATCATGGACGAGATAATTCGCAGCGTTGCCAGGGAATACCAGTGGGAGGATTACCTTCCGGCTCCCTATGAGGCGATCTCGGTCGATCCGGCAAAGCTCGATAGTTACGCGGGCCGTTTTCTTGTTAACCCGGACCGGGTCCTGACGGTAACGAGAGAAGGCGGGAAGTTATATGTTCAGCCGACCGGTGATCCACGGTTTGAATTGGTCCCCATTTCGGAGGGCACCTTCATCAGAATGGAACAAAATATCAGATATACCTTTGTCAGAAACGCGAGCGATCAGGTCGAGGCCATAAAACTGACCGCCCCGCAGGGTGAGGCACAGGCAAAACTGATCTCAAAGGAAACGCTTGTCCCTTATGAAATGATCACGGCCGGAATGGCGAATGAGGCTATCGAGGCTTATAAGAAGATAAAAGCCGAGCAGCCCAATAACAATGCCGTTGCGGAACCCCGCCTTAATCAGCTTGGGTACACGCTTCTAGCTCAAAACAAGCTCGCGGAAGCGATCGCAATATTCAGAGCAAATGTCGAGCTGTATCCAACGTCGTCCAATGTCTACGACTCCCTGGGCGAAGCCTATATGCTAAACGGCGACAAAGACCTTGCCCGCGTCAATTATAAGAAGTCACTCGAACTGGATCCTCAAAATCGAAATGCGATCGATATGCTGAAAAAGCTTGGGCCCTAATAATCTAAGCAGGAAGAAGCTAGACTCCCAAGCGGCGTTCGTAAGGCTCGCGGTTTTTGGCAGGGCTGCCGTCGAGATCGCAAAGTCCCCCACCCGACGGCGGCTCTATTACAAACGAAACTTGAGAAAAGGGACGGGAATTTCTATTATTCGCTACTCGCGACTATTCACTCGTGATCCCTCATCCGCTACTTATTCGGAAACAAACTCGCGTCCGGCTCGGCGCGTTGGATGTTGGTCATCTGATAGATGGTTTCGCCGACGCGAGGGTCGGTGCGTTTGGAATAGACGAGGACGCCGAGCTCTTTTGAGAACCACGTTTCGGAGGTGACCTCGATCTCTCGTTCGTTACCGACCGCTCCGGCGGCGATCGTGGTTATAACGCGGACTCCGTCGGCCTGCACTCCGCCGAAATCACGTGTACCGAGGCTTTCCTTACGGGTTACGAATTTACCGTCTTCGACGGGCTTTGGCAGGATAGCGCGGACCACTTCGGACTCGACGGCTGCCTGGGCCGCTAGCTCAGGCGAAACGCGGGTTCCGGCTTTTCCGGCCGCCGCTTGCTCGATCTTTGAAAGAAGTACGCGTCTTGACTCCCCTTCATTCCCGGTTGTAGTCAAAAGCGTAAGCCCCGAGCTCTCGGCGGGGATCGTGACGATGGTCCGCACGGCTGCCGTTTCAGCATCTACTTTCGACAAATAGATCTGGCTCGCCGCGTCGGCCGCGCCGACAGCAACGATGCCCGGGCTCACGATGCCGCCGCCAAAAATGAACGGGCGTGCCGCTCCTTCACCTATCTCGCCGCTTGTGATGTCACGACGGATCTTTCCCTGGCTATTCCTGGCCATCGTGCCGGTCCAGCTCTTCACGATGCGATTGCCGTCGGGCATCAGGCGAACCGTCTCGCCGCTTTCGTCAGCAGTAAAAGGCGCGTTCTTGGTCACTCCCGCCAGAATGACATCGGTGGCCATCGAAGGTTTAACCGACACCCGCGCCGCCGTCACCGGCGTCGCCGCCTCTTGCGCGAGAACCGAACCCGCAGCAGTAAGAACTATCGCTCCTAATAATAACTTCATTGATCTATCTCCTTTATAAAAATGTCTGTCGGGGCAAACCTGTGGGACCGTCAATTGCCGCATCTGTGCAGGACTAATAGGCGTTCACAAGGCTACTGATATTAATGACGAACGATCGGAAAGTTTAGTTACAAATCATGTCCCCGTATTAATGTGAAAGGGCCAAACAGATCTTCGACCCGGGACTGTCCGGCTCGATGATAGATTCACGGGGTGCAGTATTGTTGAGCATTGAGTAAAGAAGTAACGCTGACACCCGATGGAACGACAGGCTTCGCGGATATACGCGTCCTGGTGCTGTTTTTCGCCTTGGCTTATTTGGTGTCCTGGCTGATCTGGCTGCCGCTTATTGCAGCTTCGCAAAACTGGATCTCGGCGAGGCCGCCGTTTCTTTTTTATTATCTGGGAACGATCGGGCCGGCGGTTGCGGCCGTTTTGCTTTTGCGACTTTTTGAAGGCACGGGTGCGGTTTGGTCAATGCTGCGCAAACTCGTCCTGTGGCGGGTTGGCTTCAAATGGTACCTGATCGCACTACTGCTCCCGGCCGTGATCAGGTTTGCGGCCCTTGGGGTGCTCTACTTGTTTGGCTATATCGGGTGGGAATTTCACTTCCGGCCCTGGCACGAACTGCTCGGAGTATTTCTCCTAATGCTGCTCCTGGTCCCACTCGAAGAGATCGGCTGGCGCGGGTATGCTTTGCCGAGGCTTCAGGGCATGTACGGGGCATTCTGGGCGAGCATCATCCTCGGCGTCCTGTGGAGTCTCTGGCACCTGCCGCTGGTCTGGCTCGCGGGATCATACCAACAGTCCGACTCGCCCCTGGAGTACATGATCGTCTTTACGGTGACGATCCTGCCCATCTCGATCCTGTTCACCTGGCTCTACAACCACACAAACGGCAGCCTGCTCCTCGCCTCCCTCTTCCACGCCGCCATCAATATCACGGAGTCGGCCATTGTTCTTCGAGATAAAGACGGACTGTTTCTACTCTTGGTATCCAGCGTTCTAAGCGCGGTCCTGGTGGGAATAATAGAGGTTAGGGCTGGCGCGCCTACCCGAAAATAATTCGAATACTTGACATCAGAAAGTCCCAATAATAAGCTATATTCGAATAGTCGGAAAAGATTGAATAATGCGACCCTCGGATAATGAAAGACGTACACATCATTGACGATTTAGATCAAATGCGAGCGCTTGCTGATCCATTGAGGCTGCGAGTGCTTGAGGCCATGTCTGACGAGGAGGCGACGACGAAGCAGGTGGCGGGGCGGATCGGGGAGAAGCCGACGAAGCTCTATCACCACGTCGAGGCGCTTCGCGATGCGGGTTTGATAGAGCTGGTTCGAACGAAGCAAAACCGGGGAACGCTGGAGAAATACTACCGGCCGGTCGCCCGCCGGTTCACGGTGAAACGCGAGCTGCTCGCCCTGGCCAATTCGAGCGCCGGATTCTCGACGGACCTCGCTGACCTGATCACTGTCGGTCTCGAGGAAACTGCCGCTGATATACGGGCCAGCGCCGAGGCCGGGGCTTTCGAGACGGCGGAAGCCATTGACAACATAACCTTCTCACGGTTCGAAATCACCGGCACGCCGGACCAGATCGAAGCTGCGCTCAAGAAGCTTCAGGCGTACGTCAACGAGACAGAGCAGATCCAAAACAAGTCCGGGGCTCAGCAATACGGTGTGACGGTCGCGTTTTATCCGATAGTGAAGAAATCGAGGAGAAAGAAAACCAAATGAAGAAAGACACTCCCAACCGGCGCCTCCAGTATGCGGTCGTACTACTCTCGTTTCTCGCGGTCGGTGGCGCGGCCTACGGTCAACGTACGGCGGCCGCTTCGCCGAAGCCGCGCTTTGCGACGGGCACCAGCGTGCGCAATCTGCCATTGGACATCGACAACAATATTATTCGGATGAAGGTTCGGATAAATGATTCGCGTCCGCTGACGATGATCTTTGACACCGGGGCCGACATCACGTGTATTCATCCGCGGGTCGTTAAAGAACTCGGGCTGCCGACCGGCCAGCTTTTAAAAGGCGTCGGTACGGGCGGGAAGATCCAGGGGAATCTCGCAGGTAAGGCAAAGCTCAGCGTCGACGGAGCGGATGTGGCTGACCAGCCTTTGTTCTCGCTTAATTTTGAGGGCCCGCCGGGTTTCGAGTTTGACGGAATTATTGGATACGACTTTATAAAGGCATTTGTCGTCGAGATCGACTATCAAAAAAAGACGATGAGTCTTTTCGATCCCACTTCGTACCGATATCGCGGCAAGGGTGTGACTGTTCCACTCAACCTCGAAGGCCGGAATACTCCACTCGTCCGCACATCTTTCGTATTTCCCAGTTCTGGTCCAGTTGTGGGCCGTCTGGAGCTCGACACGGGTGCCGACGGAGCGTTTCAACTGAACAGCCCGATCGCCAAAGAGCATCGCCTTCTCGATCGTTTGAAAGGCGTCACTCCGAGCACCGGCCACGGAGCGGGCGGCGAAGAGAGGCGAGTTATCACGCAGTCCCGTTCCATTACATTTGGCGGCTTTACCTTTCTGAATGTGCCGGTGGGTATATCGCTCGACGAAGAGGGCGGCGGCGGGGCGACCGATAACGACGGTATAATTGGCGGCGAGATACTGAGACGTTTTCGCGTCATCATCGACTACTCGCGCAGGCGCATGATCCTTGAGCGAAACAGCAGTTTCAACGACCCGTTTGGGATCAATGAGGGTTAATGGCTATTGACACCTGCCATTGGTTTGGTAGGTGGAGCGCCGGGTGAATAGTGAAGTCCCCGAAGGCGCGAAAAGAGGCTCCCCTTTTAGGCAGCCTCTTACTTCTTCCCGGCTAAAACATTATTGCCGAGGTTGGGTCGCAACGATCGAGATCTCGGAACCGGCCTCTATCTGAACGACATCTCCACGTTGGGATAGTACAGCTCCCTGGACCGAGGCGGCTGAGCCCTGTCCTGGCGGAACACCGGCGATAGCTCCCATCAGAGCTCCAAGGATACCGCCTACCCGTTGAGGGGCAGCGGTGGCCTGCTGTGCTGTCTGGTTGGTCACTTCGACAACCTCGCCCGTGGTCGTTCTCAATTGTTCCACGTCTCCAGCGAAACGGTGAGTGGTACCATTCGGCAGAGTGATCGTGTCAAACGCGATGAGTGCGCGGGAACGGCCCGCGACGCGGGTCCTCGGATCTTCCATCAATACGCGGCCGCTGATAATAGACCTTCGGAATTGGCCGTTCAGCACTTCCATTGTGAAGCTCGTGGTCCCGGATGTACTGCTTATTGAACTCCTCAGCTCCGCATCAAGCCGAGTTCCGACGGGCACGCCTATACTATTGTCGAGCACCGTCCCGGCGTTGGTATCGCCGGGACGAGTGCCGCCCATCGCGTTCCAACGAGCGGTGTTATCGATCTTATCGTAGACGCTTGTAACGGTGATGCTGTCGCTGCTGTCATCCGGAAAGATGCGCCTCGTCACGCGAAGCTTGCCGCCCGCCATTGGTAAGAGCGTCAGATAGAAATCGTTCGCCCGCTGGCCGAGATAGGTGATCATCAGCCCGTCTTCGTCAACGGTCGCTGTGGTCGACACGTTTCTGCCCGACTCATTCACCTCTGTACGTGCCCGGCCATCCGCCTGGAAAGTGACCCGCGGTAATATCGAAGAGGCCATACTGACATTTCGATTGTTCATCTCAACGGCGATCATCTCAGGCGAGCGTAGCCGCCTTTCGAGGCTGAGCCTCATATTTTCACGTGTCGGACCGCGAAACGTTCCGAGCGACCGCTCGACTAGTTGTGAAACATCGTCGCTTTGCGTCTGATTCAGACGGTACGTGCCGGTGATTCGGTTCTCGAACCCCTGAAGGTCAAGGCCTCGGCCGAACGGACCAGTTGGGAGGTCCTGATTCCAATTCCAGCTTTGCCTGAAGTAACTTGCGAGCGTGCTGAATTCCCCCTTCAGATCGCGCCACTGCGCCTGCACATCGGACGGCAGTCGACTGCGGCCGACGTATTGATCGATGTAGGTCGCCGCGGTAAGAAGATCTGTAACGTCCAGAAGGGTCGCGTCACGTCTGGAGAACTGCTGACGAAGACGGTTCGTAGCGTTTTCTAATCGGGTGACGTACGTGGCTGCTGTTTCGTCACGCGCCGTATCGGCAGCCGTAGAAGTCTGGAACTGTGATTTGAAAATGCCGACCTTTAAATCGATCCGCGAGAGCAGTGTGCTCATCTGCGTATCGCTTGCGGTGTAAAGCGAGTCCGGCACCGCGGGCGTGGCCCTCGGCGACGCCGTCGGGAACGGAGTTGCCGCGGGTGCCGGCGTCGGGGTCGGAACACTTGCCGTCGTTTCGAGCGGCCTTAATGCCGGTACGTTCTGTCGCCAGTTCCAACTGATCCGGTTGTACCCCGCCAGGGCGACCATATCCCGTTTTATTGCCCGCCACTGCGTGCTGGCAGAGGGGCTCACGCGATTCTGCAGCATGAACTGGTCGATACGTGTGGCACTTAACAATGCCGCCCGCACCTGGCTGCCGACATCGTAATCAGAATCGAGCGCGGAACGCAGCTCAGCTACGTCCTCGTCGAGCCGGGCGAGATACTCGCCCAGTGAATCCGTAATAGTAGCGTTTACAGTTCCTCGCGCCGCTACCTTGTCGGTTTCTGCATTGAGATTCTCGATCTTTGTTTCGAGTCTCGGCAAAAGTGTCTGCATTTGCTTTGCAGGCGTTACGGCAACAGGCTTTGTTCGGCGCTGCGCTACTGTCGACTGATTCGCAGTCACCAGCAAAGCACACATGATCATGGTGATTATCGAAATTTTGGTTTTCATTTCATTAGTCCTCCTCAGAGGCGTGTATTTTTGTGTCACGTTGTGGGTACAGACCTGATTAGGGGGAAAGGATCGTCAGGCCGACGCATATTTAGCTAGGTAAAGGATAGCCTAGACGCACCCTGGTGTATGTATGCAAGACTACGTGACGGAATTACCCGATAATTTGAGGTTTTGAGGCCCGACACGGCTCTCGACAAATGTATGTTTGAAGCTATAATCTCTATCAGTCCTATTCACAGCACACGGAGAATTGATTCCCATGAAACGCACGGTCACCTTTGTCTTGTCGTTTGTCTTGTTGTTGCCGGCTTTTGGTCAGTTGTCGGTGGTCGGTGGTCAGTTGTCAGTAGCAGGCAAGAAGACCGCGTCTACTGCTTCTAAGAAGTCTACCACCCCGTCCGATGATCAGTTGTCAGTGGTCAGTGGTCAGGGGGCTGCGAATGCAAAAAACAAGAATAGTAAGAAAGGGACCAAAAGCGACGACGCTTCAAAGAGCGCGGCCCAGCCGATCAATGCCGAGTATACGGAGTCGATCATTAAGAACACGACGGACAAGCATTTTTTGACGGAGATCGTGGACCATTTGCCGGCTTCGGCTAAGGTTCCGAGTCCGGACAAGGTGCTGGGGTATCCGATCGGAACGCCGGGGAAGCTGACTTATGTGAAGGACCAGCACCGTTATTATCGCGAGCTCGAGAAGACGACGCCGCGGGTGCGGACATTTGTGGCTCCGGAGAAGAGCGAGCAGGGCAGGGAACAGCTATTGGTGGTGGTCTCGGACGAAGAGAACCTGGCGAAGATCGCACGCTACAAGGAGATCACCGCGAAGCTCGGCGACCCGCGGGCGATAAATGATGAGATAGCAAAGCAGCTTATTGCGGAAGGCAAGGCGGTGTACTGGGCTTCGGGGTCGATACACTCGACCGAGACGGGCTCGCCCGAGATGCTGATGGAGATGGCGTACAGGCTTGCGGTCGAGGAGACGCCGTTCATCCAGGCGATCCGCAAGAACGTGATCGTGATGATCACGCCGACGCTCGAGGTCGACGGCCGCGACACGATGGTCGACCTTTATAACTATCGCAAAGCAAACGAAGGCAAGCGTTCGCCCGGGCTGATCTATTGGGGCAAGTACGTGGCACACGACAACAATCGCGATTCGATGGGAATGGCGTTGGCCCTGACACGCAACCAGATGTCGACGTTCCTCGACTTTCACCCGACGGTGCTGCACGACCTGCACGAGTCGGTGCCTTTTCTTTATGTTTCGACGGGAACGGGGCCGTACAACGCGTGGCTCGATCCGATAGTCGTCAGTGAATGGCAGGACTTGGCGTATCACGAGGTCGAGGAGATGACGAAACGCGGCGTGCCCGGCGTGTGGACGCATGGATTTTACGACGGTTGGGCCCCGAACTATATGTTTTATGTGGCCAATGGCCACAATTCGATAGGGCGTTTTTATGAGACCTTTGGGAACGGCGGGGCTGATACTGTCGACCGGACGGTGCCCGCGGGCTCGACGAGCAGGGATTGGTTCAGGCCGAACCCGCCGCTTTCGCGGGTGAAGTGGTCGCTCAGGAACAATGTAAACCTACAGCAGAGCGCGCTGCTAATCGCGATGAACTATGTCGCGAATAATAAGGAGAAGTTTCTCAACAATTTCTATCTGAAGAGCAAGCGTTCGGTGGCGAAGGCCAAGACCGAGGGGCCCGCGGCCTACGTTCTGCCCGGCGATGACACGCGTCCGACCGAGGCCGCCGATCTCGTCAACCTGCTCAAAATGCAGGGCGTCGAGGTCCACAGTTTGACGGCTGCCGCGGAAGCCAAGGAAGGTAAATTCCCCGTGGGCAGCTACGTCGTGAGGATGGACCAGCCGTATTCGCGAATGGCCGATATGCTGCTCGACACGCAGTATTACAACGTCAACGACCCGCGGCCGTATGACGACACGGGCTGGACGCTGGGCCCGCTTAGGAACGTTAAGACCGTGCGGGTGAAGGACGAAAAGATCCTTGACGCAAAGATGGCGATGATCAACGGACCGGCACGAGTTACGGGCAAGATAGAGGGCTCGGGCAATGCGGGATTCGTGGTGAATCACACGGCTGAGAGCGCGAATGCCCAGCTAAGGTACAGGCTGAAGGACGTGAAATTCTCGGTGGCGGACGCGGATTTCAAGGTCGGAGGGAAGAACTTTAACGCGGGGTCTTTCATTATCCGGTCGGAGGGGAACCCGAGCGGGCTCCGTTCGCAGATCGAGAAAGAGGTCGCCGCACTTGGCCTGAACGCAACCGCGGTGGATAAGATACCTGAGGTAGCTTCGCACCCGGTCGGCGCACCGCGGATCGCGCTCGTTCACACTTGGCTGAACACACAGGACGAGGGCTGGTACCGCATCGAACTGGAACGGCTCGGCATTCCCTACGACTATGTTTCGGACCAGGACATCAGCCGCACGCCGAACCTGCGTTCGAAATATGACGTGATCATCTTTGGGCCGATCAGGACGAGCGCTCAGAATATCGTGCGGGGCGTGGCGAAATTTAGCGAGTCGGAAGCCCCGATCCCGTGGAAAAAGAGCGATCTGACACCGAACATGGGCCTGTCGCCCGACCAGACGGATGACATTCGCGGCGGGCTGGGTATCAGCGGCATTTCGAACATCAATGATTTCGTCCACGCGGGCGGGCTTTTCATCACGGTCGCGGACAACGCTTCGATACCGATCGATTTTGGTATGGTGAGCGGGGTTTCGATTCAAACTTCGACGCGACTGGTGTCACGCGGTGCGGTAATGAACGCCGTATTCGCAGACCGCAAGAGCCCGATCGCATACGGATACGACGAGAAACTGGCAGTTTACTTTAATCAAACGCCGCTGCTGCAGGTTGCGGGTGTGGGCGGCGGCGGAGGTGGCGGAGGATTTGGCGGTGGTCAAGGAGCAGCCGCTGGCCGGCCAACCGGTCGCGGTACCGCTACGGATCCGGATGTTGTTCAGGGAAGGCCTCCGATGGCACCCCCGGGACCCGCTCCGACACCCGACCCTTCGGGTATTCCGCCGATCGAATCGCGGCCCCGAGTGGTCCTGAGATTCGCGCCCGTCAATGACCTGCTGATCAGTGGAATGCTTGGCGGGGGCGAGGACCTTGCCGGCAAAGCGGCCATCGTCGATGTACCGGTCGGCAAGGGGCACATCGTGATGTTCGCAAACAACCCGATGTGGCGGCACCAGACGCATGGCAGCTTTTCGCTGCTGTTCAATGCGATCCTTAATTACGATCATCTGGGTATAGGGCGTGCAGCACCTCGTGCGGCGTCCGCGTCTGAACCAGGCGACGACATGGATGAATATTAAGACGGTCGGTACTCACTAAGAAATGGCCTCAATTAAGGGCCATATCTTTTTCCGCGGCGAAACTTAAGCGTGGCATAAACCGTATAATATTGAGATTCTACGCCCCAAATTCAGGAGTTTGACAAATGAGACACGCACTCGGCATCCTAACGTTTGCCTTCATAGTTATAGTTATCGGCAACCTTGTCATCGTTGCGCAAGATGATATGAAACCACCCGTAGCAAAAAAGGTCCCACATGTACTTAAGATCCATGGTTATGAGATCGTCGATAATTACGCGTGGCTGCGAGATCGAAACGAGCAGAAAGATCCCGCGGTTATTGAATACCTAACCGCGGAGAACCAATACACCGAATCCTTTATGGGAAAGCATGAGGGGTTTGTTGACAAGATCTATAAAGAGATCCTCGGGCGGATCAAACAGACGGACCTGAGCGTTCCCTACAATCTCGGAGATTATTGGTACTTCACCAAAACGCAGGAAGGGAAGCAGTATCCGACCTATCTCCGGAGCCGAGCGAAAGACGGCAAGGACGCCGAAGTGCTGCTCGACCAGAATGAAATGGCAAAGGACTTCAGGTACTTCGCCATTGGGTACATGACCATCAGCGACGATGGTAAGCTGATGGCCTACGCCACGGATACCACCGGCTATCGACAATATACCCTTCAGGTAAAGGACCTCGCGACGGGGAAGATGTTCCCGAACAAGATCGAGCGGGTGACGTCCGTGCGATGGTCCAATGACGGAAAGTACCTGTTCTATAGTCAGGAAGACCCGGTCTCGAAGCGTTCGGACAAGGTATTCAGACATACGCTTGCAACGAATAAGAACGATCTCATCTATGAAGAAAAGGACGTGTTATTCGGCGCCAGGATAGGGCGTTCGCGTGACAAAAAAATGTTGTTCATCACGTCGGACGCCGCGACAATGAACGAGGTCCGTTATCTCGCGGCCGATAATCCCACCGGCGATTGGAAGCTGATCAGCGCTCGTCGCGAGGGGCATGAGTACGGGGCTGACTTCGATGAAGGCGAATTCTTCATAACGACCAACAAGGACGCCGAGAACTTTAGAGTCGTACGGGCCCCAGCCGCTGATCCGTCGGAGAAGAACTGGAAAGATTATATTCCGCACAACGCGGCCGTAAAGATCGAGGGGATAAGTTTCTTCAAGAACCACGCCGTAGTTTCGGAACGCGAGAACGGGCTCGAATACGTCCGTGTCCTCGATAAAAAGACAAAACGAGCGCCGGTACGTATCGAAACGCCAGAGAGCGTCTACACGATGGGCCTGGGCGGAAATCCCGAATACGATACTTCGATCGTCAGGTACAACTACGCGTCGATGATCACGCCAAATTCGACCTTCGAGTATGACCTGCAATCGCGAAAGAGCACCTTGATCAAGCAGCAGGAGATCCCGAGCGGCTACGATAAATCGCAGTACGAGACGAAGCGCGAATGGGCCACTGCGCGAGATGGTACAAAGGTGCCGGTTTCCATTGTTGGGAAAAAAGGTACAAAGCTCGACGGATCGGCCCCGATGTTGTTGTATGCGTACGGTTCATATGGGATATCGATGACGCCGAATTTCTCGATAGCATCGTTAAGCCTTCTTGACCGCGGAATGATCTATGCGATCGCACATATCCGTGGCGGAGCCGAGCTGGGTGAGAAGTGGCGGCAGGATGGCCGCATGTTCAAAAAGGAGAACACGTTCAATGATTTCGTTGACACTTCTAAATGGCTGATCGATAAGAAATATACGTCAGCCGACAGATTGGTGATCCAGGGCGGCAGTGCCGGCGGGCTGCTGATGGGTGCGGTGGTTAACCAGGCTCCGCATTTATATAAGGCCGCGATCGCTCAGGTGCCATTTGTCGATGTCATGAGCACGATGATCGACGATACGCTGCCTCTTACGACTGGTGAGTGGATCGAGTGGGGGAATCCTCGCGACGACAAGAAGGCCTGGGATTATATGTTCAGCTACTCTCCATATAACAACGTTAAAAAGCAAAAGTATCCGAACATGCTTATCGAGGTCTCGCTGAACGATAGTCAGGTGCCTTATTGGGAAGGTGCGAAGTGGGCCGCGAAACTTCGCGAGATGAAGACCGACAATAACGTGATCCTGCTCAAGACCAATATGGGGGCCGGCCACGGCGGTTCGTCTGGGCGTTACGACCGCCTGAAAGAGGTCGCGTTTGACTACGCATACGCTCTGGTTCAGATCGGCGTAGCGAAATAATCGTTCAATTTGATTTAAGGTAGGCGAGACGGTGCAGGCGAATGCCGGCGCCGTCTTTTTGCGTTTTCAATATGATCGCATTTCGGTCAGGTTGACCGGAAACGGGTCTTTCGTCCCAACGGACACAGGGGCAGCGTGCTTTCGAAGATAACCGAAAAACCCCTGTAATTACTGGAATTCGGGCTGTGGCACGGCCATTGCTAAAAGAGGGCGGGAAACAGCCCCGGAATTTAGATAGAACTAGATAGAACACAACTTACATTAACCGACCATGACTAAATGTACCCTGAAGAATATTGTAACTGCCTCATTGTCGTGGACAGTTATTTTTTCGACCATCACCTTTGGCCAAGCTTTTCAAGGCCGTAATCAGATTCTTTCATTGGGTGGTTCGCGAGCAGTAGCGCCCTACATCGCCAACGATCGAAACCCAAAAGCGAAGTTTGATACAACCGCTTTCTTGACCAGTTCTGATCCATTTGTGGGCGACAAACTGTCTCCAGACCTGCGGGCGCTGGTAGAAAGCGGAGATAAAAAAAGAACCGTTAGAGTTATCCTCCAGTCGGATAATATCGGCGATCCGCAATTGATGGATGTTCTAAAACGCAACGATGTCAGAATTGAAGCACGTGCGGAATCTCTGAATATGCTTGTCATCAATATGCGCATTCGGGCCGTTGAAGCAGTTGCGGCATCGAAAAGAGCGAGTCACCTTTCGCTCGACCTGGAGGTCAAGCGCCTAGGGCATGTCGAAATGACGACCGGGATCACGGCAATGCGTGCCGTTAAAACTAACAGTTCGATTGACGGTACGGGTATCGGCATCGCGGTACTCGATTCCGGCATATCCGGCGGGCACGATATGTTTACCGGGCCAACGGGTAAAACCCGCATTGTTCAGCAGGCTCAGTTCGAGACGGGCGGGGCCGAAGATTCTTACGGACATGGCACTCATGTCGCGGCACTCGCGGCGGGAAAGGGCGGAAAGACTGGAGACGTGATATCCACCAGCATTCTCGGCAATTACCAGGGCGTTGCACCCGGGGCGAACATAATTTCCGTCCGGGTGCTTACGAACATCGGCACCGGCTCAAGCGCTAAGCTTATTAAGGCCCTTGACTGGATTTATGCGAACCGAGCGGCTAGAAATATCCGCGTTGTCAATATGAGCCTCGGAACGGCCGCGGTGGAAACATGGCGAAACGATCCTCTGTGCCGGGCCGTAAGAAAATTGACCGCCGCCGGGGTAGTAGTAGTTGCGGCTGCGGGAAATGACGGCAAAAACTTATTCGGCCAGAAAACCTATGGAAATATCCATTCGCCCGGGAACGATCCGACCGTATTGACCGTTGGAGCGACGAACACGTTCGGTAGTGATCAGCGTTCTGATGATGAGATCGCAACATATAGCTCGCGCGGTCCCACGCGGTCGTATTACACAGATGAATATGGAATAAAGCAATACGATCATATTGTAAAACCCGACATGGTAGCGCCGGGAAACAAACTTATCGCGGCGCGATCATCGATCAGCGTATTAGCGACTTCAAATCTGACCAACGAAAGATTGAACGACGGCATATCACCGAAGACTCAGCTGGTCTATATGTCCGGAACATCGATGGCAACCCCTATCGTAGCCGGAGCAGCGGCCCTAATGTTGCAGGCAAATCCGAATCTCACGCCCAACATGGTAAAGATGATCCTAATGTACACAGCGCAGCCGCTGAGGGGGTTTAACCACCTGGAACAAGGGGCGGGCCAGATAAACATTGAAGGAGCAATTCGCCTTGCAAAACTTGTAAGGCGCGATCTGACCGCGGCGACGAAACTCGGAACACCGATGCTCACCACATCGACCTTGCCCAGTCAGCAGTCAAATATCGCCGGCCAGACTATCCGATGGTCGCAAGGAATCGTTGTAGATCAGGGCTGGGCGAAGGGCTCGATACTGATAAGCCAGTATCAGAAGGTTTACGGCCTTGGGCTATTGTTAAGCGACGGCCTGCTGCTTAGCGATGGATTGTTGCTAAGTGACGGCCTGCTGCTTAGCGATGGGTTATTGTTAAGTGACGGCCTGCTGCTAAGCGATGGACTGCTGCTCAGCGACGGTACGCTCTTTTATGATTACAGCGACACGTTTGGCAATGGGTTATTGCTTAGCGACGGCCTGTTGCTCAGTGATGGTCTTCTGTTAAGTGACAGTTTTTTTCTAACCGACGCCACTATGCTTGTGGGCGAACTTACGCTTGGGGTGCAAACTCTACTCTTTGGTGATAATACGGCCAGCATGCCCTAACAAGCACATGATTGGATTCAGATCACGAAAGAGCGTGCAGCCAGTTGCTGAACGCTCTTTTGTTTATTAGTTCGCGGAGCGAGATATTATTTCTTGCCACAGATGCACTGATAAACACAGATAAAGTGGCGTTCGGATCCGTGTTCATCAGTGCTTATCTGTGGTTACTAAAATTCCCATACTAGTTGCCTAGTGCCACTTCACCGACCGTCTGGCCTGGGGCTGCAGCAACACCTTCACAAATGGGCCTTCCGTTTTTCAAACTGTTTCATTCGATTTCAAGACAAACTTAAAGATAAAAAATATTTGTTGAAAAAAAAACTGTTTTATTCGATAATACTTCTGGCCGCATAACGTACGGCCGATATCCGCGCATCCATTTACATCCAGCTTCCCGATTACCGGTTCATCGCCTGCTTGAGCCTTCCCGGATGGAATCCCGAAATAAAGTCACTTATCTATTTTTGTTTGCCTTGGCGACTTCTGCCGTCATGGCAATTTTTTGGGCATCAATCGGAATGCCGACGGAGCGAGTCGACGCAGGCGTCATAACGCTTGGTGTATTGACTTTGTTTTGCAGCGCCTATTTGCGTATCCAACTTCCGCGGATTAATATCCACCTGACGATCACAGACGGCTTGATAATGATGTCGATGCTTCTTTATGGCGGCGAGATCGCTTTGCTTCTGGCCGTTATCGAGACTGCGGTTGGGTCGATAAGCATCTGGCGCCGAGGCGTGCCGATCACGCTGAGGACAATTCTGATCAATATTGGCATTTCGGCAGTAACGGTTTTTGTTGCGGCCAATGTGGTGTCGGTGACCTTCGGCCCGACTAACCTTATTCTTCAGCGAGGTGATACGACGAGTTTTGTTTGGCTTCTGGTAGTAATAGCCACTACGCTCTTCGCTGTGAATTCCGTACTGGTAACGGCCTATGCCGCACTAAGAAAAAACCTGTCATTTTGGACGGTTTGGACTGAAAACTGTTTCGATGCGGTAGTGATGTATCTAACTGGAGCGGTCATGGCAGGGATAATAGTCAAGGCGCTCGAACAGATCAACATCTTTCTTTTTGCTGCGGTCATCGGTTTTGTCGGAATTGCATTTTTGACGTTCCGGCATTTCATTGAGGACGTGAAAAAGACAATCGAAAAGGCCAATCAAGCTGAGTGGGAACGAGCCGAACAGGCCGAACAGCACGTTCACGATCTCCAACACTACGTTGGCGAACTCGAACGCAGCGGTGAGGCACTCAAAGAAAGCCACGAAAATTTTAGGCACGCCGCGTATCACGACGCCCTGACCGGGTTACCAAACCGCAACTATTTTCTCGATACGCTGCAGAAACTTCTGCAGGATAGCATCGAGACCTCCGAGAGTAATTTCGCCGTCCTTTTCCTTGATCTCAAGAGCTTCAAGACGATCAATGACAGCCTCGGGCATTCTCTCGGTGATCGTCTGATCAAGAATGTAGCGAAACGCCTGTCAAGCATGGTACGTGAGGACGACCTTGTCGGAAGGTTCAGCGGAGACAAGTTCGGGATAATCCTTACCGATCTTTTAAGCCGCGACGAGGCTACAGGGTTTGCCGACCGTCTCGCGAAACGACTTGCCGAGCCATACACGCTAGACGGGCGACAGGTGTTCACCAGCGCAAAGATCGGGATAGCCTACGGTAATTCGAAATATCCTGAAGCCGAAGACATTCTCCGCGATGCCGACATTGCTATGTATTACGCCAAGGATAACGAGGAGAACTACGTTATTTTTGACCAGCGGATGCATATTCGTGCGGTTACGCGACTTCAATTGGAAACCGATCTGCGTTATGCCATCGAACGCTCCGAGTTCGAGCTCTTTTATCAGCCGATCATCGGTCTGGAAACCGCATCTCTCGTCGGATTCGAAGCGCTCGTTCGATGGAATCATCCTCAGCGCGGACTCGTTCCGCCAAATGAATTTATTCCGGTCAGCGAAAGCACCGGGCTGATCGTGCCGATGACGGTCAAGATCCTTCACTCGGCATGCTCCCAGATCGTAAAATGGCAGGAAGCATCCAAGCTCGCCACGCCGCTAAGCGTCGCAGTGAATCTCTCCGGCAAACACTTCGGACACCCGGCACTTGTTGAGCAAATAAACACGGTGATCGCCGAAACCGGAATTGACGCGTCCAGCCTTAAGCTTGAGCTGACGGAAAGCGCCGTAATGGAGAACGCGGAAACAGCCATTCTGATGCTCAAACAGATAAAGAAGACCGGTGTGCAAATAAGTATCGACGATTTTGGTACCGGGTACTCGAGCCTCAGTTACTTACACCGATTTCCAATCGATCTGCTGAAGGTTGACCGTTCGTTCGTAAGCGCCATGGAAGAAAACTCCGAGAACGGCGAGATCGTGCGGACTGTTATAGCCCTGGCTAAAGCATTGAATCTCAAGGTTGTGGCCGAGGGGATCGAGAGCATTCACCAATATCACCAATTAAAGATACTTGGCTGCGAGTATGGACAAGGATATCTTTTCTCGAAGCCCCTTCCGGTAGCCGACATCGAGCGGCTTCTAGCCGATAGCTCGCGATGGAAGAACATTCTACCGTCCGCCGATACTGCTCCGCGTCCGGCAAACCTGGATGTCACACATCTCCGCGCAACGCACTAAAATTATTTACTCCGCATAGATAGGCGGCCTTGCAGTCATTGGATCAGCGATCTCATAGGCGTAAGCAAGATTAAGAAGAACGTCCTCGCTCCAGGCATTGCCGGCAAGTTGTAAACCGATCGGCAGGCCCTCGGACGAGAGGCCGCATGGCACACTGACAGCCGGGATGCCCGCCAGATTCGCCGAGACCGTATAAATATCGCTGAGGTACATAGCCAGCGGGTCGTCCGATCGCTCCCCAAGCTTAAACGCTACCGAAGGCGATGTAGGCGTGAGGATCGCATCACATTTTTCAAATGCTGCGATGTAATCCTGTTTGACCAGCGAACGGACTTTTTGGGCCTTCGCGTAATAAGCTTCGTAATACCCGCTCGAGAGAACATATGTTCCCAGCATGATCCTTCGTTTTACCTCGGGGCCGAAGCCCTCTTCACGCGTACGAGAATACATTTTGCGTAGCTCGTCTGCACCTTCTGCCCTGAAACCGTAACGAACCCCGTCAAATCGAGCAAGGTTTGATGAGGCTTCTGCGGTGGCAATTATGTAATAAACGGCGATGCCGTATTTCGCATGCGGCAGTTCGATATCGACGATGTTTGCCCCAAGTCCGCGATAGACCTCGACGGCGGCCAGGACCTTTTCCCGTATTTCGGGGTCGAGTCCTTTTCCAAAAAGGGTTCTTGGGATCCCAATGGTTTTACCGGCGATGTCCTTTTCGAGATTTGAAGAGTAATCGGCGACCGGCACATCAGCGCTTGTGGAATCCAATGCGTCCCGTCCGGCTATCACGCCTAGAACGTCAGCCACATTTCGAGAAGTACGGCCAAAAATACCGATACTATCAAGCGAAGACGCGAAGGCCACAAGGCCATAACGCGATATCCGGCCATAAGTGGCCTTGAGCCCGACAACTCCGCAGAGTGCCGCGGGCTGTCGCACAGAACCGCCCGTCTCCGAGCCAAGGGCGGCGTCCACTACACCCGACGCAACTGCAACCGCCGATCCTCCGGAACTGCCTCCCGGTACACGGTCAAGGTCCCACGGGTTTTTCGCGGGGCCGAATGCGGACGACTCATTTGACGAGCCCATAGCGAACTCATCCATGTTCGTCTTTCCAACGATTATCGCCCCGGCCTTGTTCAGCCGAGCCACCGCCGTCGCATCATAATGTGCGCTGTAGTTATTAAGAATGTGGGAACCGCACGATGTGCGCATTCCTTTAGTGCAAATATTGTCCTTTACCGCAATGGCAAGCCCGTTGAGTACGGATCCGCCAGAGGACTCGATCCCGGCGGCGCGGTCTAACGCGTAGTCACGCTCTATCGACAAGAATGAATTAAGCTGCGGGTTCAGTGCCTCCGCATTTTTGATCACTCGTTCGGTATCAGAAACAATAGACATAAAAGATCAATTTTCGACGCTATCGATCACCCACCGGTCCCTTTCCTTAGAGGTATGTACGATGACCTCGTTCTGCTCATTTCGTGTGTCGTCCCGCCATAACAGGACCACCTGAAAAGCCGCACTCCCCTCGTTTTTTGCCGTACAAGTGCCAACCCGAAACGCCTTGGGAAAATCATCCGTTCCCGTAAAGTAATCGCGTTGCTCCGGTTCAGAGGCTGACAGCGTTGCAGCCAGCCGTTCACTCAGCAGACCCTCTCTCGCTCTCAAATATTCGTCGGTCGGCGTTTGTTGATTCGCAAAATGCAGCGAATACAACCGCTTGACCGAATTTCGAGCTTCTGCGCACTGGGCCGTTTCCAGATTTGGCAAGCTGCACGAGAGGGCAATGATCCCAAAGGCCGCTATGCCGAATGTTCCTAACAGAGTGCCGATCCGCATATTTGACTTTCGAATAGATCAGAGCACTTTCGGCACCTGGAAGTGCCCCGCGACGGCCGACGGGGCCTGGCTAAGAGCTGCCTCCTGGCCAAGAGATGGCGCAGGGTCATCGTTACGCAGCGTTTGGGTCATCTCACCCTCTGCCGTCATTCCCCCGAGCATCGGCTCAACGCTTTCGGTGTCGAGTTCGTTCAATTGCTCGATATACTCGACGATGCTTTTCATCTGAGGGGTATACATCTCGACCTCAGCGTCAGAGATCTCGAGATGCGCGAGTTTTGCTATCTTTCTGATATCCATTACAATTCAGCCCTTTTGTCTGGCCAGATATTCTCCAGCTGCGTCCAGGAATCTCGCCCGAAGAGCGGGATCGGTGATGTTTTCCGCAGCCTCAGCAACCGAAGGCGGCACGTTGGCGGCCGATTCCGAAGCGGCTGGTTGTGCCTGCCGGCGGCTTTTCGCGAAGTGCTTTGGTTCTACCCGAAATTCGATGAACCTAAGCCGCCCGTCTCCCAGATACCCGTTGATCCGGGCGATCATTTGCGAACTAAGGTCCTCCAGATGCCGCCGCCAGATATCATCCTCGACCGCAATAACCAACCGGTTTTCAAAAAACTCTCGCGGCAACGTTCGTTCCGATAATGCAGCACCCGCACAGCGATTCCAGGCAGCGAAGACGACCGCCTGTTCGATCTCGGCATTTGGCCCCAACTCATTGAGAACACCCGGTATAGCTCCAAAAAGCTGTTCCATTTGTCTAATACTATGAATCAACTATCATTTTAGACGAGATAGTGCGGAAACGCTAAAACTTAGATCTAATGATAAATTTACCTAAATTGATACTCGCATCCGGCAGCCCGAGGCGTTCCGAAATACTGTCCGCAGTCGGCTGGAGCTTTGAGAAACACGTGGCCGACATCGATGAAGCTGAGCGCGAAGACGAGGCTCCCGAGGCCTATGTCGAACGCCTTGCACGCGAGAAAGCGGAGGCGATTGCGGGGTCACACCCGGACGCTATCGTGCTGGGTGCAGATACTACCGTTGTCGTGGACGGCGGTATCATCGGTAAGCCCGTCGACGATGCAGATGCGCGAAGGATGCTGACAATTCTCTCCGGAAAATGGCACGACGTTTTGACGGGCGTGGCGATCTCGGCCGCCGGGGAAACGCGATCTGCCGTACAGCGAACGCGTGTCAAATTTGCCGATGTGTCGGAAGCCGAGATCAACTTCCTGGCCGAACTCGGTGATCCGCTCGATAAGGCCGGAGCCTATGCGGTGCAGGCACAGGCCGCTCTTTTTATCGAGGGGATCGAAGGCGATTACTGGAATGTGGTCGGTCTGCCGGTGCGGCTGGTCTACGAACTCATAAAGAAGAACCCGGCGATCGCGCCGGGTACCTTTCCGCAATTGTGAGGTTATCAAAGAACTTTATCGATGGCCCTCGAGACGGGCACCGTTAGGTCGTATTTAGGATCGATGCCGCCAAACGGCTCACCTACCAACACACCTGTCTTGTCGAGAATGACGAACGACGGTACCTGTTCGATCTTGAATTTTCTCAGTACCGAAGCACCGTCCGAATCACGAAGCACCGGCATTCCGAGCTTATTATCGAAGGCAAACTTTCGGATCGCATCGTCCGAGGCAAAGTTTTTCGTTCCTGCTTTTGTCGAATCAGTGGCGATAAAATAAAAGACCACGTCCTTGCCGGCATACCGTTTTGCGAGCATGTTCGTATACTCCGCCTGCTTTCCGGACAAGGGAAGCCAGCTCGCGCCGACCGCCAAAACAACGACCTTGCCTCGCTGCCCTTCGACATTTACGCGGCTGCCGTCAACCGCAGTCAACGTGGTCTGAGCCGAAGCAGAGACGAACAATGCAAGCGAAAGAGCAAATATTGAAGTGAAACTTTTTAAGGTTCGCATATATTTATGAAACTCCAATTACTGGCAGTTTCACTTGATTAGATGCAAATTTAAGGCCACCCTACTGCTTTCTGTTCAGGATGACGTTATCTATCAGCCGGATAGGCCCGAAATAGGCCGCCGTTATGATCAGTGCCTCGTTATCTCCAATCTTATCAATGGGTTGAAACGAGTCGCGGTCAACGATCGCCACATAATCGATCTTCGCGGCCGGCTCCTCTTCGATCCGTTTTGACACTATTCGCGTCAGATCCGACGCATTACGTTCACCCTTTTTGAAAGCCGTTTTTGCTTCGCGGAGGGCTTCGATAATAATTACCGACTTTTGACGGTCTTCGTCCGGCAAAAGCTCATTCCTCGAGGACATCGCGAGCCCTGTTTCCTCGCGTACCGTCGGAACCGTAACTATCTCCGTTTCGAAGCCCAGATCCTTTGTCAGGCGTTTGATCACCGCGACCTGCTGAGCGTCCTTTTGCCCGAAAAAGGCGTAATCCGGCCGGATCGTATTGAAAAGCATTGTAACCACGGTGGCAACGCCGCGGAAATGGCCGGGGCGGGACGCTCCTTCGAGAATGTCGGACAGGCCCTCGACTTCGACAAAGGTAGAGAATCCGTCGGGGTAGACCTCATCGGGCTCCGGTGCGAATACGTAATCGACCTCATACTCTGTCAACAGAGCAGCATCGCTCGTTAGGTCGCGGGGATACGATTCAAGATCGCCCCTGTCGTTGAACTGCTTTGGGTTGACGAATATCGAAACGACGACAACATCAGCCATCTGCCGGGCTTCTTTGACGAGGGCCAGGTGTCCCCGATGCAGTGAGCCCATCGTGGCCACAAACCCGACTGTTCGCGATTCTCGCCGGAGCTTTCGCGAGATCGAAAACATTCTCTGTCTACGATTGATGATCTCCATTTATGAGTTATTGGTTAGGAAGCAGCTATCTCCTTTTTTGTTTCTTCGGTTAGGCCGTAAGATTCGTCGTCGTTAGGATATTGGCCCGATTTTACATCGCTCGTCCAACTCTGGATGGCGTCTGTCATAACTTGTCGAATATCGGCATACTGCCTGACGAACCTCGGCTGCCGGCCAAACGTCATGCCGACGAGGTCATGTAGCACCAGGACCTGAATGTCGCATTCGAGGCCGGCTCCGATACCGATCGTCGACATCGTCAGTTCGCCGGTGATCATCGCGGCGACCTCTCGCGGGACAAGCTCGAGCACGACGGCAAAGGCACCGGCGTCTTCCAGCATTTTCGCGTCTTCGATAAGCAGCTTTGCCTGTTCGGCCGTCCGGCCCTGAACCCGATAGCCGCCCATCTTGTATACCGATTGCGGTGTCAGGCCGATGTGCGCGACGACCGGTATTTCTTCGTTGACCAGCCGTTTTACGAGATCGACCCGGTTGCGTCCGCCCTCGAGCTTGACCGCCTCAGCACCGCCGTATTTCATTAGCCGCAGTGCGTTGCGAACGCTGTCGTCCTCGTTTACATGGTAGGTCCCGAACGGCATGTCCGCGATCACCATCGCACGCTCGGTGCCCCGCTTTACGGCTATACAGGCGGAGGTTATCTCATCGAGTGAAACCGGTATGGTGTTCCCATAGCCGTGGATCACATTTCCGATGCTGTCACCGACGAGGATCATATCGACTCCTGCCTCGTCGACGATCCTTGCCGTTGGATAGTCATATGCCGTAAGGCAAACGAGCTTCTCGCCGTTTTCTTTGGCCGCTCGTATAGCGGGCAAATATACCTTTCCGGGTTTGTCAGGCTGAAGATATGCCATAAATTTCCATCAAGTCTAGCCTCTAAACGGTATATAGTCTAGCTCTAGCATGGTCACCGTAACCCCGGAGGAACGGCGTTGCAGGGGGTCCAGTCTGTAGGGACGGATTTCTCTGCGTGCTCTGCGTCTCTGCGGGGAAATGGTTTTTCTCCCACAGACCCAGAGAATTGTGGAGTATCAAAACATCCATAGCGTTTTCTCTTTAACTTTGTGCATAGCAACGGCGATGGAGACGGCGTCTATTTGGTCGTCGTGGCGGCCGTGGGGGAAGGAGCAGGCTTCTGTGATGAAGTCTTCGTTCCAGCGGCCGGCGACCAGTCTCACTCTTCCTTCTTCGGCGAGGGCTATCCATGGGAGGGCCCGTGTGAGCTTGTCTGTCTCAACCTTTACACCGCGGAACTTCTTGCCGAAGAGCTGCGGCATGCGTCTCAGGTCCGCAAGAAGGGCGTGGCCGTTGGCTGAGAGCTCGATGCCGCGTTCGGTGCGTGTCTCAGCTCGAATATAGTGCAGAAGCATCTTTCGCTGGAGCGGA
>JBGSWW010000066.1:0-17068 GCA_041751735.1 Pyrinomonadaceae bacterium | reverse complement strand
CAGGCGATCCGCGACGTCGCGGATCGCCTCAACCACAGACCCCGCAAGGTGCTCGCCTTTCGAACACCAGACGAGGTCTTCAATAACCGTTTTGTTGCACTTATTACTTGAATCTTAGCCACCAAAGACGGCGGCATCTTTCGTTTGTGCCTCGAGAGCCATCAGGGCAGCGGCGTGGGAAGGTGGCATGAGCGGTTGGGTGAGAAAAGCCTTAGGAGCGGCGGATCGGATGACCTCGGTCATTGGAAAAGTCAGTAGATGGCCGGCCTTGAAGACACCGCCGACACATCCTATCGGCACCTTCCGTCGGGTCAGGCCAAGTTTTTTAATGACCGCGACAGCGGCTATGCCAAGTTCCCGTCCGGCTTCATGGATGATCTCAGCGGCGATGCTGTCTCCGTCGATCGCCGCTTCGACGACGAAACGGGCGAAGCCGGCAATTCGGCTATTGTCCATTTGAGGGGCATAAAGAGCTCCAATAAGGTTTTCGGCCGATGACGCGCGAAAGTATTCTGCGGCTCGTTCGCTAAGCCGGGTTTGCATGCCGCGGCCGTCCGACGCCTTTGCGATTCGATGCAGAGCTTCACCGGCTATCCCGCGGCCTCCGCCTTCGTCGCCCGCCAGGGGGCCCCAGCCACCGGACATCACTCGATCTCCGGCGTCGTTAATGCCCAGGCAGACCGAGCCGGTCCCGGCTATAACGACAAGTCCGGCCTTGCCCAGGGTGGTACCGTATAATGCAATATCAGCGTCGGTCGTTATCAGAGTTTCGCGAATGCGGTATCTCAGCAAAAAGCTCTCGCGGACCCGCTCGCGCATGTCCTGGCGCCGAACGCCGGCGAGCCCCAAGGTCGCGGAAGCTATATCACCGCGGGATATTTCGGATTCGTCGCATGCTGCGTCGACCACCTTGGTGATGTTGGCAACGGCCGTTTCGACTCCGACACGCAGCGGGTTTGACGGCCCTCCGACGCCCTCGGCGACCACGCGACGTTCCGCATCCATTAGGGCAATATTGGTCTTGGTGCCTCCTCCATCTACGCCAAGAAACAATCGGTATGAGAGGGGATCACGTCTTCGATTGGCGGCAGAATGCGGCATGTGTATTAGATCAACGGGAAGAAAATTCCAATCTATTGTTTTCTAAACTTGACATATAATCAAACTTAAAGGATTTTATGTAGTCAATAAGATAATCTGATGCAATTGAAATGGAAATAAGGCAGCTCAAAGCATTCCTCGCCATAGCGGAAGCCAAAACTTTCACGGCAGGCGCGCGTCGGGTAAACGTGACCCAGGCGGCGATCTCGATGCAGATACGTCAGCTGGAAGATGAGGTGGGGCTTCAGCTATTCACGCGCACACCACGACGGGTCATCCTCACTGAAGCGGGCGAATGCTTGCTTGACCGGGCGCGAAAGATACTTCGAGAACATGACTCCGCCGTGGCGGAGATTGCCGAGCTCGGCGGCGTGGAGCACGGACGGCTCCGCATCGGTTCAGCTTCCGCCGAATTTGCTACGCTGCAGCTTCCGTTGATCCTGCAGCGGTTGAAATTGAAATTCCCAAACGCGGAACTCTCGGTGACCTCGGGCACAAGCCAGCGGCTGGTCGACAGGATAATGCACGGCGAGGTCGATATCGCTTTTGTCTCGCTGCCGGTCGATAACTCGAGCATCACGACTGACCGGCTGTTCAGCGATGAGATCGTAGCGATAGGGCATCCCTCACATCCACGTGCGAGGGAGAAGTTTATAAGCGCAGCCACACTCGCCGGTGAAAAGTTGATCCTCGGCGAACGCGGCGGAAATACCCGTCGAATGATCGACGAATTCTTCAATGCCGCCAACGTGCGACCGAATATTATTATGGAGCTTTCGCGTCAGGAAGCGGTCAATCAAATGGTCGAGAACAACCTCGGGGTCGGAACGGCCGGAGCCAAGATGATCTCAGGTGAGGTGCGTGAAGGAAAGTTGGTCAAATGGATGATCGAGGGTGCCGAGATCAACTGGGAGCTGGGCCTCGCACGGTTGCGTGGCGGGTATTTTTCGCCGATCGCAAAGGAGTTTATTGGTCTGTGCCGGGCGAATTACGTTGAGCGGGAAAAGGAATTGAAAGCGCGAAAATGAAAGTGGTCAGTGGTCAGTGGTCGGTGGTCAGTCGGAGGATGATGTTGATCGTCAGTGCCCTCTGTGTGCTCTGTGGTGGATTGATCGGTCAGGGACTGCCGATGGCCTCACCGCGTGCCGTCGGGATGAGCGCAGAGAAGTTGGGTCAGATCGACGGCTTGGTCAATGCAGATATTGCTGGTAAGAAACTGCCGGGTGCCGTCGTGATCGTAGGCCGCAAGGGGAAGATCGTTTATCGAAAAGCGTTTGGCAGCCGTTCGCTTGTACCGACGGTCGAGAAGATGACGGTCGATACGATCTTTGATGTGGCCTCGCTCACAAAGCCAGTCGCCACCGCCACATCCATAATGATCCTCGTCGAGCAGGGAAAGCTGAGGCTTAATGACACGATCGGCAAGTTCATCCCCGACATCGATGACGCGGATGCGAAGCGGGTTACGATCTTGCAGCTTCTCACTCACACTTCCGGATATCGCCCCGATTTCGATCTGGGAGAAAAGTGGACGGGGCGTGAAGGGATGCTCGCGGCGTTGAAGAAAGAGAAGCTGCGTGCTGCTCCGGGGACGAGGTTTGTTTATTCGGATATTGGGTTTATCGTCTTGGGTGAGATTATTGATCGCCTTTCAGGTCCTGGTGTGCCGTTCGAGCAACTTAGCATATTTTCCCCTTTAACCGCTTTAGATAGTCGATTCGTTAATTCAGCGGAATGGGTATCGGCTCGTTTTCCGTCTCTAGTCCGGCAAACGGCTCCGACTGAGAACATACGCGGCCAAAACAGCTATCTTGGTTCTAAGTTTGAAGGTGATGAGAATACTGGAAACGGTATACTTCGCGGCAAAGTTCATGACCCGACGGCCTTTCGAATGAATGGTGTAGCTGGCCACGCTGGCCTTTTCTCAACAGCAGACGATCTTTCTCGGTATTGTCAGATGCTGCTTAACGGTGGGGTAGTTCCGGTCAGAACCCAGAGCGGTAGCGATGGGTCTCCTGCGTCGCGGGACTTTAAGAGGCCGGTCGCTACCGCTCCGGGTTCTGACAAGAGGCGGATCCTTTCTACCCAGACCATCGCGAAGATGACAGCGCCGTACGTCGTAGCGGAAGACGGAGCCACCCGGGGTTTAGGGTGGGATATAAATACCGCGTTTTCGTCGAATCGCGGCGACCTGTTTCCGCTGGGTTCGTTCGGACACACAGGTTTCACCGGTACAAGCATATGGATCGATCCGACGTCGGAGACATTTGTAGTCTTTATGTCGAACCGCGTTCACCCGGACGGCAAAGGCGATGTGACGCCGCTTCGGGCCAGAGTGGCAACGGTGGCCGCTTCGGCGATCGAGGATATGCCGGTCGAGAGGTGGAAGGAGACTGAGGCACGATATAACGCCGCAGTTGCAGCACAGATCCCAAGATTTAGAGAGCAGGTTGAGGCGGCGAAACGGGCGACTGGAGGGCAAGCATCCATGCTTGCCAATGCGCCGAGCAGCGTACCGCTGGCGAGCAGGGATGCTCGCCCTCCAGTCTTAAACGGCATCGACGTTCTTGAAAAGAACAGTTTTAAGGATCTCGAAGGCAAGCGGATCGGGCTTGTGACCAATCACACGGGCCAGAACCTGGCAGGCAAGCCGACGATCGATATTCTCCACGAAGCAAAGAATGTAGACCTGGTTGCGATCTTCGCCCCCGAACACGGCATTCGCGGCGAACTCGACACGGAGAAGATCGACGATACCAAAGATGAAAAGACCGGCCTGCCGATCTATTCACTTTACAAGGACGGTCTGCGGCGACCGAAGCCAGAACAATTAAAAGACCTCGATGCGATCGTTTATGACATTCAGGATGTCGGCACTCGATTCTACACGTACACGGCAACGCTCAAGAACGTAATGGAAGAGGCGGCAAAGTCCGGCAAACCCGTGTATGTCCTGGATCGTCCGAATCCGATAAACGGTGTAGCCGTCGAGGGGCCGCTTGCCGACGAGGACAAATTAGCGTTCATTGCGGCGCATACGATACCAGTCCGGTACGGAATGACCATTGGCGAACTTGGCACAATGATGAACGTCGAGCGGAAGATCGGCGCCGACATCCGCGTCATCAAAATGGAAGGTTGGATACGGTCGATGTGGTTCGACGAAACCGGCCAGACGTGGATAAACCCCAGTCCGAACATGAGATCGCTAACGCAGGCGACACTTTACCCGGGCGTCGGACTTCTCGAGTATACAAACGTGTCGGTCGGTCGCGGCACCGACACTCCGTTCGAGATCGTCGGAGCTCCATGGATCGATGGCAGAAAGCTGTCGGCATACTTGAACTCGCGGATCTTACCGGGCGTCCGTACGGTCCCGGTTCGCTTTAAGCCAAATACATCGGTATTCAAGAACGAAGAATGCAGCGGCATCAACCTAATAATTACAGATCGATCGGCCATAAATTCTGTCCGCGTTGGCCTGGAGATCGCCGCCGCGCTTCAGAGCTTGTACCCAACCCAATGGCAGAGCGAGCGGTACGTAAGGCTTGCCGCTAATCAGGAAATATTCGACCGTTTGAAGAAGGGTGATAGCCCGGCAGACCTACAAAGATCCGGGGACGAAAAAAATCGCGATTTCAACGCTCGTCGGGCATCATTTTTGCTTTACAAGTGATGAAGTTCGAGTTATAAACATTTCACTCTAACGTTTGAATGAAAACGCATTTGATTTCAACGGTTTCGGAAAACCTGTTTCATTCGTGAGTCTGGATCGATAATGAAAATTTGGATAAAAGCCCGAAAACGTAAAGAATTCTTATGGCGTTCGGCTGGGCATTTTCAATAAAAGGGAGAGGAAGAGGACGATGGCTAATAAAATTGAAAATCATCTGCTGGTTTGTGTGACCTTAATATTGTTGTTCGGCGTGTCAATGATCGCGAACGCCCAAACTGTTAGTGGAACCTTACGAGGCACGGTGACAGACGCAAACGGTGCCGTCATACCGAATGCCACTATTAAGGTTCGCCATAAGGAGACAGGCTTGGAACGAACCGTAACAACCCTGGACGACGGTTCGTATCACATACCGTTTTTGCCGATAGGCGATTATTCTCTCGAATCCACACGGACGGATTTCAACCGGGTGATTCGCTCGAACGTCACGGTCGGCTTGAACCAAAGCACTGTCGTCAATATCCGGCTCGACCCAGCCGTCACGGGGGAGGTCACGGTGACCGACGAAGCAGCACCGATCAATACGACGAACGCACAGATTGCCGGCACACTCTCCGCTTCACAGATAGAAGAGCGTCCGGTCCTTAACCAAGGTAACTTTCTAACTCTCGCTGAAACTTTTACCGGGTTTCAAGAAAATCCAACCGCGGGCCAGAACAATCCAACAGCTTCGTCAGGTTCCTCGATCAACTTTAATGGCACCGGTACACGGGGAGCGACGTTTCAAATAAACGGCGTCAATAACGATGACTCATCTGAAAATCAAAACCGGCAGGGAGCATCACTTGCTACAATCAAGGCCTTTCAGGTCATTACCAATAATTTTACTGCAGAATTTGGACGCGGTTATGGGGCTGTCGTTCTTGTCCAGACGAAGTCAGGTACGAATAATGTTAATGGTGAGGCTTACTGGTATCACAACGATAGCGCATTAAATGCTAGGGCCTACTACAGCCATCTTGCCAAGCCGGTTAATCGCCGCAATCAATACGGAGGCGTGGTCGGGTTTCCGATATTCCGGGACAAACTGTTCGGTTTCGTCAGCTTTGACAGAACTCAAAGCTCCGGTGCTGGCGGTTATACTCGTGACCTCTTTCTTCCAGCAGAATTGAACGAGGCTAATTGGTTCCAAACTACACCCGCTAATGACACTCCGAGTAATCGTGCATTTATCAAATCGTACTTCGCTCGATTTTCCGGGCTCACACCGAATACTACATTGGGGCCCAGAGTCTTTCAGGCCTCACGAGGTTTCAGTTTCCCGGATGAAGATTATTCCGGACGGTTTGATTGGAACGTTGGAAGCAATGACACAGTCTTTACCCGGTACCAGTACTCGCGACAAAAACGGAGCAGCGAGGACATAATACCCGGCGAAGCGACGTTTCAAAATCACAAACAGCAAAACGTGGGATTGAGTTGGACGCACATCTTTAGCCCAACTATCGTCGGAGAATTTCGCTATGGCCTAGGGCTTCGTACTACCTTGGTCAATATCCTCGCAGGCAATGACACTCCGATTATTCGTTTCACAATTCCGGCTGCGGCGGGCCAGGTAACAGTAGGAAGCGCGGGTAACTTTCCTATACAGCGTTATCAGACCGATCATCAGCTTGTTTACAATGTTTCTTCTGTTTGGGGCGCCAATCATTACGTAAAAGCGGGGATCGACCACCGATTCCAGAGACTCGATGACCTTGCTGACAATAACTCGCGGGGTTCGTGGTCTTGGAATACTTCTATATGCGGCGGTGTCACCTACACAAGTACGATCAATGCATTTCTAAACGGGTGTGTGCCGACCTTTTCACGGGGGTACGCAGATTTTTTTCTTGAGAACAGAATCGGTGAAACCAATCTCTATGTCGAAGATAATTGGAAGATCCGTTCTAATCTGACATTAAATCTCGGCATGCGTTACGAATTTGTGAAGGCTCCGCGCGAAGTCAATGACAGAATCGATTATGTTTTCGCAAACGATGGAGATAACTTTGAACCACGACTTGGTGTTGCTTTTAGCCCGTCCGCGGGGTCGGGTATTCTTGGGATGTTATTTGGTTCTGAAGGGTCATCGTCGATCAGAGGCGGTTATGGGATCTACCACGGGCGGCTATTTCAGTCGATCTTTTCTCAAACAGGACTGTCCGTGCGCTTTAATCCTCCTCGCGCCTGTACCTTCACCCAATTAACTGTTGGCTTCGTGTCAAATAATATCGCCGATCCGACGGGCGGCTTTGTTTGTCCCGGAACCGAACCGACGACGCGGTACAGCAAAAATCTCGTGATCGACCCAGAGCTCGAAATGCCTTACACACATCAATGGAATGTTTCGTTCGAAAGACAACTCCCCTGGGAGTCTGCCATTCGCATTAGTTACGTAGGCAACCGTGGAATGGGGCTTGCGAAGTACAGATTTGGAAACGCTCCGTCGATCGATCCTGAGGGCGTTCTGGTCCAAGATCATCCGAATAATTCACCGCTGGTGTTGTACACTGCTGCAAATCGGCCGGCTGGCGATCCGCGGGCTTTTGATACACGTGGCCAGACCTTGCAGCGTGCTGCCAATTTCCTGTGTGCTGGAACCGGTCTTGCAAATATTCCCATCACCACTGCGTGTCCAACCGCGGTTCCGCTAGGGAATCTCGAGTACAGCTTGCGGGTTACACGAGCAAATGAAAGACGGCCCGATGCCAGATTTGCAGGCCATAGCGAAGTGTTTAACGGAGCGTTTAGCTATTACGATGCCATGCAACTGGAATATTCAAAACGGCTTAGTAACAATCTAAACTTCCAGGCTGCGTACACTTGGTCAAAGGCGCTGGATACAACGTCCGAAGCTACTTTTGTAGGTGCCGGCGACAGCAATCAGAATGGAAACGATTCCAAAGCGTCGAAAAGTCATTCCCGCTTTCACACACCGCATCGTTTCACTTTATTTGGCACCTACAGATTACCTTGGTTTGCTAAGGACAAAGGGATCTTGGGTCAGGTGCTGGGTGGCTGGCAGGCTACGATGGTGTTCAAATGGGCACACGGTACACCGTTTACCGTCACGGGAACGAGTGCCGATTTTAACGGCGACAACGTGGGTGAGCGTCCAGCGATTCTCGATCCAAGTATTCTGGGCAGGAGCGTGAGGAGCCCGGAAGACACCCCTTTGCCTGCGAGTGCTTTCAGAATAGCCACATTTGCGGATGTTGGCTGCTGTATTGTCGGACGGAACACCTTTTACATAGACGGCGTGAAAAATGTCGATCTGGCCTTTTCAAAGAAATTCCCCATGCCGTGGGGTGAAACACATAGTTTGTTAGTCCGCGCAGACCTTTTTAATGCTTTTAACCTGGTGCAGTTTGGGTTCCCTACAACTGCTGTCGATAGCGCATCATTCGGCAGGGTGTCAGCAAGTCCAGGCGGTCTAGCGACTCAGTACGCTCCGCGAAATATTCAGGTGTCGCTTAAATATAGCTTTTAGAGCCTTAACTTCTTCTGGTTTTGTCGCGCTGTTCTTAATGAGTATCAGCGCGACGTTTTTCTTTTGGAAGGGTTATGAAAGAATTTGATCATGGCAGTTGGCACTCTTCGTTTAAGTATGCGTTCTGATGCTGCTAGTCCGATCTCGCACTTGAATGTGCTTAACGGGTTAATATCAAGTATTGGCTCATCTAATACGATCACCTTCGCTGATGAGGCGCGAGATGTATTGGAGGTAAGGACATTTCCTGGCTTCATTGATATACATAATCATGGTGCTGTTGGACATGACGTAAACACAGCGACCGCCGACGAACTGCTTCAGGTGGCGACCTTTCTTGCGAGGAACGGGGTCACGGCATGGCTTCCAACGCTGGTGCCTGATTCTGACGAGAATTACCGAAAGATAATCAACAACATCGATGCCTTGATGCGGCTGCAAAAGAGGAAGCCGGTAGCTCAGGCTCTAGGTGTACATTATGAAGGGGTCTTTGCAGCGGAAAAGATGTGTGGAGCCCTTCGATCAGAATATTTTAAGACGTTTACCGGAAAAGAAGTGGATGCGCTGCCTCGGCTTACTTCGGGTGTTCATATGATAACTATGGCTCCTGAGATCGACGGCGGACTAAAAGCGATCTCTGAGCTAGTCAGGCAAGGGTGGGTCGTTTCCATTGGTCACACTAATGCGGGCCCCGATACTCTTGATCAAGCTTTCGGCGCCGGTGCTCGTCACATGACACACTTTTTCAATGCTATGAGCGGCCTTCATCATCGCAGCGTCGGAGCTGTCGGGTGGGGATTGTCCAATCCTGATGTAACCTTTGACATCATCGCCGACGGCGTACACGTCGATCCAAGGATCGTGGCAATGGCTTGTCGAGCGAAAACTTCTGACAAGGTTACAATAATCAGCGATTCGATCGCTCCGACCGGCATGGGCGACGGCGTTTTTGAATTATGGGGCGGAAAGGTCTCGGTGATCGACGGGCGCACCCAGAATGACAAAGGCTCGATCGCGGGATCTGTAAGTACAATGCTGCAAGGGGCAAAGCTAATGCACGCGCTTGGGTTTGGTTATGACGATATTGTGAAAATGACCTCACGCAATCCGGCGCGGCTTTTGGGACTTGAGGATAGTCGAGGAACGATCGAGGTTGGCAAGCGAGCGGATCTCATCGGTATCGACCCGAATGGCAATTTAGCGTTTACCATGATCGGCGGGCAGATCGTTGACGCATAAAGTTTTTGGCACTCTCAAAATCCAAAAATTTGAGATCTGAGATCAGCTCCTGAAATCGAATGAATACGCAATTATCTGCAAAACCGATTCGTGATCCAAAACCGACAACCAATAATTAAAAAACTCAATTTCTAGAATCCAAAACTATGTAGGCAAGTGTGAGTTTCTGTAAAGAATTGTAAAACTGCCTATTTTGCGATTTTAATGGCGTAGAATGCAGGTGGATGGATAAGATTCTGATCATTGATGACGATGAGGAGCTTTGCGAGCTGGTATCCGAATACCTGACCGTTGAGGGGTTTGAGATCTCGTGCGTTAATGACGGAGCGACAGGATTGGAACAGGCCCTGACTGGTGAATACGATATGGCGATACTGGACGTCATGCTGCCGAAGATGAATGGCTTCGACGTGCTCAGAAGTCTGAGAGAGCAGTCGAAATTGCCGGTGATCATGCTTACGGCTCGCGGCGATGATATGGAACGAATTGTCGGGCTGGAGATCGGAGCCGACGATTATCTGCCAAAACCTTTTAATCCAAGGGAATTAGCGGCACGATTGAGGGCGATACTCAGGCGAACGATAGTTTCGAATGAAGACGAGGCGGGAAACGAGGCGATCGAGGTCGACGATGTAAGAGTTTCCCCTTCTTCGAGGATCGCTACCCTCGGAGGGACGGAGTTGAACCTGACCTCGGTAGAGTTTGGACTCTTGCACGAGTTGCTTCGAGAGGCGGGGAAGGTTGTAAAGAAAGAGGACCTTAGCGAAAGCGTGCTTGAGCGAAAGCTGTCTCCGTTCGACCGGAGCCTCGACATGCATATCAGTAACTTGCGTAAAAAGCTCGGAGTTCGCGCCGACGGTAGTGAAAGGATCAAGACGATCCGGTCCGTTGGTTATATATACACCGTAGTATGAAGTTGTTCATTAAGATCTTCCTTTGGTTTCTCGCCGCGATCGCGTTGATGGTCGGTGTGATCATTTTCGTCACCCGCACTTTTCAGACGGAACCGATGGTTAGCCGGTTCGAGCGGACGACCCGTAATCAGTTGACGGTTTACAGCGGCACAGCAACTCAGATAGTGAATGTGGAAGGCGAAGCAGGGCTGCGGACCTTTCTAAATCGACTGATCGATCTTGATACCCGTCGGCCCGTCAGCCTCATATCTCCCGACGGTTCGGTATGGTTTGGGACTGCCATCGACTCACCTCAAGCCAAGGAATTGGCAGAAAGCACCGTGGCGAGCGGAGCCGTAGAGATTCGTTTTTCCGCCGAAGAGCGCTCGTTAGGCGCGGCGCCGGTCGACTTTCCTGACGGCCGCCGATACGTCCTGATGTTCTCGTGGGAACGTCAGCCTCCTCAATCTCTTTTCTGGGGGTCGACCCCCGGTTATATCCGTCTGGCGGGCCTTTTGTTCACTGCGGTCCTGCTTTGCTATTTGCTGGCCCTTTATCTGACATCCCCGATCCGCAAACTTCGCGAAGCGACGAACAAACTAGCCGAGGGAGATCTTTCTACGCGCGTCGCCGGTCGTGTAGGAAATCGGCGTGATGAATTATCTGACCTGGCTCGCGATTTCGATGAGATGGCCGAGCGTATCGAATCTCTTGTCACATCACAACAGCGTCTTACGCGTGACATTTCACACGAACTCCGATCACCGCTTGCACGAATGAACGTTGCCCTTGAGATCGCGAGGCAAAAATCAGGTGCAGAGAGCGGCCCGATCCTGGACCGCATAGAGACCGAGTCGGCCAGATTGAACGATATGATCTCGCGGCTCCTGACGTTATCGAAGCTCGAGAGCGGTGCAGAGGAGGTCGAACGAGTCAGGCTGGACCTTGCCGAGATAGTTCGCGATGTAGCTGCAGACGCAGACTTTGAGGCCCAGGCTAAAGGCAAATTCGTCGAGGTCTCAAAGGCGGATAGCTGTAGCGTATTGGGCAGCGAAAATCTTCTCAGAAGCGCGATCGAGAACGTTCTTAGAAATGCTGTCAGATACACCGCGGACCGAACGGTCGTCGACGTAGCACTGACAGAAAACAACGGTCATGCCGTTCTCCGCGTTTCAGACCATGGAGGCGGAGTTCCTGAAGAGGAGCTGCAAAATCTATTCAGGCCCTTTTACAGGGTCGGCGAGGCACGTGAGCGAAAGACCGGGGGGATCGGTCTGGGGCTGGCCATCGCGGAAAGAGCCATAAAAGCCCACAAGGGTCTAATAAATGCAAGGAACACTGGGGACGGACTTGCGGTCGAGATCATTCTTGATCGAATTGACAAATAGGTCTATGGATCCAGGCGTTCGCGACGGGCCCGGGCGAATGAAGAAACTCCCGCCAGCACGAAGATAAGACATACGATCGCCATCGCAAGCTGAGAGATCACCGCAGCCGACATAGTCAGCGAGCTAAGGCGCATCGCGAGACGCCCTACAACCATGATGAAGCCCACGAGGGCGATCGCGACTGCCAGGTGCATGGCATGTTTGCGTAGACTCTCCTTTGCCGCTCCCAGCAATCCGCATAATAACAACACGAGGCCGAAACCAGCAGGGATCAGTGCGGTAACACTTCCCGCCGCTTGCCGGCTTCCGTATAAGTATCCTACGAGCCCTATGAGCATTAAAATTGCGCCGCAAAAAATCGATGTAGTTGTCATAAGCTTATCAGACTGAGGAGGCCTCGCCTCGCATTTCATCGATCATATCAGCGATCGAACTCTTCAGGTGAGCAGTCACCACTTCATAACGTTCCTCGTCTGTAAGGTTTCCAGCACGATCTCCGAGAACGTCACGGGCGTAAAACGGCTCACCGACGCGAACCTTCACTTTCGCCGGCCGAATTCGCCACGATTTCCTTGCCCATACCTTGTGCAGGCCGTCGAGTGCGACTGGTACGATTGCCAGATCAAGTTCCGCAGCGAGGATCGCGGCACCTTTCTTGAACGCATGGAGCTCGCCGTCGAATGCTCGCTCGCCCTCGGGATAAATATTAAGCACTTTGCCATTTTTGAGCCCGATCGCACCCGCCTTCATCGCTCGCATTAGCTCGGTATCGGGGTTCACAGGTACGACGTTCAGCATGCGTGCAATGGCACGCGTGAACGAATTATTGAAAAACTCGCTCGCCCCTACATGGAAGATATTGCGGAATAGTGCGTAAGGGTAATTCGAGCAAAGAACGAACGGGTCCAGAAAACTCTGGTGATTAGGGCAGATCAGGTACGGACGTTTCAGATCGCGAAGCTTATCGGCACCCGCCACTTCCAGCCGCATAAATACGCGAAAGAACAAATTGAACCCTTGATATACAATAAACGCGAAGGCCGAAAATACCGGACGATCCCGCAGCACGGCACGGATCTCGGGAAAATCGTCATCGGCCTCACGGACGATCTTTCCCCAATTCAGTTCGAGCGAGACAGCTTTGACATCTTCGCCCCCGTGTTTGTTTACAAGATCGATAACATTCGCAACCGTTAATGCCTGTGAGGCCTCTTCAGTCTCGAATTCTGTTCCAAAAGCCTGTTCGAGTGAGGCAAAGGTTTCCGCTCGAGCGAGGCTGTCGAGACCGAGGTCGATCTCGAGATTCATATTGGGGTGGATAGTTTCGGGACCCTGGACGTTTTGTCGGATCGCCTGTAGCACCGACCTGCCGGCGTTCGATTCGATCAATGCTTTTTCGTCGGAAGAAAACTCCCACGCCTTCGGTTCCTTAACATCCGCGGATATCTGGCCCGACTCGACATCTTTCTTCAGTTGAAACCGCTTTACCTTATTTGTCGCGGTACGCGGAAGCGGCTCGACGCGGATGATGTAGTCGCGAACGCGCTGATATTCGGGCAGCTCGCGGCCGATGTTATCAAGTGCGTGGCGAATCGCCTCTTTTGAATTCGAGATGCCGGCTTGTTTTAAATAGGCGAAATCAGGTACCACAACGGCTGCCAATTTTTCGGCACCTGCCCGGGCCTCGCCGCCTTCCTCGATACCGATAATTGCCATTTCCTCGACGAGTGGGCATTTCAGGTAATGGACCTCGAGGTCCTCTGGGTGGACGTTCTTGCCCGACGGGAGCACGATCACATCTTTGCCGCGGCCGACGATGTAGAGGAAACCGTCCTTGTCGATCCGGCCGAGGTCGCCGGATCTGAACCAACCGTCCTCCGTGAACGCCTCCGCGGTCGCGGTCGGATTCTGATAATAACCGTCAAACACCATAGTGCCGCGTATCAGCACCTCGCCAACACCATCTTTGTCAGGCTCAAGTATCTTGATCTCGGCCCCCTTCATCGGTTTTCCGACTGAGCCTACGCGATTATCGTCTTCAGGGGTGGCCGTGGCGGCACCGCTGGTTTCCGTCAGGCCATAACCCTGAATGATCGTGAACCCGAGCCGATGAAAATCTTCCGCGACCGACTCGTCAAAGCGAGAACCGGCCGAGATCGCGATTCTTAGATTTCCACCGAAAGACTCATGCACCTGTCCGAAAAGCTTTGAACCGAGATTAACGTTAAACGTGTTTCTCATCAGCCCATTTGTTGCGAGCATCGCACGGAAGAGGATCTGGACGGGCTTGGGTTTCGCCGCTACAGCATCAAAGATCTTTTTATGGAATATGTACCATAGCCTGGGAACCGTCGTGAGTATCGTCGGTTTGAAAACCTTCATCGACTCGCTCAGCTCAGCGGGCGTCAGTTCTTTAAGATACCCGACCTGCGGGCCGAATGTAGTGGCTACCCAAAGGTTAACGATCTGTAGATACGCGTGAAAAAGCGGAAGCAGGCTGAGGATGCGTTCCTTATCGGAAAGCTTGAGAATGTCGTTAACGCCGGAAAGCTCACCGACGATGTTGCCGTGTGTCAGTGGAACGCCTTTTGGCGTGCCGGTCGTACCGCTCGTATAGATGAGAAGGGCGGTGTCTTTGCCTGCAGCCTTGGGCACCTCGCGGGCAAAGCTCTCAGGGAAATCGGTGGACGACCAATCCCTGAAATCCTGAAACCCATTTGACGATAGGTCAAGATTCCACACGACGCCGGGTATGTGGCGCCCGAGCTTTTCCTCGATCTGCCCGAATCTCTCGGTTTGGTCGGGCGAAAGAAAGGCTATTTTCGATTTCGAATTCTCGAGGAAATTCGTGATCGTCTCGATCTCACCGTGCGGGTCGAGCGGCACACAAACGGCACCATGGTAGAGTGTCGCGAGATACGCGATAGCCCACGATGGGTGGTTCTCGCCGATCAATGCGACACGGTCGCCGAACTCTACGTTTTCCTGTCCGAGCCGGTATGCCACTGCCCGGATCTGTCTGAGCATCTCGGCAAACGTATATACCTCATCATCGCTGCCAACGATCCGCATCGCAACCTTATCTAGCCGGGAATCGAAAGATTCGATCAAAAGCTCGCAGAATGATTTAGACATAGGCTAGACGAAATAATGGTATCCAAGTAATGGTATTACTGAATAACCCTTTGAACAAGAGGTCCGCTACCGATACTAGATTGCCTCCCGCACAATAAGAGTTTCTTGAAGGATGGTGTTCAAAGCCCTTCTGACGGGTTCAAGGGCTACACTCGGCTCAAGACTAAATGTTTAGAGTCTGAACTTCCATGACGTACCGAGTACATTCATATCGCCGGGAACTGAGAGCCCATCGTTCTGGCGAAGGTAATAGAGCTCTAGGGCGAAATGATCACTAACAGTTTTCTTAATGCCTAGGCTGAAGCGGTTTCGGGAGAAACGCCCCGCCCTGGAGTCATAGAATGGCTCTTCCGTCACAAACAATTTTGCTTTAGAAAGAAAGCTTTGCGGAAGTGATTTCTCAAAAGTGATGGACGGTCGATAACGCCAGCTATTTCCCGAACCGCGCACACGATATTCATATTGGCTTCGGTGCGATATATCGATCTTCTTTGCCGGAAACTTGTAGACAGCGTTAACATGATAGCGATGCTCGGAGCGGAAATGGCCCGCAGTGTTTCGCGCTTGAATAAAGTTGTAACCGGCGGCGGTAGAAAAGGCCGGGTGAAGTTTGATGCTGATACCGCCTCCGACACGGCCTTCGTTAAGACGAGATATTGTGTCGCCGAAGCGGTAAGTTGTCGTAAGAAACAGATCCACTTTTCCGTGTACTGGTATAGCAAGCTGAATATCGTTCCATGACTGGGTATCGTCATCATCGCCGCTACGATCCGTCTGGCCGAAACCGCCGAGAGATAACGCGATCGTTATTAGAACGGCTGCTATGGATCGATCGAGGAAGCTCATTCGGGTGGGCGGATAAGCTAAGTTTAAGAGTTGGCCCGTGCTTAAATCAAATCCGGATTTTACAATTTAGTAACAGGTTCGTAACGTTACGAAGATGGTCATTTGGGAACTCGAACGCGGAGAGCGTTAGGAATGATCTCGTATTTAGCGGGCAGCTTTCCCGGCAACTCGCCGTCCGTCTCGAGCATTATCGAGCCGAATCGGTCGGCAGAGGATATCTCGATAGTTTTTGCCAGAGTTCCTTTTACCTCGGGGAGACTCTGATGCGTCCCGCGATAGATCGAGTACGCGTTCAGCAGTATCTTCGCTGTGCCGATATCGCCGATGTTGACGATATCGAGAAGGCCGTCATTGATCTTCGCATCCGGGGCGATCATCATTCCTCCTCCAAAGTAGCGCGAATTGGCGATACAAAAGGCGACGGTCTGCACTGTATGTTCCTCGCCGCCATCAAATCGAACGCGAACCAGAAGAGGATCGAGATCCATAACCTCCTGAAATGCCGAAACCGCAAAATTGGCACGTCCGCGAAAAGATTCGACGGGCAGCCAATCAAAGGCTCTCGCTGATTTCACCCGCTTTATAACGTCGGCTGCCAGCCCGACAGAGGAGACGTTCACAAAATAGCGGGAAACTGTCTTTCCGGCATGGTTGGAAAAGGTGACTTTGCCTACGTCCATTTGGCGGGTTTTGCCAGAGCGAAGACATGCGGCCGCCTCCCGGTTCGACCGAGGTATACCCAGCGTTCGGCGAAAATCCCCGCCCGTACCTGAGGGGAGCACGCCCAGTTCGGCGTCGACGCCTGAGTTGAGAATGCCATTGACGACCTCGTTGATCGTTCCGTCGCCTCCGCAGGCAATGATAAACGAGCGTCCGCATTGGGCACCGCGTTCCGCTAACTCGGTAGCGTGGCCTGGAGCCCGAGTGAACGCAACGCTATAGGGTCCGAAATGGGCCCGCAGTTCGCTCGCGGTCATAGACCAGTTTTCTCGCGTGGAGCCCGAGGCCGAGCGAGGGTTGACTATTACCAGCGGTAGGGATGTATCGCTTAATGACATTTCGACGACCTTTCAGATATGTATTTATCGCTTTCCTACAGTTTAGTCAATCAGCGCAAAGAAGAGGCTGTCTGAAAAGGCGGCCTCTTTTTTTTGGCGCAAAAAGGGGTAAGTGGCTTTAAAATATTGCATATGAAGAAGAAGGTGGTATTCAAGAGATACGACCAGAGCCAACCGATGCTGCTGCCGCCGAGCTATGA
>JBGSWW010000065.1:0-12351 GCA_041751735.1 Pyrinomonadaceae bacterium | reverse complement strand
TATGGCTCGCTGAGTGCAAACCCCAGGCAGTCAAATCCGCACACAACATTGGAAACGGTTGCCGGTGCGCGGACAGTGATCTCATCCATATATGTAAACAACCCTCTACCGTTATATTATCTAGATTCCGTGGCGTTTCGCCTGTTGCAGATGCATTACTTTAGCACAAACCGAATTTCACCCAACGCGTCCTTTCGTGAAGCGGTCCTCGCCGGACAACCGGCTGACAAAGGACTTTATTTTCCGTCGGGGATTCCAAAGTTTAGACGAGATTTCGTGGAGAATTTAAGAGATCTGGATAACGCCGAGATCGCCTTCGAGATGATCCACCCCTTTGTAAAGGGTGAGATACCTGATGACGAATTATTTCGGATCTGTTCGGAAACAGTTAATTTTGATTTCCCGTTGGTCAAACTGACTGACAGCATCTACGTTCTCGAGCTGTTTCACGGCCCGACCTTGGCATTCAAGGATGTCGGGGCCCGGTTCATGAGTCGATGCCTTAAATACTTTGTTCAGGACCGTTCCGAAAAGACGGTCGTAGTTGTAGCCACATCAGGCGATACCGGCGGAGCTGTTGCAGCGAGCTTTCACGGGCTGTCGGACGTCGAAGTCATCATCCTTTTCCCAAAAGGAGGAGTCAGCAAGGTGCAGGAACTTCAGCTGACAACACTCGGAGGAAATGTGACTACATTGGAATTACTCGGCACTTTCGATGATTGCCAGGCCTTGACGAAAACAGCTCTTGCCGACGCTGACCTCCAGTCAAATGCAAATCTGACCTCCGCAAACTCCATAAATCCGGCGCGCTGGCTTCCGCAGCAATTCTATTACGCGTTTGCTCTAAAGCAATGGCAACACGAGCCTCCTATGTTTTCGGTACCAAGCGGTAATTTCGGGAATCTCGCGGCAGGCATGCTGGCAGGAGCCTCGGGCCTGCCTGCGAGGGGCTTCATTGCCGCATGCAATGCCAACGATGTCGTCCCGCGATACCTTAGCAGTGGCCGATACGAGCCTCGGTCGTCGATCCCAACCCTTTCGAACGCTATGGATGTCGGCGCACCCAGTAATTGGGTGCGGGTGCTTGAAATATTGGGGAACCAGGTCGAGTCAACGAACTGTCCAATGTCCGCCGTTAGTATCTCGGATAGAGCAACGGCGGAAACCATGCGCGCGGTATACGATGAAACAGGTTATTCTCTTGACCCGCACGGTGCAGTTGCGTATCGGGCTCTAAACGATAGATTGCGCGCAGAGGGCGGCCGGGGCATCCTCTTAGAGACTGCTCACCCTGCTAAATTCGATTCGGTGGCCGATATTTTGGGGTCAAAACCCGCTCAGCCGCCAAACATCAAAGATCTCTTTGGCAAGGAACGGTTGAGTATGACCATAGACAATAACTACGCGAAGCTTAAAGACATCATTGCCAGTAAAATATGAAAGTCCTGAAATTCGGCGGCTCCTCGGTTGCGGACGCCGAATCAATAGAAAGAACTATTGAGATCATCCGGCGCGAAAGCGTGGGCGACGTGGTTACCGTCGTTTTTTCGGCTTTTCAGGGCACAACCGATTCCCTGATCGCGGCCGGGCGGACCGCGGAGCGTGGCGACGACGGATATCTGGATATCCTTGCAGGAATTAGCAATAAGCATCTACAAACGATCACCGGATTATTTGAAGGCCATAGCGAACCCGCCGTTCTCGAGCTTGTCGAAACAACGATCAACGAGCTTGAAGATCTTTGCGAGGGCGTACGCCTCGTTCGCGAGCTTTCGGCAAAAACACTCGACCGCATCCTCAGTTTTGGCGAGCTTGTGTCTTCGCAGATCATCTCGGCACGTCTAAACCTCGATGGCCTGAAAAATGAATGGAAGGATAGTCGGCTTCTCATTCGTACAAATTCTGACCACGGGCATGCTTCGGTCACCTTCCCCGAAACATACCGCCGTATCGCCGAGTATTTTGAATCATCAGCCGCACAACTCTTCGTACTTCCTGGTTTTATCGCATCCGATTCCGGGGGCTACACCACGACGCTTGGACGGGGCGGTTCGGATTACACTGCGGCGATAATTGCGGCAGCCGCTGATGCAAGCATCCTGGAGATCTGGACCGACGTCTCGGGAATGATGACCGCCGATCCGCGATTCGTAAGAAATGTTAGACAGATCTCTCACATCACTTATCGCGAGGCGATGGAGCTTTCGCACTTTGGCGCAAAGGTGATCTATCCGCCGACGATCCAACCGGTCATGGCAAAGGGCATCCCTGTACTGATCAAAAATACGTTCGCTCCCGACGATCACGGAACGCTGATCGAGGCGGAGAGCGGTGCCGGCAAAGAGATCATCCGCGGCATAACAAGCATCGATCAGATCACGATACTTAATCTCGAGGGATCGGGGATGGTCGGCATTCCGGGGTTTTCCAAACGTCTCTTCGATGCCCTTTCACGAGCAGCGATAAACGTCATTCTGATCACCCAAAGCTCGTCCGAGCATTCCATTTGCGTTGCGATCGAAGAACACCACGCTACAAACGCAAAGGCCGTTGTTGACACTGAGTTCGAATCAGAAATTGGCGTCGGAAAGATCGAACCCCTCAAAGTCGAAAATGGCTTTTCGATACTCGCACTTGTCGGCGATAACATGAAGCAGCACACAGGCGTAAGCGGCAAAATGTTCACGACGCTGGGCCACAACGGCATCAATATTCACGCAATTGCTCAAGGATCGAGCGAGCGAAATATATCTGCTGTGATCGCTTCAAAAGACGTGCGAAAGGCGGTGAACACGCTGCACGAAGAGTTCTTCTCCGACGGCAGAAAGCAGATCAACGTATTTATCGCCGGCGTGGGTACCGTCGGCAGCCGCCTAATCGATCAGCTTGCCGCCCAGCATCAGCACGTTGCCGATGAACTCAGGCTTAATATCCGACTCATTGGAGTGGCCAACAGCAAGCGAGCTTTGATCTCGGAAGAGGGGATTGAGCCGTCGGAATACCAGGAAGGTCTAGCTGCGGCTCCACCGTCAGATGTCGCCGCGTATGCTCGAGCGATCATCGAACAGAATCTTCGCAACTCGATCTTCGTCGACGTGACCGCTAGCGAAGACGTGGTTACTATGTACCCCGACCTGTTACGCAAAAGCATTTCCGTCATCGCCTGCAATAAGGTCGCCGCCTCATCCGAATATGAGAAATACGCGAACCTGAAGGCCCTCGCTCGCGAATTCGGTACCAACTTTTTCTTCGAGACAAACGTCGGGGCCGGGCTTCCCGTCATAGGCACTTTGAACGATCTGCTACGCAGTGGAGACCGCGTGAACCGTATCGAAGCCGTTTTATCCGGAACGCTCAATTTTGTCTTCAATCACTATGATGGTTCACGGAATTTCGCCGAGGTTGTTCGCCAAGTCCAAGATGAGGGCTATACCGAGCCCGATCCCAGACTGGATCTGAGCGGAACCGACGTGGCCCGGAAGATACTCATCCTTGCTCGAGAGGCCGGCTACCAACTCGAAATGGACGACATCCAAAACGTTGGTTTTTTACCTGTATCGTGTCTTCAGGGCACCGTCGATGATTTTTACAACGAGCTCGAGCACCATGAAGGATATTTCAAAGAACTGTTAAATGAGGCCTTGAGCCGGGGCCTCAAACTGAAATACATCGCGTCGTTTGACCGCGGAATAGCATCTGTCGGCCTTCAATCGATCGGGCCGGAACATGACTTCGCGAACCTATCGGGCAAGGACAATGCAGTGCTCTTTTTTACCGACCGATACTCCGAACAGCCGCTCGTTATTAAAGGGGCGGGCGCCGGTGCTGAAGTAACAGCCGCGGGCGTATTCGCCGACATTATTCGGGCCTCTCGGACCTAGGAGAATATTGATGCGCAGACCTTCTGTCTTTCTGATCATAGTTCTATTGCTTTTCCCGCACCTCGCGGAAGCACAAAGTAATTACACGCCTCCGCCGGGTGCCTGGGAACGCCGAACTGCCGAGCGAGCCGGTCTAGACTCCACGAGACTGAAAGAAGCGGTGGCTTTCGCGATCGCTAACGAAGCCAAATCACCACGTAGTCAGGAGCTCGGCCAGGCACAAACTTTCGGCCGTAAACCTTTTGGCGAGGGGATCGGCATTTTCAAAGATCGGGGCGATGCAACCGGCATCATCATTCGTAACGGCTACATCGTCGCCGAATGGGGCGAACCCAACCGCGTCGACATGACGCACAGCGTCACGAAAAGCTTCCTGTCAGCTACGGTCGGCCTCGCCTTTGATCGCAAGCTGATCCGCTCGCTTCAGGATAAGGCTGGCGATTACGCCGCCGTGACAGCACCGTACCTTCCCAACCAGCGCGCCGTAGACCAGTTCGGCAAGCAGCATTACCTTGATCTATTCGCAACCGAGCACAATCGCAAGATCACCTGGGAACACCTCCTTCGCCAAACCAGCGATTGGGAAGGCACCCTCTGGGGCAAGCCAGAATGGGCCGACAGGCCGGACCGCGATGCCAACACGTGGCTGACACGAAAACGAAATGAACCGGGCTCCGTCTACGAGTACAACGATGTACGGGTCAACGTACTTGCTCTCGCTGCGCTAAACGTTTGGCGTCGGCCGCTGCCGCAGGTCTTGAAAGAGTACCTGATGGACGAGATCGGAGCGTCGAACACATGGCGTTGGTTCGGCTACGAAATTCATTCGTCGTGATCGACGGCCAGATCGTGCAGTCAGTCAGCGGGGGCGGACACTGGGGCGGCGGCATGTTCATAAACGCAACGGACATGGCCCGCTTTGGATTGCTCACCCTCCGCAATGGCAGGTGGGGAAGCAAGCAGCTGCTCTCCCAAGAGTTTATCCGCCAAGCCCGCACACCGACCGGAGCCCAGCCCACTTACGGTTTTATGAACTGGTTCCTGAACACCGACCGCAAGTATTACCCTGCGGCCCCGGCGTCTGCCTTTGTCCACGTCGGCAACGGCACGAACATTATTTATGTCGATCCGGACAACGACCTCGTCATCGTCGCCCGCTGGATCGAGAATTCAAAGATCAACGAGTTTATCGAGAAAGTGATGGCCAGTCTCGCGAAGTAGGCTGGCTAAGCAATCAGCTGGTATATAGATCCGCCCACGGGCTTAATTCAGATCAAACAACAGGAACTCCGAATTGTCTTCCAGCGCCTTTATCGACAATGAGGCTTCATCACTGATCGCGGCCCCGTCGCCCGCATTGAGCTGCTGGCCGTTTACGTCGAGTGAGCCGCTGATCACCTGTATCCATGCATGGCGGCCCTGCGCCAGATCGAGCGAAACGTCTTCTCCACCGGAAAGTATCGACGCATAGAGCCTAACGTCCTGATTGATATGGACCGAGCCATCATCGCCTCCGCGTGAGGCTACGAGCCTGAGCTTCCCGCTCTTCGCTTCCCGGGCAAAGCTCTTCTGCTCATAGTCTGGCGTCAACCGCTGCTTTTCGGGCAGGATCCAGATCTGCAGTAAATGGGTTTTGTCCGTCGGCGAACTGTATTCGCTATGCAGCACCCCTGTTCCGGCAGTCATTCGCTGGACATCGTTGGGAAGGATAGTTTCGCCATTTCCCATCGAATCGCGATGCGAAAGCTCGCCCGAGATCACGTATGTAATGATCTCCATATCGCGATGACCGTGTTTTGGAAAGCCCTGGCCCGGCTCGATATAGTCCTCATTGATCACCCGCAGATCCCGAAAACCCATAAACGCCGGGTCATAGTAATCACTAAATGAAAACGTATACCGCGTGTCGAGCCACCCATGATCCGCATGACCGCGTTCGTCTGACCGTCTGATATTTATCATCTCTTAAACACTCCTTCTGTTACTTAATAAATAATATCAGCGGAAAACGATCTTGAAATCATCAATTCGGGTGAGCGGAAGCCGCAGACTGTCACGTCAGTGGCCGGCCAGTCGAAAGCCCAAACCAAAACCAAAAGCCCAAAACCAAAAACCCAATACCCAAAGCCGAAACTGCCCACTGCCCAGTTTCCCCCGATAAGCGTCCCACGTGGGACAGCAAATGGGACAGCTAACTGCCTTTTGCTGCAACACTTACCCCCGTTTGTCCCATTTTTGCGAAATTGCAGGTGGTGTTTCACGCAGCGGACGCATTTCTGCCAGGTCGAGGGATTTGACCAAAAAAAGGTCGCGGATCGATCGACATTATTCAGCTATTTTCAAAGATCATTCGGAAAAGGGTCTCCGAAGCGTTGCGAGTATAGCACATAGTGCTGTTTATGACTAGCGGTTTATGATCTGGGCGCGAGACTTAGGCCAGCCCTTCAAGCCACTCACTTGTCAGGCCAGTTCATTCAAAAGATCGAGGCCACGCAGCATCGCCGCAGTCCGGGTTTCGACGCCTAACTTTTGATAGATGTTCTCGACGTGTTTGTGAACCGTCCTAACACTTAGGTTGAGAAGTATCGCGATAACCGGATCGCTTTTACCCTGAGTTATCAGAAACATCACTTCTGCTTCACGGGGAGTGAGGCGGAGTTGCTCGAAAGCTTTAGGCGAGGGAGATAGCTTCTCCTCGAGGACGAGGATCTGCTTTCGAATTAGCCCGTTAAGCGACAGACGGGCAGTCATCTCTCCGCCATCGTTCCTGACCTTCAGGGCCAATAGCGGAAACTCAACATTTGCTCCCGTCGCTAGTTTTGTTTGCTCGATCCAAGCTTTTATGGTTTCGGGAAGCGATCTCTCGCCACACTTCTCATTCGGGAAATATTTCCTAAAAAGAATCTGCCCGAATTCACTAATGAATTCCGGCTTACCATCGGCGCTCAACGCGACGATAGCGCAGCCTTTCTTTTCCAGAGTTCCGCTGACCCGCTCATATGCAAAGGCGTTATTGATAGCGCTCGTGAAATGCGGCGACATGAGATTCAGAACCATTTTGTCGCGCTCTGAAAAATCTCGATCCTTTATATTGATCGAGCAGGTAACAAACATTTCATTGGAAACGGGTATTGGCGTGACCAGCTGATTGCTGACGCCGACGCGGCGATAAAACTCGTTGTAAAGGGCGGTCCGTTCGAACTTATATTCGGGAAGTATGTCCGTGATCTTTAGCGTTTCGGTTCGTCCCTCCGAGATGTACGCACGATAGAGAGGATGTTCGTGCATGAGTGCCTGGAAGACATCGACTTCTGCGGGAGAATAACCTTCCCCATCATCCCAAATTAGGTCGGCCATGGCCCCGTCGTAGCGAAAGCCCGTAAAGCTCACTCGATCGGCCGCGATTATTGTGGCTGCGGCGGCCAACATTCTTTCGGGCAGCGTCTGCGCGGTGAAATCCGAGTGCAGCGTTGCTACCGCAGACAAAAGTATCCCTAAATCCTGGTGGTCTAGACGGTCCATGTGGGAGTTCCCCTAGGCGAAAATCTTACTCTACGTAAGTTTACGTATTTTCGAAAGGTTGCCTCAGTAATACCGTATACATTGACAAAATGCCAGTTCAAACAGGATTAGTCCCCGATCCGGTTAAATGACACCGAAGGAAAAGAATTCAGTTCTCATAGTCGATGATTTTCCGATCGTACGCACTGGTTTGCGGACCCTGATCGATGGCCAGCCAGACATGTTTGTGGTGGCAGAAGCAGGGAATGGCGTGGAAGCCATCGCCCTTGTTGAAGAGCACTCGCCGGAGATCGTCATTATGGATCTGAGAATGCCTCAGATGAACGGTTTGGAAGCTACAAGAAAGATCTGTTCCTGTCGGCCGGAAAAATGTCAGATCATCGTCCTCACCGGTTCGAGCGGGTATGAGGCGGTTTATCAGGCTCTTGATGCGGGGGCAAAGGCCTACCTTCTCAAGACCGCGCAACCCGTGGAAATACTTAAAGCCGTACGAACAGTCGCCGCGGGCAAGAGGTACCTGCCGCCGTCGATTCGCGAAAGACTTTCGGAACGGATCGAGGCGGACGTATTGACGCGGCGGGAGCTTCAAATTCTGGAGCTGATCATACACGGATTCAGCAATGTGGACATTGCAGCGGAATTGGGCGTGGTCGAGGGCACTGTCAAGGGGCACGTGAACCGCCTTTTAAGCAAAATGGGGGTCGCAGATAGGACACAAGCTGCACTGACAGCGATCGATCGAGGATTATTCCTTTGGGCGGAAGAATCGACCCGCCGCGCCTCATCGGCCAAGGAATAAATTCTCGCGGGCGTAACTTTAGTTACTAGGTTGCCCCAATCCGTGTTGGTAATCTCAGATACTCATAATTCTCAGAAGTGAATGTGTTGGTGCCGGCAGGGTTATCGCCCCTGTAAAAAAAGAATGAAAGGTTTCGTTGGTTTTGACCATTCATTAGTAGAAATAAAAGTCTGGGCGTGTCAGGAGCCCAATATGGAGCGGATTCTGCGTGATTCTAAATGAATCATTGCAGATGGCGGCACAAGTTCTTCGATCGGGCTAACGAAGCCGAGGCTCACGTTTAATTGGATCGACCGTTACGCGAACTTAGGTTATTGGTGTTGAGCGCATTCAAACGGACGAAACATTGGGGAGCTTCAACGTTGTTTGTAAATAGATCGGACACTTTCGTCAAAGGAGTATAAAAGTGAAAAAGAAACATTTAGTAATGGCTTTAGCCATAATATCGGTTGGGACGATTATTAGCGTTCTAGCCCATGATAATTCAGCTAAGTTGTCTAATATGGGATGGATCGACTATGCCAGTGCTGTAATGAGGCAGATAAACTATTCATCAAAATCCGCTGCACTAGTGCATGATGACGATCACTATCAAACTAGCGGAACTTTCAACAATACGTTAAGCAACGCTGTCGTTTCACAGCATCAAGGTGGAGATACGATTGTTGTGATGACTGCAAAAGGAGCCCTTCCTGGCACGTTGACCTTAAAATTGCAACGCGATGTTACAGGAACAGCGATCATCGGCGGCGAATGGGCGTTCAATGTTTCATATACAGAAGTAAGACATGTCGTCCCGAAAACGCCTGACGGCGAAGACCACAGCGAATTTCTTGTTCAAAGAGGTTCTCTTAAAGGAACAATTACTGATGGTCACGTTACGATCGGGACGGATGGCGCTATTACAAACATTGATTCAGTTCAGTTGGCAATTAACGGGGGAAGTTTATCTTTCCATAGAACAAATAGCGGAAGCGGAAGCGGGCAAGTGACTAATTTGCGCGATGCTGGAATTTCAACTGGGAGCCTAAACTTAACGTTCTAACCGGTAAATAGGGGAAATTATATGAAAAACATTATTAGTGTCAGACCGTTGTTTATCTTATTCCTACTAATTGGCTCTATCGGCATGTCCGCGCAGGATGCACGAGCCTCTCATTTTCGCGGAGTCACCATTACATGGGCCCCGACGGCGACTCCTGGCGAAGTGGAATTTAGATTCCTATATTCAGAACGTCAAACCTGGGTTAATCAAACGCTCGGTTCCACCTATTCTGTATACATGGATTTTGGAGACGGAACATCAGGATATGCCAGTGGACCAATTACATCAATAAATACTGCTGAAGACTACATGGTAGCAGATTTGAAGGCCCGTCACGTTTACGGGGGGAACGGTCCTTATTCAGCACAATGGAGCGATTGCTGTCGAATAGGAGGTCTCGTAAATGGCGGTTCCACTATTACACTACAGACGATAGTCACGCCGCGAAACGGCAACCGTTCACCAGTTTCTTCTATTCCGACAGTGATCACGGTTCCGAGTACAACAAATGTCAATTTTAGTATTCCCGCCTCAGACCCTGACGGGGATCGCCTTCGCTTCCGTCTCGCAACGACTACGGAAAATGGCGGCATGAGTTCTCCTATCGGTTTAACAATCGATCCTAACACAGGAATAGTAGATTGGAGTACTAGCTCATATTCTGCGTCCCAAATCGCAGCGGGACGACTTTTCGCAACTCAAATAATGATTGAGGATTTGGATTCAAGCGGCAACGTAAAATCCAAAACTCCTGTAGATTTTATCATCAAATTTGTCGGCAATATCGGCACTCCTCCGACCTTGACTATAGACCCGGCGGGCCCACTGACAGTTAGTGCCGGTTCACCGGTAACGTTTGACGTAACCGGAACCGATGCCGATTCAAATGCTCGCGTAACCTTAAACGCCGCGGGCATGCCAACGGGAGCCACAATGTCTCCAGCGATTGGTGCTCAGCTTTCGCCTCCGGTTAGCAGCACGTTTTCGTGGACACCAACTCTAGCCCAAGCCGGTCCGAGCGGAAACAGTTATGTTATAAACTTCACAGCTACCGACGAAAATAATAATCAAGCATTAAAATCAATTACAATTAATGTTTTGCCAGTCGGAGCTCCGACAGCTATCGGTCAATCAATTACGGTGCAAGCGGGAGTTGCTCAGAACGTCGTGCTACAGGCAACGGATCCGAACGGCTTGAATCTAACATTTACAGTAACTGGTTTACCTGGTCACGGCACTGCAGTTCTCAACGGTTTGCCCTCCTGTTCGATCAGCGGAGGCGTTTCTACTTGCACACAAAACGTTACTTATACAGCAACGGCAGGGTATTCGGGACCGGATGTTTTCACCTTCAGAGCTAACAATGGAGTTTCGAATTCGAATGCTGCTAATGTTTCCATTACTGTTGCCGCGAATAGGGCGCCGGTTGCAAATGATGATTCGTTTTCGACCGGTGAGGATACAGCACTCACAAATGCAAATGTTCTAACCAATGATAATGACGATGATGGTGACCCTTTAACGGCAGCTCTCATCAGTCCACCGGCAAATGCTGTAAATTTCACATTAAACCCAGACGGGTCATTCTTCTATATGCCGAATCCTAATTTTCATGGTTCGGATTCCTTCACGTATAAAGCTAACGACGGAAATCTCGATTCAAACACGGCTACCGTCACAATTACCGTCAATCCGGTCAACGACGCGCCGAGCCTCAGCGGAGCCGCGGTCACACGCCAGCAGGGGACGCCCGGAAGTGTTTCAGCTATTGCCTCGGTGGCAGATGTGGACAACAGTCCCGGCAGTTTGACCGTTTCGGTAACCAGTCTTCCGACCGGCATTACTGTCACTAATATCACTAACAACAACGGGGCGATCACGGCGACCGTTACCGCGGGATGCAATGCCGCGGTCGGAGCCAATACGGTGGGACTCAAAGTTACCGACGGTGAGGGAGCGATTGGCACAGGCTCTCTGACGGTTAATGTGACAAAGGAAACCACGCCTCCGGTTATCGGTCCTATAGCTAATGTCACGGCACAGCTGCCTCCGAATTCAAGTGCGACTTCGATGGCGGTTTCGTTCCCGCTGCCGACAGCAACGGACAATTGCGGCGGGCCTGTCACAGTGACAACTGATCCTGTTTCCGGATCAGCGTTCAATGTCGGAACCACAACGGTTAATGTCACGGCAACCGATCAGGCCGGCAATCAGTCGACCTCGTCATTTACAGTGACGGTCCAGTACAGCTTTAGTATGTTCTATTACTCAGGCTTGTTATTGAACCAACAGGCGCTAAATCAGGTGACTGCCGGAAGCAATGTGCCGGTCAGATTTACTTTGAGCGGCAACAAGGGATATCCTTATAGTTCACCGCCGACATCGCAGCAAATTAATTGTTCCACCTATGCTCCGATAGGAGCGGCGACTGTGATCAATCGATTTGCGCCGGATCCGTATTATTCGAGTTTGTATGATTTCTATCAAACAACGTGGCAGACGCAAACAAACTGGAAGTTTACGTGCCGAAGACTGTCGCTGCACATGAACGACGGAACAACCAAAACGCTTGATTTCTATTTCAAGTAAGCTGCCCGATTTTGTGAGGCGGTGCTTATCTGGGCCGCCTCCGGTTGGTAGGAATAAACAGAATAAGGAGAGTTAAAAAGATGAGAAAGATGAAAAGCTTTATGTTGTCGGGAATCGTGTTGGCAGTACTGGTGGGCGGATTGATAGTAACGGTTGAGTCCTTTGCCTTCGGCGATAAGGACTCCGCAAGCGGGCAGGGAATAGCGGTCCTCGAGGACGGCAGTCAGAGTGAATTTACATTTAGTGCTAAACGAAACCCGAACGGCAAGGTGACGGGCTCGGCAACTTTGAGAAATCCATCGTATAAGAATGGAAACGGCCAAACCGAGAAGATAAAGATCGACCTGACCTGTTTGAAGATAGATGGGGACGTGGCGATCATGGGCGGCACGACAAAAAGGAAGAACAGCCAGGCGAGGGCTGAGGCATTTTATTTCGCGGTCCGGAAAAACGGCGCGGCAGACGAGATCTTCAGGGGATTCTATTTCGATGACGATCCCGCAACCGATGGGGAC
>JBGSWW010000064.1:0-43905 GCA_041751735.1 Pyrinomonadaceae bacterium | reverse complement strand
CAGGCGATCCGCGACGTCGCGGATCGCCTCAACCACAGACCCCGCAAGGTGCTCGCCTTTCGAACACCAGACGAGGTCTTCAATAACCGTTTTGTTGCACTTATTACTTGAATCTTAGGGGGCAATCAAGATGGGGTATTTTTTATTGTCATAGAGAAGAAAAGAACTTATTATCGACTCGATATATTCAAAAAGAATTTCGACGAGTGAAAAGTTAAACGAGTCGAAAGTAACTCGGCGAGGTCCTACATGAAAATAGCTGCTCTTTTTCTTGGTTTACTAATGATGTTGGGGATCGCTGATGCACGATCTCAGACCCCCCCGTCAGATTCACCGCCCGACTTGCAGATCGTCAAATATAGCTGGTCAAAAGACAGGATCGACTGGGAGAGAGAATCTCCGGTTCCTGCCGCTGAAAGTTACAGGGCGACGACGTACCGCATACGTAACGAAAGGCGGACCGGCACTCCGTTAGAAGAACGATCCAAACAAGCTAACCGCGAGCAAGAAAAGGAGCCTACTAAGCCTCCTCGATATGCATTTACATATAAACTTCAGGTCAATTATGTTGGAAAAAAGACTATTAAAGAAATTGACTGGGACTATGTTTTCACGGACGAGACCACAGGAGAAGAATTAGGCCGCCGACAGTTTACGAGTGTAGAGAAGGTGAGTCCCGGCAAGCGGAAGGAGTTGGTGGTCCGGGCGTCCGCGGCCCCAACCAACAGGGTCAGCGTCTATTCTTTAGGAAAGGACGAGAAAGCAGGGGTAGTGGAAACAATAGTTATTACAAGACTCCTGTATGATGACGGCACTGCATTGGTCCTTTCGGAGTCAAACGGTCCTTAGGAGGTCTACGTGACGCCGGCGTTGTGATCCCACTTGCCCTGCATTTTTCTCAATAACACTATCTGGCCGCCATGGTAAGCGTTGTGGGCATTGACGTTGGAGATCAACTCGGCCCAATTGCTGCTATTCTCAGCAAAGATAGCCTCGCTGAATTTCGCATCTCCGCCAATGCGATCAGATCCCGCCATTTTTTCATCACGTCGTCAAATCGCGCGATATCGGCTTGCCATTCGGCCTCGTCGTACTCGCCGACACTAAAGGTTTCGTCATTCGATGAAACGTCGTATTCGTAAGCGATCCCTTTGAACCGCTGTAGATAAGCGTTGTTATAGTAAGTTATGTGAGCCAGAGATTCCCAAATGCAATTAACGGAATCCTCGGGCTTCCATGCGGCCTGTTCAACATTCAGTCCGTCGATCGCGTTGCGGACAGCAACGAACCACCCGTTCTCGTTATAGCACCTGTCGTACTGCCTCAGAAGCGTTTGTTTATTCATATCACCATCCTCGATGAATTTCCCAGCGGTCAACTATTTGACCATTCTCGACGATATTATAGTGGGAATGCTGTGCAGCCGTCAGGCATGAATGATTTGCCAGGATACGAAGGCGGTCACCGACTCTTATAGGGTCAAATAGATCGCCGCGGACAGCTTGGATCTCACCATGTTCCTGCGACATTCCGGTAACACGCATTCCGGTTTCGTTCCCTTCGAGATCGAGCACGTGCCCATACCCGCAGCCGGGATCGATCCCGACAGGGCCGCGGTCCTTCGAAAGCGCGATCGCTCCGGCGTCCACGACGATTCGTTTGCGCGTACGGTCTTTGTGGATGACAGCAGTGAGCACGGTGAGCGCCGTATCATCGAAGCCGCAGCTGCCAAGTGTTGCCTGATAGGCATCGAAGAAAATGTAGTTTCCGGGCCGGATCTCATCTATGCCATCGAGATGATCGATCATGCTCATGGTCGGTGTCGAACCGATACTGACGGTCGGAACGTCGATGCCTTGTCCACGTAAACGCTCAGCCAGCGCAACCATCGCGTCTCGCTCGTGTCTAGCTACCGCGAGTATCTCATCTTGTGTCTGGGCATTATACGAGTGCCCGGCGTGCGTGAGAATGCCGGCGAAATTGAGATATTTTGCGTCGGAGATTAGCCGCGGTATCTCTATAGCCTCAGATATGTGGGGTTCGACCCCAACGCGATGGGTCCCCACATCGATCTTTACGAAGACATCAAAAACTACCCCAGCATTACCAGCGGCTCGGTCAAGAAATTGTACTGTCTCGGCATCGTCCGTCAGGAGATTGAGCTTAACGCCGCTTCGAATGATCTCGATCGCCTCGGCAAACTTTCCACGTTCGATCGGCACGGCATAGGTAATGTCCGCGAAGCCGTGTTTCGCGAACGCTCTTGCTTCAGCGAGCGTCGAGACCGTGATGGCTCCGCTATGACCCGTCGTCTGTATTTGAGCCACCTCAATACACTTATGTGTCTTGACATGCGGTCGCAGCCGAACCTTGTTACGGACGGCCATCTCGCTGATACGTTCCGCATTCCGCTCCACGCGGGTCAGATCCAGAATCAGCGAAGGAGTCTTGATAGTGTCGATCATCAGCGTGCCTATACTAAACGCTTAGCAATTTTGACGACGTTTTCAACAGTAAACCCGTAATCCCGAAACACATCTTCGGCCGGTGCGGAGGCTCCGAAGCGGTCGACTGTAAGGGTATCTCCGGCGGTGCCGACGTATTTTGCCCAGCCGAGGGAAACGCCTGCCTCGATGGCGAGTCGGGCGGTGACGCGTGACGGCAGCACCTCCTCTTTATATTTTGCAGACTGCTCGTCAAAGAATTCCCAGCACGGCATCGAGACGACGCGGGTCGGTGTGCCCGCAGCATTCATCCGTTCGCGGGCTTTGAGGGCGAGGCCGACCTCGGAACCTGTTGCTATTAAGATCAGTTTCGGGTCGGTCGTCCCGCCATTTTTATCCTCAGCCTCAGCGAGCACGTAAGCTCCTTTGTGCAGGCCTTTAGCGTCGGCAAATTTCCTTCGATCGATAAGATCGACTTTCTGCCGTGACAATGCGAATGCCGTCGGACCAGCAGTGCGTTTCAGAGCGGCACGCCAGGCTTCGCGGGTCTCGTGGGCATCGCATGGCCGAATAAGAGCGAGGTTCGGGATAGCCCTGAGAGCAGCCAGATGCTCCACCGATTGGTGGGTCGGGCCGTCTTCGCCTAATCCGATCGAGTCGTGCGTGAATACAAACAGAACCCGGATATGCGACAGAGCAGCAAGGCGGATCGCAGGCCGCATATAATCGCTAAAGGTCTGGAAGGTGCCGCCGAATGGGACCACGCTCCCAAATAGAGCCATGCCATTCATCGTCGAGCCCATTGCATGCTCGCGGATACCGAAGTGAATGTTGCGATTCTGATACCGTCCTGCCTGAAAGTCTTCGGAAGATTTGATAAACGTATTGTTCGACGGCGTTAGATCTGCTGACCCGCCGATCAGCTGCGGCATCCCGCCGGCGATGGCATTGATCACATCACCGCTGTACGCACGGGTAGCTTTAGCCTCGACACCGTCGAATTTGGGCAGCAGCTTTTCCCATCCGTCGGGAAGCTCGCCGGTGCGTATGTCATTAAATGCCGTTCCAAGCTCGGGAAATTCCTTTTCATATTTCCGAACGGTTGCCGTCCAATCTTTTTCCATTTGCGCGCCGGCCTTTATGGCCGAGCGAAAATGCGTCAGCGCTTCTTTCGGAATAAAAAACTGTTTGTCCTCAGGCCAGCCGAGGTTTCGTTTTGTTTCCTTTACGGCATCAACTCCCGGTGCGTCCGAGTGGGCCTTGCTTGTGCCCTGTTTTGGCATGCCAAAGCCGATGATCGTCTTTACGCGAATGATCGACGGTCGATCTCTCACCTTCTGGGCGGCCTTGATCGCGGATTCGATGGCTTTTAGGTCGTTGCCGTCCTCTACTTCTGAGACATGCCAGCCGCAGGCTTCAAATCTTTTGGTGACGTCCTCGGTGAAAGCAAGGTCCGTTGATCCGTCGATCGTTATTCTGTTGTCGTCGTAGAGATAGATCAGGTTGCCAAGTTTCAGATGCCCGGCGAGCGACGCAGATTCGTAACTGACGCCCTCCATCAGATCACCGTCGGAACAGATACAGTAAATATAATTGTCGACGACGGGAAAGCCTTTTTTATTGAATAACGCAGCGAGATGAGCGGAGGCGATGCCCATTCCCACACCATTTGCGAAGCCCTGGCCGAGCGGCCCGGTCGTTATCTCGACACCGGGCGTGAGGATATTCTCCGGGTGTCCGGGGGTTTTCGAGTGCAGCTGGCGAAAATTCTTAAGCTCATCGAGAGGCAGATCATACCCGGTGAGGTGGAGCAGCGAGTAGATCAGCATCGAACCGTGGCCGGCTGATAAGAGAAAACGGTCGCGGCCGAACCACTTTGGTTTTTTGGGATTATGGCGTAAGAATTTTGTCCACAATACATAGGCTGCGGGTGCCATTCCCAACGGAAGGCCCGGATGGCCGGAATTCGCCTTTTGTATGGCGTCGATCGAGAGTGTGCGGATCGTATTGATGCAGAGCTGATCGATGTCTGTCGACCTTTTTGTCTGGGTGGCGGTTGTCATGGTTAAGAGTATCGGGCTGCCGGTCTGAAAAATCGTACGCTCGGCTCCGGCTTAAAAGTTACGGAACCGAAACTGGGTAAGAATGTCCCGTGACGGTTCTATAAATGTTTGCCGGGCGAGGTGCCGATACACTCTATTTTGCCAATACTTTCCAGTACGAGCAAAAGGGCGGAGCGAGAAGATGCAGCTTGTGTCCGATGTGCGGAAAAATGGTTTTTAGCTCGACTAGCCGAAGACTTTCTTTATCCACCATCGAAGGCCGACGAAGAGGAAACGATAATCTTTGAAGAACTCCGGAGGTTTACCCTCAAAGTAGTGTCCGATGAATTGCAGGATCCAACCAATCACAAAAAGACCGAGTGCGATGCGCCACAATCCCCCGATGAAAAACGACGGCACGATCAGCAAGATCGACAAGGCGATCATCGGTATGCCGATCTTGTGTGTAAGTTTATTCATCGGGTGTTGGTGGCTCTCGGAATACTCTTCGATCCACTCGTCCCATGTTCGTCCTCCCATCATATCTTTACCTCCTGATCGCGACCCAGGCCGCAACGACACCGGCGATGAACGATACGGCCGGGGCCGCACCGGAAAACAAGAAGTCGACCACGATATAAGCCACGACTCCTGAAACGGCGGCTATCGCGAATTTAGCAATAGTCGAATCTCGCCTCATAAGTTAACGGTGTCCATTGCTGAGAATGATACACCCGATCAGGCATTTCGGCGTAGCCGCCGGACCGTCAGATCTGTTGAGAGATCTATGCGTTCTACCTCATGAAATCCGTCGCGGAAATTTCGCGGCATAAATGTATCCGCGTCGGGTACGTCTATCGGGATATCGGTTACCAGCCATTCGTCGATCACGGAGGCGAGGCTTTCGTAAACGCTCGCCCCGCCGATGACGTACGTGTCGCAGCGGAGGTACTTCGAAAGATCTATTAGCTGTGAAGTGCCATTGAGCCGTATCGCAGCGGAATCACGAACAGCATCTGCGTTTCGACTAAGAACCAGGTTTAGACGTCCCGGCAAGGGGCGTCCGATTGCCTCCCAGGTTGTGGATCCCATGACCACCGCGTGCCCGGTTGTGGTTCGCTTGAAGAACTTCAGGTCCTCCGGGTAGTGCCAGGGCAGCCTACCATTCTTGCCGATCGCAAAGTTCCTGGAGATGGCCACGATTCCTATCATCATTCGATCCGAGTTCCCCTAAAAACCGCGATCTCCGAGCCTTTTGCAAACAGAACCGAATATGACTTTGAAGCTGTTAGAAACGCAAATTCTTCGCCGTATACTGCGCCAAAGTCGACGTCAATCTTTGGCGCATCGGCAGTAAAAAGTTCCCATTTAGGATGCTCTACCTTATATTCGTCCGTTCGATGATCGCTTCGTTTAGTGTAGCCCCAGTAATGCTCAATAATGAACTCGCCGTGCGAACCACCGGCCGGAACGCCCAGGCTGGGCCCGCGTTCGACACTCATGCTGTTTTTGCACCCATTCAGGCTCCATTGATAGCGAACCTGTCTTTCATCCCGTGAGTTGGACATATCCCAGCGTTGATAAGGCTCACCGTACAGAACGCGTGCGACAAAGGCGATCGCCGATTTGGGAACGATCTCCTTGATAAACACGACGCCCCGACGCACTTCAGCTGGAGTTTCGCGTTTTACATAGAAGCGAAGGTTAGCCTCCTCGAAATTTATGTGCCCGGGCACGAGGAAGTCCATTATCCGGGTGTCGAGGAACATAAATCCAACAAGACTGACTAAGCACTTTCCGTGGTTCAGATCCAGCTCCGTACCGGGGGGAACGCGATCGGCAAGCAAGCTGGAGTCAACCTCATAGTTCGCTATTATCAGGTCTTTCCATTTTGCAGTAAGAAATCTTCGCATCAGAGGATCACTCGTTTGTCCCCGGCCCGAGCCGTGATGTGCTCGCGGTCGAGATACTCGAGAATTGGTATGGCATATTTTCGTGATACGCCCGCTATCTCCTTAAATTTTGCAACGTCTATCACACGATCGCCAGTTGTCGCTGCCTCCCGGCGTAGACGTACGACAAGCGCGTCGATCACATCTTTTGAAAAATAGAATTCCTCCGTCGCTTTCACTATTGCACCCGCCTCGAGCAGCATCTGTAGAAATCGTCCTGCGTGTTGGGGCGAACGCCCTGCCGCCGATGCCGAATCGGCGAGGACCTCAACGAGTTTTGGCACTTCGAGACCGGCGCCGCGATATCGCTCAAGAATAGCCTCTCTCAATGCCGCATCTGAGGGTGAAAGTTCTACCTGGTGTGATGTCAACCGCAGCATTTCTTTATCAATGCCTATGGTTTCATTCGAAGCGAGAGCGTTAATGACGGCCTGGAATACTTCGGGTCGGGATCGCTTGAGCACCGACTCCCGGATAACTTCGCGGGATACGCCTCTGGCCAAGGGTTCGTTTTTGTGAAACGCCGCGAGTCTGGCAACCACGTCATTGAAAAGTGTTTCGAAATACACTTTCGAGACGTATATTCCTCCGGTATCAACTATTGACCCGTCAGCAATTACCGCATCCACGGCCGTCTGAAGAGTATCCTTGTTAAGCCCTGTACGTGTTTTGAGCTCATCAAAACCCATTCCATTAGAAGCTGCAGTCCGGATCAAGATCTCCGTGGTCTGGGGATGATCGCCATGGGCACGCTGAAGATCTAAGAGCAGTTGTCGAGTTTCCGCAAGATCTTTTCGGCGGTGTTTCACCCCCAATGGATCGATCACCGAACCACCGGCGATCGTGGCTTGTGGCGAATAGCTGCGAATTATGAACCGTTCTCCGGGCACCGCGACGACGGGAACCTCGAGACGGATCTGAACCAGATCCGTCTTCCCGGCTTCAATTTCACCACTATCATTGAGTACCTGCAGTCGGGCCAGCGCTTCGATCGTACCGATGTGGACCCGGACCCGCTGCCGACTCCGGAGCGGTCGTGAGGCAGTTTTCAGTACCTCGACCTGTGTGTCCAGGATCTGGGTTGGCTCTAGGCCGTCGATCTCGGTGAGAACCACCCCGCGGGTAATACGCGCATGGTCGATGCCGCCAAGGTTTACCGCAACACGCTGGCCGGTTGACGCCCTGTTCACCGAGTGTCCATGTGTCTGCAGGCCGCGGACCCGTACCTTTTTGCGGTCCGGCATGAGCTCCATATCGCGGCCCTCAATGAGCTCGCCGGAAGCGAGCGTTCCCGTTGCTACGGCTCCGAAGCCTTTTACAGAAAAACTTCGATCGATCGGTAATCGGGCGATCCCCTCACCGTGGCCGCGGACGAGCTGTTGGCTGACATGAAGAAGATTCGTTTTCAGGGACTCGATCCCGTTTCCATTACGGGCGCTCACGCTGACCACCGGGGCATTTTCGAGAAACGATCCGGCGACCAGCTCTGAGACTTCGAGCCGTGCAAGCTGCTCGGTTTCTCGGTCAACGAGATCTGACTTAGTTAGAACTACGATACCCGTTTTGATGCCCAAGAGGCGGCAGATATCGAAATGCTCCCGAGTCTGAGGCATTACCCCTTCATCGGCTGCCACCACGAGAAGTATCAGGTCAACGCCGCTGGCCCCGGCGAGCATATTCTTCACAAACCGTTCATGCCCCGGGACATCGACAAAGCCAAAATGCACGTCACCGATACTCATCTCCGCAAACCCAAGGTCGACAGTTATGCCGCGGCGCTTTTCTTCCGGCAATCTATCGGCATCGGTGCCTGTAAGTGCTTTAACCAGTGCCGTCTTTCCGTGATCGATATGCCCGGCGGTGCCGACTATGACGTCCATATTAGGCAAGGGAAAAGTAAACGACGGGAGGAATGACAACAGTCGCGAGATTGACAAATGCGCTTACGAAGGAATATTTCCACGCCGAACGACCGTCTTTTATTTTGAAGATAGTTAGAAATAGACGCTTTACTAGAAAAAAGTTCATCGATGGAAGCAAGACGGCGAGAACAATTATGATCCACATTGCGGGTTCGCTCCCGGGCGCGGGCCCGCCACCTAATGATCCAAACACGAGCAACATCATATACATTGCTAAAACAAACCAAACGATAATTGAAATACCCAAGCTAAAAAGGTTCGTGATCAAAACGAAAACAAACGAGCGCCGGCCACTCGTCCAGCCTTTCCGGACCAGCCAAAACCCCTCGGCGATCATCGCGGCTGCGAACAGGCACAGGCAAATTATGATAGCTGTCCATTTCATTGAAGGTTGCAGGCGAGTGCCGAGATCATTCTGCTTCGTAAAGTTCCAGCTTTCTATAGAGCGTCTTCCGTCCGATATTCAAAAGCCTGGCTGCGCGGGATTTGTCCCCATCAGTGTAATCGAGGGTCGCCGCGATCACCTGTTTTTCTATTTCGTCCATAGCCGACGGCAATTCGATCTCAATGCCGACGCCGCGGCCTTCGCTCGCGGCCGCGGCACGTTCCTGGCGAGCATGGGCAAATGCCTCCGCGGCCCGGCGGCTAATGGCATCAGGCAGATCGTCCAGCTCGATCTGACGTCCCGAAGCAATTATGACCGCGCGTTCAATGGCATTCTCCAGCTCGCGGACATTCCCGGGCCAATCGTAATTGACCAATGCCCGCATTGCTTCCTTAGATATGCCCGAGATAAACCGTCCGGATTTTTTCTTATAATCCTCTAGAAAATGAAAAACGAGCAAATGAATATCCTCGATCCTTTCCCGGAGCGGCGGCAATGAGATCGGAAATACCGAAAGGCGGTAGTACAGGTCTTTCCGAAACGACCCGTTTTCGATCGCCATTTCCAGATCAGAGTTCGTAGCTGCTATGACCCGGACGTCAGTCCTCAGAACCTGCTTTCCGCCGACACGGGTCAATTCCCCGTCTTGTAATACTCTCAGCAGTCTGACCTGGGCCTGGAGCGACATCTCTCCGATCTCATCGAGGAAGAGCGTTCCACCATTTGCCTCTTCGAATCGGCCCTGCCGTTGGGCACGAGCGTCAGTGAAAGCTCCCTTTTCGTGGCCGAAAAGCTCAGATTCAAGTAGTGTTTCCGGGATCGCCCCACAATTTATCTTGACGAACGGTTTTCCTTCGCGGCCCGAGTTGTAGTGGATCAGGTTGGCGATCAGCTCCTTACCAGTGCCCGATTCGCCAAGTACAAGGACCGTCGTATTCGTGCCAGCTACATTAAGCCCCAACTCGATAGCCCGCCGTATTGCGGGTGCCTGTCCGACGATCTCACTTTGCTTCTGGTATAACTCGCTCTTTAGCCGCATTACCTCGGTCGATAGCTGGTCGCGTTCGAGAGCAGTACCTATCTGATCGGCTATGCCCTCGATCAGTGCGATATCATGGTCTGCGAACGTACTCTCTTTGCTCCAGACGAAACCAAGCAGCCCGAATGCTCGTCCGGCAACATTTACGGGCGTTACAAGCGCGGCCTTTCCGTGAAGCTGTGTATTGAAAAAGACCCTTATTGCGAACGGCAGCTCCGAATCGGCGAGTTTGAGGGTCTTGCCCTCCCTCAATAATTCGCCGATCGCGGCAAACGAATCGACCGCTAACGACTTATTATGCTGCTCGATCATCTTTAGGATCTTGCCCAACCTGATCCCTTCGCCGGACTTGAATGAGGCAAGCGAGATGCGTGTTTCCGACTGGTCCAGGACGCCGAGAGCTCCGTAATCAGCGCCCACGAGGTTTATCGCCTGCTCCATGACCCGTTCGGACACTTCTTTGAAATCAGAATGTGAATTAAGTGTGTTAGCGATCTCTAAGAGTGCATTGGTGCGTCGGCTTTCCTGCTCCTGAGCGACATAGAGGCTGGTGTACTGATATCCGATCGCTAGCTGCCTCGCGATCGACTCAAGAAAAGTGATCTCCTCGTCGAGCCATTCGCGAGGTTCATGAGTGTCATGGAGCCCGAGCAATCCGAGAACGTTATCGTTAAGCTTGATCGGAATGATCAGCAGCGAACGTGTCTCCAGGGCGCGGGCAAAGAATTTGAGAGTTGGGTCCTGGGCTTTCAACGTGTCGTTGACCCTGATCGGTTTACTGACATCGAAACGCTCGGCAAGCACTTTTGCGTCAAACGGGATCTTTGTCCCCTGGCTCTTAGGAACCGAGCGGTCCTTGCGCCATTCATGGCTGATCACGAGGTCCTTTCCGTCTTTTAGCTGCAGAAGATCACAGCGGTCGGCCCTCAGCATACGACCGATCTCAGAAACCACAACATTAAGAAAGCGTTCGAGGTCTATGTTTGTAGGAAGATCCCGCGCAAGCCGATCAATGATGGCCTCGCGGGCCTCATGCATGCTCACACGCCGCTCAAGCGAAAGCGAATCTTCGGTGTCGAGATCGAGGTTCATAACTCGTAAGTCATCAATTTTGTGTCAAATCCTAATTTGGGGGTTCAGCGCAGGGATGTCAAGTTGACACACCTGTAGGCGGCGTGTGTTTTTTCGCGTCACATAACAAGGATTTTAGGATGGCCGGTTAACCGGGGGAGTGGGCTTCTTTACCTGGTTTGACGGCGGCCTGACGTTGGAATTTGCGGGCCGGGTTGGGGGTGCGGAGTTTACGTTGGCATCGCTCGCCGAGTTGGAATTGTCCGGTTTATTCGATGGAGCTTTGTTTGCTTCCGGCTTGGAGACGTAATCAAGCCGCTGCCGCCCTGCCTGGGCATCTTCAAGAAGTTCTTCGGCGCGAATATTCTCGGCATCGAGTTCGATCGCCTTTTTTAACGGAGCGATGGCCTCGTGATGTATCGCGAGTTTTATTAGAATGGCGCCGAGTTCTGTCTGATATTCGGTGTCGTCTGGCTCAAGCTTGACGGCCTGCTTAAAGGATTTCTCGGCCTCTTCGTCCTTGTTCAGCTTGGAGTACGTGCGCCCAAGGTTAAAGTGTGCCGCATCATCGTCCGGATTTGCGTCGAGCCACTTTTCGTAAGCCTTGACGGCTCGTTCATAGGCCTTCTCTGAACGTTTCTTGGTACGCCCGGAATCGTTACTCGCGGATGTTTCGGTAATAACGCCTTCCTGCTCATACTGCAATTCAAGCAGTGAATATGCGATTCCGAGCTGAAAGTGTCCCTCGGCAAGGTCCGGGTTGAGCGTGACCGCGTGTTCGAGGAATTCGATCGCACGCTCAGTTTGGTTTTCGTCGAGGAGCCTTCGGCCTTCGGCAAGAGCAACTGAGGCGTCGGAGATATTTTCTATCGATAATTCTGAGACCGTGTTCGCATCCGACGGCGTGTCCGCAAGATCCCCGGGGCCCTGGGAACAGCCTGATGCCAAAAAGATCAGTCCCGCCATTAGGATCAGCAGGAACGTTGGACTGATTTTTTGGTTGAATTTCATGCAATTATCCGGGAGGAAAGATAAAAGGACGGCCGGCGAGCAGATGAACATGCAGATGAAATACGGTTTGACCTCCGTCTTTATTCGTGTTCAGGACAGTCCGATAACCCTCTTCAGCAAATCCGCGTGATCTGGCGATCTCGGCCACCGTCAGCAGCAAGTGGCCGAGTATCTTTTTCTGGCCCTCTTTCGCCTTATCAAGAGAATCAATATGGTCTCTTGGGATAACGAGAATATGAGTCGGAGCCTGCGGATCAAGATCGTTGAAGGCGACGCATAATTCGTCCTCAAAAACTTTTTCAGACTCTATGCGGCCGTCGGCGATCTTACAAAAAATGCAGTCTTCGGAACCCATAACGAACTTTATTAGAGCATAAGCACCACGGATTGTTAATACTCCCGTTCGGTCCTAAAGTACCTCGGACAGGTTCGATTCGACCGATCCATCTTTGATGCGTTCAATGTCGGCCCCCAAAGAGCTTAATTTCTTGACAATGGTTTCGTAACCCCTGTCAATGTGGTAGACCCGCTCGATCGTAGTCTCACCCTCCGCACAAAGCGCCGCCAAAACCAGAGATGCAGAAGCTCTGAGATCCGATGCCAGAATGGGAGCTCCCATCAAGCGGGTGCGTCCGCGAACTGTGGCAGTATTGCCCGAGATCGAAATATCCGCACCCATCCTTATAAGCTCGGATGCATGCATGAAACGATTCTCGAAAATCGTTTCAGTAACACGCGATGTCCCTTCAGCCTGGGTCATAAGGGCCATATACTGGGCCTGCATGTCGGTAGGGAATCTGGGGTGTGGTTCGGTCATGACGTCTCGCGCCTTTAGACCGCCCGAGCTCTGTTTCACCGCCAGAGTGCTCTGATTTATCTCCTCGATATCGACTCCGGCTTCTCGCAGTCTTTCGATGACGGCGGTGAGGTGCTCGGGCCGGCAGCTCTTAATTTCAAGATAACCGTTCGTGATGGCGGATGCTACAATGAATGTGCCGGTCTCGATCCTGTCGGGAATAATTGTATGTTCGGCACCGCCCAATGCCTCCACGCCCTCGATTTTGATCGTGGATGTACCTGCACCTTTTATTCGGGCGCCCATCTTGTTAAGGAGTTCTGCGAGATCCTCGATCTCGGGTTCTTCGGCAGCTGTGTGGATCACGGTTTTACCTTTCGCCAGGACCGCGGCCATCATTACGTTCTCAGTGCCCGTCACGGTTACTTTGTCGAATTTGATGGTACTCCCGATCAAACGGCCTTTCGGGGCTCGCGCGACCACGTCGCCCGCCTCAAGCGAGACTGTCGCTCCAAGCTGCTCGAACGCCTTGAGATGTAAGTCGATCGGACGTGTTCCGATTGCGCAGCCGCCGGGGAGGCTTACCTTCGCCTTACCGAAACGGCCCAAGAGGGGTCCCAGCGCCAAAACGCTCGCCCTCATGGTCTTAACGAGGTGATAAGGAGCTTCGAATATCTCAATATTCCCGGCGGTTATCTTATGCGTCCGAAGTTCAGGAGTAAGCACGGTCGCCCCAAGATCCTCGAGAAGACGACGTTGAGTTATGAGATCCTTGACATACGGGACGTTATGGAGCGTAACAGTTTCGGCGGTCAAAAGTGCCGCCGCTAAGCACGGGAGCGCTGAATTCTTGGCTCCACCGATCTCCACTTTTCCTTTCAGCGGGAGGCCCCCGCGAATCAAGAACTTATCCATTTTGTGGCTTACGCCGGGGAGTGCCTCAGGCTAACTCAAATAATATTTATACAAGTGAAAGAAAAATGTTATCATAATCAGGCTTTAGCTGAGTAAAAGAGGCGACAACTAATGACGCAGGATTTAGTTATTGAGCCGCTTATTCTCTGGCAAACTTAACATGGCTGGCTGCCATCAAAATGTCAGCTTCAAACAAGCCGAAAGTAAGTTTGCTATGATCAGTTTGGAGTTTCACCCCGGTTGGATCACCCTCCTTCTAACCGGGGCTTTTTTCTTGCCGAATAAGGGTCAGCAGCCGTTTGATCTGCATCGTGTGCCGATGCTCGTGACCCCCGGCCAAAATGAGCCATTCAACAGCATTTATCGCTCCGAAGTAAGGGTGCGGAAACGTAGGCAAGGTTGAGTCATACATTTCGAGGTCGTGCCGCATTTCCTCGAACATCTTCGCATTGTTCCGAAGCTTTTCGACAGACTCAGAAATGGAAACTCCGCCAGTCGGCTCTACCTGCGGAGGTGCCTCGAGCTTTTCCTCGGCAATTTCCACAGATCTCAGCCAAAACTGCGGTGATATGGAGGTCCTTCCTTCTGACATTATGCCGGCATCCTGCGCCTCGCCGAGCAGCTTCTTACAAATTCGGCTGATTCCCCGGTCAACCATTGCAAGATGTTCCGCGACCTGGCTGATCGACCATTTCTCGCCGACAGGCCTCATTTGGGCCTCGATGTCCGAGACCTCCGCAATAGTCTCGAGAAATCGCTCGCGTGCGGCTTTATTCGCCGCGAAAACGTCGGCGATCGTGTCATATCTCATCGGGTCTCTTTTGGCTGCGCCGCCTGTACCGAGAGAATTAGGCGGTGCCAGCGCGAAAAACTGCGAACGCTCTCAGCGTCATTCTTCATTCGTCTTAAATAGGCCGTTTGAAAATATAGAAGGTCGTCGGACATCCAAACCAGCTCTACGATCGGATTGTACGAAACCAGCAGTTTCTCATCGGGAAGCGTCGACAGCGGTTGGTCGGGCGTAGATTCCGGAACCACCGAACCATTGGCATCGCTCGTCGCGTTAGCGGCCTGAAGCGTCCTTTGCTGCTGTCGGTCATAACTTTGTGACGATATCAACAATTGGTTCCGCAACGGGATCGCTGCCTGCGTGGGGTTTGTACCCATCGCGTCGTAAATTCGGATCTGATTGTCAAAAGCAGCGCTTACCTTAGAGGAATCTGGCGACCAAACCGGCCGGACCGAAGTGAGATTATCATCCAGGCGCCGCTCGCGGCCATTTTTTTCGATCACACGAGGGCGCCCTTGGGGTACCAGGACCTCACCTTTGCTTTCGGCAATTACCTCCAGGTACCTCCATTCTCTGGCAGTTGCTGACAAAGCGACCAACATGGTGCTATCCGGCGACCATGCGTAATAGAAGTAGATCAATCCTTCATTTAGGGTCAACGGCTTAACCCCGGAACCGTCGGCTCCGCATATATATATCTGCTCGGTTCGAAAAGTCAGGATCCCCGTTGGAGCAGCAGGCGTCGTGGTGGCGGCCGGCGTAGGCGAAAGCTCGGTGGCAGGCTCCGTAGCAATGTCGTTTGCGGCGGTTTCAGCGTTTGCCGGCTGTCCGGGTGATGGGATCGGCGTGCCGGCCGGTGTGAGGGCGATTTCTGGTTGTAAAACTCTGATCATCGCCACAAACGCCAGTGTCGTTGAATCCGGCGACCATACTATAGTATCCGGAAAGTGCACCGCCATCGTGTCCGACGTTACCTTTCTAAGCAGCTCGCCGTCCGACGAATACATGTCCAGCCGGTATTCGGACGAAACGTCCGTCAGTCGATGGTAAACCGCAACGACACGATGCTTGTCAGGAGAAATGATCGTGCGGTCCAGAAGCTCCTGCGTTCGGTTAACGTCGAAATCAGCCTGTACCCCGGGATGTCGGTCTTCAGCGCCCGGCGTGTCGTCCGTGGATGGAGCAGGTACGTCGGCTTCATACTTAAAGCTCAGCCGGACAGCCGGGGTCTCTTTAAATCCTGGGGGTCTTTCCTCCGGAGTCTGAAATATATTGTTCTGACATCCCTGCAGAAGCAGGAGAATCGCCAGAAGTGTACTTCTTAAGACTTGAGAGACGTGCATATCCTATTGACCGCCACCCAGATACTGGTTTAGAAACTGCTTCTGCTTTTCGCTGGCCCCCGGCAGGGGAACGAGACTGTATTCCTTTCGCATATCGCTTCCCAGCTTAAGGTCGATCTCCCTCAACTGGTCAAACCGAAATATTGAGAATTTCACAGTATCATTCGGTTTACGGTCCCCAAGATAGGTTTGCAAGAAACTGTGGCTCGCTCTATACCCATCGATAGCGACTATTTGATCGCCCGTATTGAAGCCCTGCTCATAGGCGGGTGTGTCGGAAGGAATCGTACGTATCGTAAGTTTTCCATTTTCTTCGACGAGGTCTGCACCAAAAAAGGCTTTTCCCATGTTCTCTTGCTTAACGTCCATTCGAAGACCGACTCCCTCGACGATCGACGCGTAATCTATATCGACCTTACCGCGGACATATCTGGAAAAGAAATCGTCAAGACTCTTGCCAGCCATAAGCTCGGCCGACTTTTGGAAATCTTCCGTCGTAAAATTCTTATCTTTTTTGAAAAACTCCTGATAGAGGTGGCGCATTACATCATCGAGCGATTTTGAGCCGCCAGACGCTGCTCGAATAGTCATATCGAGCATCATGCTGACTATTGCACCTTTGTCATAGTATGAGATCTGATTATTTATGGCATTTTCGTCCGGACGGTAAAACTTGATCCACGCATCGAAGCTCGCCTCTTCCAAACTGGTCTCGAATCTGCCAGGCCGAGTTTGTAGTTTATCGATCGAAGCCGATGCTGCCTTTAGGAAATCGCTTTGTGACATCAGACCTGCCCGCAACAAAATAAGGCCCTCATAATAGGCCGTCGTGCCCTCGGCCACCCACAATAGCCGCGTGTAATTCTCATTTTCGTAATCGAAAGGTCCAAGAACATCAGGTCGTATACGTTTAACATTGTATACGTGAAAATACTCGTGGGCTAAGGTTTCGAGAAAGGCCCTATACTTGACCTCCGAGCTAAAGGCGAAACGATCCACCTGGATCGCAGTCGAGTTGAGGTGTTCGAGGCCGCCGCGGCCTCGAAGGTTGATGATGATCGTGTAATCATCATAGGGTATTTCGCCAAATATCTCTGCCGTTACTTTGACTATCCTGGTTGTGTCGGCCGCAAGGCGTTCAAGGTCATAATTGCCCTTCCCGGTGACCACGATCCTGTGGTTTTTGCCGAGTACCTCGAAATTGGTGTCTTTGAAATTACTTACTTCAAAGGGTGAGTCGTAAAGGATATCGTAGTTTTCGGCACGGAATACGTTAGGTTGTCCGGGAACGGCTGGCAGCCCTGTGGCAACACGCCAATTACCGTAAGGGACAACTTTCAAGGTCGAGCTGGAGGCCAGATGCCCGTTTACATAGAGCAGTAAGGCAGCATTGTTCCAAAAGGCATGTTCATCATTTAGCTCATTCGTTCGAACAGTAAGTTCATTGGAATAGACGCGATAGGTTATAACCAATTCTTTCGCCCCATCAGAATCGATCTGCCAGGTATTCTTGCTGATCTTCCGCCATTGCAAGATCTTATTCGTTGGGCTTTTCACTTCGAAACCCTGAACATGACGGGCATACTCTCTAACAAGATAGCTTCCCGGCGTCCATACAGGCATCTTGAGCTCGGGCCGAGCGGGCATTTGGTCCCATTTCAATCTCATCTCCACCTCGAGCAGATGGGTCCATGGTTTTGTCATAGAAACCGTGTACGTTATCTCTGGACCCGAAACTTTCGCCACTGAAGCAGGTTTAGCCTTTGGGCCCGTTGACTGGCCCAATGTTTGATTATTCATAACCGACAACATGCCGCCCAGCGTTAATATTATTGCGACCGCTCTTTTCTTCACAGACATTATCTAACGAAACTCCCCCCTTGGTGATAAAGTTAATTTCTTGATATTACTATAATTTTCCGAGCCCAGCAGTTGCCGAGGCGACATTGCCTAACCACATGGACCACAGTAAAACGCCCGATGCTGAGACCGGGAACGAGGGATCAGAAAAATTTTTCACAACGCCGCTGATCATCATTTTTGTCACGATCTTTATAGACCTGATCGGCTTTGGGATGGTAATTCCCATTCTTCCGTTTTACGCATCCTCGGAGCAGTTCATGGCTACTCCGTTCGAGATAGGCCTGCTATTTTCGATCTATTCTTGGATGCAATTCATTTTTTCACCGGTCCTTGGACGTCTTTCGGACCGATATGGACGGCGGCCGATACTGTTTATCAGCCTGTTGGGCTCAGCTGTAGGGTATTTCGTGATCGGCTTTGCAAATACGCTGGTATTGGTTTTTGTCGGTCGCGTAATCGGTGGGATCACAGGGGGCAACATCTCAACGGCTCAGGCCTACATCGCGGATGTTACGACGAAAGAGAATCGGGCAAAGGGAATGGGACTTTTCGGAGCGGCATTCGGCCTCGGATTTATTCTGGGACCTGCACTCGCGGGCATACTCAGCAAGTACGGTATTCATGTACCGTTTTATTTTGCGGCGGCGTTATCCTTAGCAAATGCGACTGCGCTTTACTTCATTCTCCCTGAGTCTCTGAAACCGGGTTCCCATGCTCTACTTGGGGAGCGAAAGGGCAATATTGCTGAGATCATCGATTCGCTTAGAGAACCTCGTCTGAGGACGATCGCCGGAATATACTTTCTCCTGATAACAGCATTCTCCATAATGACTTACGCATTTGTGCTGTTTACCGATTTCACTTTCGGCTATGGACCGGAACAGAACGGGTACCTTTTCGCCTATGTGGGTTTCCTTGCCATCATTATGCAGGGCGGCGTTTTCGGAGTCGCGGCTAAGGCATTTGGAGAATCCCGCCTTGCGGCTTTCGGGTGTATTATGCTCGTTTTGAGCCTGTTTGCTATGCCGTTCTCGTCACCGGAGTTTGGCGGCCTCGTTGGCCTCCTCGTGATCTCGGGGCTCCTTTCATTCGGAAATGCATTTGCCTCGCCGGCTCTCACAAGCCTCGCGTCAAAAATTACAGGTGATCATGAGCAAGGTAAGGTGATGGGGCTGATGCAATCAGGTGCCTCACTTGCACGCGCGATCGGCCCGATGATCGGAGGGATCCTGCTGAATAATTCTATGAACAAAGTAGATCGCTTCACGGTCTATCGCACTTATTGGGCAGCTGCAGCGATCATGTTCGTGGCGTTTCTCGCCTCGATCTATCTGATGCGGATAATAAAGGAAAAAGTGCTGGCGTAGAGTTTGTTTTAGCTTACCGCTCGTTTTCGGGAGGAATTTTGGGCATCCGGGAAAACAAGCCTAAAAGTAGTCCCTTCCCCAGGCACGCTGCTAACCTCAATGGATCCAGCATGTTCCTGGATGATCCCGTATGAAACCGCAAGCCCAAGACCGGTGCCGTTTCCTACGCCTTTAGTGGTAAAGAAGGGGTCAAAGACCTTCGTGAGATTCTCAGCCGGGATGCCTTCACCTGTATCGGTGACCTCAACAACGACGACGTTTGAACCCTCGACCGACGTTGTAAGCGTGATCATGCCGCCGTTGAACATAGCGTCGCGTGCATTCAGAATCAGGTTGGTAAAGACCTGTTGCAGCTTACCACTGCTTCCGAGTATCGATGGCGGACGTCTTGCATAAAATTTCACGATCTCGATCTGCGATCTTCTAAGTTGCGGCTCGAGCAATTGAAGCGTGTCATTTAGAAGCTTATTGATCTCGATCTCGACAAATTCTTCTGCATTGCCTGTACGCGAAAAATTAAGTAGATTTCCGACAATATTTGAGGCCCGATCTGTCTGACGCTGCATTTTTTGAAGCAGTGCGTGCTTAGGATCCGTTTCAGGTATCATTCCGAGAAGCATCTGCGTATAGCTGGAAACCCCGGTTAGTGGTGTATTAACCTCATGGGCGACACCGGCCGCAAGCAAACCGATGCTTGACAATTTTTCGCTTTGCTGCAGCGTCTCTTCGAGTTTGACTCGCGAGGACACGTTCTCCAGAACAAGGATGGCGCCCTGCTGAGCATTGGAAACCGACCGGAGCGGTGCTACCGCAATGTTGAGGATCAGTGACCTGCCGCCCCGGTCGAAAGCGTGGAGCTTATACGCGTTCCGAACCTCAGTAAGATGCCACCGCGATTTGCCCAGAATGCTGTCGAGATTTGCGGCAAAGCTCTCATCGAAGACTTCGTTCACGAGCTTGCCGACCGCGTGCCCGCGTTCTAGGCCCATCATCTCATCAAAAGGTGTGTTGCTCCTGATGATGCGGCCGTCCTCATCCACAGCCAGTAAACCGACGTTAACCGATTCGACGATCGACTCGTTAAATTCCTTTAGCAGGGCGAGCTCCTCAGTATGCTGCTTTTGCTGCCCGTAAAGGCTGCTGTTTTCGATCGCAACCGCGATATAACCCGATACTGTCCGTAAGATCTCGAGGTCCTCAGACGACAGCAATGAGCCGTCGGTGGCACGTCCAAGGCCGATTACCGCGACCATTTTGCCGCCTACGACACAAGGGACAAAGTAATGAAGCTCCTGACGAACTATTGGATTGCCTTTCCCATTGCCGTTGCCGTTTCCGTTTAGAGGAGCCTGCAGGGCGTTCAGGTCAGCATCGGTCAGATCGAATTCGTCTGCGCGGACAACTCCCCTCGCAGCCGATTTTTGTCGGATCATTGAGCGAAATTCATGAGGCATCACAAAAGCCTCGCTCAGGCCAACAGACTTTGCTAAGCGATAATGTTCGGCTGCCGAAGGATCTTCGAGGAATACTGCAACCTTTTGTACGTCAAGAACCTGGCGCAGACGTTCGATCAGGCCATCGAGAAGAGGGTCCAGGGCGGTCGTCGCCGAGAGCGTCTTGCCAAAATCCAGCAATCCCTGACGCAGATCGTACCGCTCACCATAGAAGAACCGGTCAGCACGCTCCTGCAAATACTTCTTTAGCGGCTCGCTGAGCATCACGATCGCTCCCATAGCGACGATGGCGATTATTGCCCGCAAAGTGATCTCAGTCGTGGAAAGATCGTTCCCTACAGCCAGAAAGACCAATCCAAGAGCAACAGTTCCGATCATCATTGCGATGGCCAGGGTCGTCATCGTATAGACCAACGCCCGCCTCACGACGACGTCTACGTCCATCAGGCGGTAGCGCACGACCGAGTGGCCAAAACTAAGCGGGATAAGAGCCAAAGGCAAGGTGGTAATGGCCGCGGCGAAATTGTCGTCCGGGATCTGGATCGCCAGCCGCTCGACCAGCTGCATGATCACGACAGGAAGTATGGCGGCTATCGTGCCCCACATTGTCCATTTGAGACGCTGCCGAACAACGGGCTGACGATTCTTAAAGAACCGCCATATCAAGATCGTAGCTCCGACAGAAACTCCAGCGGCGAAATGGTAAAAGTTTACCTTGTAAAGAGCTCCAAACAGGTCCCAGCGATCTATTAGCGATGCCAATGCGGCCGTTATCCCTGCCTCGGGCCAAAACTGCGGAACAAGCGAAATGAAGATCAAGATCGAAGAGACGAGCGCGGCCGGGGCATAAAGCAGATAGGTCCTCCATCTCTCGCCCCAGAAGATCTCGCTTCGTACGGGATACCGGATACAAAAATGGACAAACAGCGGTACGAAGAAAGCAAAAGCTATGTTGTCAAGAAGATCAATGGCTAGATCGAAATCGCGCCCAATGCCGATAGACCTGAAAACGTGAAAGACAAATGCAACGAGACAAACTGTTGCGAAATGCAGAACAAATGGAGACGAACTTCCTTGCTTGAACAGGACGAAAACACCGACCCCGAGCCAGATCAGACCAACGATCGAAAGGAAAATGATCGACGGCGACCACCTCGGCATCGGGTCGATATGACGGAGATCGGCGAAATAGTAATTGTCTGCAAACGAATATGCAGGTTTCTGATAAAAATAAGTGAGACTACCGTCAACGCCGGCTGCCTCCAGGAACATAGCAACGTCTGCTGGCGAAGTTATCTCCTCCGTCTTCTCGCCGTCGAATCCTATTCCGACCAGCCGATCTCCCCGGGAAATTCCAGCACGAGCCCCGGCGAGCCCCTGGCCAACTTTTTCGGCGTAGATACCGTCTGAACGCTGAACCCAGCGAACACCGTCCGTCGGGGGCATTTTCTGATAGGCCCGCTGCGACAAGTTGAGGGCGCCCGCCGCGACAAACAGCACGCACCCTAAGAGCCAGATAAGGCTCCAACTTGTCAGCATCTTTTCCTTCATTCGGTCAAGGCATACTTCGCCGTTGAATTATTTACGCAAAATGCGTTCCACTCAAGAGAAATGGGCAACGCACGCAAGAATTCGTAAAACACAGGTTAAAAATTAAGAAAAAAGGATCCTGCGTGAATCACCCTTCGATCATATTCAGCTTTTTGCTCGACATCCGAGATTTTGGACAAAAACCAGCCCGGATCAAATCAGCCCGCCAGCCGAAATGAGCAATTTGTGCTGCGAAAGTTGGCCTAAAATCTAACCTTAATGCCCCCACGAACCACACGGCCCTGGGAGTTTATTTTGAGGCCACCCTCTTCGGTAGCGAAACCAGGAAAGGAGTCGAACAAATTTCGGGCGTCGATGACCGCTTCGGCTCTGAGAGGCAACCCAAGACTGGGCAAATGCTGAGTAATAAGAACGCTCAGGCCCGGGTCGTAAATAGCGAGGCTTCCCTTAAACGGATCGATAGCGAAGACGGTAGCTTCGGGGGAGAGGCGGTAAACGGTTCGCACACTAGTTCCTGTCTTAAGATCGGCGACCAACTGCCCAAAGAACGACGAGAAGAAATCGTTTTCGAAAAGACGTGAAGGGTCTGTAATACCGTCCGTGGAAAGCTTCTGTCCGTTTCCGAAGGAGTATCCCGTCGAAACTGAAAACGGCCCACCCAGCCGCCGAGTATAAACTACCCGAATGCCGCGTGCCCGGCCTTGCTGGTCAGCAACAAATTCTTCGAATCCACCAGTGCCGAGGGTGTTAAACGCGAATGTGTTAACACCGACACCGCGAGCAGGCGTCGTGTCGAAGAATACGTTCCCCTCGACAGTGGAACGATCGTCGAGGATCCGCTCGACACCAAACTCCATTCGCCGCATCTTGTTCATCTGCGGCTTCTCATTTACAACTAAAAGATCTTCGACGCCGACCGGGTCGTGAAAGGCTACACTATTGCCCTCAAGGTCGATAGCATTCGCCCATGACCGTTCTTCGGTTTGGGTCGTATAGGCTGATCTGAAACGAGTTTTTGAATTAATGTCGTATTGAAACCCTAAGCGCGGTGACAATGAGAAATCGTCGCCTGCTCCAACGAAACGCGAGTAATCAAGCCCGAAAACGAGGATGATGCCCTCCCGAACCTTCCACTCGTCAAGCATCTGGAACGAGAACTGTCCGAGAGACCTTTCTTCGGCACCGGACCCAAAATTTCCGAGGATCCCGACCGATGCGTTGAGCCTTAGCTGATGGTCCGCGGCAGGAAGCATCTTAAGTCCGATCTCAAGACGCTGAGGAGCGTTACGGGTGCCAGTCTGCGCTGCCACTACAAGGTCTGACTTTTCGCCGATCGGAACAAGGGTGGCCAAATTCGCTCCCGCATACCCCCCGCGGTCAGAAGCGGCATAATAGGTTTCGACAACCGTTTGTCCCTTTCGATCGTCAGGTCCGTGATCGGCCGCCGCGTCGGTATCGCCAGCCAAGCTCTCTGAGCCGTCAAGGATAGGAAGGTTGCCGTCACGATTCTGATAAATAGACCGCTGCGTCTGGGCGGCGCGGATCCTCCATTTAGAACTGTTTCGGTCAAGTCGTTTTTCAGGAAGCGTGTTTCCACCACCTGCGCGCTCGAGATTAAAACCATAGCTCAATTCTGCAGCCCGTCCTACCTGCACGCCGTACAGAGTTACAGGGTTAAAGCCCTGTGCAACAGCGAGAACGGTATAAGTGCCAGGAACGATCTTAGCCAGAAAACTTCCGTCCGCGGCGGACGCCACTTGCTTGAGAAGTTTCGAGCTCCCGGATCGAAATATCGCGACCGAAGCATCGCTGATAGGCACGCCGCCGTGATCGCGGACCACACCCTTGATAATCCCAAGTGGGGCTTTCCTCTCGACAACGACAGAGCTGACACCAAGGCGCGGAGAAAAAGCCACTAAGGAAACAACGGCAGCCAGCAATAATAAATGCCGGAGAAAAACTTTTCTTTCGGGTACAAATCCCATGGCAACGGCTAAAAACCGCAATTTCGCTATTTTGTTCGCAAAAATCAACTGTGTCAAGCCAATACGGCGTTGGGTAATCGCCTGTAAGATGCGTCAATACTTGACAAAGTTTGCCTCATGGCTAGAATGAAGTTCTGTCCGAGAGGACATTTGGAGACGTGGCTGAGCGGCTGAAAGCGGCGGTTTGCTAAATCGTTAAGGGTCAAAAGCCCTTCACAGGTTCGAATCCTGTCGTCTCCGCCATAATTTTGAGAGCTATCAGATTCGTTTGATAGCTTTTTGAATTTATGGCAAGGATTTGAGTCACCGGGTCTTTTCGCATCCAGAACAATTTCGGTTGTCATCGAGTGAACTCGACAGAGCTCTTTTGCGTTATTCCCAGCTTTGCGTGAAACTAATCTCTTATGTCAGTAAGGGTTAGATTCGCTCCAAGTCCCACCGGATACCTTCATATTGGATCGGCCAGATCCGCTCTTTTTAATTATCTTTACGCCAGAAAGGTCGGCGGAAAATTCCTTCTAAGGATCGAGGACACGGATCTCGCCAGGTCAACCGATGAGTCTACACGTTCGATACTCGAGGGGCTCGAATGGCTGGGACTTGACCATGACGAGGAGATCGTCTTTCAATCCAATAATGCCGACAAACATCGGGCCGCGGCCCGAAAGCTTCTCGCGGAAGGGAAAGCCTACCGCGACTTCACGCCCAAGGCGGAGCCTACCGATCAAAATGTAAAAGAAGGGATAGCGGACCGAGCCCGGGCCGCTCAGGGCGTAAAGAGCATGCGGGACAACCAATACCGCGAGCTTTATCGGGAAGAAAGCGATCGACGGGCCGATGCGGGTGAGCCTTATGCGATCAGGCTAAAGGTGCCATTGGCAGGAAAGACGGCATTTGAGGATCAGGTCTACGGTCCCCAGGAACGCTCTTACGATGATACGGAGGACCTCGTGCTTCTGCGGTCCGACGGCCACCCTCTCTATAACCTGGCTGTTGTGTGTGACGACATCGAAATGGGCATTACTCACGTCATTCGCGGGCAGGACCATCTGACCAATACACATAAACAAGTCCTCATATACGAAGCTCTCGGCGTTACGCCGCCGACTTTCGCGCATCTTCCGCTGATCATGGCGCCAGGCAAGGGCAAGCTTTCAAAACGCAAGCATGGCGAGATCGTGTCCCTCACCACCTATCGTGATACCGGGTTCATACCTGCTGCATTTCGAAATTTTCTTGCACTCTTAGGCTGGTCCGCCGGTGAAGAGAAGGAGATCTACCCGTTAGGGGAATTGATCGAAAAATTTTCTTTTGAAGGTATCCACAGATCGAACGCGATCTTTAATTTCAAGGAGAATGACCCCAGACACTGGACAGATGACAAAGCTCTTTGGATGAACGCAGAATATATCCGAACCATGCCTCTGGACGACCTGCTTCCAATGGTGAGAGCGGAATTGCGTAACTCTAAACTCTGGCGTGAGGAATACGAGGACTTAGAAAAGGTCTGGTTCGATCGGACCATCGATCTGATCCGTCAGCGATTCTTCACGCTCAAGGATTTTTCATCGCAGGGCCGGGCGTATTTCAGCGAGGATTTTGATTTCGACCCGGCCGCCGTCAACAAAAACCTCACTAAGTTCCCGGAACTACGTGAATGGCTGCCTGGCCTTGCCGAGAGATTTGAAACCGAATTTCAGAACGTGCCGTTTACCGAGGAGAACATCGAGACTGTGGTCAGAGCCTTCACCGAAGAAAAAGGCACAAAGCTCGGCGTAATAATGAACGGAGCCCGAACCATGCTTACCGGTGTCGCCGTCGGACCATCAATGCTTTCGGTTTTCGAAACCATTGGTCTCGACCGAACCATCTTGAGGCTGCGGAGCCAAGTAGCCTGGAACACTTCAAACTCGGCTTAGCACGAGAACAACTAGGAGAATAATAATGAAAGGATTTAAATCGAACATAGAGAAAGACACAATAAAAAATAAGAATTTTCGTAAGGTTTTGTATACCTCGAGTCAGATCCAGCTAGTACTAATGACGCTTCGACCGAAAGAGGAGATCGGCTTGGAAACGCACCCGGAAAATGATCAGTTTTTCAGGTTCGAGGCTGGCAAGGGCCGCGTCGAGATCGACGGAAATAAATACACTGTTAAGGATGGCGACGCCGTGATCATTCCGGCTGGAGCGAAACACAACGTGACGAACATCTCCGCGACCGAAGACCTGAAGATGTACACGATCTATTCGCCGCCCCACCACAAGGACCAGATCCTCCGAAAGACAAAAGAAGAAGCCGAGGCAAATGAAGAAGATTTCGACGGCAAAACAACCGAGAAATTGAAAAAACGGAAATAGATGCTGGCTTGAGGAACACTAGTCAGCCACGAATGCACGAATTTCGCTGATCATTCGTGCATTCGTCTTCTTATCCCTACTCAAACGTCGATGATCCGTTTCCGCACAGGCGAGGACAGAACGATCGTCGTCGTGGTTATACCGTAGGGCGTCAATCGGTCAATAACCTCCTGAAGGTGCTCAACGCTCGCGACCGCCACCTTCATAATGAATGAGTCTCCGCCTGTACCGCGGTGACATTCAAGCACTTCGTTTGAGTCTTGAGCGACCTCGATGATGTGGCTGTAGTCCACGCCCGTAATACTCATCCGGACAAACGCGGTGATCGGCAGACCGACTTTTGACGTATCGATCTCTGCCCGATACCCGGTGATGATACCTGCATCTTCTAGTTTCCGGACCCGCTCGATCACAGCCGGGGTGGTCAGCCCAACCCTCCTGCCGAGTTCGGCATAGCTCGTCCTCGCGTCTGCCTGCAGCACTCGCAAAATGTTTTTGTCTATTCCATCGCTCATCGTCCGTACAATATAAACGAAAAAGAATTAACAAACGAACAAAATAAAGCATTAATAAGCGCATTCCTTAAAACGCATATTCAAAACAATTATGTCTCGTATTAAAATAAGTTATTACGAGATAACCTGATCAAAGCCTCCCGCATCGTATTTTATGAGAGGAGCCGCACAACAGACCATGCTTACTGAAACCGCCGCAACCACCACCACCGAGCCCGTGTTTGCAATAGACAATTTCCATGTGTCGGACGCCGATCTGCCTGAATTCAGGGATATGAAGTTCGAGAATATCAACGAACTACATATCGATCATCCGGGAGCGAATGACGAGGAATACAGGTCCCGACGTGATCACATTGCATCGCTCGCCAAGAATTTTCGCGAGACGGGTATAATAACGGATGTCGACTACAATCCGCGTGAGCAGCGAGTTTGGCGTTATGTGGCGGAGGAACTGGAGGAACTTCATGAGAAGTATGCGAGTCCGTTCTACCTGAGGGCCAAGAGAGAACTTGGCATAAACACGGATCGGATCCCTCAGCTGACCGAAATGAACCGGCGGCTCAAGGAGCTTACCAATTTCAGGCTCGCGCCGATCGAAGGACTGGTTGAAACCCGTGGGTTTCTCTCATGGCTTTCATACCGAACGATGCTCTGCACTCAGTACATCCGGCATCATTCTCAGCCGGCGTATACGCCCGAGCCCGATATAGTACACGAATCGATCGGCCACATTCCCATGTTCACAAACCCCGCTTTTGCCGACTTTTCGCAATTTATTGGCCTTGGGGCGAAGATCGCTACGGACGAGCAACTCGAACACCTCGGCCGCCTCTATTGGTTTACGGTGGAGTTCGGAATGGTCGAGGACAATGGTGATGTGAAGGCTTACGGCGCGGGATTGCTCTCCAGCTTTGGCGAGCTAGAACATGCATTTTCCGACAATGTCGAGCGGCGTCCATTTGACCTCGAGCAGGTCATTAACCACGAGTACACATATAGTGATATGCAGCCCATTCTGTATGTAGTACCGTCGTATGCCGAGTTGAAAGAGGTGACCAGGAAGTATATCGAGGGCTTCGGGAAATAGTTGTCGTATCGTTGGGAGTTGTGGGAAAACTAGTTCTTTCAATTTTTTATGTTTTGAGCGTCATCGCAACCGCTGTTTCCGCTCAGGAGAAAACCGATTCGCTGTACGCTAGGGGCTTGCGGGCCTGTTTGGAAAAGGAGGTTGCGAGTTATTCCAGATTCTCAGATAAAGATCGTCGTGACGTTGTCGTCTTGTCGAATACATACCTAACCCGTAACTTGCCGGATCAACTTGGCGCAGTCAGGGTGAAATATCTCGATGATTATCAGCTTTCGGAGAAGTTCAAGGCTTTACCGAAGGCCGATCGAGAAAAGGGCATTCGTTTTCAGAAGATATTCCCTCTCTCTGATAATGACGATAAGTTGCGGTTTGCGTACAACACGTATTGGTTTACTTACTCCGAGAAGCGCGGTTTTTTTACGCGTAAGAAAATAATATTCGGCCATGCGCTGGAGGGCGGCTGTCATGCTGAAATAGGATTTGATCCCGTTCAGAAGAAATTGGTTATTGAAAAGGTCACGCTTTGGGGCGTATAAAAGCGTTTTACATTAGATATTTTAAGGTCATGATCACAGAAACAGATATAGCAAGTGAAACGAAAAAGGTAGTCCAGAATCCACTTGGTTTGAAAAAGATCCATCATGTCGAGTTTTACGTCGGCAATGCTAAGCAGGCTGAGTTTTACTACCGGAAGGCGTTTGGATTTTCGCGGCATGCGTATCGCGGGCTTGAGACGGGTGACCGCGAGGTGACCAGTTACCTGATGCGGCAGAACAACGTCAATTTTATGTTGACCACGCCTTTGACGCCTGATCATCCCGCGGCAGAGCATATCAAGCAGCACGGTGACGGGGTACGCGATATCGCTTTCTATGTCGAGAACGCGGATCATGCGTTTCATGAGGCCGTGAAGCGTGGGGCAACTCCTGTGACCGAGCCGCGAGATCTTAAGGATGAGAATGGTTCAGTGCGTCATGCCGCTATCGCGACTTACGGGGATACGATCCACTCATTTATTTCGTACAACACTAACAACGGCCATAATTATTCCGGCCCGTTTCTGCCCGGCTTTGTCGATCAAAAAGTCGAGGGCGACTCCGTCGGCCTAATGCTCGTCGATCATATAGTAGGAAATGTCGAGCTCGGCAAGATGAGCTACTGGTGCGATTTTTATCGCGACGTTCTTGGGTTTTTCCGCTACATTACATTCGACGACAAAGACATCTCTACCGAGTACTCGGCGCTCATGTCGATCGTTATGTCCGACGGCCAGCACAATATAAAGTTTCCGATCAACGAACCGGCCGAGGGTAAGGGCGGTAAATCGCAGATCCAGGAATATATCGACTTTTACCGCTCGGCAGGTGCCCAGCATGTGGCGCTTCTGTGCCGCGACATTATCACCACGGTCGAAAAACTCCAGCAAAACGGCGTCGAATTCCTTCGTGTGCCGGACACCTACTACGACGAAATTCCGGCGCGCGTCGGTGAGATCGATGAGGACATCAGTGAACTTAAACGTCTTGGCCTATTGGTCGACCGCGATGATGAAGGTTACCTGCTCCAGATCTTCACTAAGCCCGTGGAGGACCGTCCGACTGTCTTCTATGAGATCCTGCAGCGAAAGGGATGCAAGGGTTTCGGCAAAGGCAATTTCAAAGCACTTTTTGTTTCGATAGAAGAAGAGCAGAGGAGACGGGGAAACCTCTAATACGATCGTCGAATGCTTGGAGGTGCACATCCTTTAGGGTGATGCTCCGCGCCTTTTTCATCAGAATCGGTGGCTTTCTGCGCGGATTCGCGTTGAGAATTGCGCGAAATAACGCGTGTGATCAAGACCTACACCATCCAAAAACGGAGTCATCAAGTCTGAACGAATCGGTTCCGCGTCATGAAAAGGTGTAGAACGCTTATTTCGTGCGAGTTAGATTTTCAGTCCGCACCTGTTTTCGGATCAAGAAAATAGGAAATACTTGCCGCATATGCAACAGTGTGCTAAGTATAAAACATCGTGCGCCACCCACGTGAAACACGTTACGCATTTTCTGAAAAATGGGACAAACAGGGATAATTGTTGAAAACATATTAGGTTATCTGTCCCATTTCCTGTCCCACGCGGGACAGGCGAGAAGTTTAAGCTGGGAGCCTACGCTCTCTACTTTTCATTGGGCTCAAACCGGCGATCAAGAATAAGTGACGAACTATTGTTTCCTATGGCAACTCGCAATCCTGCCTTCAAATAAAATACTATTCGAATAGAGGCAAACCACTATGAGCTCAATGCAGCAAGGACGCGCTTTCCTGGACAGCGTTTCGCACTATTTCGACAAGGCCGCCGCCCTAACAGAATACCCCGAGGGATTGCTGAACCAGATCAAGATGTGCAACAGCGTCTATTCTTTCAAGTTTCCTATACGAACGGAGGGCGGCTATCGAACGATCACAGCCTGGAGGGCCCAGCACAGCCATCATAAGCTTCCCGTCAAAGGCGGGATCAGGTTTTCAGAGGATGCCAACGAAGAAGAGGTTATTGCGCTAGCGTCTCTGATGACCTATAAATGCGCAATTGTCGACGTCCCTTTCGGCGGAGCCAAAGGTGCGGTTAAGATCGATCCGAAAAAGTTTTCAAAGACGGAGCTCGAACAGATCACGCGTCGTTATACGGCCGAGCTAATTAAAAAGAATTTCATCGGCCCGGCGCTCGATGTTCCTGCACCCGATTACGGCACGGGAGCGAGGGAGATGGCATGGATCGCCGATACCTATCTCGCTTTCCATCCTGAACAGATAGATGCTCTGGGATGCGTCACCGGCAAAACCGTATCGCAGGGCGGCATCCGGGGGAGAAATGAGGCAACCGGCCTGGGTGTTTACTTTGGGCTTCGCGAGGCATGTGACCACGCGGAGGATATGAAGGAACTCGGGCTCGAACGGGGTTTAGAAGGAAAACGTGTTGTTGTCCAGGGCCTGGGGAATGTAGGTTATCACGCCGCCAAGTTCTGCCAGGAAGGCGGTGCGGTCCTGGTTGGAGTCGCCGAATACGAAGGAGCGATCCATGCTCCAAACGGCATAGACCTTGAATTTCTGATGCGTCATCGGAAAGAAACCGGTTCGATCTTGGGTTTCGGTAATGCAACTGAACTTCCCCGCCGTGAGGACGGACTCGAGATCGATTGCGAGATCCTTATACCTGCGGCTCTCGAGAATCAGATAACGGCAGAGAACGCGCCGCGGATCAAAGCAAAGATCATCGGCGAAGGGGCCAACGGGCCGATCACTGCCGAGGCAGATGACATCCTGCAATCGATGGGTGTGATGGTTGTGCCGGACCTTTATATAAATGCGGGCGGCGTGACGGTCTCGTATTTTGAATGGCTGAAAAACCTCTCGCGGGTGCGGATGGGGCGAATGGAAAAACGGTTTGAGCAAGGAGCTTACGAAAGAATCTTACAGTTGATCGAAAAGGAATCAGGAAGGACCCTAACGGTAGAGGAACGCCGCTCCATTGCCCGCGGCGCGGACGAAGTTGATCTTGTCCATTCGGGCCTCGAGGAAACCATGAGCGGCTCCTACCAGCAGATCCGTGAGATCTGGAAACAAAAAGAGGCTGTCGGCAACCTAAGGACGGCAGCATTCTTAAACGCTATCGATAAGATCGCGATCTCTTACTCGGAGCTTGGGATCTTCCCGTGATCGGGGATACTGCAAAAGCGACTATTCGCGATTACCGCCCTTCGGATCTCGAGGCAGTTGTCGGAATTTTCAGGTCGAATATCCCAAAGTATTTTGGGCCACACGAGGAATCCGGGTTGCGATCCTACCTGTCAGAGTTCCCCCATGACTACTTTATTGTCGAGATCGACACTTGCGTCGTCGGCTCAGGCGGATTTGCATTGAACAAGGGCGACGAGCAGACCGTTTCTCTATGCTGGGGGATGATCCGCTCGGATCATCTCGGAACCGGATTAGGGAAGATACTCACAGAAACCAGGATCGCACGCATTCGTGAACGTTTCCCGGAAGCCCCGATCGTGATCAGCACCTCACAGCATACTCAAGGGTTCTACGAAAAGTTCGGCTTCGTACTGACCGGGCACCTGCACGACGGTTTCGGACCGGGCATCGACATTTGCGAAATGCGGCTCGACCCTTGATACGAATCCGTAATAGCCATACCGATAACTCGTACAAAATATGTGATTCGTGGCAAAATCCCTCTTATGGATCTGATATATCAATCCGGTTTCGGAAACGAATTCGCCACCGAGGCGATGGATGGAGCGTTGCCAGTTGGGCGGAATTCGCCACAGAAGGCACCGCACGGCTTGTATGCCGAGCAACTGTCTGGTACGGCATTCACAGTACCGCGGGCCAGTAATAAGAGGACCTGGACCTATCGCATTCGGCCAAGTGTAATGCACACGCCGTTCGAGAGAATCGATAATCGAGCCTGGCAGAGCCGCTTCGACGACATAGATGTTACACCGAACCAGCTTCGGTGGGGTCCGCTGCCACTTCCCACCGAGCCAACGGATTTTATCGACGGCATCACGACAATTGCCGGTAACGGCGATCTCTTCTCTCAATCCGGGATCGCGGTCCATATCTATGCCTGCAACAAGGGAATGGGTGACCGTTATTTCTACAATGCCGACGGCGAATTGCTTATCGTGCCTGAAATGGGCCGGCTCGGGTTTTTAACCGAACTCGGCGCGTTGCAGGCGGGACCGGGCGAGGTTGTATGCATACCACGCGGCGTGCGTTTCAAGATCGAGCCCCATCCTGAGGATAAAAAGTGTCGCGGCTATATATGCGAGAACTACGGTCAGCAGTTTCGTCTTCCTGATCTCGGGCCTATCGGTGCCAATGGCCTTGCGAACCCGCGGGATTTCGAGACACCGGTAGCTTGGTACGAGGACGTGGACGGGGAATTCGAACAGTCGGCGAAATTCGGCGGCAATCTGTGGTCGTGCCGCGTCGATCATTCGCCATTGGATGTCGTAGCCTGGCATGGCAACTACGCTCCCTACAAATATGATCTGCGGCGATTCAACACCATCGGTTCGATATCGTTCGATCATCCTGACCCGTCTATCTTCACGGTGCTGACCTCTCCCTCGGGCGAACCGGGCGTCGCGAACTGCGATTTTGTCATCTTCCCGGACCGGTGGCTCGTCGGCGAGGACACGTTCCGCCCACCGTGGTATCACCGCAACTATATGTCGGAATACATGGGACTGATCTACGGTCAATACGATGCCAAGGAGGAGGGATTTGTACCCGGCGGCGGTTCGCTTCACAACCAAATGTCCGCCCACGGTCCCGACTTGGACGCATTCGAAAAGGCGTCGAACGCCGATCTCACACCGCTGAAGCTTTCGGGCACGCTCGCGTTTATGTTTGAGTCGCGTTACATCATCCGCCCAACAAAATTGGCCATGGGCTCTGCCGGGCTGCAGCACGAGTATTCAGAAGTTTGGCAAGGATTGAAGAAGAATTTTGGAGGTTAGATCGGAACGCTTATGTCTTGTCTTGGAGTTCATTTCGCGCTTACTGATGAACAGGTAAATATAATTCGTTCGTTCGATAACGACGACGATCGGCTCGAATATTTGCAAGAAGAAATCGAAGAGACTTTTTGGAACGAGCATCCAGAATACGGAGCTGAGTCTGACAAATCCTGGGACGCAATGCATCGACTTCTGTCAGACGGAGAGCTGAGCTACTATGACGGTCCAGAACCTCTTCGTTTCACTGTGATCGGGGGCGAACCGATGTATGCGAAGGAAGATTACATAATGTCTTTGAAGACGCCTGATCAAGTTAAGTTTGTCAGTGAGGCTATTGCGTTCATCACTGAAGAAGAATTCCGGACGAAGTACGATGCGATGGATGAAGGGAAATATGGTTTTCCAAAGTCGAAAGAAGATCTCGAGTACACATGGGGGCGGTTCGAGGAGGTCGTAAACCTAGATAAGAAAGCGGCGGCTGAAGATCGATATGTTCTTTTTAGCGCTGATCAGTAAAAGACTTCGCCGGAACTGAGAAAACTCAGGAGACCAAAAACAGAATGCGATTTACCCTCATTATCTTCGCGGTCCTCTTATTGATCTCACATTTAGCTTACGCGCAGAAGCCGAAGGCCTCACTCGATCTTTACCGAGTCGATTCGGAGATATCCATACTTGAAGCCGCTCGAAAGCTGATGATCTCGGACAAATACGCTGCCTTGATAACCGTCGATGGCGATGATTCTCCGCGGACGAGAACGGTGCTTACACAATTGGGTCCGGCTGACCCTTCGCGTCCGGACAGAGGGTTCACCGTGTGGATCATGACACGGCGCTCGACGAGAAAAGTTGAACAAATAAAGAAGAATCCGAATGTGACGCTCTATTACAACAATGACGCCAAGGAAAGTTATGTCACACTGATGGGAATAGCAACGATCTACACAGACCCGAATCATCCGGAGGCTAAGAAATTCTATACCGACGAGTATGCCAAATACTTTTGGCCCGACCTTAAGAAGGATTTCATCATGATCAGCGTGAGGCCAAAATGGATGGAAGTACTGATCATGCCGACGATTAAGAATCATCCACAGAATTGGCGTCCTCAGGCGGTCGTTTTCAAAAACTGATAGTCTTAAGCTTGAGATAAAGAGGGTAGCATCAAATTTTAACGAAAGGAGACAACTTAATTAATGTCAATAAAAAGATCAGCAGAAGCAAAATGGAGTGGCAGCATCACCGAGGGCAAGGGCAGCGTCAAGCTCGAAAGCGGTGCATTTGAGGGGCCATATTCATTCACCGCGCGATTTGGCGATGACACGACGATGACCAACCCCGAGGAACTCATCGCCGCGGCACATGCCGGCTGCTTTACGATGGCGTTTTCGGGATTTCTCGGCCGTGCGGGCTTTGAGGCGACGAGCATTGAAACGAAAGCGGTGGTTCACGTCGAAAAGGAAGAGGCAGGATTCTCCATTCCGCGCATTGACCTCATCACGGAGGCGGTCGTGCCGAATATCTCCTACGACGAGTTTCAGGAGGTCGCGAGATCGGCGAAGGAGAAGTGCCCCGTCTCGCGTGTGCTTGCCGGTGCCGAGATAACACTCGACGCCAAACTCAAAGAGATTGGAAAAGGAGCTTAAATTCCTCGCCACGCCCGATAAGGGTGAGGTGTCGGCGATTTTGCTTAAGCCGTCGTGTGCGACGCACTTGCTCATTCTTGGGCACGGTGCGAGCACTAATATGCGCCACGCGACGCTCGCTGCTATCGCCGGAGCACTGGCGGATAGCGGCATCGCGACATTTCGTTATAACTTTCCTTATTCTGAAAAAGGCGGTGGAAGAAATTCGACCGAAACTTGTATAACAACGATAAGATCGGCGGTTAAAGCTGCCCATGAGGCCGCGCCCGATCTGTCTCTGCTTGCCGGCGGACATTCTTTTGGCGGGAGAATGACTACAACGGCTCAAAGTGAACAACCGCTCGAGGGCGTCAAAGGTCTCGTGCTGTTCTCCTTTCCTCTTCATCTTGCCGGAAGGCCAGACACAAAACGCGCAGAACACCTGGCTGGGATCAAGGTCCCGATGCTGTTCCTATCAGGCACCCGCGACGAGCTTGCCACACTCGGTCTTCTCGAACCGACGATCGCAAAGCTGGGAAAGAGCGCGACACTGCACAAGATCGATGCCGCGAATCACAGTTACAAGGTCTTGAAAAAAACACGAACTTCGGATGAAGATGTTTTTGCCGAGATGGCGAGAGTCCTGAAAGGCTGGATCGTTGACAAAAAGCTTTAGGAGAGATCAATGAAATTGAAGTTAGGTTCGATAATTGTTGCGGCGTTCGTCTGTACACTTACCATTGCCGGTACAGCCTCGGCACAAACCACGACCAAGCCGCCCGAAAAGGTAGCCCAGGATTTGGTCGATGCTTATAACGCACGCAATATGGAGGGGATCCTGGCGGCATATGCTTCCGATTCGACTGCGTACTCGCTGCCGGGTGGTGAGATCATTCTCAAAGGACACGATCAGATCCGCAAGAAATTCGCCCGCGTCCTTGAACCGAATGTGAAGCTGAAAGTCGAGATAGTCAGCCGAATAGTTGACGGCAAGTTTGTGATCGATAAGGAAAAGATCATCGGCACCTCAAGTGGCAAGGCGGTAGAGTTCTACGGCACCGTTATCTACGAGATCACCGGTGGATTGATACGCAGAGAATAGTATCTAGATCAATAGCATGATCATTTTTCTGACGTCGGCATTCATATATGATTGTTAAAGATTCGCAAGGAGAAAAAAATGAAGCTACGTCCGAACCTGCTTTCCCTGAGTGTAATATCGTGCTTGTTGATGGTTTCGACGACGGCCGGTCAGCATCATGCTCCTGAATCCGGACGCACAAGCGGGCCGGTTGACCTGGGAACCATCGATTTTCCGACATCAGGGCCGGCAAGCGCTCAGAAGCATTTCATCGAGGGAATGCTGCTTCTGCATAGTTTCGAATACGGTAGAGCTCGCCGCTCATTTCAAGAGGCGTCACGCCTTGCTCCGGAATTCGCGATGGCCTACTGGGGCGAGGCGATGACACATGATCATCGTATATGGGGTGAACAGGACCGCCGCTCTGCTCTCGCGGCACTCGACAAGCTCGCACCGACACCTGCCCATCGACGAACAAAGGCTCCGACCGAGCGCGAGAAAATGTATCTCGATGCCGTCGAACGGCTCTATGCCGAGGGGAGACAGGCCGAGGTTGCCGCGGGATATTCGAAAGCGTTAGAGGCGATAACAAAGCGATTCCCCGATGATCTTGAAGCCCGATCTCTCTATTCTCTTTCGCTATTAGGTTTGACGGGTACGACGAGAAACACCGCGAACTACATGCGGGCCGCCGCCGTCGCGGAAGAGATCTACGAAAAGAATCCGAAGCATCCCGGGGCTCTCCATTACATAATCCATGCATATGACGATCCCGTGCACGCCCCGCTGGGGCTGCGTGCGGCACGCCTTTACGGCACCGTAGCTCGCGGCGCTTCGCACGCACAGCATATGCCGTCGCATATTTTCTTTGCTCTAGGCATGTGGGAGGATTCGATCGCGGCTAACACTGCTTCGATGAAAACCGCACGTGACGAGGGTGCAGGCGGATATCACCCTCTGCACTGGCTTATTCATGCATATGTGCAGCTCGGTCGTACTGATGAGGCCGCGAAGCTCGTCGCTTTATTAGAAGAGGATCTTAAGACCAAACCGTCGGCACCCGCCAGAAGACATCTTGCGGTGTCGCGCGCTACCTTCCTCGTCGAAACACGAGGGGCAGGGCCGCTGTCAATGATGGAGCCGGTGGATCAGATAGGACCTACTCCACCCGTTTCGCTCGCCAACCATGATCTCGCGATCGGCCTCGAGCGCGTGCGGCGAAAGGATCTCACCGCTGCGGGCCGGGCACTCGAATTGCTTATGGGACGTAAGGCTGCCGTGAGATCCAGATATGAAACAAACACAGACCGCGGCAGCACATTGGAGATCGACCTTGAAACCGTGTCGGTCATGGAGACTATGCTTACCGCAGCGATCGCCTTTGCCCAGGGCGAGCGTGAATCAGGAATTCGCAATATGCTTGTGGCCGCCGAACGCGAGGACGAACTCGTCTTCGAGTTTGGACCTCCCATGATCGTAAAACCGGCTTGGGAAGCGTCGGGTGAAATGCTGCTTGAGGCGGGAAGAAAGGACGAGGCAGCAAAGGCTTTTCGAAATGTTCTGAAGCGTTACCCGAACCGCCGCCTCTCAAACGAAGGCCTTCAGGCTGCAACAAAACCATAGAATTCATTATGTGCAGAAATATCAAGACACTTTTCAACTTTGATCCGCCAGCAACAAGCGATGAAGTACAAGCTTCGTCGCTACAGTTCGTTAGAAAGCTTTCCGGAATGAACAAGCCGTCAAAAGCAAACGAAAAGGCATTTTACCTTGCAGTCGAGCGTGTCGCGGCGGCTGCGCAGGAAATGCTCAATTCGCTTGTGACAACTGCCCAACCGCGGGATCGCGAAGTGGAGGCCGCAAGGGCTAAAGAAAGGTCCATACAGCGATTCGGCGCGAGTACATAGTGGAAAAGGAAGCGTTACTCGACCTCATCAGCCGCGGCCGCACGGATCTTGTTTTTGATCTGCTCGCGTTGCCCGATTGGAGGTCGATTTTGGAGGAAGGTGATGTGAAGCCACTCCAGTGGTTTGTCTATTACAATGATACGACCGCCCTCAAGGCCGTCATGAATGCGGGCGGCGACCTTAAAAGCATCAATCTCGATACAGAGCTCGGCCACGCTTCTTTCTTCGGACATTGGAAAGTGGCCGATTTTCTCATCAAACATGGTGCTGACGTGAATTACTCTTTGCCGGACACGGGCGAGACACCGCTTCACAGTGCTCTCTGCAAGGCCGGCCGGCCCTACTTCATCTACGTACTGAAGGTGTTGGTCGAGAATGGTGCTAACGTAAATGCCAAAACTATCCCGGGTATGGAAACCGGTGGTTTTATGCGCGATGTCCGCACCAAGGGCGAAACGCCCCTGCACCGCGCAGCTGCCTACGGCGATGAGGAGATGATCTCGTACCTCATCGAGCGCGGCGCCGACCGCGAGGCCCCTGACGCAAATGGCGATTCACCGCTGACCTGGGCGAGTGAACATCTGCGGCCCGGCTCCATTCTCAAGCTCCTCGCCTTCCCACCGCACTATATCGGTGACAGTCACGTCAGCCGGATCACGAGCGACCATGGCCAAGGGTGGGGGAACGGCATGGAACGAAATTTCCTCGGCGACTATCTTCCCGAATCCGGCAAACAAGATTAAAGTATCTCCGACATCATCCCCCGGAGGTCTTTTAATGAAATCAATTCGCCGCTTCAACACGGCGATTCCTTGCATGTAATGGATAAAGTGATCAGATCCCTGACGCCGCTTATCCAGGTTGTTGATATGCCAAGGTCGCTGGCATTTTACCGGGACGTGCTTGGCTTCACGGTTGTTTCCGATTCCGGTGAAGGCGACAATTCGAGCTGGGTTTGGCTTCAACTCAACGGGCTGGACCTGATGCTCAACGACCAATACGAGCCCGGCAATGTTCCGCCTGTCCCGCCGATCGAGCGCGTCAGATGGCACAGCGATACTTGTATTTACTTGAGCTGCCCCGATGTCGATGCCGTTTACGAATACCTTGTCTCCAAGGGTATCGCTGCCGATCCTCCCAAGGTCGCACCTTACGGAATGAAGCAGTTGTACCTCACGGATCCAGATAATTACGGCATTTGTTTCCAATGGCCAGCGGGAGAAAGAATGAACGGAGAAGATCTGCGATCTCTTTGGTCCGAAACTCTTCGGAAGGATGAGCCGACCGTCGATGCTTTTGAGCAACTCGCCGCCGCCGTTGTGGAAGTGCACAATAGCGACCTTCGCTTTCGCGAACACATTAAGAATCGCTTCAACAGTGTGACGGAGAGTACGGGCCATTCGCTGAACCCGGAATGCTTCGATGTTGAAATGGCCCGGGCCTTTATCGCCGACGAGATCGGGTTCGGCAGCTGGGATGATCTGATCACTTCCATTCGCGAGCACCGTCACGATGATTATCCCCTCCTTTTCAAATACGCCATCGCTGCGCTGCGGCGTGGTGATTTTACCGCTCTCGAATTAGCTGTCGGCGGACCGGACGCCTTCGACAAGCAGCTCAAGGAATGGCTCGCTGCCGGCTATCTAGACAGGGAACCGGAAACCATGGCTGAAAGCTTCGCGGCCGCATGCATGCTGGGCCACAAGGATGCAGCCGCAGCTTTGCTTGATGCGGGCGTGGACCCCTATGCGGGGATGAGTACCGGCCTCGCGGGCTTTCACTATGCGGCCTCAAGCGGCAGGCTCAACGTGATAAAACTCCTGATCGATCGCGACGTGCCGCTGGAGGTGAAGAACATGTACGGCGGCACAGTTTTCGGACAGGCGATTTGGTCCGCAGTCAATGAATACAAGCCAGATCACGCCGAGATAGTGGAACGCCTCGTCGAGGCCGGTGCCGTTGTAGATAACTGTTACAAAGAGTGGTGGAAAAAACAGAGTGTTCCAGATGAGCCCACAAAGATCCGGATAGCAAATGTGCTGAAGAGGCACGGCGAGTTTCAAGAACGCAGCTTGACAGCGAAAAAGCAGGCGGACGACGCGGAAAGAAGTGGTGACAAACGAGCACTTGCGGACGCCTTGAAATCACTCGGAAATATCCTCCGGCGCCCACGGTTTTCGAGAGTTGCTGCTAATGCGGCATATACACGGTCAGCCAAGCTCTACGCCGAGCTGGGCTTGCCGCTCGAGGCTGCGTGGGTCAAGCGGCATATCGGTATCAATTACGAATATGCCGAGCGATTAGAGGACGCCGAGCGCTATTATGACGAGGCTCTTGCTCTTTTTCGCGAGCATGCGGACAATGACGACCGCAATTACGCTAACACCGTCCGATACCCAGCGGTGATCAAGAACCGTCTGGAAAAACGCGAGGAATCGACTTCGTTGTGGGAGGAGACCGTCATGCGCTATGGCGAAATGAATGAGCCCCTCGGCATTGCCGAAGGCGCAGCTTGGTTAACTATATTTGCGCTCGAAAGGTCGGACCTTGAGGACGCGCATAGATGGTTCGGCCAAGCCGAGGCCGCGGCCAGAGCAGCTAACGATCGGGACACATTTACATTTGTTAGAGAAGTGGAAACCAAACTCCGCCAGGCCGAAGCTCCGTAGAGATCTATGGCCACATCGAAGGAAATAAAGTCATTCGGCACCGCTGAGGAATGGCGTAAATGGCTGGATAATAACCATTCGGCGTCCCCCGGCATCTTTCTTCGCATCTTTAAAAAAGGCTCCGGCAGAGTAACCATTACGTACGCCGAAGCCCTGGATGAGGCACTCTGCTACGGCTGGATCGACGGTATCCGCAAGTCATTTGACGAGATCTCGTATTTGCAAAAATTCACCCCGCGTCAAAACCGCAGCATTTGGTCGAAGCGCAATCAGGAGCATGTCGACCGATTGATCAAAGAGGGCCGAATGCAGCCGGATGGTCTCGCCAAAGTAGATCGGGCTAAAAAGGATGGCCGCTGGGACCGGGCTTACGATTCACCAAAAGACATGAAGCTGCCGGACGATTTCCTAAGGGAGCCGAAGAAAAACAAGAAGGCTTTTGACCACCTCGAAACACTGACAAAGGTCAACAAGTTCGCGATCGCCTTTCGACTTCATAACGCTAAGCGGCCGGAAACTCGTGAAAAGGAGAATGAGAGATTTCCTGGAGAGACTGGCTCGTGGTGAAAAGATCTTATAGAAGTAACTCGTGCTCCCGCCGCCAGCACGATCGACAGCTCACTCCATCTCGCTCTCGTCTATATCGAAATTCGCATAGACCTTTTGGACGTCGTCGTTGTCATCGAGGGCGTCGTAGAGTTTCATCATGGTTTTTGCGTCGCCGCCTTCGAGCTTGATGTAATTCTGCGGAACCATTGAGATCTCAGCGGCTTGAGGCTCGATGCCTGCAGCCCTAATAGCCTCGTGGACGGGCTCGAAATTGTCAGGTGAGGTGAAGATCTCAAAAACATCGCCCTCGTCCTGCATATCGTCCGCACCGGCCTCAATGGCGATCTCAAAGAGTTCGTCCTCGCTCTTCGCGGCTTTATCGACGACGATGTAACCCTTCTTGTCGAACATCCATGCAACCGAACCCGATTCGCCCATATTTCCGCCGTTCTTTGAGAAGATATGGCGGATCTCGGCCACAGTTCGATTGCGGTTATCGGTCATGGTTTCGACAAGCACGGCAACGCCATTCGGCCCGTAGCCCTCATAGGTGATCTCGTCATAGGCAACACCCTCGAGCTGGCCGGTACCGCGTTTTATCGCACGGTCGATGGTATCATTCGGCATATTCGCGCCTTTTGCGTCATTCACCGCTTTTCGCAACCGAGCGTTCGAATCAACGTCGCCGCTGCCGCCGGTACGGGCCGCGACGGTGATCTCTTTGATCATCTTGGTGAATATTTTGCCGCGTTTAGCATCCGTCGCACCTTTCTTGTGCTTGATCGTGTGCCACTTCGAATGTCCTGACATTGATTATTCCTCAGAAGACGGGGCCATTGCTCGCACCCCCCAAAATATCGAATCTGCAAATATAACACGCTACAAAGTGCCTTTCAAAAAAGCCTTGGCCTGAAGAGATCCGACCCCACTGACCCTGACCTTTTTCACCCTCGATGTTTCGCCGCTGATCAGCTCGATTTGGCGTTTTGGAACATCGAAATACTTCGAAAGAACCTTGATCAGCTCGGCATTGGCGGCTCCATCAACGGGCGGGGCAGCGATCCTGATCTTCAGATGGCCCTCGACCATTCCAACGACCTCGCTTTTCGAAGCCCGCGATATAACGCGGACATTGATCGTCAGTTCGTCGGACATCAGCCTTTTACAAAGACATTTAGGACGATCGACTGAAGAAAACCAATGACGAGCAAAACGATCATCGCCGATATATCGAACATTCCGATCGGAGGGATCAGCCGTCGGACAGGCAAAAGGATCGGGTCGGTCACCCGCGTCACGAAACCGAGAAAAGTGTTCGATCTAAACACGAACCACGACGATAGGAAGCGTATGAAAATGAACAATATCAGCACGCTAAGAGCTCCATAGAGCACAAATCCCACAAACATCATCGGGTTGCCGGTGGCTATGCCGGCTGTCAGGCCATCGATAACGAAGAGTGTGTTTGCGATGATCTGAGTGAAAAAATACGTGAATACCAGCCCGAGAAAGATCGTCAAGAGCGGGGCCAAACGAGTGTCGACCCGGTACATCGCGAAGAATCGGGCGGCCGGGTATACCCATTTCTCGGTCAGCTTTCGCACCTTGAATCCAAGACGCCCGACCTTTCCAAATGGGTTAGGATCTGAGTAATTGAAGATCAGCCGCAGAAGGAGAATGCCGAGAAAGACGCCAAAAAGCGACCACGCCACTACGAAAAAGATCGGATATACGGTCAACGAAAGCATATTTATTAACGCCAATCAGGCCGCTCGTTATAAAAAGCGGCCAAGCGGAGGCTATTTCCGAGCAGCAGCTACTGTGTTTTGCTTAGTTCCATTAGACCCTCGTGCCGAATATAGCCGTGCCGACGCGGACGATCGTAGCACCTTCTTCGATCGCTACCTCAAAATCGTGGCTCATGCCCATTGAGAGCTCACCGGCGCCGCTCGCGAACGCTCCGTCTTTTTGAAGATCGTCCCTCATTTCGCGAATCCTGCGAAAGTACGGCCGTGAATCTTCCGGATCGTCTGACAGCGGCGGCAGGATCATCAGGCCTTCGAAACGCAGGCAAACGCAGTGCTTGAGGATCCTGATAAGATGGGGCAATTCACTTTCGGATACGCCGCTCTTGGTCGACTCGCCGGCCAGATCCACCTCTACCATTACAGGCAGTTCAGAACGCCCTTCCTCTATGCATATCCGCTCGAGGCGTTTGGCCAGGTCTACGGAGTCCAATGACTCGATAGCGTCGAAGATCTGAACTGCCTTTCTCGCTTTGTTCGACTGTAAGTGGCCGATGAGCCGCCACTCAGCGGCATCACGTCCAAGCTCGGTTATCTTTGTTTCGGCCTCTTGCACTTTGTTCTCACCGAAAACCGAGATCCCTGCCGAGATCGCCTGGCGGATCGCATTGACCGAGTGGGTCTTGCTGACCGCCATCAGCTTGATATCATCGGGTTCCCGTCTTGATCGCCGTGCTGCTTCAGCGATACGCTGTCGGATCCTGTCAAGATTTACCTCAAACCCGCTTTGCATAGTGTCAAATATACCAAAACAGGACCGCTATCTTGAATTTGACTGCGCGAAGCCGTATTATCAGAAATTCCCCATGCGGACGTGGCGGAACTGGTAGACGCGCAGGTCTCAGAAGCCTGTTGCCGCGAGG
>JBGSWW010000063.1:0-27462 GCA_041751735.1 Pyrinomonadaceae bacterium | reverse complement strand
GGTCTCGACAAAGTAACCACCGAGTTCGGACTCATCGCACTCGCCCACAACCTCCAAAGGCTCAGCACCGGCCACTAATCTCTCTTACCTTTTCTCGCAAAAAGAAAAAAGACCGCCTAGATCAGTTTCTAGACGGCCTCTGAACCAGACTCAAATCGACTGTTACCAGTTGATGCGAAGCATAAGATCCACGACCCGTCCACCCGGATCGTTCGAGCCGAATGGATCTTGATAAGCCGAGCCGGTAGTAAGCTGCCCAAACGTGCCGGTGAAACCGGTTATCTGAGCAACATTGGCTGTCCACCCTCCGATCCTCCAGTTGGTTCGATTCAGCAAATCGTATGCGCTCGCTCGGAGCTCTACGCTGCGTCTTTCTCCGAACGGAATGCGCTTGATTACAGTTGCATCCATCTTGAAGAAGCTCGGGCCGTAAAGGATGAATCGTCTGTATCCGCAGTCGCCCCCGAACCGTTGCTGGCAGTTGTCGTACCCCGCTGGAGCGATGAAACGACCTGTAGGAGCCTGTCCGGCATTGTAACCTGACACCGTCGAACCGGTCGTGGTAAACGCTCGTATCGTGTTTTCGATGATGTCCGCCGGCAAGTAGCTGACGGGAACCACCGCTGACGTGCCGTTTGGTAGCCGAATGGTCTGGTTGTAGTACACACCGACCGAATCTTGCAACTCATCTGCGTTCATCCCAACGAAATTTACGCCCTCCATCGATATCGGCGAGCCGCTCTGCCATCGGACTACCGGAGTGATACTCCAGCCGCCAAACAGTGCATCCGTCGCCCAATTAGAAGAGTTCATCCACCGACGTCCTTTACCGAATGGCAGATCGATGGTTGCGTCCATTTTAAAGGCATGCCTGATGTCAATTTGTGCGTAGCTTTTGTCTAAATTGCGGTTACGGAGCGTGACGCTTCCCGCGTTACTCTGGTCACCGGCGCCCAGCCCGAACAGGGTCGTGCTGGCCGAAGCGTACGCATTCGTAGATGCCTTGCCGTAGGTGTAGCTTGCCTGGAAGCGAACACCATTCGCCAAACGGCGACGAACCTCCACAACACCGGCGTCGTACCAACTCTTCTCGCTGTTGTCGAAGACGAAGCAGAAGCCGAGAGTCGTTGGGCAATTGTTGAAGAAATTGGCAGGACGACCATTCGGCACGAAGGTACCGGGCGTCCGCGCAGTTGCTCTAAAGTTCGACTCTAGTGTAGCTGCCAGGCCGAGAACATTCGGGTTCGCTGGATTCAGAGTATTGACGAGAGTCGTATTTGCGAAGAGGGCGCCTGCATACGTTGCTGTCGCAGCTGGATCGGCATTGTTGCCGGCGAGGTAAGATGTGATGATCGGCAACGGGTTGGTGCCGGTGCCAGCACCCGCGAAACGAAAGTTTGCTCCCCGACCTGCCGCGATATTTGCGTGCAGGTTCTGTTGTGCGAGCGCAAATTCACTTCCAAAGCCGTTTTCTACAACGTTGACCTGGTTTAGGGTGTACTGCAGTTGCAGATCCTTACCGCGGTTACCGACGTATCGAACCTCGACGACAGTGTCGCGGCCTAACTGTCTTTGATAGCCGAAGCTCCATGAATCAACGTAACCCGTCTTGAAATCGGGTGAAAACGAAAGTGCGTTGTCAGCCGCGGTCAAAGCACGCGGATACGCCGGAGTCGAGCTGAAGGTTGGAGGCTGAATGAATGGATTTGCCGGATCCCTAAATAGAGTTCCGGGCGAAATGTTTCCGAGTGCGGCGGTGCGGTTTAAGAGTAAGTTGCCGCCCGGATTCAATCCAAGGCTGTTTTCAACCGTCAACGTCCCCTCGCGAATGTAAGCTCGCGAAAAACCACCGCGAACAACACTTTTTCCGCTCGAGCCGAACAACCGACGCCCAAAGTTCTGAGGACTCCAGACGAATCCAATGCTAGGTGCAAAGTTGTTAAGGTCGTCTCGGTATGCCTTCTCCCCGATCGTATTACCGCGTACACGGGGAACCGTGCCGGCTATCGTGCCCGGGGAAAAAATGTTGCCTGGGCCGGATACGTCATATATCTGATTGAAGTCTTCGAGTACCGAGTAGTTGGCCGTAAGCATCTTGGCACCGGTCACTGGCTGCCATCTCACACCGAAGTTGAGCGTCAAATTTGGTCGCATCCTCCACGAATCCTGCGCGTAGAGACCGTTCGTGTCTTGCTGAACCTCAAAATGTCTCGACCCGTTAAATGCATATTGTCCATCGGGACCTAAAACCGCTCGGCTTGCATAGGTCGCGACCCGCCCAGTGAGGGTTGCATACAGCTGTTGCGCATTGGCGAGTTCGCCCGCGCTCGCGCCCGGCAAAGTGATGAGGCTGATAGCGTTTAGTAAGGGGGTGTCGGTAGTCAATACTCCGAACGTTACTACCGGGCGGTGTGTGGCCGTGCTATCGGAAATGGTCATGACACGCTTTAATTGTCCGCCGAATGTCATGGTGTGGTTATTCTTGACCCACGTAAGATTATTAGTGAAATCACGAGTAGGAGATGATCGATCGCTGAATGCATTTCTCGCGGTAATACCTGAGAAAGAGCCCGGCGTAATGGTGAACCCCCTCTGAGTTTGGGTGAAAAAATCATCCCCACCTACCAGCTCGAATTTGCTGCTGCCGCCGAGCCAGCCCGCTAGCTGAGCGTAACGGAATTGGTTAACCACGTTGGTGCCAAGATTGGAACGAAGCCCGACGGAAAGAGAACGACGATCAGAATTTTGCGCGCCGCCATTCTCGATTCCGGGATATGTAGGATCGACACCGTTTAATGTATCGTAGTTGTTTCGAAAAGGCTGGCTGTTGTAGATAGCCTCGAGTGCGTGGTCTTTCGTAAGGTTAAAGTCCGTGCGCGCCGTTAGAAAGCTACGACGCTGTAAGCTCGGATTCTGGAAATTGAAATTACGGGCAAAGTAGACGCCGGCCGAATTGAGCGATTCGAAGGCCCCGGTTCCGTTCGTCGCTTGATTAATCGTATTGATCAACCCTGCAACCGTTGGGTCGATAGTGTTCGGCAACCCGGCCGCTTGCGCGAGCTGAAGCACATTGACAGTGTTTGCTCCGTTCGGCCCATATCGGAAGATGCCGCTCGCCGCTTCGCTTGTGAGGACCGCGCGAGTACGGGTTGGAGAAACCTCGTTTAGATGATATCGCTCATAATTGACAAAAAAATGTCGTTTACCTTTACCCGAGTCAAACGCATCTACTCCCTCGCCAAAGTTCAAGAAAGGGATCGGACCGCCTACGCTACCACCAAACTGGTTGAGCCGCAGCTTCTGCCTCGGTACATCCAGGTAGTTGTTTTGGAAGTTGTTGGCATTAAAGCCTTCATGGCGATGCTGCCAGAACGCCGAACCTCTGTAGTCATCCGAACCGCGACGTGTAGCAAAACGTATACCAACCGCTCCGTCGCCGGAGCTCTCCGCCCCCGGCGCTGCGGTCGAAACGGTCACCTCGTCAATTGCGTCCAGCCGCGGCCGCACAAAGGTGAAGAAGCCGTCAGACGATTTCAAATAGTTGTCCTGTACATCGACGCCGTCGATCTGGATGGTGATGGCGCTCTTTGGCAGCCCGTTGATTGATGATGTTCTCGCCGTACCAACCGTGTTCGTGCCAGGCAACAGCGTCACGAGGTCGAGAGCGTCGCGGCTCTGAATAGGCGTTTCGAGTATTTGGCGGCCCGTTAGCGTCGAACCTACTGTCGCAGTCTCGATCTGCAGAACTTCTGCACCGCCGGTGATGACGACAGTCTCGGAAATGGCCCCTGCTTGCAACGACGCATTTACCGTTGAAGGCGTGGCGACGTCAACTTTTACGTTCTGCACGACATGCGTTTTGAAATTTGACGCAGTGACGGTTACGGTGTACGTCAGTGAACCCGCCGTCACACCCGGGATGTTGTAGTAACCGCTCTCATTCGTAATAGCGGTGTACTCCTGGCCCGACTTACCCTTCACTGTAACGGTGGCGCCGGGCACAAGTGCCCCCGCTGCATCCGTCACAGTTCCCGAGATCGAACCTGTAGTGATCTGAGCCTGAATTGCTATCTGCACGCAGAATATAGCTATCAGGGCTATCATTATCGAACTGATTTTCTTCATTTTGTCCTCCAAGAGAATTGAGTACTTCAGAATTTCACTCAGGCATAAACGCGATTGGTGATTTAGTTGATATATTGCGTATGATCAACGACCAGGCCGAATACCTAATGAACAACAAGGACACTAATGATTTGCGGGCTTGAAAGTCTTGAGAGTTGGGTCAAAACTTGCCTGAAATTTCTATCAAAGCCTTTGAAACACTGGGCAGGCGACAAGGTTGAGACTAGACGACTGAAGGAAGCAGCAGCGCTCACGTATAAGCAGCACTTTGTATTCGGAGTGTCGGGTGAACGGAGGGAAAATGTCAGGCTTAGTTGCCCCGGCGTTGTTAGCTTAGAGTTAGGCGGCGATGTGATCCGACCTCGTAAATGGAATAGATGAAAGATTTGCGGGCTCCGAAGAGAAGATCACATTCCCACGGCGGCCGCTCGAGCTACTGATCACTGCGGAGACGCAGATACCTTCGTTTCAACAAAGAGTTTCTCCAATGTGAGCCGGAGATCTTTTCCATGAAGGTTGCGGGCAATTACTTTTCCTGAACTATCGATCAGCACGTTTACCGGTAATGACGTAACGCCATAGTCGAACGTCACGGGCGTTTCGAATTCCTGAAAGGTTGACACATTGGTCCAAAGCCTTTTGTCTTGTTCCATGGCTTTCATCCACTGTTCTCTCGATGACTCGAGTCCCACACCATAGATCTCAAAACCGATCGGATTAAACTTCTGATAAAGTTCGCTCAAAAGACGGCTTTCTCCCCGGCAGGGTGCACACCAGCTTCCCCAAAAGTCGATTAGGATGAATCTAGCTTTGATCGACGACAGCGGGATCAGTGTCCCGCTCTTGTCGGGCATGTTGATCTCGGCCGCCTTTCCCCCGACGCTGTTAGCTGCGATCGTTTCTACCTTTTCATTCACTCTCGCCGCGATCTCGGTGCCAGGATACGCATTTTGAAACTGTTTGCTTAGCTCACGCAAATAGGGAATGTTCTTCTCCCCGTCCCAACGTATCGAAGTGGGATATATGGCAAGCGAAGTGCCCATTTCTTTCTTTATGAAACCGAGCAGTTCGTTCTTATGCTTGACGTAATTCTCGATTTCGAGCTTCGCGAGCTCCTGCAGCCTCGAGTCGGTATCCGTTACGCCCTTCGCTTTTAGTTGTTTGATCTGGTCGCGAACCGGAATCACCATGCGTTTGAGAGACGCTTTTCTGTACTGCTCGTAAGCCTCGAGTTTCGCGGTGTCATCCGAGCCAGTAATTTTAAGTTGATCTGAGGCTCCGGCGTCGCCAGCGACAAAAATGTCCTGCCCTTTTTCGATCGCCAGCATAACCGACTTCTTATCCCCGATCCGCAATGTGTAAACGTGCGACGGTAGTTCTTTTACCAGCTTGAAGCGCCCGTTTTGATCGCTTTTAGCTTCTGCTATCAGCCGTCTCTTCTTGCGGTTGATGTCTTCCTCGAGGAACAGTTGCAGGGAACCACCCGAAAAATTACGAATTTCGCCGGAAATGATAGTTTTCGGGTCTGTCTGGGCCGAGCAGTTCAGGCTTACCAAGAGCAACAGGACGGCGGCGCTCAAGAGCGATCTATTTTTCATTGTTTTTTTCGCGAATCGAACGCATCCGATCTGGGCTTTCCTTAATAATGCCATCGCTGCGGTTCGAAAGTGGGGGCTGCCTCCTGCCGCACGATCAGCACGGCATCAAAATAATCTGACCACTCGGCTTCGGTGAACTTGCCGAACAGCCTGCTGGAAACCTTCCCGATCTTTCGGAGCTTGGACGAATTAAGAAAAGTCCACTCGTCGCCCGCTTGCGCGACACGTGCCTCCAGAGAGCCGGACGGAGCTTCCTCAAGAGGCCGGGCACGCCGTCCCGCCACCGACGACATACCGGAAAGAGCGGAGAAACCTATCGCCGCGTAACGGCTACCATAACGCTCCGCAAGCCAGGCTCCGAGAGGCCGTACGGGCAGCACGCCCTGCCGCCGCGCGGCGTGGACCGTGGCTGTCCAAATGATCACCTTGCGTGCCTTAGGCCGGCGGGCGTCGTACCAGGCGTAATTGATGTACATCGCATAATCCCGGTCTGGAGCGGCGCTGGTGCCCCGCTGGCGGCCTACGTAGCCCGCGAGACTGGCCAGCATGCGCAGTTGGGTCGAAGGCTGGCGAGCCGTCCGTTTTGAGAGCACGACTCCGTCGGCCGCACTGCGGGTGCAGTTGTAGAGGTTCAGTTTCTCGCTCTCGTCGAACGGCTTCACAGCGTTATAGCGCCAGTACAGATGGCGTTCGACGATTTCGGAGCACCCTTTCGGCCCACCTGCGGGTATGGACGCTTCTACGAGCCGGGGCAGCGTCGCTCGAGCGTATTCGGAAGTGATGCTCACTTGATCATCGAGACCGCCCAGAATAAGCTTCCCTTCGGAAGCCCTCTCGAACAGCCAAAGGCGCCACTCGGCCAATTCGCGAGTCAGCCAGAACCGCCCGATCGCACCATCGAGCTGGGCGGCGGTCGCTGTTCGGCTCGCGACCCCAGCTTCGAAGCCGAGGAAGTCGTAGATCGGCGCCTCGAACAGAACCGCATCAAAACCGCATCTCTCGACGAGCTGGCGAACGATCTCGGCCTTTGCCTGGAAGCCTTTTGCTTCGCCGTGGTTGCCCAGTTCGCCGAGCGCGACGACCTGCTTGCGGCATACCGAATCAATGACCCGTTCGACCGCTACGCTGCCCCGATGGCCAGGCGCCCGCTCCTTCCCCTGAGCGAACGACGAGTGCAAAGTGGCGACCGCCGCGATCGCGAACAGAGTCGCGAGGATTCTTGAGGATTGTCGGAACAGCATCGATCGCCTTAATTGATGTCCTGACCCGCTTTTAGCTTGTCGATCATCGCCTGAACGGCTTGTTTGTTCTGCTCGCTCGGCGCCATTGGCAGTGCCTTGGTTGCAAACTCCAGGGCCTTTGTGTAATCGCCCGTCGCGGAGAGCCCTCGCGCCATGCCGACCAATGAGCCGAACTGATCGGGGTTCTTCTTGTAACTGAATTCGAATATTTCAAGCGCGGCCTGCGGTTTCTTCGCGGTCAGCAATTGCCGCCCGAGCTGCTGCAGCTGGATTACCGATCCGAGCGACATGGCAGTTTTCAACGCGACAGCGGCTTCCTCGGCTTTTCCGAGCTTTTCCAGAATCGCAGCTTTTGTTGACGCAGCAGCAAACGAGGTCGGATCGCCCGGAAAAGTCGAGCTCGTTGCCTTGCTTGCCCACTCTAGTCCTTTTTCAAGCTGATAGTTATTCTGCAGGGCCCAGTTAGCGGCAATCGTCAGCGATTGTGCGGTATAGCTGCGTGGGTTCATGGACTCGGTGACGAATGCCTCGAACTGCTGTTTTAACAGATCGACCTCGACCTTGAATGGTATCGACAGCTTTTCCCACGCGAGGGCCAAGGTCGCCGAATTCGGAGTTTGCTCAGAAAACTCGAAGCTCATGTATTCAACGCTGTTGTCGATGGGCCGCGGCTTTACCTTTACGCGGAGCACGTCTTCTTTTTCGTCATAGAAGAACGAGCCCCAGGAATCGGTGCGTTTTGAGAATATGACCGTGCTCTCAGAGGGGTCATACGCGATAAAGAGTCCATACTTGCCCTTTGCGAGCGGCTGGCCCTCGATCTTCACGTCGTTATCAAACTCGATGACGGTGTTTTCATTCGACCCCGCCCGCCAGGGAGCCGGATTGCCGCTGCCAAAGCTCTGATCGACAAAGCCCTTGTGGACAAGCTGGCCCCAGACCTTGCCCTCGCGTCCGCGGACCGCAGGACGATGATACGTGACAGTCACCTGTGTGAGCCCGACCTGCTCAGCGACGACCGCTTTCTTTGTATAGCCGTTCGGGACTGCCGAGTTGTACGGCACTTGTCCGTTGATGGAGGCCGCTAAGCATCCGATGGTAAGAAGAAGATAATATTTCATATTTAAACCTTGATGAACAGAAGAAGAAGAATTGTTAACCTTTCTTCCGCGATTGCATACATTTTACAAACAAATCAGATCCAAACCGGACATTACGAGAAGCTGGAGTGCAAAACAGCTTCCATAAAGAAATTTGCGATTGCCCTCATGGGGTGCCGCACCTTTTACGGATGTCGAACCAATCAGCCGGATGGTGTCGATCTTGTATTTCCGGTTCCCGGAGTGGAGCGTCGTGATTTCCTTTCAAGCTTTCCCCTTAGACTGGTTTCTATGTGATCCTAGCTTGGTTTGCGGGTCACAGAGGACTCGCACTGCTGAATATCGCGTTCAGATTGTACGCGATTCCGTCCGTCAGAGTGGCTCCGGCCGAAGAACTTTGTCTCATTCGCTCGATCTCCGTGAGAAGAAGTTTCGTCAACGCGATTATTGGGTCTAACCGATCTAAGCGTAACTTCATGCGTAGTGAAATTTTCAGAAATAAATCCCATGCTATTTAAACCTTCACGAGGAGAGACAACTAACTGCATCCAGACCTCATCTTTTCAGTGTCGAAATAAACGCAAAGATCTCAGATATGTTCCGGGGGTTTCGTGCTCGCCATGACAAAAATGTCCCCGATTCTCCGTCATCTATAGATCGTTTTGACAGAATGGCCGGTGAGCGGGGCCGCTTCATAAAGAAGCAATGTCCTCACTTCCCGTTGGCAGTCTTGACGCCATACACAAACGAGATCTTGTACGCGGTTGTGAATTACGCTCTCGCTTGTTTCTATCGAAATCGTTGTTCTGGTGATTGCCATTCCATTCGTAACCTTTGTCCTCGATGCGGTTAAGGACGAGGGAACAAAACGCGGTTGTTGCTGTATTGACTCACATCCACAAACCACAAATTGTGTCGACTCCCCCATCCGCATTTAACGCTAAGGCCTTCACATATGAAAGTCTTGAAAGTTAGGTGAAAGTTGATTTGAAATTTCCCTCAAAAGGTATTTGTAGTACAGATGAGCAATAATAAACCGCCAGATTTCCGCTTTGACGAGTTTTATGTGGATACGCAGGAACGGAGCCTGGCTTACCAAAATCAACCGGTCGCCCTCACGCCGAAGGCCTTTCAGACCCTTGTGCTACTGCTCCGAAATCACGGAAAGGTCGTCGAAAAAGAGACTTTTCTGGACGAGGTTTGGGCTGACACTTTCGTGGAAGAGTCGACCCTTGCCCAGAACATCCTCACCCTGAGGAAAACTTTAGGGCGTTTTGGTAACCCGAAGGAATACATTGTCACAGTACCCCGGCGGGGATATCGGTTCGTCGGGAATGTGGAGATGGTTCTGCCCCCCGAGGAGGATACCGTCCTCGAGACGCGAATAGATACACAGATAACTGCTCATCAAGAGGTCAATTCAAAACGTAGTAACGCCTCCAAAGACATTGCCTTTCGACCTAGGCTTGCGAATTCCGCTTCTTTTCGCGGTGCCGTACTGGCCGGATCACTTCTGATCGTGGCTATGTCCGTTGGCTACTTCGCATCGTCGGGTTGGTCGGCAAGCCCGCGCATGTCGGAGTCGCTATTCAAGAATTCTCGGATCGAGACAGTTGTCGCTGATTCTGACTTACGACAGTCAGTGATCTCACCTAATGGCAAATATCTGGCTCTCGTGCAAGTTAAGAACGGTGTGCAGTCGCTATACCTGCGACAGATCGAGACAGGAAATACGGTCGAAATTGTCCCGCAGATCACTGGGAAGTTCATAGGAGCAGCTTTCTCGCCAAGCTCGGAGCATATCTATTATTCGGTAAACATTGATCCCTCGCTCCAACCTTCCGGAAATCTGCATAGGGTTTCCGTGCTAGGCGGAGCTTCAAAAGAGGTACTGCGGGGCATCGACAGCCCGGCGGCCGTATCGCCTGACGGCGCCCGTATTGCGTTCGTGCGCCGCAACCCGCAGAGCGGTGAAACGGCACTTATTGTTGGGGAGATCGATGGTTCGCGGGAAATCAACTTAGTAACTCGAGACTCTAATTCCGGCTTCACGACCCATGGCGTTGCATGGTCACCTGATGGCAAACTGCTATCGGCAACGCTCTTGCAGACGGAGGGCGGAACTGCCAAAGCACAGGTTGTAGTCATTGACACGGGCTCGGGTATTCTGAAGATCCTTTCCGACGAGGACTGGATGTCAGCAGGTCAAACAACCTGGCTAAGTGACGGCAGCGGCATTCTAGCCGCAGCATACGGTGCGAAATCGCCGAGCCTGAACGATGAGCTCTGGATGATCTCTTATCCGGACGGCAGAGCAAGATTGATCGCGACTGGAATAAACGCTGACTACGGCATAAGTCTCAGTGCGGCCTCCAACTCCATTGTGGCTGTCGAGTCCAACAAATTTGCTTGTTTTCTAACCGCATCAGTGGATGACTTGTATAAGAATACCCACGTTCTAACAACAATATCCGATGAATCCCTACTCCCTTTTGGCGCAGACTGGACCAATGACGGCCGCATAATCTATTCCGCTACCGAAGGTGGCAACGCCGATATTTTTGCAATTAGAGAAGACGGCAGCGAGCGGAGACAGTTAACTTCTGATCCAAGCGCAGAGATTTCGCCCAAGCTTTCATCCGATGGACGCTTCCTAACCTTCCTGTCCAATAGAACAGGACAGATGGACGTATGGCGTGCTGATGCTAACGGGACTAATGCTGTACAGCTGACTTTTAACGGAAATGTGAGCGACCCGACCATTTCTCCCGACGGCAGCACAGTATTTTACCTTGTGAAGGATCCGCACACCTCAGTCGAAACATTGTGGCGGGTCGCGATAGACGGGACAATGGGCAAACGGATCACTAACAGTGAGACCCGGTCACCCCGCGTCGCGCCGGATGGCAAAACCATCGCCGGTTATATCTATGATGGGACACACAATCAAATGAAGCTTGCGCTGATCTCCCCCGAAACGGGCGAGGTTCTAAGGTTGCTTGACACACCAAAACACGACGATATTCCGTTTCTTGACTGGTCAAGCGGGGGAGAAAGTGTGTTCGTCGTTCTGAAGCGGGGAAAGCCGTCAAGTTTATGGCGGATACCTCTTTATGAAGGAGCACCGGAACAGCTACGCGAATGGGAAAACGATGCGATCTTTAGGCTTGCGATCTCAAGAAATGGGCAACGGGTGTTTTATGAGGTAGGGAACCAGCTTAACAGTGTGGTAGAGATCAAAAGCCTGGATATTGAAACAGAAAAAAAATGAGGAGAACCGATTCCGCGCCATCTTGCCAGGCTCTCGTATTTGTTGAGTGTGGCCTACTCTTTTGTACAGGTATATTAACCTTCCGCTCCGGTGCGATACTTTACCTCTAGTCCAAGATTCGCCCGACCCCGAAACTTTCGGCGGTCTGTGTTGTGGGATGGGTTCGACCCAGCTTGCAGGTGGAGAGTCAATTGTATTCGACCAGATAGGCGTGTCAATGGGCGAGTTTTCGTCGAACACGGTGGTTAAAAACACGTACTGATCTATTGCCTCGCCACATTTCATACGATCGAGGATAGCCGGCTCTTCGTCGAGTCGGTCTTCCACCTAAGACTCGTTAGGGGTGTCTGACTACCTCCTTCAGGTCGGGGGCAATCTTAATCAACATTCAGGTCAGCCCCCCAGGCCTCCAACTCTACGATTCGGCTGTAACCGTCTGCGGCGGAACTCGCAACCACCGGATCTTCGTGGTCGGGGGAAATTTTAGGAAAAACACAAACCCCGGCATGCGTTGCCGGGCTAAGTTATTGATTTTAATGGAGCCGCCCATCGGAGTCGAACCGACGACCTTTCGATTACGAATCGAATGCTCTACCAACTGAGCTAGGGCGGCTTATTTGGGGCCAGACGGGTGCGGTTTTTGGAGCGCGTAAGACCGGATAAACCGAACTTTTGAATATACGTTTCCGTATGCGGCGCTGTCAAGCTTTGTGCCGATGAGGAAGCCGGTCATAGCTGTATTGCGAACGGCCGTTTACTCATTGTGTCTTTGTTATGTATTTCTTATTTAAAAAATCAAATACAAACGGCGCGAACGGGCGCCAGGGTACAGAGGATGGTCGGCTGGCCGAACATTAGGCTGGGGTACGATCGGCGACAGGCTGTGTCACTCGCCCCCAGGTCGTTCTAAGCTTCATTTTGATTTCCAACAGATCAGTTGTTAACATTCGAAGTAGAAACCAAAACACGCGTTGTAATTCCTATGAATACAGATTTTGTCGCTCGTCTTCACCGTACCTTTGATAATGCTTCGATGGCGGATGTTGCACGGCGGTTGAAGATACCGCACGCTACCGTTCGAAATTATTTCAAAGAGGGCCGCCTTCCGGCTCCCGAGGTGCTTATTAAGATCGCAAATGAAACAGGAGTATCGCTCAACTGGCTTCTGACCGGTGCCGGCGACATGTACGGTACTCAACGGCCGCCTATCGGTCTCGGGCGTTTTATCGAGGAAAAGTTGGACGAGATGATCGATAGAAAGCTTGCGGCATTGAGTGGGCCGATGCAGGATCTCGGCATTGCCGACGAGATCCCGGATTTCGACGTTGTAACCGCCGTCGAAAAGCACGACGACCCGCAAAAGGTAATGAGCTTGTGGTTTCGACACGAGTCCCGCGATTATCCGCAGGATTTTGGAGTAGTGTTTTTCCAGGGGTGGCAAAGCTTTACGGTCGACGAGAAGATCGAGGCGATCCTCGACGCGAAACGGGTGCTTGACCGGTCGCTAAGACAGTAGAATGGCCTTGCCCTTTCCGTGATACAATAGTTCATCGGTGAAAGTACTCTCACCAGCTCCCATGCATTTTCTGATTCGGAAAGTAGTCAAACTTAACTTTGGATGGAATGAAAAACCCCTGACTGAAGCGGATTTCTATCGGCTATGCCAGCGGTTCAGGGTTCAAGTGACCGAGATGCCGCTGCGGACCGATGGGTTTTATTATCGCGTTCTCGGCAGGGATTACATCGCGGTAAACAGCCGTCTCTCAGGACCGGTGAAACTGCTTGTCCTCTTCCATGAGCTGGGGCACTTTCTTTTTCATACGCCCGAATCAGGGGCCACTGCAAACTTCCATGGCGTTGGGGGCTCGGCACGGAAAGAACGGGAGGCGGACGCATTCGCACTGTGCTCATTGGTTCCCAGACGGATGGTCGAAACACGTTCCCTAGAGGAGATTGCCGATCAGACGGGACTTTCCGGAGAAGCGATAGCCGAACGACTCGAGATATGGCGTAAATACGGACTTTGACGGCCGGCAAATTGCCGTTGCTGTATAAAACGTGTGATATAATCCGCGCGAAAATTTAGAGTTTCCGACAGGAGAACTTCCATGAATTTTGGCAAGGTTTTGCTCATTATTGCAATGATTCTGGGCGCTGCGGAGCATCAATGGGCACAGATGCCCGAACCCGACACAGAGAAGGCAAAGGCTAAACTTGCTCGTGACAAGAGAATTGCAGAGATGGTCGAGCAGGCCGTGGGTGAAGTTCCGGCTTTGAAATTGCCGGGGAATAGAGCGGTGATCTTTGCCCTGGCTGGTGATATCTACTGGAGGCTTGATCCTGAGCGTTCACGCGTATTGTTTAGAAAAGCGATCTCCGAAATACAGGCACACCATCTCGAGGCGGCCACAGCAAAAACAGTACTACCGTCTTTAGGCATCGCTACTACTAATTCGAACCCGATCGACATTCGCTCTGAGATACTACCGGTTGTGAGCCGCCGTGATCCCGACCTTGCGTTGGAGATGCTCGTTCAGACCCGGCCGCCGCACGTTGCCGACGCGATGGCGCGATATCCTGACGAAGGAGTTCCAGCGCCTGCTGGTTCTGCTCCCGATCCGGCCCGAACTCTGGCCGCCCGCGAACGCCTACTGGAGGATGGAATTCAGCAACTGGCTGCTCGAAGCGATCCTGAAAAATCGATAAAATTTATCCGGGAAAGTCTCGCAAAGGGGCTAAACCGGAATGTATTACCGGTCCTCGAAAGCCTTCGGCAAAAAGATGCGAAGGCGGCTCTAGATCTCGGGGAGGAGGTAATCAGAAAAGCACTCAGCGCCGACCTCGCCAGGAATGAAGCCGATTTTCGTACTGCGGTGAGCTTTCTCCAGTTCGCGGCTCGGCCATTGCCCGCCAATACCGGGCCGAGGGCGTTCAACTTTTCTGATGAGCAAGCAAAGGAACTTGCAAATAAGGTCGTTTCTACCTATTTGCAGAATCAATCGCCTCCAGCCTGGATAAACGAACTAATGCGCCAATGGGCGACGCCGATCTTCGAGAAGTTTGTGCCCGAACGTGCCGCCCAATTGAAGCTGCGACTTTCGCAAAATATCGCCAAAGCCCAATCGGCATCGGGCCGAGGACAGCCCCGCTTATGGAACTCAGATTCAACCCCTGAGGAACTCGCTGCTGTAATTGCCAAGATCAAAGACACTTCTGAGCGAGCCTCCGCTTCCAGCCTTTTGGCGAACAAGATCAATCAGATTCAGGACGATGACAGAGCGCGAAGGCTGATAGAACAGATACCCGACGCAAATTTGCGTACCCGAGCGACCGAACAGTTCGAAGCAAATAGGACGAATCGAGCTACACAGTCCGGAAAACTTGATGAGGCCCGCGGTATGATCGAGGGCCTTTCGAACCGGCGCATGAAGGTGCAAAGGCTCGTAGCGCTGGCAATTCAATATCATCGCCGGGGCACTGCCGAAACCCAGGAACAGTCACGGGTCGCAATGAATGACGCCCGTTCTCTTGTCAGGGAACAGCCGGAAGACGGTGACGATATTGATGATCTGATGCAGATCGTTGCCGGGTATGCGGTTATTGAGCCGGACATCGCATTCCGAATGTTCGAACAAATGATTCCTCAGTTCAATGAGATAATAGGGGCATCAGCCGTTTTGGATAAATTTACTCGCCGGAGCCGCTCGTTTGACAAAGGCGAGATCGTTATGAGGATCAACCGGGTCCCGGGCGAGGAGCTCGTGTTATTTCGATATATAAATCAAAGCCAGATGCTCGGACGTGCCGACCTCGAAAGAATGCATTTGCTTGCTGAAAGATTCGATCGAAATGATACAAGGGCGATCGTGAGGCTTTTAGTCTTGCGGCAGGTTAGCTAACTTCAGAAACTAGACTAAACGATATGGCTACGAATGAAGTGTTTGACTGGCGTCGGTCCGATCGTCGGCTGTTCGCGGCGGTTGCGTTATTATTCCCGGTCATTATTCTGATCGGTTTTGGAAGGACATATTACCTCAAGGCAGCATTTGACACCCCGCCGGTACCGTCGCTGCTTGTTCATCTGCACGGCCTCGTGATGACGGCATGGGTCTTTTACTTCATTGCTCAGGTCTGGCTGATCCGATCCAAGAGGGCACGTGTGCATATGCGAGCGGGAATGCTCGGGATCGCCCTGGCGATAGTGGTCCTGGTTGTTGGTTTCTTCACCGCGGCAGGAGCGGCTTTCGGGTCTGCCTCAGCTCCACCGGATATTCCGCCGCTTTCCTTTATGATCGTTCCGATGACGGACCTCGTTATGTTTGCGGTTTTATTTGGGGCGGCTATTTACTATCGAAAGCGGCCGGCGCATCACAAGCGTCTTATGCTCCTGACCGTGATCAACTTCCTTCCGCCCGCGATCGCCCGAATACCCATCGAATCGCTTCAGGCCACTGGCCCGCTTTTCTTTTTCGGCGTTCCCACGGTACTGACGATCGGACTCTTGGTCTACGACACGTGGCGCAACCGCAGGCTAGATCGAGTATTTCTTGTCGGTTCGATCCTTTTGATCGCGTCTTATCCGCTGAGACTGATGGCGATGGGGACGAGCGCGTGGACGAATTTCGCCACCTGGATCACAAGCTGGGCGGCCTAGTAGTACCTATTCCTTTCTACTTGTTCGGATAATAAAACTGCGGGAATGTTCACCCGTTGTAATCGAGGTGATATCGTTTCGGACCGTGCTCCCGTAGATCGCGCGGCCGGGACGGTATTCCATCGTGATGACTCCGCCATCTTTCAATTTTATTACTCCGGCATGAACCGCGGCAGTGCAGATGGATGAATAGTCCGTATAGATATCGTTTCCAAAAATTGGCCGGGCGGTTCCGTCTTCAGGGCACTGAAAGGTGTAGGTCGTGCCCGGCGTGCCTTTAAAGCCCGAGGCCGTGGTATCCCACAAAATGGGCGTTACTTCGCTGGGGCCTTCGACCGAGGGGGTCGGGTCGGCGTCGACGCTCTGATCTTTATCAGATTCTTCAGGAGCGACGGTGGGCGTCGGAGAAGGCTTTGGCCGGGGAGAAGACAGCGGGACCTGGCGGTTTGTCTGGCTATTGCTCCCCGTCGTGTTATCCGCACCTGAAAACTTATAGATCAGGGCGGCGGCCGTCACAACGGCAAGGGCCGCGATCGCGAAAACTCCGAGCCCAAGCCAGATCAGCAGTCTACTTTTCTTTTTCTCCGCAGGGCGCGCGATCACAACCGTCGGCTCGCTTTCGATAGCTACAAGCGGAGCTCCGTCAGCAAGGCAATAATTAAGTGAGCCGTCTTCATAAGTCCGGCCGCATGTAGTACATCGTTTCATACGCATGTCATCTCAATTTTCCTAACTCTACCATATTGGTCCAGCCGCTGGCCGTATAGGCCATCGGCTGGAAACGTTCTTTTGCCTAAGCCTTTCGCTATCGATTCAATTTTATATTCGCCCGATTTCAATTAGGATGAAGGCGTGCGCATTCTCATCGTAAAGCTGAGCAGTATCGGCGATATCATCCACACCCTGCCCGCCCTGGCCGCGATGCGCCGGGCCTTACCGGAGGCTCGGATCTCATGGGTCGCCGAGCAGCGATCTGCAGAGATCTTGCGCGGAAACACGATGATCGATCGTCTTATCGAGATCGATACCCGCACCCTCCGCGGCGGCAAAGTCATAGAGGGTATTCTGCTGGATGCGAGTAAACAGCTCCGTGAGTTAAGGCAGGAGCCATACGATATCGCAATAGACTTTCAGGGCCTGCTTAAATCCGCGACGATCGCAAAATTGTCCGGGGCAAAGCAGCGGTTCGGTTTCTGCCGGGCGGATCTGCGTGAGCCGGCGGCACGGGTGTTTTACTCCGATGCGGCAGGCCCGGTCGGGGAGCAGGTCCATGTCATACGCAACAATCTAGCCCTCGCAGCGGCGGCTCTGGGGATATCCGTTCCGGATTCGAATTTGGAATTTCCAATTGCAACCGACGAGACGCACCGGGCGGAGGCAGAATCGTTTGTCCAGCGTGTGGGTCAGAAAAAGTTCGCCTTGCTAAACCCTGCCGGCGGGTGGGTTACGAAGCTTTGGCACCCCGAGAAATTTGGACAGCTTGCCAACCGATTATGGGAAGAATATCGCCTGCCCTCGATCATCGCGACCGCGCCAAATGAGTCGGAATTAGCTGCCGGCGTTCAAGCCGCGAGCAGTACAACTCCGATCATCGCTCACCCGAGCCTAAAAGGACTTTACGAGCTCGCGAAGCTCGCCGAGGTCTACGTCGGCGGTGATACCGGGCCGACCCATCTCGCCGTCGCTGCGGGCGCCCCGATCGTCGGGTTATTCGGACCGACCGAATGGTGGCGAAACGGGAGTCCCAACCCCGACGACACTTGTGTAGAGCGCACTGACATAACCTGCCGCGTGGCTTGTCATCGGCGGACATGCTCAAATTGGATCTGTATGGATTCGGAAGTAGATACGGTGGTTCAGGCGGTAAAGGCCCGATTGGAAAGAGTTGCTGCACGGAGCGAAGCAGTTCTTTCGTCGCGATAAGAACGATGTCTGTTACAGAGCTCGCCTATCACTGGACCCCGCTTGGCGAACTCACGCTCCGCCGTCGAACTGAGCCGCGTTTGGGCGGTCGAGAAATCTTCGAAGTAAAACTTGGTGATGAGTTCCTAATGTCGAGCTTATTCACCGAGAGCGAAAGGAAGCTCGCCACGCTCGGCCTGGCGCCCCTTGGAAGGAAACTCGATGTTGTCGTCGGTGGACTGGGACTCGGATACACTGCAGTCGAGACACTAAAAAATCCAATGGTCGACCGTTTACTAGTCATCGACCTTTTTCAGGAAGTTATCGACTGGCATATCAAAGCCCTTGTTCCAAATGGTCCTATGCTCGCGGCTGATCCTCGATGTGAACTGCGGCAAGGAGACTTTTTCGAACTTTCAAGGACCGGATTCGACGCCTTAGATACGGAGCGTAAGTTCGACGCCGTTCTTCTCGACATTGACCATTCACCCGAACATCATCTGGCCCCGGCCAACAGCTCTCTATACGGCGACGAAGGGCTCGCAGCCGTGCGACAGCAGTTGAAACCGGGCGGCACCTTCGCCATCTGGTCGGATGATCCAGCAGATGCACAACTAACGAAACGGCTGAGCTCCGTATTTGGTGCCGCCGAGGCTCACAACATAGAGTTTCCAAATCCGTATACTAACGGAGTCTCTGTTAACTCGGTTTATGTAGCTAAAAAGGGTAAGGTGCAGGCTTTGTAAGTACCCGCTATACTTATTTTCCTTTAAGCTTACGAGAACGGCTACGATGGTCAAATTCAATAAGAGACTTCTACAGCGAATACGGATACCACTCGGGTTTTTATTCGCGACGGTCTTTTTGATCTTTTCACGGCCAACACTATTGACGCTTGCGGTTGGCAGTGTCATAGCAATAGCCGGCCTTGCTATTCGCGCGTGGGCGTCGGGACATATTCGCAAGGCGTCGACGCTCGCCATCAGCGGCCCCTACGCGTACACACGCAATCCGCTCTACCTCGGTAGCTTCCTTATGGGTGTTGGTTTTACTATCGCGGCTGGTGTCTGGTGGCTTGCCTTGATATTCGCGCTCCTGTTCATCGGCATCTATTTACCGGTTATGCGCGTCGAAACGGAAGATATACGGCGTATATTCGGCGAAGAATTTGACGAGTATGAGCGAAATGTTCCGCTCGTCGTCCCGCGTTTTACGGTATGGAGGGATACAGGCATAAAATTTGACCGTGAGCTATACTTACGATACCGGGAATACCGCGCCGCTATCGGTGTCGCTTCAGCTATCGGCGTTCTGGCTGCGAAGGCAGTATTACTTACTTAGTTCTATGAGATCGTCTCTCCTCAAACCGCTCTTTCTAATCACCATGTTCGCCTCGGCGTGCGCCTCGGCATTCTCGCAGCCGTCGCCGGCGACCCCTGTTTTTTCCGGCAGTGTATTCAACGGCGAAACTATCGTTTACGAAGGGAAACTCGATAAATTTATCGATATCTCTGTTGCCGAACTTACATTTAGATCGAGGACGGCACCAGGATCTAGCGACCTTATCATCGACGCCCACGCGGTTTCTAAGGGAACCCTTCTCAGATTGTTTCGCTATAGTTTTCTACAGAAGTATGAATCCACTATCGATCTGTCAAGTTTCAGGATCCTGCGCACGACCAAACACGACGTTCAAAAGGAACGTGTGCGGAATGGGGAAGCGATCTTCGATTACAAAGAAAAGCGGGTAACTTACGTCGAGACCGATCCCAAAGACAATATGAGGCCGCCGCGCAGGATCGCTTCGGAGATCGCCGATCAGGTCTACGATATGATATCAGCGATCTACGCCGTCAGGCTCGAGCGTCTAAGCGTGGGAAAGCGAATGGACCTTACCGTCAGCGACTCGGGGCTGGTCTATAAGGTCCCGTTAACAGTCGTCGCTCGCCAGCAGCAAAAGACCAAGATCGGCCGTATGTGGACGTATCGGGTAGAACCCGATATCTTCGGCCCCGGCAAGCTCATAGAGCAGAAAGGAAAAATGAGGATCTGGATGACAGAGGACCCTCGTCACATACCGGTTCGGGCAGAGATCGATACACAATTCGGCAAGATCGAGATCAAGCTAAAATCCTACTCAAAAGCGGCATAACTCGACCGCAGTTTTAACAGAGTCAGTCGGGGCCGCTTTTGTCTGAGAAAGCGGCTTGTGTCTTTATTGGAATGACATCATACTACTAGATTAACTTTTATGAAGACCTCGAATAAGGGCAGTAAGAAAGCCGCTGACAATCAAAAGGCATCCGATGCCACAGCCGAGATCCTTGAGATCCCGGCCGCTAAGAAAAAGGTAACTGCTAAAGCTAAGCCGTTAACCGGAAGATCCGTATCGACACCCAGGAAACAAGTCATTGCGAAGGCCGCATCCGTCGAAAAAGTCTCTGGTACTGTGACAAAGGCGACCGTGCGAAAGCGGACCGCCAAGACGCAGTCTGCTACTACCTCGCCCGTAAGAAAAGCCGAGATCGCTGCTCCGACTCCGGCGATAGCCGTTGAAAAAGAACCGGTCTTAACAGAAGAAACCGGTTTAGCAGCCGATCCGCTCGCGGCAATGTCGCCTATCGAGAAATTGCTCGCACAGCCCACGCTGCCACGGCTTGAGCGAGAAGACCGGGCCCGACTGCTTATGCAGACACCGACGCGCCTCTATTTCTATTGGTCCGTGCGGCAAAACCCGTGGGCACTTTTGCGAAAGGCATTCGGAGATGATATCGGCAGTTACACCCTGGTATTAAAGCTCGTCGAAACGCGGTCGGGCACCGAGCAGATCTATAACGCCGACGCAGAAGGGAACTGGTGGTTCGACGTTCGTCCTGATAGCCAGTACCAGGCGGAGATCGGATTTTACGCGCCAAACCGCCCTTATTTCAGGATCGTTTACTCAAATACCGTCGAAACGCCGAGGCTGAAGCCGAGCCCGAGAAAAGCAACGGAGGCTAAATGGACGGTCACGGCTGACAAGTTTGCGCAGGTGTTGGACGTAGCCGGATTTTCCAAAGACGCTTTTGACGTGGCGATCGCCGGAGACGATATCCCGGTCGCGGGAGCGGCAACCCGCCGCGCGTTTCAACAGTTCGTAGGCGGCAGCGGCGAAATGGCCGGAACGATCGATGACGAAGATATCCGTTACGCGATGCTGGAGCTCGCGGCCGGGCAAAAGCTGGACGATCTTCGATGGAAGATAAGTGCCGAACTCTTCGCTCGCTTGCAGGCGAGTGACAAGCCCCTTGGTGCCGAGCGGGCGCAGGATGCTCTCAGGGAACATTTCGATATCGATGATCTGGACTTCGAATCGGAAGAGATCGGCCCGGAGGTTTTTGGCGCTAGCCTCGTGAACTTTCCGCGAAGGCTGAAAACGCGAGCCGTTTCGACGAAACACGAACCGCGCTACGCTCCGATTAGTTCACACAGCCTTCGCTAGTTGTCGATTGCCAGTTGCCGGTTTTTAGGTTTTTTCTATTCTTTCTTGCACTGCCATCTGACAACCGGCGACTGACAACTGCCCTATGCCCGTCGGATATTTCAGTCTGATCCTGCACGCACACCTGCCTTTCGTCCGGCACCCCGAGTATCCCGAATTTCTAGAGGAAGATTGGCTTTTCGAGGCAATAACGGAGGTCTATCTTCCGCTGATCTTCATCTTTCAGTCCCTGCAAGAAGCGGGTGTCAAGCCGCGGCTTGCGATGAACGTCTCGCCGCCGCTCTGTGAGATGCTTGCCGACTCGTTGCTTCAGGATAGATACACTCGCCACATCGAAAATCTTCTCGATCTTGCTTTCAAAGAACTTGAACGGACCTCGAAGGAATCTCCTGAGTTCCAGGCGGCGGCAAGGATGTACGTGGACAGCCTGACTGCGTCGCTCCATTTATGGCACGAACGCTATGGCCACGATCTCGTCAAAGCCTTTCGCGAACTGCAGGATGAGGGTGTGATCGAAATCATTACATGTACCGCGACGCACGGCTTTATGCCGCTGATCTCAACCACAGAATCACGGCGGGCACAGGTTGCCATCGCTGTGGCAAATTACAAGAAGCATTTCGGACGCCAACCGAGGGGTATTTGGCTCGCCGAATGTGCCTACGAACCCGGCGTCGAGGACCTATTGAAGGAAAACGGCATCGAGTATTTTATCTCCGACACCCACGCGATACTTTACGGTGATCCGCGGCCGCGTTACGGTGTCCACGCACCGGTTGTATGTCCTAACGGCACCGCAGTTTTTGCGCGCGATGTGGAGACCAGCCAGCAGGTCTGGAGCGCCGAGGCCGGCTATCCTGGCAACGACCTCTATCGCGAATTTTACCGCGACATTGGGTGGGACGCGCCGCTCGATTATCTTAAGCCGCATCTACACGCTGACGGCGAACGACGGCACCTGGGCCTCAAATACCACCGCATCACCGGCCGTGACGTGCCGCAGCAGATGAAGCAGCCGTACATTCCCGCTCTCGCCCGGGAAAAGGCGGCCCAGGATGCATCGCATTTCATCGGTGAACGGATAAAGCAGGCCCACATCTTACGAGAAACCTTCGATGGCCATCCGCCGCTGGTTGTATCGCCATACGATGCCGAACTCTACGGCCACTGGTGGTTCGAGGGACCACAGTTTATCGATTTCTTCTTTAAGAAGCTGCACTTCGATCAGTCCGATATAGAGGCGATTACGCCATCGGACTTCCTCGACTCGGGTCAGCCGATCCAGATCCAGAAGCCCACCGCCTCCAGCTGGGGCGAAGCCGGATATTACAAGGTATGGATCAACGAAAAAAACTCTTGGATGTACCCGTACCAGCACGACGCGGAACGAAAGATGACGGAGTACGCGAACGGTTTCGCAGTTCCAGGTTCCAGGTTCCAGGTTCCAGGTTCGGCAACGTCCTCCACTCCTGAACTTGGAATTCGGAACCCGGAACTTGGAACTCAAATTCTGAACCAAATGGCCCGCGAGCTCCTCCTCGCTCAGTCTTCCGACTGGGCCTTCCAGATCTACCAGGGAACAACGGTCCAATACTCAACGAAACGGTTCGAGTCGCACATCCACCGATTTGACCTGCTGGCGAAGATGCTGGACACGGGAGCAGTTGACCACGAAGTACTTGCCGAGATCGAGCGGCGTGACAACATCTTTTCGGAGATCGATCACACCATATTCAGAAGCCGACCGTGATGGATCAGCCACCCGCTTACCGAACCAAGCAAACACCTACGCAAGTTGCCTTAAACCCCTTCGAGGTCTATTCTTATAGTTTTGGATTTGTTCGGAGGAAAAGATGGTCGATAAAGGTGTGGACATTGCGCCCGCGGAAGGGAAACTGGGTGTTTTGCTGGTCGGGCTCGGGGCCGTAAGTACGACTTTAGTTGCCGGTGTTGAGGCCGTTAAACGGGGTATTTCTGCTCCTGTCGGGTCGCTGACGCAGATGGGTACGATCCGGTTGGGAAAACGCACCGACAATCGTTCGCCGCTCATAAAAGATTTCGTCCCGCTCGCCTCGCTCGATGACATTGTCTTCGGAGCCTGGGACATCTTTCACGACAGCGCGTATGATGCGGCGATGAACGCTGGGGTTCTCGACAAAGACCTTCTCAACCAGCTCTCCGAACCGCTTTCTTCGCTCAAGCCGATGGCGGCGGTTTTTGAGCAGAATTACGTCAAACGCATCACTGGCGAGAACGTCAAGACCGGCAAGAACAAGATGGATCTTGCCGACCAGCTCATCGCCGACATAGCCAAATTTAAGACCGACAACAACTGCTCGCGGCTCGTGATGGTTTGGTGCGCATCGACCGAGATCTACATCGAGGAATCGGCTATCCATGCATCACTCGAATCGCTCGAAAATGCAATGTACGACAGCGATCCGTTCATCGCTCCGTCGATGATATATGCCTATGCGGCATTGAAATCGGGCGTGCCGTTTGCAAATGGGGCACCGAATCTGACGGTCGATGTCCCGGCTCTTGTCGAACTTGCAGATAAAACTGGAATGCCCATCTGCGGCAAGGATTTCAAGACAGGCCAGACCCTGATGAAGACGATCCTCGCACCGGGACTGAAATCACGTATGCTCGGCCTCGACGGCTGGTATTCCACCAACATCCTCGGTAACCGCGATGGCGAGGTCCTCGACGACCCCGAGAATTTTAAGTCCAAGGAAGTTTCAAAACTCTCAGTTCTCGAACACATCTTTCAGCCCGACGTATATCCGGATCTCTACGGCGATTTTTCGCACGTCGTCCGCATCAACTATTATCCGCCTCGCGGCGATAACAAAGAGGGCTGGGACAACATCGACATCTTTGGCTGGTTGGGCTACAAGATGCAGATCAAGATCGATTTCCTTTGCCGCGATTCGATCCTAGCCGCGCCGCTCGCACTCGACCTCGCCCTGTTTATGGACCTGGCACAGCGTGCGGGAATGAAGGGCGTGCAAGAATGGCTCTCGTTCTACTTCAAAGCTCCCCAAACCGCCCCGGGCCTCTATCCCGAACACGACCTGTTCATCCAGCTAATGAAGCTGAAGAACACACTTCGCCATCTCCGCGGCGAAGAACTCATCACGCACCTGGGATTGGAATACTACGATTAATCGAGCACTAAGTGACTCTTTTGCCTCCGGCTTTAGCCGGAGGTAACTGAAAAAACATTCAGCCACTCTGCTAATTTCAGTGTTAAACCGGTCCGCGGTACTGACACTTCAATTTTGATTCATACGCCAAACGATACATTTTGTGACAAATGCTACATTCTACGCCATGTCGTATTCCGTCCAGCGGCATTGTCAGGTAAGTTGGTGGCGGCGCTATGTGCGGGGTCCTTTGACAACTTAAATTGATAGACGAGGGTTGGATCGGAAAGAGACGTTTCGCCTTCCGTGCGGACTCGGCGCATTTGCGTGAGGACCTAGGCACGGTTTGTTTGACGGCTCTTTCTGTATCACAACACAACAGCACTTCTGGGAAAAAAATGGGACACTTACTGAAGAAGGTTAAGCCTAGCCTTTCTCAGGGTTACATTCGATTTTTAGTGTCCCGGCTGGGACACTTTTATTCTTACGGCGGCGTCTACTACAGTTTTTCCGTCATCTGGCCGCACTTATTCCCGCTTCCATTTCTTTCTGCAATCGTGATGTGATTCGGCATTTCAAATTACAAGAAATAGGCGGCGGTTAATGATGACATTGCGGTTGGCTGCCATTCGTGGGCTGGCCGTCGGCGATACAGACAATCGGCAGCGGATTCCAGAAAAACTCGCGCCTGGCTATTTTTTGTTGCGTCTTGTCGAAGGTATGTGCTAAAGATAAGAGAGAGGCGGGCTTTCATACCTGCTTTCAACACTCCGGACATCTCAGCCCGGACCCAAAGACAAGCCAACTAATAATCTGTGGATTTCATCCTTGTTGACGAATGCTTGCCCCCACGCAAGTTGTGAGTCAGGAAAACGTTCTTGATATAGCGGAACTAAAGTTCCGAAAGAGGTAGGAAAATGAAAAACGAACCGGGAACAAAACGAGAAAGAACCGAAACTGGCATATTGCTTGATCCGGACCGAAAGAGCCCTCGCGCAGCCGAGTTTGAGGACAAGCTTTCCGCTCTGATCGTGGGACAGGAGCGGGCCGTCCGCCGCATGAGCGGATTGTTTCAAATCTATCTGGCGGGAATGAACAACCCTTCACGTCCGATAGGAACAATGCTCTTTCTCGGGCCGACCGGTTCCGGTAAAACGCGAGTGGTCGAGGCTGCGGCGGAGGTGCTTTTCGCCGAGCCGCACGCTGTGGTCAAGATCGACTGCGCCGAATTTCAGCATTCGCACGAGATCGCCAAGCTCATCGGATCGCCTCCGGGATATCTCGGACATCGCGAAACATCACCGATGCTGACGCAGGAGAACCTCGACAAGTCGCATACAGACGAGACCAAATTAACGTTCGTGCTTTTTGACGAGATCGAAAAAGCGTCGGATTCGCTTTGGCAGCTTCTGCTTGGTATCCTCGACAAAGCCACGCTGACGCTCGGTGATAACCGGCGGGTCGATTTTTCACGGACGGTTGTCATAATGACCTCGAATCTCGGTGCCCGTGAGATGTCGGATATGATCTCAGGCGGCATCGGCTTTACACCGACCAAGACAGACCAAGCGAAAGAAGATAACGAGATCGATTCGAAGATCTATCGCACGGCACTCGAAGCGGCAAAACGAAAATTCTCGCCGGAATTCATGAACCGCATCGACAAGGTGGTGGTATTCAGGAGCCTGAAGGAACATCACCTCAGAAGGATACTCGAGATCGAATTAACGGCCGTTCAGGACCGAATTACGGAATCAGCGGGAACCAAGTTTGTTTTTGAATGTACCGTTGACGCCAAGGAGTTTTTGCTAAGCGAAGGCATCGATCTCAAATACGGTGCCCGCCATCTTAAGCGGTCCGTGGAACGTTTCCTCGTCTATCCCCTATCGAATCTGGTGGCAACGCAGCAGGTCGAGACAGGCGATTTCGTGATGGTCGATTTTGACAAGGAAAAGGAAGTTCTGATGTTCACGAAGCAGTCCGGCAAGATGATAATTGCGGACAGTGTCCCGGACGAGACCGACGATGAGCCTTTGACGCACGCCGACGCGGTCGGCATGCCGCTGCCGCAAGCACAGGCCGCCGCGGAAAGAAGCAAATCCAAAGGCGAGAATAACGAGGCTTAAGAAAACAAGAGGCCGTCTAGAAACTGATCTAGGCGGTCTCTTTTCTTTTTGCGAGAAAAGGTAAGAGTGATCAGTGGCCGGTGCTGAGCCTCTGGAGGTTGTGGGCGAGTGCGACGAGTCCGAACTCGGTGGTTACTTTGTCGAGACCTCTAAGTAAGAACCTTCTGAACCCCTTGTTCTGTTTTATGTTCCCGAATACCGCTTCTACCTGCCATCTTTGTCTTCGTTTTTCTATTCCCTCCTCGCTCGCTAACAGTTCTCTTGCTCTTTGTTTGTAGCGAACGAGGTTTGGCGAACGCTGGATGACGCGGTCGCCTGCCGCCTTATGGCAGGGGCCTCTCAAGGGGCATCCGCTGCAGTTCTGTGCCTTATAGAGTCTGTGGGTCTGAAGGTATCCGTTAGCTGTCCGTCTGGTCTTGTCGCCGGTGTAGCTCATCGTCTGGCCCATCGGGCAGGTGTATGTGTCACTCGTCTGGTCGTAGTGCAGGTAGTCCGGATGAAAAGGATTGCCGGGGTTCTTTTCTTTCTGTTCTTTATCAAAGTAGCCGTATTTAACGAAGGACTTGATCCCGAACTGTTCGAGATATCCGTAGTTCTCTTCGCTGCCGTAGCCCGCATCTGCCGTGAGGCACTCAGGTGCGTGTCCATAGGACGCTATGAAATCATCAATGTGATCTTTTAAGAGAGATGTGTCTGTCGTTTTCTGTCCAAGCGTGTAATCGACGATGTACTGCCGTTCGGTCGATGCCTGTATATTGTACGCAGGCTTTAGCTGCCCGTTTCGCATGTGGTCTTCCTTCATCCTCATGAAGGTC
>JBGSWW010000062.1:0-6431 GCA_041751735.1 Pyrinomonadaceae bacterium | reverse complement strand
TGCATTATAAGGTGCAATGAACAGGAAATCCAATAGCTCTAGAGTTTTTGTCTCGCCATTCTTATCAGTATACTTTCGCCCTACGAGGCCGCTGTAGACTTCGAGAACCTGCTCGACCTCTTCCTCACTATCTTGGATATTCCCGTCATGTTCGATTCCGTGAAAAACGATTCCATAGGCATCATGATCTCCCGGAACATCAATCGCCTGGTTCGCGCAATCAGGATGCGAATGCAGTCGTCCGTTATAAACGCTCTCGGAGACAAAATCGCACACGGCTGGATGCATACGACGAGATTCTCCCAAAAAGATCCCGTAATCATCTGTGACAACGGAGTGAAATACAGTTGCGTCCTCACGGCTGCTTTCGACATCCTTTAGAGCGTATTGGAGTGCGGAAAGCCTTGCGTCCCCCGGGTGAGCACCTTGGATCGGCTGCTCAAGCTGCATCTGATCGCCGAGCAACACCAGATTCTTTGTGCAGCGGGTCATAGCGACTACGTTCGCAAGTGGAACCTGCCCCGCTTCATCAACGAACAGATAGTCGAGCTCATGATTCCAGTCAGCTCGCGAAAAGAGCCACGCCGTCCCTGCGAGAATACCGTCGGAATACGCTTCGTAGGCCTCTCCTCCAGTTTTTCGATGAAGAAATCCGGGATTATTCTTGAAGACCTGTTCATCGCCACTGTCGCCTGCTTTAACTCCCACCAACGGCTTTCCGTTTTCGCAGAGCACGCGACCGCACGCCTTCACTAAATTCATTATCGCTTTGTGCCCGTTCGAAGTAATGCCGATCTTCTTTCCGTCTGCGAGAAGCGCCGCGATCATATGTGAGGCAGTGTAGGTTTTTCCGGTGCCCGGCGGACCCTGAATGACCAAACAGTCACCATTCATTTGGCGCCCAACCCTAATAGCAAAATCTGTGGTCGATTCGTCGTGCTGCGATGGAAGCCCCGGCGGAGCCTCGCGTTTCAACAGGGATTCGACCGCTGCGTTCAGTAAATCCTTAAGCTGCGATTCGGCAACACGTGCCACTGCGTCGGGAATCGGATCTGGATTCACATACTCGTCAGGCACAAGCGAACCTCGTTTCGGAAACTCGCCTCCCAAAGCATCAAGCGTCTTTTGCCCTGCTTTCAACTTCAACGAGCCGGCAGCCAAATCGAGCGAAAAAAGGTTAAGCCTTGTTTCCTTCGCATGAGGAAAAACGACGTTCTTTCTCTCACCTGCCGATAACTTGCATTCTTGTGCGGGGTCAAATCGGTATTCCTGTACGAGCGATCTTTTCTCAGGGACAGGTTCTCCTATTGCTTCTACATCAGCAATACAGCCGTTATCGTCCCGAAGAATCTCAGACTCTGAGGAACATCGCTCAAAGAACTTCCACCAAACCGGTTTGCCCTCCCTTCGATGAAAGTCCACTAGGTCTGCTAGCACCATGGAAATACTATCGCTCTTTTCTCGAAGGTTACGCGCGATCTCCAACCGCGCAGATGTTCTTTCGTCAAGCTCTTTAATATCGGATTGATCAGCGGACCGAAGGGCAGACGGATCAGTTGAGGGGGGAATGCCATTCTCAGCAGCCAATCGCCTCAGCCATCTCGCCAGTTCTGCCGTCGAATCACAGTCGTCCTTGTTATAGTCGCGTATCTCTTTAAGAATAGGACTATTCTGCCAGTCACCCGGTTCACCGCTTTCCATCCATCGGGCGTAATGAACCACGGACCCTATCGATAGTGTCACCACGCCTGTGCGGCTTTGCGGCCAATATATTCTCTCTACTTTTTTAAGGGAGTAGCTCTCTTCGCCGATCCTTAACCCTTGCCGCACGACTTTATAAAGATCTACGAACACTTCATGCCTCAGTAACTCATCGACCTCATCCTGACGCGTATCATGAAACGTACTTAGGCGCCGCACGGCTGTTACCTCGTACGGAGCGTAGTGATATATGTGCATTCCCGGATTCTTCAGCCACCGTTCGTATACCCAATCTATGAATTGCTCGAACGCGAGCTTTTCACTCTCGCGGTCATGTGCCCAAAAATCCGTAAATTCATGCTCGCCGTTTTGAGTATCTATGGTCGTATTGCCGAATAGATATTCCAGGCCGCCCGGAATAAGAGGAAATCCCTCCATGTCGAAAAAGACGTCACCCGGATTCTCCTCCGGAAGAGCACCGAGTCCGACCGGACGAGCATTGTCATCGACTGTTGGGAGGATATCGAACCTCGCTGTAGCGTTCTTGTCCGCCTGTCGAAGCTCGCGTGTTCCTTTCTGCAGTCGTGCTTGATGAACTAATTTCCCTAGTGTCGTGGACGGCATCATGGGGATTGAGCTAACTCCAGTTTCGGCGAGAGCGGTTAGTGTGCCAATGCCAGCCTCATTGAGCTTCTTGATCTGCCCAGTTGATATACCTGCAACGCGAACCAGATGATCCTTTTCATCAAGATATCTGTCGGCGTGCGTCTGCCATCTGCCATGGTCAGCCCGCGGATCGGGAATAGGCCGATCGTCAAAATTGCCATCAAATGCAGCTTGCATTTCAAGAAAACACTTTTTTAGATGGCGGTAGTAATGGATGAAATCCTCGGTTCTAAATTCAACACGTTCAGATGTTCCCTGGGCATCCGCGCCCAAAATAAGCCCGAACTTCTCTGGAATCGGTTCACCGGTCATTTCGGAAAACAGCTCCGAGTAACAGCAAAGCTGGATCGCGTAGTAGGGCTTCGGAGAGCGGGCAAGTTTGGTGTCCCAGATCTGATACCGATCGGTCGATTCGTCAAGAATGATGAAGTCGGCGTATCCAGCGAAGTTACCTGACTCGAGTTTCGCCTGATAAATGATCGAGTGACGCTGCCGGATAACCTCCCTCACATCGACCGCCGAATCAGCTTCCCGGGGTACCTCACATAGATCATCAACGGTGCTGCGAAACTGTTCTAATATCGTTTGCTCGTGAGCCTCTCCGGTTTTGATTATCAGCTCTGCATCTTCAGAAAGTTCATCAGGTACCAAAGAGCTCGGATGCTCAAGATGATACCGATCCATCCAAGACGAAAACGGCGACTCAAGGTATCGAACAAGGTCGCTGGGCGAATAGATTAATGAGCTGCCACTTTTTTTCATTCGATGCTGATTCTTACGCAATGGCTTGCAAGACGCTATTACGGCGTTTTTTGTTTTGCTCGCGTCGACTCGGCGATAGATCTATGTTCCCCGATCCATGTCGTGATTCCTTCACGGAGGTCGCTGACCAGATCCTCAGATATGAGCCAGAGCGTTCGCTGTTTCATTTTCCCTCGGATCTTATCAGCAAGCACCAAGGCGGCTTTGTCCCACCAGGGATGCATCTTCAGATGGTCGCTCGGGCTAGCGGCGCGAAAGTATAAGAGGGATCCGTCGTCGAGCCACTCTAAGATGACCGCCCACCCGTAAAAGCCTGGATCGCGTCCGCCGCTTGGGGCATAAAAAAAGATGATGGTGTCTCCGGGGTTTGGTGATTCACCGCGAACCAGCCGTTGACCCACTGGCCAGACCCAGCGCTCGCCTTCCCAGATCTCAAGCCGGTAACGGCTTGGCGGCCAGTTCTTTTGATTCAATTGATACATCCAAGTTGCCATACGATTCTCCGGATAATTGTCTTAACGATACTATCGGTTCCGATCTACAGAGCCTTGATTCTGTCGCCAAAAACGCGGCGTAGGTCCTCAAGTTTTGACAGCAGCCATGCGAACTGATTCGTCCACTCATCGCGGTTTTGGATATCGGCGGTTTGCCTGATATGGATCTTCGACGATTTCTCCGGACTAAACCAGATGAGCTCGTAGCCTAATTCTGTTTCAATCCGGCTTTTGTCCGTCATTAGTTGGTCGAAGTACGTTTTGTTGCTGGGGTCCGTGATGACGATCTCTGCCTTTAGCTCTCCGATCCCGTAAGTGGCTTGATCTGTGTTCCACGTGGATGCCACTGCAACTAGGCCGAAACCGCTTCGTCCAATGGACATGTTCATCCAGTTTTGTGGCAGCGGTTTGGTCGTGCGAATCGTTGTTGGCTGAGAGGCCGCGTATCCGCAGAACTTCGTCCAGTACTCAAGTTGAAGTTGTTTAGTCGGCGTTAACGCCTCGTTTTCGACGCGGGCGACGCCCTCAGATACTGTTTTGCTCCAGTCGTTCGGTTTTGCTATCACATTGAACTTCGGAGCAACTGCTGAATCGCCGATCCGCCACAACTCAACTTCAAGCCCGAAGAAGTTGAACTTTCGGTCAGTGATCTCGTTGAGCCAGTCGAGGGCGGCACGGTGCTCTGATGTGAAGGGATTCGCGATCCAGACAATCGTTACTGCTTTCAAACCGGATGCATACGTTATCAGCTGACCAAGATGCCTGTGGTCTGTCCGCTCAAGTTGGTTCTCAACCAGCACGTAATTGCCCGTCGCTGTATCTTTGCAAAGGATGTCAGCGCTGAACGGGCCGACACTCTGCTCGGTTGCCTCATGCTCAAGCTCGATGCCGATTGCCTCGCCAAGTAATGCCAGATTATCCTCGCGTGCGAGCCAAGGCGTGAAGTGCAAAGCCTCATTAGCCCAAACCTCCCGTGGCTCAACACGCTTAAGTCTTCCAAGTTCCATTTCTCCCTCTCGCGTTCAAGATCCGTAGCCGGATTTCATTCCCAAGTGGAAAGGCTTCGCGACCGATCGATTGAAACGCTCCGGTCGGCCCAGTGCCAAGATCGTTACTCGTCAAGTTCATATCGTTTGGTACTCGGCTTCTCATACAGACCGCCGAAACCCCAGCCGAATTCTATCCGACATGATCCGCAGTTGAATGTATATTCCTGTTCCCCCGGAAGCAACAGAACTCCGTCGCAATCGGGGCAAAAATAAAACTGCCTTCTATACTGCTCCGAAGCCTTGCCATAGGGGACAAGGTCGTCGCGCTTCCATTTACCCGTACGACGTGTCCAGGGTTGGGAACATCGTTTGTGCTGAAATTAGGTCGAAAATGACCGCCCCTATAGGTCCAATCAGGAAGGTTTGACATGCCCTCTCCTTATGCTCGCCAGTTGACCTTGGCGACAATTTTACTAGTTCGACAACGGATCTCCCATTGTCATTCCATCCGCGCGGACGAAACGCTTTGGGATTCAGTTCTAAAAGGCTCTCGACTGCGCCGGCGGCTACGAGGATGGCATAAATGTCGAGATCCTTGATCTCTTGCTCGTTCTGAACAAATGATGAGAGGTATTTGTTGGACTGAGGCTCAATGCCGGCTCTATTGCATACGAGGTGAGCTACGGATTCCGCCTCGATCTCTTTTGAGTCATCGGACTTATGCGTGCGGTCCTTGATCTTTAGTTTCTTATCGGCCCCAACGTGTCCAAGGAAAATGTGGCCGAGTTCGTGAGCCAGGGTCGTGAACTGCGTTGGTAACGTATGGTTCTTGTTAATGTTGATCCGATAATTGTTTCCGTTCTCTTCCGACCGTGACAGAACTCGGACGAGCCCGGCGTGGGCATCACCTCCATCGACCTCGAACCACGAAATTCTTTTGCGCGCAAGCAAGGCCTTGAATCGGTCGAAGGACGCCGCATCGATATCGCCGCGGGCGGTGAATGCAAATACATCACGCGGAAGTTCGGCGCCTTCTGTATCCACCACGTCGTATACAAAGCCAACCGGTCCAAAAGGCCACATGATCACGAGTGGCCGCGTTCCTTCTTTCGGATACCGTCCGAATCTCCCCCGCCAATCTTTTGCCGACATCGCATATTGCAGCCCTGGCTTTTGGATCTGTAAAAGCATCGCATTGAACGGAGCCATGTGACGCAGTTTAATAACAAAATCCAGAAGTTCCTTGTAGTCCTTGCTCGTCTTGTAGAGCCGAGACTCAGATATCAGCCGATCAAGCAGCGACCGGGCACCGTCTGCATCAAAAAGTGATAGCTGGTTAGTCATTGTTTACGTTTAGGGATACCAGCGTAGTGTTTGGCGACTGGTCCGGCTCGTTTAACCCAAATACTAGCTTGCTGCCCTTGCTCTTCCTCGAAAGTACTCTGTCAGAGCGCGTACCGCATCTTCGTTGTAGATCGAACCGTATGCTTTTGTCGGGCCGACAGCCTCATCTTTACGGGTTCGGAAACTGTACTTCGAATATCGCGGATCGTCCTTCATCCCTAACTCTTTGATAGCGTCCCAGATCCGATTCTGTGTTACGTTGGCGGCTGAGCGGACCTTCTCATTCAGCTCATTCGCTGAAAGAGGGTATTTATCAAGATTACTCACCGTCCGTTGAACGATCTTTGCGTCAACATCACCGGCGGCAATGCTAGCCACCAAATCTGTTTTTGTCGTTATTTTTTTCGCCGAGATCAATTTTGTTTCGATCTCGCAAACAAGGCTGAAATCCCGAGATTCCGGCAGATTCTGTTGG
>JBGSWW010000061.1:0-3614 GCA_041751735.1 Pyrinomonadaceae bacterium | reverse complement strand
GTATCCGGAGCGAATGTTCCCGTGCTCTTCCGATTTTAACGTTTGTTCCATGAAAGTTTACCCCAAATATGGGTCACTTTCATTTGACTATCAACCGGTAACATTTGAGTTTCGCAAGTTCTTAAATGGCCGCTCGGGTGCACAAGCCCGCACGTCAGTAAGGGCGGAACATCCAACACAGATGTAGGCGGAGCTCTTCGGTATTTAGAATCCAACGTCACCCGGCGTGACTGGACCGCCCTTACTAACGAGGCCGTGTCAAAAGTTGGTTTTAGCGTCTCCGAGCAGATAGCCGGTGGCAGCGGCGGATGTTGGCGGCCTGGTTTTCATTGGCCGCTGGCCCGATGTTTTTTGCCAACGTTTCTATTTATTGCTCATTTTCAACAGAATGCCGGGCTGAGTGTCATTTTTTGGGCATTTTTCGCTGCAATCTGGCTTCTGAACATATCGATCACAGTCGAAGTGCCGAGGATCGACATGACGCGTTTAAAGTTGTAGCTAAGGACGGTCAGTTTGATTTCAATACCGACTTTTTTGATTCCTTTTAGCAGCAGTCTTTCGTGACCCATCCCGACTTTTATGGTTCCGAAAGGATGCTCGACGATGCTCTTTCGCCTCTTGAGTATTTCCGGCTGCCCGGCGAGTCTCGCACTCAATCGGTCGAGCACTTCGTGGTGGACCCAGCGTTTTATCTCCCGCCCGTTCTTACTGGTAGTGCATTGTGAGCGCAGTGGACACGCCTTGCACTGTTTTGTCTTATAAACGAAATACTCGGTTGGAACGCGGTTCTTTTTTATATATTTTCCCGTTTTTCTCATTTCGGCACCCGCCGGACAGATATAAACATCTCGCTCGGCGTCGTGTTTGAACCGGTCTCTGGGAATCATTCCACGCCGCTCGGCATCGTTATTCTCGCGTATCGGAACATGGACGGTTATGCCTTCTTCATCTTCGCAGGCCTTGATCGCTTCGAAACCGAAAAAGCCGCCATCGGCCGATACCGTCAACTCTTTGACCCCAAGAGCATCCTTTGCCCGTTTTGCCATCTCAGGCAGCAGCGTGTAATCCGTACATTCGTTCGTCACCATCACGTCGGCTATCAGCTTGTGTTTGCCGTCAACCGCCGTCTGGATGTTATAGCCGACATAGCTCCCTTTTGCCGTTTTCATCAGCCGACTTTCGGGATCGGTCAACGATCGCTGCGTTTCCTCGTTCTCTTTCATCTCGGCCAGCATCTCTTCCTGTTTCTTAAGATGTTCGCCAAGTCCATCGATCTTCTTCTTTAGCTCGGCCCCCGTCATCGCCGGCTCGCCGCTGTCCCCGCTGTCGGCTTCCTCCAGATCCGCCAGGTACTTCGCCACCGCTTCGCGCTCTCGCTTTATCCGCTTCTCAAGCTTTGCCTGCGTAATGTTTCGCTGTGTGCTGTTTACCGCCTTAAACTTCGACCCGTCTATCGCCACCTCTTCTTTTCCATACAATCCCGCCTCTGCACACCATAACCGAAATCGTACCCATACCTCGCTCATCGCTTCCGGGTTATCAACTCGAAACCGACACAACGTCTTGAAATCAGGCTTCAACAACCCGCTCAGCCACATCAACTCGACATTGCGCCCACACTCGCGTTCAAGCCGCCTCGACGACCTTATCCCGTTCAAATGTCCCCAGATAAATATCCCCAGCAACATCCTCGGATCGTACCCCGGCCGCCCCGTCCACGCCGCCTCCCCCCGCTCAAATCCCATCTCCTCCAGCCGCAGATACTCAATGAATGCTCCAATCGCACGTACCTCACTCCCTTCACCGACATACTCGTCCAACGTCGCCGGAAACATCATCACCTGAGAGCGCCCTTTCCCACTGATGTAACCCATCTGCCTCTTCCCCCTAAGCCGATTCTTAACCCCTCAACTATTTTAAACCTCCCCACTTCCTTTTTCCCCTTCCGAGTTACAATTATTTCTCGTGACCCAGGCGTGAGTTTTGACACAGCCTCGTAAGTAAGGGCGGTTCGAGCATTCTCCGAATTCGTCAACGAGATCAAAGCCGAAGGCGACCCCGACCTCTCCCCCGAAACCGCCATCCGCCTAAAAAATCACGACATCACCCCCGACCTAATCCGCCGCGCCAAAGCCCAGGGCCACAGCAACGTCACCCTCGAAGCGATCATCCGCCTCAAAAATCGAGGCACGGTTAAATAGCCCGGACGGACTGGAGAGCGTCCCGCTTGCCACTTATTCGCGTATGAAATTACGTGTTAAAATATCCCCGTTATGGTGACCACAGTAGGCACAATTCCAAAGCCCGTCCGCTTGGTCGAGGGTGGAACTCTGCGAGTCGGCAATACACGCGTGTCGTTAGACTCTGTCGTTTACGCCTTCAATCGCGGCGAAAATGCCGCCGAAATTCAATTCGCCTTCGATACCCTGTCGCTTGCTGAGATACACGGTGCAATTTCCTACTATCTCCACAACAAATCGGCCGTAGACAAATATCTCGAGCGCCGGAGACTGGAATTTGAGAAGCTTCGCTCCGAAGACCGTGCACGTCCTGACCATACATCTCGGGAAATGCTATTAGCCCGAAAAAGAGACTCCGACAAAAACGGCCGTAAATGAACCGCTTTCTCACCGACGAAGATTTTAAGAGCGGTATTTTGAATGGGCTGAAACGACGCATCCCCGATCTTGATATTGTCCGCGTTAAGGACGTAGGGCTCCGGATGATTGTCTATGTGATCTTTGATAAGGCGTCGGACGTTCTCGATCTCTTTCTCGAGGGTCCTTATCACGCGCTTAAGGCTCGGATGCACTTCGCGCGGAGCCGTCTGGAGACGATTCTGTTCGGCGACCATCATTTCCTGCAAGGCATCGATACGCTGTGTCAAAGACTGCAGCTGTTTGGCTTCGACGGGAAGCGGATGCCATGGCCTGGGATCCATAGCCAGACAAAAACCGGCGATCGTGCGGGCATCCGCCGGATCAGTCTTGTTTCGCTGTAGATAGCTCTTCGCATATCCCTTGATACGAAGCGGATTGACAACCGAAACGCAATGGCCTCGTTCATGCAGAAATTCGGCTATCCCCTCGGAGTACGATCCCGTAGCTTCCATGCAGGCGTGGACTCGTTCGATACGAAGTGAGGCAAGCCATCCGGCAAGCAGCTTGAAGCCTTTGGTCGTATTGTCGAACTTGCGTGTCAGGGTCTTCTCGTTAAACATTAATGCAACGTCCAGCTTCTTTTTGGCGACGTCGATGCCCAAGATATTTTTTGACATGATGCTATGCTCCTTATCGAAAAACATTGTTCCTTGCTCAACCTTGTCGTTACAGACTCTATGATGGTCATTCGATACTGTTCGGCATCGGGAACAATCTAAAAGAATGGAAAAGAGGTCAAAATCTAACGTTCAGCCTATCTGGCATCAGTAAGGGCTCAGACTCATCTTTTCCTGCAATCAACAAGCGTCCTTATTAACTGCATAGCGTTTGACTGTCAAATATACAAGTAAGGGCGGAACCTTTCGCAGCCTTCAGGCCGAGAAAGGAGCCTCAGCATTGCCTGAAATCCTTTCAACTGCTCGTCTCTCAGTTGCTGCACTATTCACTGCTGTC
>JBGSWW010000060.1:0-80489 GCA_041751735.1 Pyrinomonadaceae bacterium | reverse complement strand
GTTCCTCATAGCTCGGCGGCAGCAGCATCGGCTGGTTCTGGTCGTATCTCTTAAATACCACCTTCTTCATACCCAATATTTTAAAGCCACTCACCCTATTTTGCGCCAAAAAAGAGGCCGCCTTTTCAGACAGCCTCTTTTCTATTTACAACTTCGGACCGACGATCAGATTAATTTCTCGAGGTCGTCGGTCGTCGTGACAGGACGCTCACAAACATAATTCTCGCAGACATACGCGGTCGGTTTCCCGTCCATCTGGCCTCGCCCGGAAAGGATCGGCAGATCTTTAGTTTCCTCCTCGGCCCCATCGGATAATACAACGACCGAATTCGGCAGATATTTTTTCAAAGCCGCGCTTGCAAGATGATTGCCTCTTGCTCCGATAATGACCACTTCTTTCTTATCTGCCAGATGAAATTCCATAGCACCAAGTGCTCGTCCGAACCCCTGCGGATATTGTCGGATCTTGGCAGCAGAAAGCTTTAAGATCGAAACGGCAAATCGCACATAACGATCATCTCCCGATATCCTCGCGAGCCGCAGCAGAAGATCGGCGCCGACGGAGTTCCCCGACGGGGTCGCGTTGTCAAAGAAATCTTTGTTCCGCACGATCAGTTCCTCGTGATCGTTTGACGTAAAGTAGAATCCACCGGCTTCTTCATCCCAGAAATCGGTGATCATAGAGTCCGCGAGCCGTTTGGCCTCCATGTAATAGCTGATCTCACCAGAAACCTCAAAGAGCCTTAATAATCCATCGGCCAGGTTGGCATAGTCCTCGATATAGCCGTTGAGTTTTGCTGCGCCGTCCTTCCACGTGCGCAGCAGCCTTCTGTCTTTCTGGAGGTTCTTCAAAAGAAAGTCCGCGTTCTTAGTCGCTATATCGAGGAAATGTTCACTGCCCAGAATTCCGGCCGCGTCGGCGAAAGCCGAAAGCATCAAGCCATTCCATGCCGTAAGGATCTTTTCATCACGATGTGGCTTAATGCGTTTTTCCCGGGCTTCGAATAGTTTCTTGCTCGCACGTTCGATCAGATCCGCCAGATGTTCTTCCGAAACGTTAAAGTCTGCGGCGATCTCGTTCTTCGGCCGCTTAACGTTGAGAATGTTCTTCTCCTCGAAGTTCCCGTGAGCCGTAACGTCAAAATACGCGTTGAATATGGCCGCATCATCTTGGCCGAGAATCTCCGTAATTTCATCAGGCGTCCATACGAAGAACTTCCCTTCCACCCCTTCACTGTCGGCATCCTGACTTGAGTAAAAGCCGCCGTCCCGGTGCAACATTTCACGCTCAACATAGCCTAGCGTCTCAACCGCCACTTTTCTGAAAAAATCTTCGCCGGTGACCTGGAACAGATGCAGGTAGATCCGAATTAATTGAGCGTTGTCATAAAGCATCTTCTCGAAGTGCGGTACAAGCCATATAGAATCAACTGCATAACGATGAAATCCGCCGCCGATCTGGTCGTAAATCCCCCCGCGGGCCATTTTCTCGCAGCTGTGCCGCACCATCTGCAGAGCCAGATCGTTGCCTGTTCTGTGATGGTATCTCAGCAAAAACTCTAGCGACATTGCGGGCGGAAATTTAGGTGCTCCCCCAAACCCGCCGTTCACTGCGTCGAAAGTGCGCGTATAGCTTTTGAATGCCGAATCCAGCAAGTCCGTGGAGAGGCTTCCTAAAGTCGTCTCGGATATCGTCAATCTTCGCAATTCGCCGACGATCTCATTGGCTGAAGTTTCCAGTTCTTCACGTTTATTTTTATAAGCCTCGGATATGCTGACGAGTATCTGCGGCCAAGACGGCATGTTATAACGCGAGGAAGGTGGAAAATATGTGCCTCCGAAGAATGGTCGTTTGTCCGGCGTGAGGAAAACATTCATCGGCCAACCGCCTCGCCCCGTAGTTAGCTGCACGAAGTTCATGTAGATCTGATCCACATCCGGCCGCTCCTCCATATCGACCTTGATATTGACGAAATGCTCGTTCATGATCGCCGCGATCTTTTCGTCTTCAAAAGACTCATGCTCCATCACATGACACCAGTGACACGCCGAGTAGCCAATGCTGACCAATACAGGCATGTCAGCCGCTCGTGCCGCTTCAAATGCCTCTTCGCCCCATGGATACCAGTCAACCGGGTTATGGGCGTGTTGAAGGAGATATGGAGAAGACTCGTTGATCAGCCGATTCGTGTACTTCGAAGTTACCTGCATACAATGATTTTACCACTTCCGACTTTTCGCTCCGAGCCCCTCAGACCTTGGAAACTTCTGCGTTATCATCGAGTTGTGACGGTGACGTTTACCAGGACAAAGGTTAGGGGATACAGTCTCAAGATCGAAGCCCTAAACATTCCGACGGCCGTGATGGACCCTGCTCCGGGCTATGATGACCGCCTGCCTCATGATGTGGCCCATTTCATTGTCGAGAATGAGTTGTCTATCGAAGGCGGTATTTTCGGACAGATGGCACAAGGCGGGATCCTTAGGCCGGCAGAGACTGATGCCCGGACCCAGCGAAAGTCAAAAAGGAAAAGAGAGAAAGTCTTCGCAGCTAATAAAAAAGATGCTTTATTCTCGGAGCACGCGATTTACGCAGCACAATCGAGATGGGAAAAGCACGACATTATTCCTGACACAAAGATCCCACAGACAGATCTCGATCGCTTAATTTCAAAGTTCGAGGAGTTCGCAGCAAAATGGTCGAAGACGCCGGTCGGCGGCTCGATCGTGTTGGAGTGGGACTCGCGAAACCCTCAAAAACGTAAGCGTTGAACTCGGCGGCGATTTCCTATATCCTGAGTACACGAATGACCCCGCGATGCATTGCAAAACTACGTCCCGCAGTTAAACGCTCCAACCTCTTTGGCGGCGATTAATATCTTCATCTCGCGTTTAGCGTCGAGCTTGCTCGACACCCCCCGCGGGCAAGCCCGCTTCTAAACTAACTTGGAGATAAAGAAATGACACCAACACAAGAATTGCAGCGTCCCGTAATCAAAACCGAACTGCCAGGACCGAAGTCCCGTGAGATCATCGAGGCTGATGCCCAATATGTAACCCCGAGTTACCCGCGTCCTGACTACAAACTCGTTGCGGATCACGCTCGCGGGGTATGGATCACCGATCCGGACGGCAACGTCTTTCTCGACTGCAACGCCGGCGTTGCCGTTTGTTCGACCGGACATTGTCACCCCGAGGTTGTCGCAGCCATTCAAAAACAAGTCGGCGAGCTGATCCATCTCTGCGGTACCGATTTTTTCTATCGCCATATGCCTGAGCTTGGCAAAAAGCTCAACGAGATAGTTCCCATCGACGGGCCGACCAAGACGCACTTCGCCAACAGCGGCGCCGAAGCTATAGAGACCGCGCTCAAGTTAGCGATGTATCACACCCGGCGACAGAAATTCATCTCGTTCTATGGTTCATTCCATGGCCGTACGCTAGGAGCTCTCAGTCTCACGTCCTCAAAGAAAGCACAGCGGCTCGGTTTCATGCGTCAGGCACTGGACGTCGTCCACATTCCATATCCCAACAAATTTCGCCACTTCGTCACGGACAAGCCGACCGACGAAGCCACGATTACCCGTGACGTTATTAACTGGATAGAGAAGAAGCTGTTCCAAACGACAACCCCGCCCGAGGAAGTGGCAGGAATTGTCCTCGAGGTCGTCCAGGGCGAAGGCGGCTATATTCCCGCACCAACGGCATTCGTCAAAGAATTACGACGTATCTGTGATGAGAACGGAATTTTACTTATAGCTGATGAAGTACAGTCTGGAATGGGCCGCACCGGCAAGATGTTCGCCTTGGACCACCACGAGGGTGTCAAAGCCGACATCGTTTGCATGGCCAAGGGCCTTGGCTCAGGCATGCCTATCGGTGCATGCACGGCAAAGGCCGACATCATGGATTGGCATAAGGGTGCCCATGCATCCACCTTCGGCGGCAACCCCGTAGCTCTGACCGCCGCCCTTAAAACGATCGAACTACTTGAAGGAGGGCTCGTAGACAACTCCCGTGACGTTGGAGCTTATTTAGAGGCCGGACTCAACAGGCTTAAGGACAAGTACGATTCCATCGGCGATGTCCGCGGCCTCGGAATGATGCTCGGTGTCGAGTTTGTCAAAGATAAGGAATCCCTGGACGCAGACCCCGAACTCCGCGACCGCGTTGAAATGGCCTGCTTCAACCGTGGCCTGATCATCCTCGGCTGCGGATCGAATTCGATCCGCTGGTCGCCACCGCTCATCCTGGCAAAAGAAAATGTCGATGTCGCGCTGGAGATATTCGACGAAGCGATCGAGGAATCCTGTCGTTAAGCAACAGATACAGGCCGCGAATGCACGAATCATGAGGTCATACTCGAAATTGATTCGTGCATTCGCAGCCGATCTACCCGGTCTGTCGAGCGGCCGGCCCGGAAATTTGACTCGCCAAACTCATCGCATCGAAGGGCGCATGCACCTTTATGCTGTTGTCGAAATAAACAAATACGTCTCGCTCAACCTTCTCTGGCTTCGCTTTTACGATCTTCTTCGCATCCCTAGGTTCACCACCTTTACTCCAAGTACGAATTCTGACGGCCCATTCGGCTAATTCGTCGTCGCTGTAATCGCTTTCGTACAGCTTATCCTTTCCGTGAAGCCTGATGTAAATGAGATCCGACGTGACGTCCTCGGCGTAGCCGAATTTCCCTGCCGAATCGGCGAAGGTCAATGCCATATTGTTCTCACGCAGCAACTCAACGAATTCCGGAACAAAAAACGTATCGTTCCTCGCCTCGAAAGCATATCTTAATGGATTTTCTTTGATCGCCTCCGTCCAGGCGTTTTCGGATATCTTGATCGTATTTTCCGATTCGAGCTCGGCGGCCTCGCCCGTCGTCCGCGGAAGTTACTTCATAAAGTCGCCGAATCGCTCCATCTCGAATTTCTCCCACGGCGGAAACTGCCAAAGAATCGGGCCGAGCTTGTCGCCGAGCAGCAATATACCCGAGGCGAAAAAATTCGCGAGTGGTACGCGAATGTCTTTCAGCCGTTTTCGATGAGTGATATATTTTGGCCCCTTCACCGCGAAAACAAAATCCTCAGGCGTTTCGGAATGCCATTTCTTGAAGACGTCAGGCTTTTGAAGCGAGTAAAACGTTCCGTTGATCTCGATCGAATTCATCTGTCGGCTGGCGTATTCCAGTTCACGCTTGTGGACGAGTTTCTTAGGATAAAACTCCCCACGCCACGGCTCGTACGTCCAGCCCGATATTCCGATCCTGATCTCGCTCATCCATTAATTTAATGAAATAAATGATATTAAGGCAATAAAAGATCTCGGACGATACACCGCTCGTCAGCGGCCCCGAAATTTTTTTTCTTTTTGTTTGAAATAATTGTTGCATATATGCAACGGTCTTGCTATGATGGGATTGATGAGAGACGAAACCTCCAACAACCACTGCAAATCCCACCGGCTGAATATCTCTCTCGGACCTTTCGCTCGCGACGAAAGGCTCGATAGGGTCGAACACATTCTCGAACTGTTACTGGAGAGCCGTTCAGGCTCTGGCCGGTATTATCAGAGGCTTCAGACGCCATCTTTTATGGGTTTGGAAGACTTGGTGAACTACGATCTAATGCCTGCAGGTATCGGTTTGTTGCCTGCGGAAAGTTGTAGTAGAGACGATTGGAGCATCGGGGCCCTTGTTTCCGAAAACGATCTCACTCCCGGGTCTGCGACAACTCCTGCCGTGTTTCGCAGTGAGTCCCGCTGTTTGTCCCCACCCGCCCGCGGATCACCTGATCAACGTCGCCCGAACATCCACCTTTAACTATTGACTACCTGGATATTTGAAAACTAAACGCCTCATACCGTACTCTCTGTGGTGATACCTCTCCGACCCGGGAAACCGATTTCCCGCAAAGACGCCAAGACGCAAAACTATCGCCCCTTATGTGTATGGTAGATGTGAGACAACAGCAACCTACGGGGAGACTGCACACCGTGGCTGCCCTGAGTTCTTTGCGTCTTTGCGACTTTGCGGGAGTCTTCTGAGATACCTGTCACATTCGACGCGTCTTTCGTCAACGTCCTAGGCCTTCGCTTTCTTGATCTCGTCGATGAGAACTGGGACAGCCTCGAAGAGATCGCCAACTATGCCATAGTCGGCGATATCGAAGATCGGTGCTTCGGAGTCTTTATTGATTGCGACGATGGTGCCGGAATTTTTCATGCCGACAATATGCTGAATGGCACCGGAAATACCGAGCGCGAGATAAAGTTTAGGTGAGACAGTCTGACCGGATGAACCGATCTGCCGATCGATGGGCAGCCAGTCAGCATCGCATATCGGCCGGGACGCGGCCACATCGGCACCGAGGACGTCAGCAAGCTGCTGTGCCAAGGCGATATTTTCCTGCGACTTGATACCCCGGCCAATAGCGACAATGATCTCGGACTTGGTCAGATCGACCGTAGCCTTGGCCTCCTGGAACGGAGCCTCGGGCGTCATGCGGATATCCCCCACATTAACGTCCATTGTCTCAACTGCCGCGCTTCCCTTTTCAGCATTTTCGCCGCGGAACGCACCGCTCTGGAAAGTCACGAAATAAGGAGCATCGCCCCCAAGTGAGACATCAGCATCGAGCTTGCCGAGAAAGATGCGGCGGGTCAGAACGAGCTTTCCGCCGTCGGCCCGGTAGCGAATGCAGTCGCCCACGACCTCACGTCGCAACCGAGCAGCGACCTTAGGCGCGAAATCTCTTACCTGGTAGGTGTGAGACATCACAACATACTGCGGATTCAAGGCCTTGATCACATGCTCCCAGGCATCGGCATAGCCGTCCGGCGTGTACTGAGACAGCTTTTCGTTCTTGGCGACGATCACCTTTTCGAGGGCATAGCCCGCGATCTCCTGGGCTAGTTCGCAGTCCTTTCCGCAAGGAATAATGGCGGTCACCGGAAGTCCGAGGTCCTTGCCGATGGCTTGGGCAGCGGCAACAGCCTCAAGTGAGACACGGTTCAGGACGCAGTCTTTATGTTCGATAAATACTAAGATCATAAATTTTGTTATGCGGTATTCTCGGCCAGAGAATGTGAGACAGGTTTCCTTCTTGTCACTCGTCACCCGTCACTCGTCACTTCTTAAAGCACCCGCACCTCCGTCCGCAGCTTCTCGACCAGTTCCATGGCACCGGCTTTCGCGTCACCGTTACCCAGCATCTGTGTCTGTTTTGTCTTGAGGGGCATATAGACCTTTTCGATCTTCGAAGCTGAGACGAAAGGTTCGATCGACGGAGTTACCTCTCGGATCTCCTTCTTCTTCGCGGCCATAATGCCCTTTAGCGACGCATAACGGATCTGTGAGATGCCCGATTGAATGGTAAGCAGGGCAGGAAGTTTGTAAGTGAACCACTGGTACCAGCCGCTCTCGAGCTCTCGCTTGACCTTAAGCGTTTCACCCAGGCTTTCGCGATCTACCTCGATTACGATCGTGGCATGCGGTATGCCCAGCAGCTCGGCGACTATCACTCCGGTCTGTCCGTAGCTGGCGTCGTTTGACTGCAAACCGGCAAATATAAGGTCGGCATTTTCTTCTTTGACCGCCCCGGCGATCAAGCTAGCGATCTGAAACGCGGAAAGGCTCTTTGTGTCGTCGACAACGACATGGATCGCCCGGTCCGCTCCGCGAGCCAAAGCATCCTTGATGACGGATTTGGCACCTTGAGGGCCCAAGGTGCAGACAATGACCTCGCCATCACCCTTTGCTTCTCGTGTTCGCAAAGCTTCTTCGAGGGCATAGCCGTCCGACTCATTTGTCTGTTGGGCCACATCGGCCTCGTTGATCCATTTCTCATCGCCCGAGATCCTAAGGACCGCATCCTTATTGGCGACCTGTTTCATCAAAACTATTATTTTCATATCTGGTTTCGGATGATGATATCACAAAATGAATGGTCATTCATTTTGTGTTCAAAGCTCATTCGGCTGTTAGTTTCTTGATAATCGATCGAGCAAGATTTTCGTTAATTTCCTTATGACGTGGCACGGGCTGAGATTTTTTGGCGGAGATTTGTATACCAATCGTGCCTTCCGCCGTGACGAGACAGCACGCATCCCATCGCTTCTAGCCGTTTTATTAGATCGCGGCGCTTCATTAAGTGAGGACGAGTTCCTCAACCTTACGAATAAAGGGCACTTCTGGTGATTCAACGTCGAGGAGAAGATCCTTGAGATTTTCGATCAATTCATCCTTGCTATAAGCCTGCGTTTCGTAATCCGGATAGTCATTCAAGTGGCCTATGAAGAACTCACCATCTTGCCAGAATGTGTATTCCAAAGTCCGCATGAATTCTCTTATTCGGAGTACCTCTTGAATATCAGGCACGCGTTGGTCCCGCCAAATCCAAAGCTATTGGACAGCGCGTAGTCAACCTTAGCATCGCGAGGCTCGTTGGGGATGTAATCCAGATCACAATCCGGATCAGGGAACTCGTAGTTAATAGTTGGGGGAAGCCTGTTCTCGGTCATAGCGAGGACGGAGAAAACGGCTTCGATACCGCCGGCCGCGCCGAGTGCGTGACCGGTCATCGACTTTGTCGAGCTCACGGCCAACTTATCGGCGTGTTCGCCGAACACCTTCCTGATGGCGAGTGTTTCGAACTTATCGTTGTACGGCGTCGAGGTTCCGTGAGCGTTAATATATCCGATCTGGTCCGGCGTGATCGCTGCGTCATTTATCGCCCGCTGCATTACCCTGATCGCCCCCGAGCCCGTCTCGTCCGGCATCGTGACGTGAAATGCATCGCCGCTCATTCCGTAACCGACTATCTCAGCGTGGATCTTCGCTCCTCGTGCTTTCGCGAATTCGAGTTCCTCAAGGATCATGATCCCGGCGCCTTCGCCGATCACAAATCCATCGCGTTCGAGGTCGAATGGCCGCGAGGCATGCTTCGGATCGCCGTTACGGGTCGACAGTGCCCGCATGGAGGCAAAGCCGGCCACCGACATCGGCGTGATCGCACTCTCGGCTCCGCCGCAGATCATCGCATCGGCATCGCCGCGTTCGATCAAACGGAAGCTGTCACCTATTGCATGGGCCCCGGCCGAGCAGGCCGTAGCCGTGGCCGAGTTGGGGCCTTTGGCGCCGTGCCGGATCGATACATTCCCGGCAGCAAGATTTACAATGGCCGAAACGATAAAAAACGGGGAAACGCGGTCCGGGCCGGAGTTCAGCAGCTTTTCATGCTCACGCTCGATAGCCCAGAAATCGCCTATGCCCGAGCTGATATAGGTTCCGACCATCTCATCGTTCGACGAATCGATGACGAGTCCGCTATGTTTAACAGCCTGATCAGAAGCCGCGATCGCAAAATGAGAAAATGCACCCATCCGCCTGGCTTCCTTCTTATCAAGGAAATCGAGCGCGTCAAAGCCTTTGACCTCGCAAGCAAACTTTGCCGAAAACTTCTCAGCATCGAATTTTGCGATATAATCGGCCCCGCTCTCACAGTTCATCAGGGCGCTCCACGTCGATGGAACGTCGTTCCCGCAGGCCGTTACAAGCCCGAGCCCCGTGACTACTACTCGTCTTTTCATAATTATAAGTGGTCGCGGGTCGCAGTGATCGACGACGTTGGGGAACGACTACTGACCACTGACGACCGACTACTGACCACTGCTTCTAGGCCGCTTTATGCTGCTCGACGTATGCGTACGCGTCGCGCACACTCTGTATTTTCTCGGCGTCTTCGTCAGGAATTTCGATATCGAATTCCTCTTCAAAACGCATCACGAGCTCCACCAGATCGAGCGAATCGGCGCCGAGGTCCTCAATGAACCTTGCGTTTTCTGTAACTTCTGCTTCGTCGACACCAAGCTCGTCGACGATTATCTGTTTGATCTTATCCTGGACTTCTGACATTAATGTTCTCCTGTTTTTATAACGTTTCTAAAGTATTTCGCAAACTTTCGGTATTTTCAATGTTGGCGTATTTTGCTTCTTTGTCAATTTGTCGTACCAAGCCGCTCAGGACCTTGCCCGGCCCTATCTCGATAAACTTCTCGACCCCGGCGCCACGGAGGTTTTCTGCCGTCTCCAGCCACCTAACGGTCGACGAGACCTGGCGAGTCAGTTTTTCCCCAACGTCCTTAGAACTATCGCTTATCGCGGCGTCCACGTTATGTACGATCGGGAACAAAAAATCAAAATACTCAAGCGTTGCAAGGTCATTTGCCAATCGCTCCTGCGCAGGCATCATTAGCTGGCAATGAAACGGCGCCGATACATTGAGCTTGATCGCCCGCTTGGCCCCCTTTTCCTTAAGGATCTCGCATGCCCGGTCAACAGCCTCAGTATTGCCGGCAATTACGACCTGCGTTCGCGAATTGATATTCGCCGCCTCACAGATCTGCCCCTTGGCGGCCTCGATACATCCCGCGATCACCTCGTCTACGTCCGATCCGAGGATCGCGGCCATTGCTCCAACTCCGACCGGAACAGCTTCCTGCATGTACGTTCCGCGGTTCCTGACGGTACGAACAGCATCCGCAAAATCCAGGACACCGGCCGCGACCAGGGCCGAATATTCCCCCAGGCTGTGCCCGGCGACATAATCAGGCTCCGGCAACCCTTCGGCACAAGCCGAATGATACGCAGCCAGTGACACGGTTAGGATCGCCGGTTGTGTATTCGCTGTAAGCTGAAGCTCAGCCTCATCCCCGGAGAAACACATGTCCGATAGCGAAAATTCAAGAGCTTCATCCGCCGCCTCGAAAACTTCTCGGGCCGCAGTAAAATTGTCAAACAGGTCTTTTCCCATGCCGACAGACTGTGAGCCCTGACCGGGAAAAATGTAAGCCGTCTTGCTCATCTAAAAACGTATGACCGTTCCGCCCCATGTCACGCCGCCGCCGAATGCGGTCAGAAGAACGAGGCTTCCCTCTTTGATCTTGCCCGACTCGATACACTCGTCGAGGGCAATCGGTATCGATGCCGACGACGTATTGCCGTGCTGTGCGATATTCGAATAAACCTTTTCTTCCGGAACACCAAGCCTGGAGGCTACGGCATCAGTGATACGCTGGTTCGCCTGATGCGGGATCACGAGATCCACATCGTCCACTGTATAGCCTGCTTTTTCCAGCATTTCAGCCGAAATATCGGCCATTGAACGCACTGCTACCTTGAAGAGCTCATTGCCCTTCATCTTGAAGAAGTGCATGCCTTCGTCAATGGTCTTATGTGTAGTACCGAGCTTTGTTCCACCGCCGGGAGCGAAGAGCTGCTCTTCGTACCGGCCGTCAGATCTGATCTTTGTCGCGAGGATCCCCTTGCCTTCGGGAACCGGTCCAACTACCGCGGCTCCCGCTCCGTCGCCGAAAATAACGCAGGTGCCGCGATCGGAATAATCCACGTACTTCGTAAGGACTTCGGCACCGATCACGAGGGCGTATTTGATCTGGCCGGTGCGGATCATCGATTCGACCATCGTGAGGCCGTACAAGAAACCCGAACAGGCGGCAAAAATATCCATTCCAGCCGCGTTCGTCGCCCCGATCTGGGCCTGTATCAACGCACCGGTTGACGGCATGATCTGGTCCGGGGTCGTGGTCGCACAGACAATTAGCTCGATATCGGTCGGTTTCAAGCCGGCGCGTTCAAGCGCCTGCAGTGCGGCCTTCGTACCAAACTGCGAGGTATATTCGTTCTCGGCGGCTTTATGACGCTGTTTTATGCCCGTCCGCGAGGTTATCCATTCATCGTTAGTATCAACCATCTTTTCCAGATCGGCATTCGTCAAAATGCCCTCCGGATAAGCGTGTCCCATCCCGATGATACCCGCGTTTTGTGCTGTCATTGATTAGAATTAGAACTCAAAAAATGAATTAATTCAAAAATCTATTCGGCTTCCTTAACGTCGATGATCTGCCGGCCTTTGAACTTTCCGGTAGCAGCATCGATACGGTGCGGGACCTTGGCTTCACCCGTATCTTTGTCCAGGTAGAACTGTGGCGTTTTCAGGGCGTCATGAGCTCGACGCTGACGGGTCCGTGCGTGTGAATGTCTTCGTTTTGGATTTGGCATTTTTTACCTCAAATTATTCTGCCGCAAAAAGACGTAATGCCCCTCTGCGGCTACTTCAAACCTTTTAGTGCTTCCCAACGGGGATCGACCTCGTCGTCGGAACACTTACAATCTATCAAATTAACGTTAGCACCGCATTTCGGGCATAACCCTTTACAGTCTTCCTTGCAAAAATGTTGTATCGGCAACGCCAGCAATATCTGCTCTCGTGCCACGTCCGCCAAGTCGACTTTGCCGTCCTCAACGAGCGAAATATCCAGGTCGTCGATGCTTACTTCGACATCCGTTTTGGCTTCCTCGGTTTCAGCATCGACAAACGACGTTTCGAAATCAAACTTCAGATCGCTTTTAACCTCTTCAAGGCAGCGCGTACATTCTCTCGAGATCGACGTTGCGATCCTTCCCGCGAGACTCGTTTTGGTAGCCAGCTTACTGATCTCGGCAACGACTTTAACAGGACCAGTAAGCTCGACATCCTCGCCCGCCAGATCAATTTCGCTTCCCTCAAAGATCTGCTCGATCATTCTTGGCTCCGTTCTTACGCTGCTAAGATCGATGATCATTGTCAATAGATGCCTTTGCCGCTTATTAGCTCGCACAAGACAAAGGGTTAATTATAGCCTTTGAGCGGTTGCTGTCAAACAAATGACTGTCTTAAACCGTCAAGGCCTGACCGCCGAACCGACAGCTTCATCCAGGGAACTAAAGCCCTGCTCGCGTAATTTCGCCGCCAAACCAATATTAATGTCCCTTGCGAATGCCGGCCCGCTGTAAATAAAGCCGGTGTAAGCCTGTATGAGGGATGCACCCGCAGCGATCTTTCTAAACGCATCCTCGGCGTCAAAGATGCCTCCCACACCAATTATGGGAAGCTTGCCCTTCGAATACCGATATATTGTCGAAACCACTTCGGTTGATCTCGCTTCCAGAGGCTTGCCGCTCAGCCCGCCGGCTCCGATCCTGACGACGTCGTGCGCCGCGATCCCCTCACGAGAAATTGTCGTATTTGTCGCGATAATACCGGCAATATCATTGCGTAAGCATATATCGACGATCTCTTCTATCTCGTTTTCATTAAGGTCAGGGGCGATTTTCAAAAGCAGCGGCAATTGTTGAACATTGCGGGTCTGGATGGCATTAAGCAGTTCATCAAGGTTTTCGGAACGCTGCAATTCTCTCAGTCCGGGCGTGTTCGGCGACGAAACATTCACAGCCACGTAGTCGGCATAGGGGCAAACCAGATCAGAAGTCTTTAGGTAATTCTCAACCGCGTCCTCGTTTCGAACATCCTTATTGCGGCCGATGTTAACGCCGACAACACACCTAATTCTGCCGAGTTCCTTGAGCCGCCTGGCCATGGCAACGGCCCCTTCATTGTTAAATCCGAGCCGGTTTACGAGCGCGTTTTGTTCCGGCAAACGAAAAAGTCGCGGTTTAGGATTCCCGGTCTGCGGTTCGTACGTAACCGTGCCAACCTCGACGAAACCGAAGCCAAGATCGGAGAACTGGCTAACCGCTTTGCCATTCTTATCAAAGCCCGCCGCCAGTCCGATCGGATTTTCGAACGTCAAACCAAAGCGCTCGATCGTACCAAACGCTGATAAAACCTCCGGCGCCGGGGCACCGCCCAAACCGAACGTCATAGCCATTCCGGATCTCAACGCCGTCATTCCGAGATCGTGCGCTCGCTCGGCGTCGAGTCGGAACATTACCGGCCTGACCAGCTTTTCCCACAGCTTTGACATACGGAAAGGCTTGATTTTAACGGAATAACTGGCGTTTAAGAAACATCGAACAGGCTTCTTTGAACTTTGAAGTTTGCTTTGTTAGGATTTGCCACTGATGGGTGATGAAATCAACTTGGTAGAAAAGTCGCGAATAATGGACGCGGCGGCAATGAAACGCGCGATCGAGAGGCTTTCGTCGGAGATAGTCGAATCAAATCACGGAGCCGACGGACTTTATCTTGTGGGTATCCGGCGTCGCGGCGTCCCTATCGCCGAACGCATCGCAAAACGAATCGAAGCTCTCGAAAATCAGTCTCCTCTATATGGCATTCTTGACATAACGCTCTATCGTGATGACCTGTCTACCGTCGGAACAAACCCGATCGTGAACCGTACTGAGCTCGAACATGACATTGAGGGAAAAAGCGTGGTACTCGTCGATGACGTCCTGTATACCGGCCGTACTATCAGAGCCGCTCTCGACCAACTGATGGACTTTGGCCGCCCAAAACGGGTCCAGCTCGCCGTCCTTATCGACCGAGGCCGCGAACATCGCGAACTCCCGATCCAGGCGGATTTTATCGGAAAACTCGTGCCGACTAAGCAGGCCGAGATAATAAAGGTGATGCTGAAAGAGTTTGACGACGTTGAGGCTGTGGGCATTTTTGAAAGGCCGATTGAATGAACAAACCTGGCTCAATTAACTTACTTCGAATATCTTTTATAGCGGTATTATCACACCTGTTTGTAGTTTCTTGCCTTTCTCAGAAGACTGTTGATTATTTTGGATATTATTTTATTCAGAAGCCCTCAAGATCTTTCGCCAATATCGAGGAACTACATCTTGCCGGCAGTTATGGAGCTGCCCAGAAGCCTCCTTTTCATGGTCTGACGACTAAAAAAGAGGGGGACGAAAGATTTCCATCTATTGAACCCCATTCTCAAAGGTCGGAATCTGACGTTTAAGACAAAAGCCGTTGACGGCATTAGTTACAGTTTTGGGGGAACGTTTACAAGGCTCGGAAATTTTCCAGAAACGCAACCAAATGGTGAGATTCTGCTGCGGGGTAGGTTGACAAAATATCGTGGCAAACAGGCAATTGCCTCGGCAAACCTTAGATTTGCATATTTAGCGGGCGATTAAACAATCACCTTTTATTATCTATAATTGATGGACAAACCTTTCCGCCGCAGAGATTTACTCGGCATCCGCGACCTGACCGCCGCCGAGATAATCGGTATTCTGGACACAGCCGAAAACTTTAGCGAGATCTCGAATCGGGAAGTCAAAAAAGTCCCTGCTTTGCGCGGTAAGACGGTAATCAATCTCTTCTTTGAGGCCTCGACCCGCACGCGAACATCTTTTGAATTAGCCGCCAAACGCCTGTCCGCTGACGCTGTGAATATCAGCGTCGCAGCGTCCAGCCTTTCAAAAGGCGAAACGCTCATCGACACGGCGATGAACCTCGACGCGATGTCTCCAGACTGTATCGTCGTCCGCCACTCAAGTGCCGGTGTCCCGCACCAGCTCGCCAAGGTCAGCCGGGCGGCCATCATCAATGCGGGCGACGGATCCAACGAGCATCCGACGCAGGCACTGCTCGATGCAATGACGATCCGCGAACACAAGAAAACCATATCCGGTCTCGAGGTGGCAATAGTCGGGGATATCCTCCACAGCCGGGTTGCGAGGTCGAATATTCATTTGCTGACCAAGCTGGGGGCAATTGTCAGGGTGGCAGGCCCCAAACCGCTTGTTCCCAATGACTTTCAGCATTTAGTTAAAGAGGGACTTGAGGTATGTCCGCATATGGACGACGCGGTTCGCGGAGCCGACGTTGTAATGATCCTGCGGATCCAACGCGAACGACAAGACTCCGCCTACTTCCCTACGTTGCGAGAATATGCGATACACTACGGGCTCACAAATGATCGTCTCGATCTTGCAAAACAAGATGCAATTGTCCTGCATCCGGGGCCGATGAACCGCGGCATCGAGATCTCATCGGACGTAGCAGACAGTTCGCGGTCCCTAATACTCGATCAGGTGAAATACGGGGTTGCCGTTCGAATGGCAGTGCTTTATTTGGCAACTGGCGGTGCCGCCGTGCAGCCGAATGCGAATTGATTTAATCTTACTAACCACAAATTTGATTGGAGGCCAATATGAAGCAATTAGTATCACTTACTTTCATCCTTTTTTCGGCAGCTGTCACGCTCGCCCAAGCTCCGTCTGCAAAAGTTACGTTCACTGAAAAAGACCGCGAATTTGCATTGAAGTTTCTCAACGACACTAAGTCAGATTACGTCAAGCAATTGACCGGCATTTCCGACGCTCAATTGAATTTCCGAGCCGCCGAAGGCCGTTGGACAATTGCTGAGATCGCGGAGCACATCACTGTGGTCGAACAGGCGCTTTTCGGAATGTTCACCGCTCCGACGGCCGCGAAAACCTTTAAGTGTGAGGACGTTCCGCGTTTCGCCGACACCGTACTCGTACTGGCGATCACTAACCGCGGCCAGAAGTTCACGGCACCGGAACCGGTTCGTCCTAATGGACGTTGGAAAACCAAAGAAGACCTAGTCGCCAGTTTCGAAAAAACGCGTGCAGCAACTGTTGATTACATAAAGAACAATAAAACCGATCTGAGAGGCTCCTTCGTTCAAAGCCCAATGGGTATGGTTGACAGCTTTCAGGGAATTCTCTTTGTAGCAGGCCATGGCGACCGGCATCTCGCTCAGTTAAAGGAAGTAAAGGCTGACGCCAAGTATCCTAAAAACTGATGAACGAGAGGGTTATCCTTTACCGTCCGGCTGGGGCTGAATTTCACGGCGAATGATCGAATTGTAAATGAAATTACTTATCGCTAATGGCCATCTGATCGATCCGGAAGCCTCTGAAAACACCGGAATGTCGGTTCTGGTCGAAGACGGCAAGGTGTCCGCATGGCTTAGCCCGAACGAGGTCCCGCCTGAGGGGTGCGAGATATTTGACGCGGCGGGCTTACTCGTATCGCCGGGATTTATTGACATGCACGTGCATCTTCGCGAACCGGGGCAGGAGCACAAGGAAACGATCGCTTCCGGCTGCGCTGCGGCGGTCGCCGGAGGGTGGACCAGTGTTTGCCCAATGCCAAACACTCAGCCCGTCAATGATAATGCGGCGATCACACGATACATGATCGAGCAGGCTGAACGGGCCGGACTCGCGAACGTTTTCCCGATCGGAGCGATCACAAAATCATCAGACGGTGTCGAGCTCGCCGAAATGGGCGAGATGAAAGCCGCCGGGGCCGTCGCGGTTTCAGATGACGGCCGTCCCGTGCCAAATGCAGGGACAATGCGGCGTGCGATGCAATACGCATGCGATTTTGACCTTCCGGTAATCGATCACTGCGAAGACAAATCGCTTTCATCCGGTGGCGTAATGCATGAGGGCCAGGTTTCGCTTCGTCTTGGCCTTAAGGGAATGCCGGCACTCGCCGAGGAGATCGACGCGGTCCGTGACATTCTGATCGCAAAAGAGACTGGCGCACATATTCATATTGCACACGCTTCAACGAAAGGCACAATAGAAGCGATCCGTCGGGCAAAAGCCGAGGGCATCAACGTTACGTGCGAGGTCACGCCGCATCATTTCACCCTGACCGATGAATCGGTCGAGGGATACGATACCAATACTAAGATGGCTCCTCCGCTACGCTCGAGCGAGCATCTCGAGGCGGTGCTCGAAGGCCTCCGTGACGGAACGATTGACGCGATCGCCACAGACCACGCTCCGCATCACTCGGACGAAAAGGCTCTCGAGTATGATCGGGCCCCATTCGGCATTACAGGGCTCGAGACCGGTGTTGGTCTGGCGTTCGAGAGATTGGTTCACACCGGGGTCATCGACCTTGTCCGGCTCGTACAGCTTTGCTCCGTCAACCCCGCACGTATATTCAACCTCGCGGGCCGCGGCACGCTCTCGCCCGGATCGATCGCCGATATTACTATCCTGGATCCCGATCTCAAATGGACATATTCGACCGCTAAGTCAGTCTCCAAATCCCGTAACACGCCATTTGATGGCTGGACATTCACCGGAGGAGCCGTCGCCACTATAGTCGGCGGGCGTTTTGTTTATCGGCGAAATGAAAGTTGATGAGATCAATACGAAAATGAATTCACTGGTTTTAATTGCAGCGTTGTTGCTGCCATTCGGTCTCACCGCAGCCGCCCAGAACAAGAGCATCTACACCAGCACTAAAACCAGTTCGTGCCGGACGACCATGTCAACGTCCGACGGGGCGGGTTCTTATGTTGGCGAATGTCGGGGCGTTGGCGGCTACAAGGTACGGCTGATCGAGGGCGATATCAGACAGACGCTCGACATTATCACGCCGGCGAAGACGAAATTCGAACTGAACTTCTGGAGTATTTTCAGCAGTTTCTCATCGATAGGTGAGAAGATCGAATGGCGTGTAAAGGGCAAGGAACCGGTTGCTCTTATCGTCCGGTACAATGTAGCCGATCCGGAAAACTCGCAAAAGAACACCTCATATCTCTTAGTCTCCAAGGTCGGTAGATCTGACTCGTGTGTGACCGACGTTGTCGAGGCTGGACCCGGGCAAAATGAAAAAGCCCGCGCCTTGGCTGATCAAGCTTCGAAAAAAATGTGTAAGATACCTAAATAGTTTTCATGATCTCAAGAGAGATTTTTAGATTGATCCGGAGCCGATAATCAATGGAATTCCTTTCAGATCCTAACGTTTGGATCGCCTTTGCCACCCTTACTGTTCTCGAGCTGGTTCTCGGCATCGACAACATCATTTTTATCTCGATCCTGGCGGGAAAGCTGCCTCCTGATCAACAGCCGCGGGCACGCTTTATCGGCCTCGGCCTTGCTCTGGTGATGCGTGTGATCCTGCTGTTCTCACTCACTTGGGTAATGGGTTTAACAGCACCGTTTTTCAACGTATTCGGCCAGGATGTGTCCGGCCGAGATCTGATCTTGATAATTGGCGGTCTTTTCCTTCTCGCTAAGTCGACCCATGAGATACATGGATCGCTGGAGGGCGAAGAGGGGCAAGCGGTAAAAAAAGTGTACGCATCTTTTGCCGCCGTCATCATCCAGATAGGATTGCTTGATATCGTTTTTTCACTGGATTCGGTCATAACTGCGATCGGCATGGTCAATCAGATCTCCGTGATGGTTGCAGCCGTTACCATCTCGATCATCGCGATGATGCTGTTCGCCGGCTCGATCGGAGCATTCGTTCAGAAGCATCCGACTATCAAGATGCTTGCACTGGCGTTTCTCCTTCTGATCGGCACAACCTTGATCGCCGAAGGCCTCCACTTCCATATTCCAAAGGGTTACATCTACTTCGCGATGGCTTTCTCTGTGCTCGTTGAGATCCTGAATATGCGGCTTCGCAAGCGCGCCAAGAAGCCCGTGGAACTTCACGACCCATATCATGGGGAGGGCGAGGCCGAACCCGCCGCCTGAACCACATTGTAGATAACAATGCCGTCTATGTTGACTAAATCGACATTTGACGGCATTTTCTCTTTATGCAACATATTTCTTTCCTGCTTCTCATAGCCATCCTGTTCTCGTCTTTTGACGTATCGGCGCAGCCTTCAGCCAAATATGATCTCGTTATAACTAATGCTCGGATCGTCGACGGGACCGGAAACCCGTGGTTCCGAGGCTCGATAGCTGTGAAAGACGGCCGCATTGTAAAGGTGGGATGGTTTGATGCTTCCGGAGCAAGAGAAACCATCGATGCGCGGGATCACATTGTTGCCCCCGGCTTCATCGACGTACATGCCCATTCCGAAGATGTTTTCGAACAGCCTAAGGCCGAGAATTTCATTCGTATGGGCGTTACCACGTTGGTCACAGGGAATTGCGGCGGTTCGCATACCGACATCGGCGAATTCCTGGCGAAGATCACTCAGACCCCGACCGCCATCAACATTTCCACTCTCATCGGCCATAACTCCGTCCGTTCCCGCATCATGGGATTGGACGATCGAGCTCCGACCCCGGACGAGCAAAAGAAGATGAACGAGATGGTCGAAAAGGCCATGCGTGAAGGCGCTGTAGGTCTCTCGACCGGGCTTATATATTTGCCGGGCACCTTTGCAAAAACCGAGGAAGTGATAGAGCTCGCAAAATCCGCCTCGAAGTACGGCGGTACATATGCGAGCCATATACGTGACGAGGGCACCGCCGTCGTGGACGCAATCAATGAGGCCATCAATATCGGCGAACAAGCGAAGATGCCGGTCGAAATATCGCACTTTAAGATCTCCGCAAAATCCCTTTGGGGACAGAATCAAAAAACGCTCGGCCTTGTTAGAGCGGCTAGGGCCCGCGGAATGACAGTCACTGTCGACCAGTATGCTTATCCGGCGTCGTCGACCTCGCTTGATGTTCGCCTGCCGAACTGGGCCGTTGCCGGAGGCCGTGATGAGGGTAAGAAACGCCTTGCCGACCCGGCTAGTCGGGCAAAGATCATTGCCGATATGAAAAAGAGGATGAGCGAGGTCGGTTTTGCCGATTACGCCTACGCCTTTGTGGCAAACTATCGTGCAAATCCTGACTATAACGGTAAAAACATCGCTCAGATCACCCAGATCGCAAGGGGCCGCATCGACCTCGATTCTCAGATCGAGCAGATCCTCGAAATGTACTCTCAAGGCGGGGCCCAGATGGTATATCAGGTAATGAGCGAAGATGATGTCAAAGCGATCATGGCCGAGCCCTTCACGATGATCGCGTCTGACAGCGGGATTCGTCAGTTCGGTGCGGGTGTGCCGCATCCCCGCGGCTACGGCAACAACGCCCGGGTGCTCGGCCGGTATGTCCGAGAGACGAAGATAATCACTGTCGAAGATGCCGTCCGCAAGATGACCTCTTTGCCGGCGAATACGTTTGGTATGCGTGACCGTGGACAGATCCGTGAAGGTTTCGCGGCCGACATCGTCATCTTCGATGAAAAGACGGTCTCGGACAAAGCAACGTTCGAATCGCCGCATCAGTACGCGGTCGGCTTTCTGAATGTGGTCGTGAATGGCCGCTCGGTTTTCGACGGTTCCAAAATGACCGGCACAATGTCGGGCCAGGCGATCAGGGGTAATGGCTACGGGCGATAGGCCATCGGAATACCTGATCCGGGGTGCTCGGGTTGATGATATTGAGCGGCTGCGCGAAATCGAACAAAAAGCCTCGGAAATGTTTCTCGGCACCCGACATTCGTTAGTAGCGGAGCTGGCGTGTCTAACTCCCGAGTTTCTCAGCGAACAGATCAGTAATGAACGAGTATGGACTGCATGTGAAAGCAGCGGAGAGCCCGTCGGATTTGCGGTTGCTTTGATCGTCGATGGCGAAGCCCATCTGACCGAATTGTCTGTAGATCCGAGCCACGGGCGGAAGGGTGTTGGACGCCGTCTGGTCGAGGTGGTTTGCGAATGGGCGAGGGCCTCGGCCCATGACGGTATAACACTTTCGACCTTTCGAAACATTTCCTGGAACGCTCCTTTTTACAACAAGTTAGGCTTTGTTGAAGTGCCTGAGGAATCTCTCGGCTCTGAAATACAACAATTTAGGATCAATGAGCGGAACGCCGGCCTCGATGTCGACGAACGAATAATAATGAGAAAACCGCTCTAACCCACTTCAAAATCGGCGGGCATTTCGCTTTTGAAAACCATCGCTTCCCTGCTGACCGGATGCGGAAATCCGAGCCGATAGGCGTGTAAGCACAAACGCGGGAACTCCCGGCCGCCACGCTGGGGGTCACCAACGATCGGGTGGCCGATCAACTGGCAGTGAATTCTGAGTTGGTTCGTGCGGCCCGTCACTGGTTCCAGGTCAACAAGGGTCGTGGTTGCCAAACGCGCGCGGACATTCAGTATTGATTCAGAATGCTTGCCGTCATCTTTCACATTCCACATCTTTAGCTCCGGAAAACGTCCGATGGGTGCAATGATCGTGCGTTCATCCTGTTCAATGACACCTTCAACAAGGGCGATATAACGCTTGGTGACCCGCTTTTTCATAAAACTCTCCGACAAACGGCGATGGGCCAGTGCGGTTTTTGCTATGACCACCAACCCTGATGTCTGCTTATCAAGCCTGTGGGGAAGCCCCGGCCGGACTTGCGCCGCAGCGCCAGGGTTCAGATAAAAAGCCAGAGCATTCAGCAGCGTACCGCTATTTTCGCGATGTGATGGATGCATCAGCATCCCGACCGGCTTGTTAACAACAATTATCTCGTCGTCTTCGAAAATGATCTCGAGCGGAATTTTCTCCCGGCGCATCGCCGTTCCGCGGCTGTGATCTACTTCGATCTCCACGAGATCGTTCGGCCGCAGCCGGTAGCCGATATTCTCCTGCCTCCCGTTTACCTCACATTTTTCGGTCTTGACCAGCTCGCGCAGGTACATTTTGCTCAGGCTTGAGAAATGGCCCAGCAGAAAATCCTCGAGCCGCATCTTATAATGCTCGTCTGCTGCCTGAATTTCTACCCGTGTCTCCATAACGAAAATTGTATCGCAGACGTCGGGTCCGCGAAGACTTGAGCCATAATGATCTTAACTATATTTGAGCGGGCGATTTACCGATCTGACGCGAATGTCCTACAATTTTGTCGGAATGCGAACGAATCACATCGCCACGATCTCCGGCATCGCAACAAAACTGGTTGCATCCGATGGTTTGCGGGACGGTACCTCCGCTCTTGCAGCGGACCTCGTCGAGGCCCTTTCAGCCAGGTTTGCATTTGTCGTCGGACTCCATGATGACGGTGGCCTGGCTGACGTCCTCGCATCTAACGGCCTTGGCGTGGCAGACTTCCGACGGCTCGAATCCCGTATCGCGAAAAGCGGCCTCTGGAAAATAGTCCAGCTCCGTAAGCCGATGATCATCGACGATCTTGGCCGAGATACTGTTCTCAACTTTCTTGCCTTCGGCACCGGCGCCCGAATGCTGCTTGCCGTGCCTGTCCAATTACGCGACTCCTGTTTTGGATTCATCTCGGTTGGCTTTCTCCCCGGCGATGAGCCAAAAGAAAGCGGAACAATATCTGTACTGAAGGCCGTCGGTGCCATGACCGCCCAGGCGTTTCGGGTCGAGCGGGCCCTCAGCCGCGAGAGCAAAAAGCTCGTCGAGGAAAATTCGCAATTGCGCCAGGAACTCAGGGAGAAGTACGGTTTTCGACGTCTTGTCGGCAATTCCAGCCCAATGCGGCAAGTTTACGATCAGGTCACGCAGGTAGCCCGATCGAACGCGACAGTTCTGCTCCGAGGCGAGAGCGGCACAGGCAAAGAGATGATCGCAAATACGATCCATCACAACAGCCTTCGCAGCAAACGGCCGTTCGTGAAGATAAGCTGCGGAGCATTCACTGCCGAACTCGCAGATAGTGAGTTGTTCGGCCACGAGCATGGCCCCTCGGATGGGGCCGCTTCGATCAAGAAAGGCCGTATCGAGGCCGCTGATGGCGGAACGCTTTTCCTTGACGAGATCGGTTCTCTTCCGCAGAATACGCAACTGCATCTTCTTGACCTGATAGAGAAGCGAAGCTTCAAGCGTTCGGGTGCTTCCGTGCCTGTGGACCTGAATGTTCGCCTTATTGCCTCGACTTCCGCAGATCTGGAGAGAGAGGTCGCCGATGGAAGCTTTAATGACGCACTCTTTCATCGGCTCGCTCCATTTTCGGTGTTTCTGCCCCCGCTTCGCGATCGAAAATCCGATATTCTTTTGTTGGCTGAGCATTTTCTGGAGAATTTCGAAGATCAATATAAGAAGGACATTCGGCGGATTTCCACGCCCGCGATCGACATGCTGACCGCATATCATTACCCCGGGAACGTTCGCGAATTGGAGAACGCCATCGAGAGCGCGGTCGTGGTCTGCGATTCGAATGTGCTCCACGGCCATCACCTGCCCCCGACCTTGCAGACCGCCGAGCAAAGCGGTACCGAATCAAGGATGTCGCTTGCCGGCGCGGTCGAGGCGTTCGAGCGAGATCTTATACAGGATTCTCTCAAATCAACCCGCGGAAACATTGCCGAGGCTGCCAGAATGCTCGATTCGACAGAGCGGATCCTCGGGTACAAGATCGGCAAATACGCCATCGATCCGAAACGGTTCAAACGATGAACGATATTACCCATCTCATAAGTGACCTGCCCGATCCTGAAGCCGCGGAGCGTTTCCTCCGCCAGATCTCCGAAAAACATCCTTCGCATGCTATAAAGTTTCGAAAGGAAAACGGCTTGCTCGCCGACGTTCTCGCCCTCGTTTCTTTCAGCCCGCTGCTCGCGGCCACTTTCCTGCAGCATCCCGAATACCTGTGGTGGCTCGGCCGTAAACGGCATGATGCGGGTGTCAGGTCTAAGGACGAGATGCTGGAATCGCTTGCACAATTCATGATGACGAATTCGCGGGTGGATCCGCATGTTCTTTTTTCGCGGTTCCGCCGCCGTGAGCTAATTCGCATATTCTTACGGGACATTCGCCGGTTGGCTACGATCGCTGAGATCACAGAGGAGATCTCGAATCTTGCCGACGCCATCCTAGAACATGCCCTGAAACTTGCCCGAAACGAAATGGACGGGCGATTCGGCCTACCCCAGGAAACCGATGAGAAGGGCCGCCAGCGGACCGCTCGATTCTGTATCGTCGCACTCGGCAAGCTCGGCTCGCGCGAACTGAATTACTCATCCGACATAGACCTCGTTTTCCTGTATTCGGCCGAAGGCGAAACCTCGGGGGCCGGTTCAAAAGGCAAGATCACCAACCGCGAATACTTCATCAAGCTTGCCGAATTTGCCACGAAGCTCATCGGTGAACAGTCGGGCGAAGGCGGAGCATATCGCGTTGACCTTCGTCTCAGGCCGCACGGCACGCTCGGCGCCCTGGCGGCGTCCGTGTCAGATACCGTGCGGTACTACGAGCAGGAGGCCCGGCCTTGGGAACGCCAGGTGATGATCCGTTCGCGCGGCTGCTCCGGTGACACTGAGCTTTTTCGTGAGTTCTTTTCCAGGATCGAACGGCTGGTTTTCTCAACCGACGGATCTGCCGAATCGGCTCTCACTAATGTTCGCCTTTCGAAAGAAAAGATCGATCTGGAAAATGTGAACAAGCGTGGGTTCGATGTAAAGCTCGGCCGCGGCGGCATCCGCGAGATCGAGTTTCTGGCCCAGGCATTGCAGCTGGCTTATGGCGGTAAGGATCCATGGCTCCGCTCGTCTCACACGCTTATCTGTCTAACCCGGCTGGCCGACCGCGGGCTTATCAACGAGAAGGAACTGACCGATCTCGCACCGGCATACGAATTCCTGCGTCGAACAGAGCACGTGCTGCAAATGGAGAATGGGCTGCAAACTCATCTCGTCCCAAACGAACCGGATCGGCGAAAGCTTATCGCCCGCCGAACAATGTTTGCCACAGGTGGAGATTTCGACCGAGAACTTGAGCGGCATAAAGGACATGTCTCAACTATTTTCCGGCGGGTTTTCGGCGAAGCCGCCGACCATACCCTGCAGCTTCCGACAGAACCAACGGCCGCCGCGAAAAGCAAGAAATACTTGCTCGCGTCGATCGCAAAATCGGGTGTCTCAACTCCCTCGAAAGGTGCCGGGGCCGATGTTCTCGACCGGCTTGCAGATCTGTCGCCGCATTTCTCATCGATGATCGCCGCGAACCCTCGTCTCACCTTGTCGATGCCCGATCCGGAGGCTCCAATCGCCGAAACCGACTATCTTAAAAAAATGTGTGACGCGGCAAACTGCTCAGCAGAATTGGGAATGCGGATGTCGGCGATGCGTCGGGAGTGGTCGTCTCAACTTCTGGAGATCGTGGTCCGCGATGCCTATGGAACCATCGAGGTTAACGAAGCAAAGCGGCTTCAGACCGAACTTGCCGAGGCTACCCTTGCCGCTGCTCTCGAGGTCGTCTGCGATGAGCTTGTCTCACGTTACGGATCGCTAGGCGAATTGTCGCTGGCGATCCTCGCTTTGGGAAAGCTCGGCGGACGCGGTCTCGATTACAATTCCGACCTCGACCTGATCCTCGTTTACGACGACTCAAAGGCGTTGCCCGAAAGTGTGTCTCAACTCGAATACTACAGCCGCGCATCGGAGATCCTCGTAAACACCGTTTCCTCAATGACCCGTGATGGAAGTCTTTACCGGATCGATCTGAGACTTCGTCCCTACGGTTCGAAAGGTTCAAGCGCGATGGCGGCCGGGGCATTTCTCGAATATATCGCTGAGACAGCCGCGGTCTGGGAGATGCTCGCCTTCGTTAAGCTTCGTGCCGTTGGCGGCGATATGCCGCTCGGCCGGAAACTCGAGACTGAGACACGTTCGATCATTCACGACCGTGCGTCTCAACTTCCGTCTGATGAGCTAAAGGCCGAAACCCGCAGGATCCGCGATGCCCTCGAAAAGCAGCGTTCCCGCGGAAAACGCGGCAGCGACATCGATCTCAAATACGGCGAAGGCGGAATGCTCGACGTTTATTTCGCGATGCGTTACCTTCAGCTCGCCCGTAACGTGCCGGATGATGACAGCGACCGTTCGACCAGCTTCATGCTCGACAAATTGCACGCGACCGGCGCCATTGATGACGAAATTCACGCCGACCTCGTTAACGGCTATAAATTTCTATCATCGCTCGACCACCAGATCCGCCTGACCATCGGCCGGACCACACGCGTCCCCGTTTCAAACCTTTCGGCGATAAGCACTATCGCCGGAAGGATGAATGTCGACTCCGCTGCCCGACTTGTCGAAGAGCTTAATGTCCACCGTCTGTCGATCAGAAACGCCTACGAACGCATCCTCGAATGACCCGCAAACATCCGAAGTAACGCCGACGCCAAAACTGACCTAAGTACGTGAACTTAATTAGATTTTCAAGGCCGTGACCATCCGTATGGAGGCGGGGCCACAGCAGCCAAGACCAATCTAACAAATGTTGCATTGCTTGTCAACTGTTTTATTTGTGCAACGCTACTTTTAAATCTTAATGGTAGAAAGCTGATGTCAGCGAACAGCCCAGAATGGAAGCTTGGCGTAGACGGTCGAGAAGCTCTCACCGAGGCCAAAGTCGCGTTTTATGACGCGGGCGGGGTCGAAAAACCAGAGGCCGAGCGGGTCCGTGCGGCGGTTCATGTCGAACCATCCCCACGGCGGGCGGGCCATGTTGCGGCCGCCGACGTTGCCGAGGAAGGCTGATCCGAGACGGCCAATATTGACCGATTTCGTTTGCACGCGGCCAGAGGCGGATTCAACCGAAATTTTCAACGGAGCGTAAGTATGAACCCTGCCATATTTGAGGCCTTTTTTCTTTGCATGGGAGCGGGCCAGTGGCCATAGGGTAGTTTGGAGCGGCAATAGGTCGTAGCCGACCGGCGATTCTCTCTTTACTTCAGGGTCTTCTGCCTTTCCGGTGAATCTGTAAATGACGGAGCCGTTGCCTTTTGCTTTCGCGTCGTCCAGAACATGGGCCTGGATCCCGTGGCCGCGGGGCTCGATGTAAAGGACCACGTTCTGTCCATCGGCCGTGAAAGAAGCCGTGTTTTGATCGGAGCCTGATCTTACGTAGGGTAGGAATCTATTATGACTGAGCGTCTGGACATACTCAACGCTGGCGCTTTCGAGGCCGGTCCCGTTCTTCGCGGCGACGACGAGAGCCCCTTCCATATCATTCTCGTGCGCCGACGTCGCCTCGGCCAAGAGACCGGTGGGATCGTTTTTGCCGACTATGTCTGCACCCTGCCGCAGCAGATCGCTCAGCAAGCGGCCTCTGACTTCCCCTCCCTTGTAATCCCGCGGGTGAAAGACTGCGTAATGTATAACGTAATGCGTACGGGTCTGGCTAACTGAGTAGTAGACGTACGCCCTGAGGGGAAATTTCTTATCCGCCGCGTTGACCCAATTATTATCACCGCGTTGGTCGCCATCGAAGTCGAATCTCGTGATGTAATCGCTGCGAGGACTGCTGCCGAGTCCCTGATGAAAAAGTGGGGCAAAACGCTCGGCGATCTGCCGGTCTGTGACCTGGGCGTCCACGGCGGCAGCCGTAAGTGTAAACAGCATGACCAAAAGGCATCGGCTTGTAACCTTCATACATTTCTTAATTCGGGAGGTCTCGGAAGATTACCATAACAATTCTCAGTCATGCATTGTCGAGAAAGGAATTTAGAGGATAATGGATGAGGTCTGGAAGCTGCTAACTTCAGAGCACCAGCATTGAATTGAGGTCGATGGAAATATTTGTATACAGAAAGGGAGCGGACGCGGTCGAAGAAGGATTTGACCGGTCGGAGCTGCCCGGGCTGTTAGCGGACGAATCAAATGTTGTCTGGGTGGACCTGAAAGGCGAAACCGGGCAATGTCTGGAGGAAGCAAAAGATGTGCTTAACAACGTCTTTGGCTTTCACCCGCTGACCATCGAAGATTGTATTGAGATCCGCAATCAGCCCAAGGTAGAGGCATTTCCGAAGTATCTCTTTTTGATCGTACACGGCATAAAGCCGGGCGAAACCGGCCCGACTAATTTCGCAACGAAAGAACTTGACCTGTTTCTAGGCTCAAATTTCGTCGTCAGCTTTCATGTCGAGCGGTTTGTCAGTATCAAAAGCGTCAAGCAAAAAGTGCGGAGCAGTAAATTCGTCTGCGAACGCGGCGCTGCCTATCTGCTTCACTCGATCCTCGACGAGCTGATCGATCACTACATGCCGATCGTTGACGACTTCGACAAGGCGATCAATAACTTTGAAGATCGGGTTTTCGGAATGGGGCGTTCGAGTAATGTGGTACTTGGCGAGATCATGGACCTCAGAAGAAGTGTGGCCCGGTTGCGTCGGATCTCGGCTCGACAGCTCGAGGTACTTTACCGCTTGTCCCACGGTGAGTTTCCGCAAATTCCATCGCACGTGCTGCCCTTTTATCGGGATGTCCACGATCATCTCGTCAGGATCACCGACGTTTCCGAATCTTACCGAGACCTGGTCAGCAGCTTGTTCGACATCCATTTTTCCGTTATTGCCAATAAGACCAACGAGGTGATGAAAACGCTGGCGGTCCTGTCGGCTATTATCCTTCCCCTTTCTTTGATCGCAGGTATTTATGGAATGAATTTCGAACATATGCCGGAAATAAATACCCTGTACGGATATTTTATTACGCTGGGCGCGATGGCCCTCCTAACTGTGTTACTGCTCTGGTATTTTTGGAGGCGAGGATGGATATTTCAGGGCAGCGAAGAGATTTTGCCCGAGCAGGCGGATGATTGATGTTACAGACTCTCCAACATTCGGTAGACTTGCGAATCGCCCAGGCCGTAGACACCGGCCCGCTTCGAGAACTCAACAAAAACGACCTCCGGATCGGATATTCCCTCGGATCTGATCTGACGAACGATGTTCATCGGTCGGGACTCTATTTGCGCCGCCGCCTCGGCCGTTTCGTCTAAGTACGGGAAAGCCTGCGAACTAGATTGAGAGAGCGACAATAGACCTGCGGCATCTCTCGCCCTGTATTTCCCCCATAGATCTATCGCCAGATCGATGTCTGCTTGATCGAGCTTAACTCTGGATCCGAAACATTGTTTCAGTTCCTCGGAGTTAAGCTGCCCAAATCCTTTCCACCGGTCATCGCGGCTTACGACCGCTGGCTCGACACGATATAACTCCGCACCGGAACTTGCCAGCCGGGAGATGCAGAACCACATATTGACCTGACAAAACAGCTCGTACTCGAACCATAGATCTACTTCGTCGCCGGGTCCGACAGAGCTTAGCTGTTCGAGCTCATCGGCCACCTTTTCGTGATATTCGATCTCGTCTTCGGAGTATTCGGTGAGGATGAATTTAGCCCTGTCGTCCCAGAATTGCTCCGGCGAATCAGCGTCCAGAGGCCCTACAATAAAGCATTCGCGGCATACAATGACTTCGCCATCAATACCTGTTTTGGAAAATTCCTCCGCGATCGCATCGCCGGGCAGAACGTGATAGATCATACCGCCAGATATACCGCATAGATGACAGCAAGGCAAATTCCTGCGTAAATGCCCGCGACAATGTCATCGGCACAGACGCCTAATCCGCCCGGCAAAACTTGAAGGTCGTCGATCGGGTAGGGCTTCCAGATGTCGAAGAGTCTGAAAAGGAGAAAGCCGGCGAGGATGAAGGGCCAGTCAAATAAGAATGGAACGAATAGAAAGGTGACAAGCTGACCCATCACTTCGTCAACCACCGCCTCCGAAGGATCAGAATTGCCGAGCAGCGGTATCGCATGTCCCGAGGCCCAAATGCCAACAAGGGAAAATACAAGAAGTGCCAGTGCGAGGCCGGCCATAATTAATGCCGACGTCTGAGCATCAGACAAGCCTGCCGGCTCCGCATAGCCGTGCTCAAAAAGCTCGGCAGTGAATGTAGCAATATGGTAGATGAATAGGCCCACAATCGAGCCGTAAGTTCCCGGCGCACCGGGAATATAGCCGACGCCCCAGGTCGTAAATGCCAGGGCAAAGTAATCAAGAACTCCACTCGGCTGCCGTTTTTCTATCTTTGCTTTCATCAATTGCCTCCGACTTTAGTCGGAGGTAATATCATGCACTCTTATCTGGGCTTTAGCCGAATGTTCGGCTGAAGCCGCAGTTTAATGAGCACGCTAACCACGCTCTAAAGAGCGTGGCAATTCATTAGAACTCGATTCCCTGCTGGGCGTATATGCCGGCATTGAATGGGTGTTTGATCTCCCGCATTTCGGTTACCAGATCCGCGGCATCGATCACTTTCTCAAGTGAGTTGTCAACATTACGGCCGGTGAGGATCAGATGAAGATGCGGTTGGCCGACTCGCACGGCGGCGATCTCAGCCAGAACAGCGTCAACGTCCAAAAACCCATAACTTAGAACGTACAACAGCTCGTCGAATACCAATAGATCATATTCACCGCTCCGCATTTTCTCGACACAAAGCGCCCAGGTTTCTTCGGAGGTTTTGATATCGGTCGACTTATCGTTTGTATCCCATGTGAAACCGGCCCCCATCGTATGTATCTCGATGCCCAGCTTTTCGAATGATTCGTGTTCGCCGTAACGATCGGTACTCGACTTCATGAACTGGACCATGCAGCATTCCATCCCGCGGCCGGCTGCACGCACCATAACGCCGATGGCGGCAGTCGTTTTGCCCTTGCCGTCACCGGTATTGAGCATTAGCAGACCTTTCGTCTTTTCACGATAGTCGCCTCGACGCCATTTGTATCGCTTTTCCTTTATTTCTGCCATTTCTACGTGTCAAGAAAATTGCGTATTACCTGGTGTTTCAACTCCGATGCCGATCTTGGCATACAGAAAACATTGGCCCCGATTTCAGATGGATCGAACGAGTCTATCTGCCGCAATCGCCCTACGTTCTCGTCGACCGAGTAGAAAAGGTAATCTGCCTTGCTATTAATAAAAGCTAAAAGGTCATTTGGCAAATAGTTTAAATGTTTGGTTAGTTCTAGAGCCATCTCCATAAGAAAGATCGGAGGCGTCTCTTGGTCAAAAACCCGGGTCGCTCCCTTGAGAAACATAAGTTCGCTACCCTCTATGTCAACCTTTATGAAATCGACGTTGTCGATCGATCTTCGCTCAAGATACGAGTCTAACGTGGTCATTTCGCAGTTGAAAGGCACAAGATCTTCTCTGCCCTTTGAGGAGATCGAAGCATGGCCGGTGGCTTGGCCTGCGAAGAGATTTATCGTAACGGACCCGTTCACATCTCCCAGCGCAGCCATGTTAACAAAAACATGGTCTTGCTCGGGCAGCAGGTCACGATTATTCGTCAACTCTTCAAACATCCTCGGGATCGGCTCGAAAGCGTGAACTGAACCGGACCCGCCCACCAGGCTCGCCAGAAGAGTGGTGTACCATCCGAAATTGGCACCTGCGTCGACGCATACCTCGCCCGGGCCCACAAGGCCCCCGACGATCTCGGTGAGGACGGGTTCGTACCGACCATGGAAGAACACCGTATTCTCCATCCCGGTCGTCAGATCGACAGATAACGATCGGCCGTCCGTCGTGGGCACAATGAGCGACGCATGCGGATACCGACACATTTTCATCGCCTGTGTAAACAATCGATAGGTGCCTTTTTTTACGGGTGTGTTGAACGTGTACGCTCTGACGGCTCTTAGAAATGCTTCCTCTGCCCGCTGCCTTAGCGGTCTGACCGGCCCGGTGTGTGCCATCATCATGAACGAATGAGCATTCCGCTCCAGTCTATTGCGAAGAAACTCCGTCGATCGCCTCGACAAGAGCGTCCATCAGTTCCCGCTCTTTTTCATCCCAGTCGCCCTCGATACTAAGTCCGGCAGCATTCTTGTGCCCGCCGCCGCCAAACCTTTCGGCCACCTTAGCCACGTTTATATCATCTTTCGATCGAAGGCTCGCCCTGTAGCGATTTGGCCCGATCTCCCGCATGTAGACGGCGGCTAAAACTTCCCGGGCGGAGAGGGGAATATTCACAAACCCGTTGTTATCGCCGTCGATGGCTCCCGCCATTTGCCTCATTTCCAGAGTCTGACGGAGCGCAGCAACACGGCCCGAGTCATCTCTCTTGACCGTGTCGAGCACCCGACGCATCAACTCGATCCTTGACCACGGATAATTATTGTAGACGGCTTCTCCGATCTTGGACGGCTTAGCCCCCGCCTTAACAAGTTCTGATGCTACTTTTAAAGTGCGTTCTGATGTGTTTGAAAAATGAAAAGAACCGGTGTCGGTGACAAGTGCCATATAGACACATTCGGCAATGTCCTTGGAGATACGTCCGCCAATGGCCTTGCAAAGGTTGTAGATCATTTCACCGACGGCCGACGCTGTCGAGTCGATCCAGTTGATCGAACCGAAGTGTTCGCTAGTGGAATGGTGGTCGATATTGACAGTGAATTCGTTCTCTAGCCCCGAGATGCCCGGTCTGGTCACATCGGAGCACTCGATCACGAAAACTGCGTCGTAACCATCGTCTATGGCTTCAATGTCGCGGATCTGGTCGGCGCCCGGCAGGCTGCAATAGGCGGGCGGGACGTCGCCACGAACGATTACTTCGGCCTGTTTACCCAGCGATACCAGCAGCCAATACAAACCGAGCGAAGATCCAACGCCATCACCATCAGGTTTAACGTGGGTGGTGATCGCAAACTTATTCTTGTTTTCAATTAACTCTACTACTTGGCTTAACACTTATTAGCAGGACCGCGAATCAATCCGAGGCGCGTTTGTCCTTCATCCTTCATTTATTTCGCCCTTTTTCTCGAGATCCTGAAGGATCTCGGAGACACGCGAGGCATTCTCCTCGGCGGTATCTCGCACAAAATGTATGTGCGGGGCGTGGCGAAGATCCAAATTCAACGCCACCTGCTGCCTAACGTACGTGGCAGCATGCCTTAAGGTTTTCAAAGCTTTATCTATCTCTTCCTGGCTGCCGCGGATCAATACGTATACCTTAGCGTCACGCAGATCGCCGGCCACCTCAACGTCAGTCACCGTCACCATTTCCAGCCGTGGGTCATCCAGCTCGAAACCGACTACTTCTGAGATCTCAATTTTTAACGCTTCGCCCAAGCGCTCCGGCCGACGCATATAACTTAAAGCTCGGTCGCCGCGATCCTCTCGATCACAAACGCTTCGATCTCATCGCCGACCTTGATGTCATTGAAATTGACGAGACTGATACCGCATTCAAAGCCGTTCTTGACCTCGTTAGTATCTTCTTTAAAGCGTTTGAGTGATGATATATCGCCTTCCCATGCAACTACGCCATCCCGGATAAGCCGGGCCTTTGCCTGTCGACGTATCAAGCCGTCGGTGACCCGACAGCCGGCGATGGTGCCGATCTTGGAAACCTTGAAGATCTCCTGGACCTGCGCCTTACCGAGGATCGTTTCCTTCTCGATGGCGTCGAGCATGCCGATCATCGCGGCCTTGATCTCTTCTTCGACCTTATAAATAATGGAATGCAGACGAATATCAACGTCTTCCTGCTTTGCGATATCCGAAACCCTGGCTTCCGGCCTTACGTTGAAGCCGATGATCACGACAGCTGTCGACACATCATCCGCCTGTGTAGCCGAAGCAAGTAGTACGTCGGATTCCGCGATCGCTCCAACCCCGGCACGAATAACCCGAACTTTGACCTTTTCCGTCGAAAGTTTTTCGAGCGTTCCCTTGAGAACCTCGACCGAACCTTGTACGTCGGCCTTAAGAATGACAAGGAGTTCCTTGATCTCGGCCTGGCCCAGCGATTCGATACCGCGTTTGGTGGTTTTGAGCATCGCCGCCTGTCGGGCGTGCATCTGCCGCTGTCCGGCGATAGTTTGCGCACGATCCACGTCCGATACGACCTGGAAAGTATCACCGGCTTGAGGGACGCCCTGAAGGCCTAAAATTTCCACCGGCGTTGCAGGTTGGGCCTCGGTGACTGATTCACCTCGATCCGAGAACATCGCCCGAATTTTTCCTGAGAATTGGCCAACGATAAACGGATCTCCTACGCGGAGCGTGCCTTGCTGCACTAGCGCAGTAGCAACAGCACCACGTCCCTTATCGAGTTTCGCTTCAAGTACCACTCCTGACGCGCGACGCGTCGGGCTGGCTTTCAATTCCAACAAATCTGCCTGAAGCAGTACCGTTTCCAGAAGCGTATCGAGGCCTTCGCGGTTCTTGGCTGACACCGGAACCATTTCGGTTTCACCGCCCCAATCCACAGGCTGAAGGCCAAGCCCGGCAAGTCCCTGTTTGACCTTGTCCGGATTAGCGTCCGGCCGGTCTATTTTGTTGATAGCGACGATCATGGGAACGCCTGCAGCTTTGGAATGCTCGACGGCCTCGATAGTCTGAGGCATAACGCCGTCATCGGCGGCGACCACCAATATAACTATATCCGTAGCTTTTGCACCCCGAGCGCGCATCATCGTGAATGCCTCATGGCCCGGTGTATCCAAAAACACCACTCGCCGCGGCTGGTCGGGGTTGTCGGCATTCGGAACCAAAACGCTGTACGCACCGATGTGCTGCGTAATTCCGCCAGCTTCACCTTCGGCGACATTTTCGGAGCGGATTGCATCGAGGAGTGAGGTCTTACCATGGTCGACGTGGCCCATCACGGTAATAACCGGAGCACGAGGAACCTCGACGTCATCGGCATCAGCCGCGATCAACTCCTCAAACTCCTGTTCGATCACCATTTCCTCGAAAGGAACGAAGCTTACGTCGAAACCGAAGTCTCTTCCCATCTCGGCAGCCATCTTTTCACCGATCGGCTGATTGAGCGTCGCAAAGACACCACGTTTGATCAAAAGCTGAACGATGTCACGCGGAGTGACCCCTAGGGCCTCGGCAAATTCCCTGATCGTAGCTCCCTCGATCAGACGTATTGATTTCAGGTGCTCCAGATCGACTTTGCCGACCTGGTCCATAACACGTTCTTCGATCGAGCGTTTCTGCGGCGTATCAAGATCGCGTTCCGCAAACCGGCCGCCTTTGTCGTCTTTGCCTTTACGGCCGCCTGAACGTCCCGGCCGGCGGCGATTGTCCGCAGGCGGCGTATAAGTCATCTGCGGAGCCGCGGTTTCCCCGGGCGTGCCGCGAAACTCAGGACGTCGAGGGTCACCCACTCTGGGCCTTTCGGAGATCAGGCTGCCGGTCTTAGTCGGCGATTCGCTGACGACTCGTTCCCCAGGCTTAATGCCTTGTTTAAGGGCATCCGGAGTGAGGATCATTTTCTTGATCCTTGTGCCGGATGGACTCGTAGACGGAACATCTGGCACCGCTGCGGTTTCTTCAGCGGGCGTCTCAGATTCAGCCTCAGCAGGTTCGGTTTTCGCCTCCTCCGGCTCCGTCTGGGTTTCTACGGGATCGACCTTTGGCTTTAAGACGCGTCTTACTTCCTGGGCAGGCGGTTCCACCGGAGCCGGTTCGGGCTCCGCTATCCGTTTTTTGGTAAGTTTCTTGACATTCGACGGGGTCGCGGTCGAATCCTCCTCCGAAACTGGCACTTCATCGGTTTGCGGTAAAACGTCAACAGTCTCGACGGTCGACGGTTCGGCTGCTTCAACCACGGCCGGCTCCGATGTTTCTTCTTCCGCGTGGGGTTTCTCGACTTTTGAGGCCTTGATTACTTTGATCGCTCGCTTCGGGGCGATCTCGGTTTTTGGAAAATATTTCTTTCTGACCTTTTCAGCGATGTCATAGCTAACGGAATTGGAGGCCACGCTCACATCGGCTCCTTCACGCCGGAGATCTTCCATCACCCGCTTTGTGTCCTGCTTCACCTCGCGTGCCAGATCGTAGATTCTTATGCTCTTCCCAATCGCCATATTTAATAACTCAATCGTACCGTTAACCCAGCCACCAACCGTCCTACACCGAGCAATCCGAGATCATTTCTTGTCCTGCTCGTCGGCACCACTTTCGTCGGCCGCCTCGTCACCGGCGGGCGGCTCTTCCTCCGCCAATATCTCTGATTCGACCGTTTCGGCGGGATCTCCGTCCTCTGAGTTGATGATCTCGTCAGTGGATAGCTCCGTCCCAGATTCAGCGTTGGCATCATCGGTCGAACCAGCGGCGTCGTCAGCCGCTCCAGATTCCCCTTCTGGTAAAAGCGCAACCTCATCTTCCGGTTCGACGACGCCGGATCCTTCAGCTTCGACAGGTTCGGCCTCGATCTCGTCTCCGCCCATCTCGGCATTTCGCGCATCGACGATGTTGTTGGCTGCGGCACGGATCGATTCCGCCTCGTCCATACTAACGTCGAGGAAATCCACCAGATCGTCGACCGATGCGGCGGCGAGCGACTCGACATCTTTGATACCTTTCTCCGCCAATGTTTCGGCCTGCGTGGTAGTAACTCCCTCAAGGGCAGTGATGGGGACGGCTTCGCCCGACGCCATCATCTTGCCCATTTGTCTCGCGATCTCCTTCTTCAGAAGTTCTTCGCTGACGATCTTGATCTCCCAGCCGACTAACCGGGTGGCGAGGCGAACATTCTGCCCTTTTTTGCCGATCGCAAGGCTCAGCTGATCTTCACCGACAATGACCTCCATCAGCCTGTTGTTGATATCAGTGATTCGAACCTGCGAGACCTTTGCCGGCGACAGGGCATTTGCGGCAAAAACGGACGGCTCATCCGACCATTCGATAATATCTATCTTTTCGCCTCGAAGCTCTTTAATGATCGCCTGAACACGTGAACCCTTCATACCTACGCAAGCCCCAACCGGATCTACATCTTTTTCATTCGATGTGACGGCGATCTTTGCTCGATCGCCAGGCTCCCGAACCGCCGATTTGATAACAACGGTTTCATCGTAAATTTCCGGCACTTCCATCTCGAACAGCCGTTTCAGGAGCTCCGATGATGCTCTGGAACACTTTATCTGCTGCCCCTTTTGCTCCTTCGAAACATCTACGATCACGACACGGATGCGTTCGCCCTGGTTCCACATTTCTCCGCGGGACTGCTCATACTTGGGCACGACCGACTCGAGATTGTTCCCAAGGTCGATTATCATATCGCCCCGTTCAAATCGCTTGACGGTCCCATTGATCAACTCGCCCTTGCGGTCGATATACTCGTCATAGACTTTTTCGCGGATCGCTTCACGAACTTTCTGGACCAATATCTGCTTCGCCGTCTGAGCGGCGATACGCCCCATGTCCTGGCGATTCAACGGAATTAGCAGCATGTCGCCTATCTCGACCTCATCACCTGCCAACTCCTGGGCTTCCTCTAATGAAAGCTGCGTCAGCGGATCCTCGACATCATCGACAACCGTCTTTTCGGCCGAAACCTCTATATCCTGTTCCTCGTTATTCCACTCCACCTGAACGCTGTCACCCGTCTTATCTTTAAACTGCTTTCGTGCAGCCGCCCGGACGGCGTCTTTCATGGCCTCGATGACCATGTCGCGGTCGAGGCCCTGCTCATTGCACAATATCTCGATACTCTGTCCGATGGATGATGTCATAAGTTAACTACGCCCAAATGCGTTTTGCCTTGCCGGTTAACGGCCTTTGAATTCCTGCGAAAGATCGATCTTAAGATTAGCTTTCTCAATGTTGCTATAATCAAGGCTCAACATGCCGATTGTTCTTTCCTCGATAGTTATTTCCTGGCCATTCACACCGACGAGATTCCCGACAAACGTCTTCTGGCCGTTAACAGATTCCTTCGCCTTAACCTTGATTAGATGGCCCGCGAATTTCTCGAAATCACTAAGCGAGTAAAGCTCACGCTCAATTCCCGGCGAGGAAACCTCGAGTACATATCTCGACGGGATAATATCTTCCTGATCGAGCACTTCCTCAACATCTCTTGACACTCTCGAACAATCGTCGAGGGTTACGCCGCCTTCTTTGTCAATATATATCCGTACGACGGCATCACGCTTAGTACCTGAGATCTCTAAATGCACGAGTTCGATTCCGCTCTTGCCCGCGGCATCTTCGGCAATACCACGCAGTCGACCGTGTAAGCTCTCTTTATCCATCGCCGCCACCAAAACAAAAAGTGGGCACGAAACCCACTCGACACGTACATCCCGCGCATCTGTAGCAAACAGATATATTACTTTAGTGAAAAAATATTAGCAAGCGTGGACTCATTCCAAGCCTGTAAAGCGGGACCTTACACGTTATTGGTAGTCAGCCCCACCAGGGACAATAGGTCTTCTCAAGTAACGAATTGGTACCGCGACATTATATCAACCGAATAATTCTCGCGAAGGTCGCCTTTTCACTATTCCAAACCCGTGAATTGCACATTCGTCACGTTATCGTTCACTACCACTTGAAGAGGATCAAATCGGTATCTTCTGGACGTCACGCGGATCTCATAAACGCTCCCAACCTGTACGTCTCGAAAATTGAAATATCCGAGTGAACTTGTTGGAACAGACCCAACGATATTCTGCGAATTCGAAATTGAGACGACGGCGTTCCGCAGTCCCCGGCCAGTGGAATCTACGACCTGTCCGCTGACTGAGGCATATGAATCTACAGTAAATTCCTGTTCGTATAGGTTCGAGTTAAATGTCGCTCGGAATTTCCAGGTGCCATTAGGGGGGTTCGGCGGGATGGTCCAGGTCCAGTACCAGTGAGAGGCGGAATAAGTATTTGGGCTATTGTGAAACCAATTGGCAAAGATAGAACCGTCCGGTCGTAAGAGTGTGAACACGGTTTGCTGGCCGAGGGATTGGTCCCTGTAATACGCCGCCGTTGTCAGCGATTGTCCCGGGCGAAAAAGAGTTTTCTCATTAGTAGTCTCCTGATTCGGACAGCTTGGGAAGATCGGCCCGCTGGACTGGGTCATTAATCGATTTATTCGCGGCGAGCGATACGCTTCCTGGTCTGACCACCAAGAGCCCGTGTTCATCGAATTACACGGGCCCTGGTACGGGTCCTGAAGTTTCCCGTTTGGGTCGTACAGTTCAAAATGGAGATGTGGCCCGGTTGAGTTTCCGGAACTGCCCACAACGCCCAGCTTTTCACCAGCCGATACGCTCTCCCCTACAGGCTTCGCGGTCAATGAACCATTTTTCATGTGGCCATACCACGCAATCGACCCGTCTGCGTGGCGAACATAAACAGCGTTCCAAAAATTTGAATTGAACCCACAGCTTCTATCAAAATTCCCATCGTGTTTCGCCACGATCGTTCCGGCTGCAGCCGCAACTATCTCCGCCTGATTGCCGTCCATCTTTTTCCATGTGAACGGCCAGGTAAAAATGTCGATCCCTTTATGGTTATAGCCCGAAGCCTGATCGTAAGTGCGGGTCCCGCAATTCCAGTCAAGCACGAGGCCAGGAAATCCCGGATTGTGATCGACATAGTTGGAAATAGCGTCTACGTCAAAATCAGCGAGGCCCGGGGCCTTTCTCACAGGCCACGACAGAGCAACAAATTGGGGGGTGGCGGGGGCGAGGGCTCCCTGGGCTTGCAACTGAGCAATATTGCTAGTGATCTCTTTCTGGATCGCGTCCCGCTGTTCTTCCGTGATCTCATCGCTAGGCAGGTTAGGAGCTTCGCCGCCGCCCGCTGCCTCGTAGACGGGAAATTGCTGAGCCTGACTCGGATCGATCGCCCCATACGAGAGGTATGTTGCTCCGACCAGCGCCAAATAAAAAAGAACGGACGATCTAAATCGGTGAATCATGGAGGAGTTGGTTCCAGGGAGTGCGAAAACGGACCAAAACAGGGTCCGTCAAGATTATAGGCAAGTAATGTCTAACAATCAATAAAAATCCGTCTTCGAGAGATCTTCTAATGTGCGAAAAGCTGATCTCGCAACACCGAGCAAACCGGCATTATCGCCCAGGGCAGACCGCACCAGAACCGCGCGTTCCGCCGGCGCATCGAATGCCCTGGCCGCGATCTCTGATCTCAACGGTTCAATAAACGCCGTCCAGCCTGCTGCGACTCCTCCGCCGATCACAACCATCTCGGGGTTAAAAACATTTATTAGCCCCGCGAGGGTGATCCCAAGGTACCTGGCCATGGCTTTGAAAACGTTTTGGGCAGTATCGTCACCACTTTCAGCCGCGGCATAGATCCTCAGTGAACTTCGAAAAGAAAGCCCGGCTTCTCGACTGAGTCGAAGAAGCCCCGTTGCTGAGGCGTATTGCTCGATGCAACCCCGGCTGCCGCACCCGCACGGATGACCATCCGGAACAACACATATGTGCCCGATCTCGCCAGCCGTACCATCCACTCCGCGGTACGGCTCACCATCAATGATCAGGCCTCCGCCGACGCCCGTCCCCAAGGTGATCATAATCGAGTTGGCGACGTTTTTTGACGCTCCTAACCAGTTTTCGCCAATGGCGGCGGCTGTAGCATCATTCTCAAGGGTAACAGGAAGGAAAAACAAATCACGAAGGCCGGCCGCCAGGTTCATTCCGTTCAGGGAGGGCAGATTGGGTAATTTGGTTAGCACGCCATCGCAGTCTTTCGACGCAGGTGCTGGCGAGGCAAATCCGATGCCTTTTACCGAGTGGTCCCTACTGATAGCTTGAAAGCAATCGGCCGCCAAAGCGGCGGTTAGATCCAATAATTCGGTGGGCGAAACCTCGGCAGGAGTGGGACGTCTGGCAAGATGCAGCATCTCACCGGAATTGCTTACGGCGGCCATCCGAATATTGGTGCCGCCGAGATCGACGGCAAGCACGGCCTCATTCATTCGCGGGATCCTTGCTGCCTATCGCCGCGGACGTTCGCCTTCGGGCACATTCTTATAGACATTTTCAAACGTCGCGTATCCGTCTTTTATTACCGTGTCCATCAGATTTAACTTATCGACCGCGGTTACCTCGAGCAGCATGGCCCGGATCTCTTTGCCTAACTTATCGTTCATAAACGGCATGGTTTCCAGCGGCTCTTTGTTGGCCAGCTTTATTGCGGCCTCAACCGCACGGTTAGCAAGCGGAATAATAGGTTTGTAGACAGTCATCGTCTGCCTGCCTTCCGCAATGCTTTGAAGTGCATCGAGTTGTGCGTCCCGGCCGGTCACCAGGACTTTGCCGGCCAGGCCTCGTCTGGACAACGCTTCGATCACACCCCCGGCCATGCCATCGTTTGAAACGATCAACGCTTGAATATCGTCGTTGTTCTGGGTCAGGGCATTTTCGACAAAATTGCCCGCAAGGTCCTTCTTCCAGTCATCAATGAATTGCTCAGCCAGGATCTTCACGTCACCGCGCTGGATGGCGGGCTGCAGGACCTCGAGTTGTGCTTTCTTCATGATGTGAGCATTGTTGTCCGTCGAGGCTCCATAGACCATCACATAATTGCCTTTTGGCTGCTTATTCAGTGCATATTCAGCCATCTGTTGACCGATGACCGGCACTTGATGGGAAACGTAAACGTCGATCTTGTCCGAATTAATGAGCCGATCGTAACTTATGACCGGAACTCCCTGCGCCTTCGCTTTTTCGACCATCGACGCCGCCTGCGTGGCATCATGCGGAGCAATGACCAACACATCTACTCCCTGTGTTAACAGGTTGTCGACGTCGTTCGCCTGCTTGTCCGCTTTGTTGTCGGCGACGGTGATCGTGCATTCCACATTCATTTTTTCGCAGTGAGCCTTGAAAGCATCGTGGTCCCGCTGCCACCGTTCTTCCTTCAGCGTGTCCATTGCAAAACCGATCTTGATGCGCGAACCGGCGGTTTTTGTTCCGGAATTAGCTGTCGAAGTTGGTTCGACTGGCCCGCTTGCGCACGCCGAAAATAGTGCAAAAAGCACGGTAACGAAAAACAGCTTGGCTTTCATGTTGAAATGTCTCCGGGATTGGTCTCGACAAGAAATTAGAACAAAAATCGCCTATTTCGGCAATGCAGCGTTGAAAATCGTTTGAGCCAGCCATCAAATATGGTATAAATGCTGTGAATCATATGTTTGGACCGGGCCGCGGAAATCAATTTGATCGGCGGGCGTTCGGCATAAAATATTGACATCAGGGCTCGATTCGTGTAAAAGATTGATAGGTTTGCATTTGGAACCGTTCTCGGAGCTGTACAGCATGAAATCAATGAAGTTCGGACATTGGGCCCATCGAGGCTTGTCGTCGGCATTAATAATGACGATGGTCGTTACATTTTCGATGGTGTCGCTGGCCGCCCCGAGCAAACCGGTTGGAGAGTTATTCTTCTCCGGTGGAGGAGCGGACGCATTGGTTACCGTAAACGGCGAGCCTGCGAGAAGCGGACGCACACTCTTTGGAGATAGCACAATTTCAACTGGTGATGGCGTCCAAGCCATCGTTAGTGTGGGCAAATTGAACAGGATTCAATTGGCCGCTAACTCGACTTTTGCGCTATCCGAAGAACCCGGTCTGGTTGCAGGAAGTCTGGTTGCGGGAAATATCACGGTAATTAACAGCCTCGAAGGTGTCACTGTAAGGAATCTCGCCGGGGAGCTTGTTAAGCTCAACGCTGGTGAGACTGTTGGGACAAACGCCTCTACTGCCGTTAGACAGACGAGGACCGGAGGTCTGCAACCGTGGCAATGGGCACTGATCATCGGCGCTGCCGCGGCAGTGATCATAATAGTCGCAGCCAGCGGGGGCGATGACGCAGCTCCGGCTAGTCCAATTAGGTAGTTGTATTCAGGGCATTGTAAAGGGTATTATTGTTTTTGATTTGAAAGGATTGATTCAGGAGGAGATTAAACTAAATGGTCGGCACAAAAATTGTTCGTAAATCTGTCACAACACTCACCATGGTAGCGGTGTGGTGTGTTTATTCTATGGTTGCCTTCGCTTTGCCGGGGGATGTTTCGGGTGAGATCACAGTTACGGGGCAGGTTACGGTCAACGGCCAACCGGCAGTATCAAACTCGACAATTCTTTCAGGTGCTGTAGTAAATACCGCTCCGGGTTCGAGCGCAATTGTTAGCCTTGGTAAACTAGGCCGGGTCGAGATCCAGGAAGGAACAAATGTGACTCTTCGCTTCTCCGACAGCGGTATAATTGCGATGCTGGATTCTGGCCGTGTTCGTGTATCTTCGTCCGGCGGGGTCGCATCGACGGTCACCACCAAGAACGCAACATTTGTCGGCGATGTCGCCCAGGCAAATAATTATCTCGTCGAGGCCGAATGCTCACATGCCCACGTCGATACAGCTAGTGGCGTAGTGATCATGCGAGAAGGCGCAAATGACAAGCAGGTAGTCGCAGGAACGTCTGTTACCGCGGGCAACCTCACACAGACTGGTTGTGCCCCTTGTCTTCGCCCGGGGTCGACTCCTGGACCGGCGATCGCAGGATCGCCATTTCTGATCCTTTTGGCTGCAGGAGCTGCAGCTGCCGGGATCTACTTTGGAACCCGCGGTGATGACCGTGATTTCCCGGGGACAGGTATCGTCGTTAGTCCGACAAGCTAAGTTCAATCTCATTAACTGAATAATGCGGGTCATGACGCTCATGACCCGCATAATTTTTGTCTGCAATGAGGTCCTATTTGCGACTATAGTTAAGGTTCGAATTTATTATTATTTATTGAACCCTTTTTAATATGCATATATCGGTTATTGGTACGGGATACGTGGGTCTGGTTACAGGGGCTTGTTTTGCGGAGTTCGGAGTAGATGTCACCTGTGTTGACGTTGACAAAGAAAAGGTCGCCAAGCTGAAAAATGGCATCATTCCGATCTACGAGCCCGGCCTCGACAAGATTGTTGAAAAGAATGTGTCGGATGGCCGACTCCATTTCACCACTGACATTAAAAGTGCGGTGGAATCTTCCCTGGTTGTCTTCCTGGCCGTCGGCACTCCCCCAAAGGATGACGGGTCTCCTGACATGAGCTATTATCGTCAGGCTGCGAAAGATGTGGCCGAGGCCATGAATGGCTACAAGGTGCTGGTGACCAAGTCTACGGTTCCCGTCGGTACTGGAAAGTGGCTTCAGGAATTCGTTACGGACAATCTAAAAATGGATACCGAATTCGGCGTCGCATCAAATCCGGAATTTCTGCGGGAGGGCGCGGCGATAGCAGATTTTATGCGGCCCGACCGAGTTGTTATTGGCAGTAACGACGAACGTGCTATAGATGTGATGAAAGACCTTTACCGGCCGCTGTATTTGATCGAAACGCCTGTAGTCATAACGTCACTGGAAGCGGCCGAGCTTATTAAATACGCGGCGAACGCATTTCTTGCCACCAAAATTACCTTCATTAATGAGATCGCGAACTTGTGCGACGCGATCGGGTGCGATGTCCATGACGTGGCTCGGGGTATGGGAATGGATAATCGGATCGGGCGAAAGTTTCTACACCCTGGTCCGGGCTACGGCGGGTCCTGCTTTCCTAAGGACACCAGGGCACTTACAACAGTCGCGGACCACTTCGGCGTCGAAACCCGAATTGTTGATGCCGTGGTCGAGGCAAATGAGCGCCAGCGTGAGGCAATGATCCCTAAGATCGAGAAGTTACTCGGCTCGATCGCTGACAAGCGGATCGGCGTTCTCGGTCTTTCATTCAAGCCCGAGACCGACGACATGCGTGAATCTCCGGCAATTGAGATCATCAAAACTCTGACAGAAAAAGGAGCCCACGTCAGAGCTTTCGATCCGGTCGCAATGGACGAGGCCCGTCACTGTCTTCCTGACATCGAGTATGCTGAAGATGAGTATGACGCGATCCTTGGCGCTGACATTCTGGTTATTATCACGGAATGGAACCAATTCCGGGCGCTCGACATGGAGAAAGTCAGGTCCCTGCTAAAATCGCCTAAGATTGCCGATCTTCGAAATATATATGAACCGGATGACATGAAAACTCTCGGGTTTGAGTATGTGGGCGTAGGCCGTTAAGATTGGTTCATTAATAAAGACGTAAATGGCTATCACTTCAAAAGTACTGGTAACCGGTGGGGCCGGCTTCATTGGCTCCAATCTCGCGGAAGAGCTCGCCCGCCAGGGCGCTCGTGTTGTCATCCTGGATAACTTCTCTACTGGGTTCCGGGAGAACCTCGATGAAATAGCTGGTGAATTCGATTTCATTGAGGGCGATATTAACGACGATGCCGTAGTTCTCAAGGCGATCGAGGGCGTCGAAGTAGTTTTCCATCAGGCTGCGTTGCCGAGTGTGCCCCGATCCGTCGAAAACCCTGTCGAGACGCATCGGGTATGTGTGGATGGGACTTTTAATCTTCTCGTAAAAGCGAGAGATGCGGGCGTGAAAAGGTTTATTTTCGCTGCTTCGAGTTCGGCCTATGGTGATCAGCCGACCCTTCCAAAGGTCGAGACCATGCGGCCCGATCCTCTCTCGCCTTACGCAGCGGCCAAACTGACAGGCGAGTTATATTGCCGGGCGTTCAACAATGTATATGGCCTCGAGACATATGCCTTGAGGTATTTTAATGTTTTCGGTCCAAGGCAGAATCCGGAATCGATGTATTCAGGGGTTATCTCGAGGTTCATAGATGCATTGATGACCGATGCAAGGCCCATTATCTTCGGTGATGGCGAGCAGTCGCGGGATTTTACTTATATCGCAAATGTCGTAAACGCCAATATCCGTGCTTCACAGGCCGTTTCGGGCATGGGCGAAACGATGAACGTTGCGAACGGCGATCGGATCACACTCAACAAGCTTCTGGACGTCCTTAAGTCGATAACGGGCCGGACCGACCTCCAAGCCGAGTATAGAGATGTGCGAAAGGGCGATGTTCGGCATTCACAAGCGGATAATCGCCGCGCGGTGGAGTGTCTGGGTTATCAGGAACTGGTCGGTCTGGAAGAAGGTCTACAAAAGACGATCGACTGGTGGAAGACCAGTCGATTCGCCAGTAAATAGCTGCACCAAAATACTTCGTTACCGAAGCGCGAAGGCAGAGTCTTCGATCGAAGGATTGATCTGAATAGTCTTTGTCTTAAAGCTTGCGTAAGCTGTCATGCTTCCGAGGTCGAACCGCTGGGAGTAGTTCTTCGGAACGGTTATTCCCTCAACCACTTCAAATGCCTTGACCTCTACAGAGGTTGTCACGATGCGTCCACCGACGTCGTAGGCCGACTCGTACCCCTTGATCTGATTTGTCTTTTCATCGACGATGAAATCGGTATAATACCCCTCCGGCGTCGTTATCCTAAATCCCCTCTGCTTCTTTTTGCTGTCGAGTGCAGAGATCGTAATCCCTTTATCGCCGATTCTTGGCAGAAGCGGGAATCCCAGGCTCGTCACCGGCGGCAGCGAAAAGCCCTGGATCGATGAATATGTTTCGCTGCCATTGTAGACCTGTTTTAGCTGCTGCATCGGACTCACGATCTCGAAAAAGTACTTATCACCGCTAATAGCGGTCGAGAAAGCTCCTGGCATGGACTGATTAAAAATGCTCAGGTCCACCGAACCCTTCATCAACAGGCTCTTAAGCTTTTTCAGCTTTTCCCCGCCGTGGGCGGCGAATGTCGCTTTCGCTATCTCGTCATGCCCTGAAACAGAGGACGACCCGGGTGCCGCCGAAATCGAAGACCCCGCGGCCGGAGGGTTTCTCTGACCGAATACAGCACAAGTCAACGACACAAATAACACGATGGCGAAACAGGTGTTTTTCATATATACCTTTGCAGTCCGGGAACATCATAAATAAAAAGAGATGATTGCCAAGGCCGCCATCTCTCTTTACCCTTCATAGAACAGTACTACCAGTTAAAGCGCATCTGCAATTCGATCCTGCGGTTGGGTGCTCCACCGCCGCCGAATCCACCGAAACCTCCGAAGCCCCCGGACGTTGAAGTGTATTCACCAAAACGGCTCGATGAAAGATTACCGACTGGCGGATTGAAGTTAACATTATTAAAAATGTTCTGGATACTGATGTTGACGTTCAGATTGTAAGGCTTACGGCCTTCACCGCCGAAGCCGCCAGGTCCGCCCATTCTAACCATTCCACCAGGTCCACCGCCAGGGCCGCGGCCGCCGCCCATCCCCGGCCCACGTCCGCCCCCACTGCCGCCTGCAGCAGCTGCCCTATCAGCTGCAGACTTTCCGAACCCAAAGTTCTTGCCGATACGCATGTTGACCGTGAAGAAGGATGGACCTTCACCGTAGTTTCGCGGGATGATCCGACTAGGATCGTTCGAACCGAAGTCGCAGAATGAGTAGTTGAGCCCACGATCGCTGCAAGCGTTCGCGAGTTCACCATACGTCGGCCGCTCATTGAGGATACTGTCGCCGTTGAAGTCCGTGCCGCCGCGAGTGATGTTGAACGGCGATCCGGAACGGAAGATAACGTGCGGGTTCAGAGTGATACCCCACGGGATGTTGATGCTTCCCATGACCATGGCATTGTGCCTGATGTCACCGCCTGCTCTGCCATATTCCCCGGCGAAGTTATACGAATATGAAGCGAAGCTGCCGAAGCCGTCAGCATCGCTGTCGGAGAAGCCGAGGCTGTAGTTCCCAAAAAGAGTGAATCTCTGATGAAAATTCGTTCTGACTCCCACGAACATTCGGGTTTCGTCCCTAAAGCCGGTCGCCTCATATTGGTAAATGTTACCGAGCGAAGGTTCGGGCCGAGGGGCACCAAGGCAATTGATCTGTGCGGGGCAGACCGGCGCGTTTATGTTTCTCAAACGACCGACGTGCACCGTTCGCGATTTTGTCAGAAATACCGAGAGCGAACTTCTGTACGGGAGCTGCCTTTCAATACTCAAAGCCGCCTGCATTGTGTAAGGTGCCTGAAGGTTCGGATCGATCGTACGGATCGTGTTCGACTGCGGCAATGCAGCAAGTACTTGTACGGCAGTCGGCACGTTGGTCACGCCGTCCAGCGTAAACACCGGCTGTGAAAGCAGCTGCAGTGCGGCTGCCCGTCGAACCGGGTCTGGATCGTTGGCGGTCACGATCAGGTTCAACTGGTTAGATCCGTTAAAGCGCTCGGCCGTCAGGACAGTGTTCTCGCCGAACCGCTCATAAAAGATACCGGCTCCGCCGCGGAAGACGGTCTTAGGAGGAGTTGCCCCTCCAGCACCGGGGGACCAGGCAAAGCCGAATCGCGGTGCGAAGTTCATATTGCTGCTGATATTGGTCTGGTTCTCGTACCTTAAGCCGAAGCTCAGAAGAAGAGCCGGGCTGATCCGCCAATCGTCAGTTACAAAGAATGCAGAAGTGGTCTGTGAAACTCCGACTAGCGGATTTCCGGTAGTGATACTGAACTGCGTCGGATCGTAACGCTGCCCCACGGCACCGCTTACACCAGCCCGGTACTGCTCCAGCGGGGCCAGAACACCGTCGCCATCAAGGTCGAACGGGTCGGCTCCGAAGGCACCGGCAAAAGAGAACGTGCCGCCGAATCCGCTCTCGGACCGGTCGTCGATATTAACGCGCCGAATGCGGGCTCCGAATTTCACTCCGTGCTGATTGTTTCTGCCCAGAGTGGTAGTCGTGCTGTTATTTATTTCCCAGACCTTATTAGCTGTGAAGCTGTTGCCGACCTGAGAACCGCCGCCGACAAATGCAGATGAAACATTGATCGTCGGGATCGAATTATCTCCGAAACGCTTGTTGAGATTGTCCGAGTATTCGAAACGGGTTTCGTTGACAGTTTTCGAGTTTAGGATAGAGGTAAAGGTCATCCTTAGCTCGTGCTCTCTACCTTCGGAACGAGAGGCAACGGACGGAAGCGAAACCCCGCCAAGACCCTGATTCTCAGATTTTCTGTTATTGAAGCTGTACCGTCCGACAAGCGTGTTGTTTTGATTGATCGCGTGATCGATGCGGGTCGACAATTGGAAGTTTCGCGTCGGGACTGTGAGGTCGCGCCGAAATTCGACAATGTTCAGAGCAGGATCGAGAACCAGAGCGTTAATGATCGCGTTGTTATCGTTATGCCGATTATTGATATCGAAGTTGAACGACGTCTTGCCTTTAACGATCGGACCGCCCACGCTACCGCCGAACGCCCGCATCTGGGTCGGTGCGCGATTCAATGCAAACGGGTTGCGTGAATTAAGGCTCTCGTCGTTGAAATTACCAAATGCGGATCCGCGCCATTTCTCTGAACCCGGACGCGTCAGTATCTCGATACGGCCTTGCCCCAATCGATCGTATTCTGCAGAAAATGGATTCTGGTTAATGCGGATCTCGCGAATTGACTCCTTCGGCGGAAGTTGGCCGCCGGTAAATCCGTCGATATAGATCTGTCCGCCATTAGGACCGGCTCCTGCCCCAGCAAGGGCCTGAAGAGCAGCCTGCAGTTCATCCGGGTCATCCGGAAGTGCATCGAGGTCCGCACCTTTTAGTACCGTGGCACTAAGGTTCTGATCGGGATCGGTCGAGATCTGGTCATTGTTAGAGACCTCGACATTCTCCTCCACGCCGGAGACGGTAAGGATTACCGGGAGTTCGTTTCGCTCGCCGGCGGCGACCGTGACCTCTGTGTTCTCGTAAAGGGCAAAGTTCGGGGCGATGGCCTTGACCGTGTAGGTCCCGGCCGTTAGGCCAGTGATAGTGTATTCACCTTTGGCGTTGGTGATCGACTGTCTTTGCTGGCCGTTAGATGCGACTGCCGTAACGGTGGCTCCAACGACGATCGCTCCCAGTGAATCGGTCACCGTGCCGGCAATGCTGCCTGACGTCTGGGCAAAGGCCGAGGTCGCAAGGAGCGAGATAATTGCAAGTAAAAAAGATGATCGTATGAATCTCATATTAAATAACCTATAGATAAACGTTTGAACGGCCGAACATTTAACATCTAACGCCCGGCGGGGAAAGTTCTTTTACGGTCCGATGCTGTCCAGCCCGGGGATCGAAAAACCACCATCGACACCCTGGCCACGCCGCCCGCCGCTTGTCGCTTGAGCCAAACGGATGAACGGCTCGACACCTGCTAACACCTTTATGGCTTTCACTCGAGCGGCATTACCGTTCTTACTGCTGGAAAACGCGATCATGTCACCCGCGGCAAGATCTGACGCGGCCATGTTTGGAAATCTTTCGATCATGTCATCGATGCTGCCGCCGCCGCCAGGCCCGCCCATTCCGGGACGTCCGCCGCCCGCTGGGCCGGGCTGGCCGCCGGGATTCGCCGGACGCATCTGTACGTTCCCGCCGCCCATCGGCCTCGCTCCTCCCGCGCCGGCTAGCCTCTCAGCCATCTCGACGGGAAATTTCTTGATCACCGTAGAGTCGGATACCGCCACCGTGATCTCCTTTTTGTCCTGAAGGTTCTTGATGAGTATCTCGTTTTTCGCGGCGTCAACCGATACCACGGTGCCGGCGATCGTTTGAAAGGCACCCGTTATGACGCGTTCTGCCGCAAAGCTTGTTGAGTCAGCACTCTTGTCGCCGAGGGCACGGAGCATGTCGCCCACGTTGACCTCAGCAAGCGAACTTTTGACGGCCTCGTCAAAGCGAACCGAATCCGGAGCATACTTTAGAAAATCTGCTCCCTCTTTGGGCGTAAGCACGGTACTCGTGCTGCCCATCAGGCCTCTCACTTCGATCGTCAGTTGGCCGGTCTGGGTGTTTACGTTTGTGACCTTTCCGGCGATACCGCGCCGCCGCCACTCCTCGGTCTCTTTAGCGTTCTTAGCGGCGACATCAGCTTTAGTGATGAAATAGACGTTCTTTGCAGGAAGGGATCTCCCGTCAGCAGCCAAAATGCCTGTCACGGTCAGCCGGTCGCCAACACCGATGTCGGTCTTGGCACCGTCGGTGGCCGTTTTGAAATCGGGGTTAACTGCCGATACTTTCTTAAAAACAGTCTGGTCTGTAAAATTCACAACTACAGGTCCCGACTTGGTCGCGACCGTGGCAGTCTTCTCGTCTATGGACGTCACATCACCTGCTATCACGGACGGCTTTACAGCCTGTCCGGCCGCGGTGCTAGAGGCAGCCGCCGTGATCACAAATAAAATAAGAAAAGAAATATTTCGAAGCATAAATTAACCCTTGGAACTGACGGACCTGTAATGGAATACTTTACTACAGGCTTAAGACGCTAATTCTATCAGGTAGGTTCGAGGCGTTTTGTAAAGAAATGTAAAAATCTGCAAGCATTCGCTTTACGGGTTTTGCCACCTTGTAGACGTTCGGCCCGTGAGTATCAAACCGATGCCAATGACGAAGATAGCGAAAAGCGCAAATACCCAGATATACGGGAGCGAGAGAAGGACGGTCCAGACCACGACCCCGGCCAGAATGGCGAGAGTTTCCGAACGATTATTTTCAGGAAAGAGACGTTTCTGAATGAGTTTGCCGATGCTGACCTGCAGCGTGACCCGCCCGAAGACATATGCCAGCATAAGCAAGAGCATGCCCATAAAGGCGAGCGTGACGCTTAGATAATTGGGAAGCAGCAACGCTCCGCCTATCGCCAGAACAAGAATGCCCACGAAGACCCCGGAGCCGATGGCCGAGATCTTCAGAGCCGACAACTGCATGCGGGCTACGGCCCGGCTGACGGCTCCCGGCGCGAGCGTCGCCAGGACCAATGAAATGATAAACCACAAAAGTGCCAATACCAGTCTCTGAGCAACAAAAGCGACTGTAAGCGACGGGGCGAATATCCGCGAGGGGTTTTGGCCGAGATCTCGCAATTCGTCTTCGAAAACGCCAAACGTCACTGTCTCCTTTCCAGCTTCCCTGAGCGGATTCGAGCTCTCCGGTTTGTACGATCCTCCAAATACAATGATATCGCCGCCGATATAAGCGTTTTCTTTTTGAATCACATTGCCGCCGACTGTGGCGACATCGCCCTCAATGCGGCCTTCGACTATCACATCGCCGCCGACTGCTAACACACCCTTAGCACTTTTATTGACGATGACAGATTTACCGATCACATAAACTTCCTGATCAGGGGCGTCATTGATTATGACGGTTGATTGGTCTTCCGATGTGGCGATCTGGATAGTAATGCCGAAGACCGATGACGATAGGAACAGCATTCCTACAAGCATCAAAAAAGGCCTCAAGGACCCTGCTGCTATCGGCAGCTGAAATGCTTTTGAAAAGGAGGTGTTTTTCACGTCGCCTGGAGAACTATTAGGCACGGCCAATACGCACCATCCTTCTAGATATGGCGGTCAGAGCCAAAATGCCTATCGAAAACAAGGCCAAGACCGCTAAGGAGTTGATCCCGCCCTGCGTGGCGATCGCTCGTAGGATTATGACCACGCCCAGGAATATTGAATAAACCAAGTGCCCGAAAAAGCCGGCAACCGCTGCTAGCTGATCGGCTAACTGCGTTGCGCCGGCTATCACCCTTCCAGATTCGGATCCGGTCGCAAACAGGGCGAATAAGCTAAGACATACGCAAATAAACAGGGCGTTGTATCTTTCTCCCGGACGGCGCAGTCCGCTAACGGCACTTTCGGCATTTGCCACGACATGTCGCGTAAAGTCCGGGGGAAGCTCAAGAACGCTTTCGCTGTGCAACGCAGACTCAAGTTCACGAAGGAACCGCTTTTGCTCATTCAATTCGAACAGGCAAGGCCCGCAGCCCGCGAAATGCAATTCCATTTCGATCTCACGCTCGGGCGATAGCTCACCGTCCACGTAAGCGGCGATATCTACTATCGGACAGTCGTTTTCTTCTTGACTAAACATCATGCGATCTTATTCCAAGACGTTCTATACTCCGGTGAAACCACGCTGAATAAACAATTCGCGCATCATTTCGCGCGCCCTAAAAAGTCGATTCTTAACTGTACCCAGGGGAAGGCCCGTCACTTCTGCTATTTCATCGTAACTAAGGTCTCGTGAATGCCTCAGCAAGATCAGGTCGCGATAAACCGCCGGAAGACATTTTACCACTGTTTCGATCTCGGTTCTCCATTCGCTTCGTTCGCGGTCCTGTTCGGGAGATGCCGCGCGGCTTTCTAACTGGATCTGAAAGCTCCCATCCGCATTTTCCACCTCCAGGCTCTGTGGCGTCACGGAATTTCGTCTCATATGGTCGACCGAGGCATTGTGTGCGATCCGGTATATCCACGTCGAAAACTTATAATCGAAACTATACTTGTGCAGTGAATTGTAGACCTTAATGAATACTTCCTGGGTCACGTCGAGGGAAGATTCATAGTCGCCAAGCATGCGGTACACGTAGCTTGTAATGGGACGCTGATACCGGCGAACAAGTTCCTCAAAGCCGTCTGGATGGCCGGCAACGGCACCTTCGATCAACTCACCGTCCCTAAGTTTCCTAATTCCGTCTTGCGGTATCGCAACTGCTGTCATAATTGTGGAGTGTTACGGTAGTTTGATGCAAAAAGTTTCACTTCTGCAAGCGCAACACAAAACTTTTTTCCACTGCATTTACTAAAATAGAATCGTGCTGCTAAATCGAAAAAGCTGCCGGAAAAGGATCCAGACAGCTTTGGAATGGTTTCCTTTTTTCAGCCTATTCTATTAGGCAAATCCAAGTCTTGCCAGCCCGGCCGGGGCGGCTAGGTCGTTAAAGCTCAATCCGCCATCAGGCAGGTCCAAACCTATCTCATCAGGCGACAGTACGCGTAGGTCCCTTCCAAGCGCTTCGGAGGCTATAGAGTGGATGCGATCCGGCACGAGGCTCTTGCCGATCACAAGCATCCGCTCGAGGCTTCCTCCGCCTCTCGATTTGGCGAACCTGTCATTGTAAAACATCACCAGGCGGTAGATCTCGTCATCTATCTCTTCGGGCATACAGAGGACGGAACGGACAACAGCCGGCTCTTGCCCGCGAAGCAGTAACGCGGTAAATCCTGAATTATTGCCGCTGATCAGCAGCGAATCCGATTCGTCAGAAGAATTCAAAAGCCAATTGGCCTCTCCGACAGCGCGGGGCAGAATCAAGCCGGCTTTCCAGCCCATTCGCTCAAAATGCGTTTCGTATTCATCGATCACCGTCAGTTTCACGGCAGTCGCGAAATAGCGGGTACGGCCTTCCTTATCAGGAGATATTATTTGCCGGGCGATGCGAAGATGTGCCGCGGGAACGCCGAAACTCTGTTCCGCCTTCCAATCCAGCACCTCCTCTGCCTCTGATCGTGAGGCAGGAACGCTGTCGAGAGCCAGGATCGCGGTCCTGGCGCTGTTGCTCGGTAAGGCCACCGACCATCTTTTTTGTGACAACAGTCCTGCTATTTCGACGACCTCTTTCAGGCATTCGTAAAATTCCACGTCATCCGAAATATTGATCTCGGTAAAATTCGGAGTGACAAGGCCCTCGGGAAGTTCGACTGACGCTGCCTGCCGGACGGAAAACTGGTCTTTGCCTGACGGCGCCAGCGAAATAGCGGAAATACCTGAAGCTTCTATACCCAAAGCTGCCTTCGGGTAATTTGGTTTGGTTATAGATGAAAACATAATGATCTTGAGATCAATAATCTTTGAACGCAACGCCCTCGGAATCGTCGCCTTCGGCCAGGGACTTAACGTCTGTCAGTCCTTGTTCGCCATCCGGCGAAAGCGGGTCTTCACCCATGATCTCGTCCCACTCGGCTTTGCCCTGGATCGGGTCTATTGGCATTTCGTGGAGATATTTGGCGTTTACGATGTCTTCAAGCGACTGAGGCAGCCTTCCTTTATCAGCCGTGTACTGATCTATCGAGCGCCGCATTTGCCAGAGATTTTCTCTCAGAACCGTTTCCCGTGCATGGCGGACACTTCTTTGGTAGGTCGGGACTGCCACAGATAAAAGGATGATCATGATAAACATCGCGATCATCAATTCCAGCAGCGAAAAACCTTTCTGGGCGCTCAGCCTACCAATCACTATATTTCTCTCCATTGAGGGCTTCCAGTTCCGACGAAGATCTGACATCGAAAACATTTACATCATCCCAACTATCCGAGTCGGCAGTCTGATACGATGAGCGGATGATCCAATCTGATTCGCCAGTGATCGGGTCTACGGGCAATTCACGCAGGTAGACTTTATAAACCTCTTTTTCTTCGGTCATCTCGGTCGCCTGCCTGGACCCATCTCTAATCCCGCTGCCGCTAAGCATGTTTAGTCCGCGAGCCCTTACCCTCACGCCGCTAACCAGAATATCTAGCGACGGCGGATACCGGTCGAGATTTTCCGTATCAAAGATGGTACAGTCGTCGATCACCACCCGCGACCTGGGGTCGGTCGGCGCACTGCTCGTCTGGATCGTCGGATTAGTTGACCTGATCGCCCCCTGTGGGCACGCCCCGAATGTATCCCGCTTAAATTCATCGATCGCCGACCGAATTTGACGCAATGTCTCGCGCAGTTTCATTTCCTTCTGACGCTTTACCGAATTCTGCGCCATCGGGATCGTTCCCATGATAAGGATCGAAAGCACGCCGAGGGTCAGCACGAGTTCAAGCATGCTGTACCCGCCGGCTTGTTTAAGTTTGGCGATTCTCGCAAGGTTCACTTTATTCCTTTAGCTTGACCGCAAAGTTTTTGCCATCGGACGTGAGAAAGTTAAGCACATCACGGTCGAAAGCGATCTCGGGCCGCCCGTCCGTCAGAGCCTCGATCTCGATGAATGCGAGCGTGCCGGCTGAGCTCAACTCGCTTCCATCCTTAGATATAAGCGAGACATACATCTTTCCGTTCTGATTAAGGAATGGTGTTGCGTGAGCATTCGCGACAGATGTACCAAAGACGTCTCCATAACTGATCTTTCGGACGGCGACCTTCGCCGGATCGAACTTGAGTCCGATGACCGCGGAGGTAAATGCACCGCTGCCGTCTATGACCACGGGGATCTTCACCTTATCACCCGCCTTCATTACCGCGATTTCCGCACCAAAGCGGAGGTCCATCGTCCGGGCTCCCGGATCAGCAGGTCCCAAACTGTCAGTGTTGCCGGAAGTGTCGGACCCACTGCTGTTCGGCGTGTTCCCGGCCGTGTCGGTCCTTGCCGATGTGACTACCGGTACGAGAGCAACCCCAGTTTGGACGATCCGTCCCGTGTCGGTGCCGTTGCTGGGCGCCGCTTTGGGCTCTGTCGACGCAGTCGCCGTCTGGACGTATTCCGCCGAAACGTCACTTGCCCGGTCCGGAAGCATTATGTTCGCCGAATTTCCTAACCTGCGGGCCGTTGCGAGCATCTCCTGTCTGTCTTCCTCCACCAGCATCGCTTCGAGAGAGCTGTTCGTCGGGACAGCAAGACTTCCAGTAGGACGCTCGACCTCGTCGTCCGGAAGAATGGCCGGTGCACGGATCACACGAGGAGTCACAGCAATGACGATATCTACCTGGCGATTATCTTTCGTCGGAGCCGTAAAGAGTCGGCCGATGATCGGAATTAATCCAAGCAGCGGGAGCCCCTGTCGCCCACTCGACTCCGAATCCTGAGCCACACTCGCTAGAAGGAGCGTCTTGTTATTCTGAATACGGGCTGTGCCCTTTATCTTTCGTTCCGTAAATGTAGGTGTCAGGCCGCCCGCCCCCGCGATGTCCTTCGACTCGATCAACATTTCAACCTGAACGTCATGATTCGGGAACACGAGCGGCTTAAAATTCAATGTTAAGCCGACCTGCTCATAGTTGATCACGTTCGCGGTCTGCCCGAATTGGTTGTTATTGTTGTTGCCCGTATTATTTCCCACCCCCAGGAATTGTGCGCTTTGGACCGGCACCCTTTGACCGATCCGAGCTTCTGACTGCTCATTGTTAAAGGCGTGGATCTGGGTTGAGGCCAAAAGCTTTGTATTGTTCTTGCTTTGAAAGGCGGAAAGGCTCGCACCGGGCAGCAGAATGCCGGTCGCGATGGCCGTAGGCAACGAGACCGCCCGGGTTGCCGCCGCCGCAACGGAGGTCAGAGGGTTATCCCCAAGCCGGATAAGTCCCGATTGGGTTCCGCCCAAGTTAGTAAGCTGGCTCTGGGAACCGACCTGATTACCGAGCTGCAATAGATCGTTTTTGTTGACCTCGTAGATCGCTACGTCCATAACGACCTCGGCACGGTCTTTATCAAGCGAGCCGATAAGACGGCCGATCAGCTTAATATTCTCCTCCGTATCGCGGATCGTGATGCTGTTTGTCGCGTCATCGGTGAGCACGATGGTCTGGCTTCTGCCCGGCTGTGCCGGGATAGCTGTCTGCACGACCTTCGCAATGTCCTTCGGAGCCGCATTGGAGAGATAGAAGGTTCGCAGCACTAACTGCTGAAATTTTTGCCTCTGCGCTTGGTTGGCGACGATAATAGTTCTGGCCCCCACTCTTTGGAAGAACAATCCTTCCTGCATAAAGAGATAATCAAGGGCCTGTGCAGCCGTTACGTTTCTCAGTTCAATGTATGTCTTGCGGTCCGGCGTTCTGAACGATTCCGTATCGAACAAAACGTTGAGTTCAAGGTCCTTAGCCAGTTCCTTGATAAGAAACTGGAGATTAACACCGCCCGGGAACGGAATATCTCTGAGCTTTTCCAGTTTTTGAGATACCGGAGAGACCACAGGGTTCGGCACAGCCATGCCCGCCGGGATCATTTTCACTCCATTCGCATCGTCTTTTTTCGCGCTGCCGTTATTCTCCACCAGATCCTGCTGTAGCCTGACCATTCGATCCATTTCGGACTTGGCAAGTTCGTTCGTCGGATCGAACGCATACGCGCGCCTGAAGGCAAGGTAGGCAGCTTCGTAATCCTTTTCTTTTGCTGCGGTCGTTCCCCGTTTCATAAACATCTGAGACGCGTTAAAAAGCGAACGGGTCAAATGCAGCCTGTACTCAGGATTCTTTGGGCTCTCCGAAACTGCAAGAGCAAAGCGCTCTACGGCCTTGTCCCACTCTTCGGCGGCCTCGTGCTTCATTCCTTCTTTGAAATTCTTTTTGCCGTCAACCATTGCCACAGCGGCAACCGGCGAAAGCATCGATAAAAGAAGGAGCGTGCTAATGAAAACGCGTACGTAGATTGATCTTTTCATAACTGTAATAGACGGTTGACGTTCAATAGAGTGCTAGAACTTATGGTAGCTGAAACCTTTACACGCGACGAGAGAGGCAAAGTTTCAAATATTTGGTTGTATTCGAGGCGAGATATCGCTAACTAAATTTTGGGTGTATTGCATGAAAAAAGCAAGTGTTTTGAGCGGTTTAGATGTCAGCGGTCGTTTCGAGTCGGCGTCGAAGAACATCAAGTGCCGCCTGGCTGGCCCGCCATCGGATAAGGTATCGGTCGCCCGGCAGCACCATTTTACGGGAAAATGTACCCGCCGGCCCCGAATAGCCAATATACACGGTGCCGACAGGCTTCTCTTCGCTCCCCCCGTCGGGCCCCGCTATGCCGGTGACGGAAATAGCATGAACCGTCCCGGCGTAATTCCTCATTCCTACTGCCATAGCTTCGGCGCATTCAGAGCTGACGGCACCATGTTCGCGGAGGATCTCGGCCGAAACACCGAGCGTCCTCTGCTTCGCCTCATTGGAATATGTTACGGCTCCCTCCATGAAATACGCGGACGATCCAGAGATCGATGTGAGCCGCTGGCCGATCAAGCCACCGGTGCAGCTCTCGGCCACGGCGACGGTATGGCCCAAAGTTTTCAGCAGTTTTCCGATGACCTCTTCCATCGATTCCCCATCCATGGAAAAGACATTCTTGCCAAGAGCCACGGCGAGTTCACCGGCCAAATCGTCGACCAATTGCGCTGCTCGATCAGCATCTTTCGAGTTCGCAGCCAGATGTATCTCGACCTCGCTTTTGTTGAAGAGGATCGAGGTACTGACTTCCGGATACCGCGTATAGATCGGGGCAGCGATCTCGTCGACGGCCGATTCCCCCATACCCGAAACTTTCAACAATCGACGTCCGACGTGGATCTCGCCCGCCGTGTCTTTGAGTTTCGGAAGGACGTACTCGATAAACATCGGCTGGTTCTCTCGCGGCGGACCGGGGAGCACGGCCAAAAATTTACCGTCAGGCTCAACAAGCATCCCTACCGCGGAACCATTGGGATTCGGAAGAATGACGGCCCCTTCTATCACATTTGCCTGCCTTTTATTGATCTCCGGCATTTCCCGCCCCCACATCCGAAACCGCTCGCGAAGCGCTTTCTCGATCTCTTCGTGATAAACGAGAGGCCGGTCGACTGCGTTAGCCGAACACTGTCGCGTGATATCATCCTCGGTCGGCCCCAGGCCTCCGGTCGTGACAACGATATCGGAACGCCTGAGTGCATCTCGAAGCGTTTCCTCCAACCGTGCCGCGTCGTCACCGACAATGGTCTTAAGCTTCACGTCGATACCGATATCATTGAGCTGGCCCGTAAGCCACAGCCCATTCGTATCGGTTTTTGTCGGTGTGAGCAGCTCGGAACCGATAGCGATAATTTCCGCTGACAGCATAAAAAAGGCCTTGTATCTCAGTCTTTATAGATCTGAACAACCGGCTTCCCTTCACTGTTCACGTACGCGCGGTACATGCCTTCGGAGTTGAATGAAATACCCATGTTGCCGAACCGGTCCATCGCGACCACACCGCCATCACCGCCGAGCTTTTGCAGCTTTTGCTGGATCACCCGGTCTGCTGCAGCCTGTACCGTCAACGCCTGGTATTCCATGAGGGCCGCGATATCACGGGCTACGCCGATGCGGATAAAAAACTCACCCCAACCGGTTGCCGATACCGCGCAGCTATTATTATCGGCATAGGTACCCGCCCCGATGATCGGTGCATCGCCAATTCGGCCGTACTTTTTGTTGGTCATTCCGCCCGTCGATGTACCGGCGGCGAGGTCACCATTTTTATCCAGGGCGACGGCCCCGACCGTCCCAAATCTGTTAGCCGGCAGTTGAGCCTCGGCCAGACCGACCTTTTTCGTTGGATCTGCGGCCTTTTCTTCTTTAAATATCTTTTGCAGAGCGTCCCAACGGTGCTGGGTCCAGAAATACTTTTGGTCAACCAACTCGATCTTTTGTTCGGCAGCAAACTTTTCCGCTCCGGCTCCCGACATCATTACGTGAGGCGACTTTTCCATCACCGCCCGGGCAAGCGTGATCGGGTTCTTAACGTGCGAGAGCCCGGCAACCGCTCCCGCACCTAACGTCTTGCCGTTCATGATCGATGCATCAAGCTCGTTCTTACCATCGGCTGTAAAAACGGCGCCTTTCCCCGCGTTAAATAGAGGCGAGTCCTCCATTATGCGGATCGCGATCTCAATAGCATCGAGCCCAGGCTTTCCCTCCTGCAAAGCTTTGTACCCGGCCATGAGAGCCTCTTCGAGCTTGGCCCGATATTCCTTTTCCCTCTCTGGCGTCAGCGATCCTCTGGTTATTACGCCGGCGCCGCCGTGGATCATGAAGCCGAGCTTGGGTTTCTGCGGCGACTGAAGCTGCGAACGTTCCGGAAACGTACGTCTCTGAGCGAACGCCGCCATCGGCATCAGGTTAATGACGGAGAGCAGCAGAAAAACAACGATCTTTCTTTTCATAACGTTTTTATTTAGGGATGGCATTTATGTAGTCTCTCACTTTCTTCATATCTTCCCACACCTCGCGCTTCTTGTGCGGGTCTCGAAGCAGGTATGCAGGATGGAATGTCGGCATCACCTTTACGCCGAAATAATCCTGAAACTGCCCGCGGATCTTCGAGATCGGGGTCTTGATGCTTAGCAGGTTCTGCGTAGCTGTGTTGCCGAGGACAACGATGACCTTTGGCTTGATAACATCGACCTCGCGAAGGAGGAACGGCCGGCATGCCTCGGTCTCGATCGGAAGCGGCTGCCGATTACCCGGAGGGCGGCAGCGATTTATGTTGCCGATAAAGACATCCTCGCGTCGAAATCCCATTCCCGCGATAATATCGGTCAGCAGTTTTCCGGCTCGACCGACGAACGGCTTTCCCTCAATGTCCTCATCGGCACCCGGAGCCTCGCCGACAAACATCAGTCTTGCGCCAAAATTTCCAGTACTGTGCACGATCTGAGTCCGCCCCTCATGAAGAGGACATCGGACACAATTACCGATCTCCGCCCTTATAGCTTCTATGCCGACGGCTGCAGCAGAAACTCCCGGCCGCGGTGGTGTCGCCGGTGCTGGAACTGCACTATTTGTCTTGGGAGGAACAAGCCTTTGTGAAAGCGACGGAAGCTCGGCAAGACGAGACCCCGGGGGGCGTCGTTCCTTTTCAGGCTGCAGAACGGGAATCGAAATATCGATTTGAGGTAAATCCGGTATCTCTTGATTTGCCTGCTGGACGCTCTGCTCCAAGGGTCGAGAGATGGTGATCGCGGACAGTTTGACATTGACCGAATCGACGCCGATCTCATTCAAATATCTCACACGCTCGCGAATATCGAGCGCCAGCTTGTAAAGATCGTCGCTCATTTCCGGGCCGCCCTAAGCCTGACGATCTCGTGCAGGATCCGGTCGGCCATTTCCCTTTTCGACATTATCGCGAGGTCGATTACCGCACCTTCTTTTGTCAGTATCGTAACTACATTGGTATCCGTGTTAAAACCGGCTCCGGCCTGAGTGATGTCATTAGCGACCACCATATCGAGGCCCTTTTTCTCCATCTTCGACCGTGCGTATCCGATCACGTCGTTCGTTTCCGCGGCAAAGCCAATGACCAATTGACCTGTACCGCGATTTTCTGAAACTGACGAAAGGATGTCAGGCGTTTTCGCGAGTTCCAGGGTCATTGTGTCATGTCCTTCCTTCTTGATCTTTGCGTTGGCCACACTCGCCGGCGCATAATCCGCCACAGCGGCCGCTCCGATGAAGACAGTTGCTTCTGGCAACGCCCTCATTGCGGCCTCGTGCATCTCGATCGCCGATACCGCGCGAATAACCGTCACGTTCGCCGGCGGTTCAACCGAGATCACGCCCGCCACCACAGTGACATTTGCTCCACGCGAGGCCGCGGCCTCAGCCAACGCAAACCCCATCTTCCCGGACGAATGGTTCGAAATGAACCGCACCGGATCGATCGCCTCGCGTGTCCCGCCAACTGTGATCAGGAAACGTTCGCCTTTTAGGTCAGAACCCTGCGCGGTAGCAACGGGCCTCTGCACCAAATCATTTCGGAGGCCGATCGCTACCGCTCCCGGTTCCGACAAGAGCTCCAGTGCCTGCCTGACAATATTCTCAACATCCTCCAACTTCCCAGTCCCGACCGTCTTACATGCCAACTCACCTGCAACGGGCTCGATAAAATGCACACCGTCTTTACGAAGCTGCTCGACATTTCGCTTTGTCGCCGGCTGCTCCCACATGGTCGTATTCATCGCCGGGGCGATCATCACGGGAGCCGTCGCCGCGAGATAAGTGGAGGAAAGAAAGTCGTCCGCCACCCCGTTGGCAAACTTGGCGACTATATTCGCCGTCGCCGGAACGATAAGCAGCAGGTCGATATTCTGCGAAAAATTGATATGCGCGATCTGGTCGGGGTTCTCAGGGTCGTAATCGTCAACGATCACGTGTTTCTCCGTCAGGGCCCTGAACGTCAGGGGCCGAACAAACTCCGTAGCATGCCGCGTCATCGCCACCTGCACGTCACACCCCGCCTTCTGCAGCAGCCGCAAAACCTCGACAGCCTTATAAGCCGCGATACCGCCGGTGACGCCCAAACCTATGCGAAATTTCGCCATATTCAGCTAGATTCTACACCAAGTTCCCGAAACTTTGGGCTTCGCAGCAGCAGCTCCACTTCTTCCCGAGCCCATGGCGAATATCCATTCGATGGGTCTTTTACTTCCTCGGCAAATTGCTTCCATGATAGCCAATGAACATCGTGCACCTCGGCGGGATTCGGCCGAGGTTCTACTTCGCTTAACCCGACAAACACGGGGCAAATCTCATTCTCGACTATGCCGTCTTTTTCGGCCCGGTAGCGGAAATCCGGGAGCACAAGATCGAGTTTCGCAACCTTTAATCCGAGCTCATATCCGAGGCGGCGACGAACGGCGGCTTCGGTCGATTCGTGGAGCATGACGTGGCCGCAGCAGGAATTTGACCACACGCCTGGCCAGGTCTTCTTTGTCAGTGCACGCTGCTGGAGCAATATCTCGCCCTTCTTGTTAAAGATGAAAACCGAGAACGCCCGATGGAGCTTGGTATCGTGATCGTGAGCAGATCGTCGGCGAGCCGTGGCGATCGGCTTGTTGTCTTCATCCACCATGACGATCATATCGTCGAAAGCATAGTGATATCTGATGTAGAAGATAGATAGCAGGACAATGACGATCCCGCCGATCGCAAGTGGAACCCACATTCCTGCAAAGAAAGCGATCGACGTCCAGAACGCGACAATGAAAAACCCGCTCGAGGTCATCTGGGCCGGCGCCGGCAACAGCGGCTTTCGCCATGCGGTAAAGACCTCGATCACAACAGCGCCGATCCCACCCGAGAATATCCAGCCAAAGAAATTGGACACCGGCACGCCGTAAAACACGCCGCCCTCTGCATATCGCCAAAACCCGAGCCGAACAGCCCCGGGATCGAGCACGAGATCGAAAACGAGCAGGATCAAGGCAACGACTACGATCCGCAGCGGCAGATTTTCAATAGTGCGGCGGGCGACAACATATGCGGCCAGCAAAAGCGGCGTCCACGCGAGAGCGACCGTCCACGGCACATAGCTGAATAGTCTGTAACCCAGTAGGTTCGAGTATCCAAAATGCCCGTAAGGAAAACCCGTTATTGTCGCCGCCGTCTCTATCGCTAAAGCCAAAATGCCAAGAGCGGCGAATAAGATAATTGCGTCACGCCGGCCGAGCCATCTCGTAGTGGCCCAAAAAGACGGGATCGCAAAGAGAACGACGTTGATGCCAGAGAGATAATGTGCCCACGGCGGCATCTCGACGTTGACCATAAAAAAGGCCGCCGTTGCGAGCAGCACCAGGGCCGTAGCTATGACGAGGAGAATTCTGTTGCTAAATACTTTCATCAATACGGCGGGAGATGAACTACACGTATAATTCGCGTTATGCCCGATCTCGGATTTCTATTAAAGGTGAGCCGCCCGCGTTTCTGGTTCTATCTCTTTGGGCCATACATCGTCGGGCTCGCAGCCGGCGCGTCCACCGGCGCAGACCTTTTTAGCTGGCAAACAGTATTTCTCGCTTTCTATTTCCTCTTCCCCTCGAACCTGCTCATTTACGGCATCAACGACATCTTCGATCACGAAACCGATAACTTTAACGAAAAAAAGATTGAATACGAAACGCTCGTTGAACGTGAGAGCCATAAGAACCTGATCTTCGGGATCCTGACCCTCAATTTACCTTTTCTGATTCCGGCCGTGTTTTTTACCCCTGAGCTACTTTCTGCCCTCGCTGCATTCCTCTTCTTCTCAATTTTTTACTCGGCCCCGCCTATTCGGGCGAAATCGATCCCCTTCCTAGATTCGGCATTCAATGTCTTATATGTTTTTCCGGGCGTGATCGGATATCACCTGCTTTCCGGATCATGGCCGCCGCTAACGGTCATCATAACCGCCGGGTGCTGGACCGCTGCCATGCACGCATATTCCGCTATTCCCGACATCGAGGCCGATCGCATTGCAGGAGTCCGAACTATTGCAACGGTTTGTGGTCCATATGTAACTCTTGCGATCTGTGCCGCACTTTACTTAGCCTCCGCCTTCTTGACGCTCCCGTATCTCGGTTTCGTCAGCGTCTCTCTTGGATCGGCGTACGTTCTCCTGATGATCGCGTCGATCTGGTCATACAGATCCGGCAAGCTATTCAAACTCTACCGGGCGTTTCCCATCATCAACGTCGCCGCCGGTTTCATCCTGTTTTGGGAGATCGCTCTAAATAAATTTCTTTGAAGTACCTCGATTTTCTTCTTCCGTCGCTCAAATTGCCTCCAGCTTTATCTGGAGTGTAGCAACTGAAAAAATCCGGCTTTAGCCGAAACTAAGTTTGGGCTAAAGCCCGGTTGATCTCGCATTCCAACCTCATCTAAAAGCTGGAGGCAACTGACCCGCATTGAGGCATTGCACCTAAAGACCTGTCATCGGCTCCGCACTCGTGATGCCGTGCACACGTTTATACGCGAGCTCTGCCGAGATCAAACAGATCTGCGTGCCAATACCGGGGTTCGTCCCGGCTCCGACATAATATAGGTCCTCGACCTTCTTTGACTTGTTCTTCGGGCGGAATATTGCAGTCTGCCGAAGCGTATGGGCGAGTCCAAGTGCCGATCCCTTGAAAGCATTGTAGTCCAACGCAAAATTTTCGACTGTATAGATTCGTCGGTATTCGATCTTTTCTCTCAGCCCGGGTAATTCCATTTCTGACTCCATCAGCGCGAGCACGCGATCCGCGTACGCCTCCTTTTGTTCATCAGTGATCGACAGGTCAGATGCGATCGGCACGAGAACAAACAGATTCTCTTTACCTCCCGGAGCGACCGACGGGTCAGTAACACTCGGCGCACAGACATATAGCGAAGGCTCATCCGGAAGGCAAGGATTTTTGTATATGTCATCAAAGTTTTTTCGCCAGTCCTCGCTGAACAGCAAATTGTGATGAACAAGAGACGGCAGCTTTTCGCTGATGCCGAGGTACATAATGAAAGCCGATGGAGCCATGACGCGTTTCTGCCAGTACTTTTCCTTGTGAGTCTGGGAGGTGTCGTCCAGCAGCTTCGTTTCCGTAAACCACATGTCGGCGTTAGAGATGACGAGATCGGCTTCAATAAACTCGCCATCCTCGAGCCTGACGCCCATAGCCTTTCCATTTCTGACAATGATCTTTTCAACCGGCGAATTCGTTCGCAAAACGGCGCCATTCTTCTCAGCGATATTCCCAAGTGCCTTGATCAACTCGTAAAACCCACCCTGCGGATAAAACACGCCCTGGTTAAAGTCCATGTGCGACATCAGGTTGTACAGCGCCGGTGCCTCGTACGGCGACGTGCCGAGGAATACCATCGTGTACTCCATCACCTGCTGCAGCTTTTTCGTCTTAAAGAATTTCGAAACGAACCGGTGCATCGTCGAGAAGACCGACAGCTTTTGCCCCTCGGTCATTACCCGCTTATTGAAGAAATCCCAGATGCGGTCATAATTCTTGAACATGAAGCTCTGCGTGGCGACCTCATACTGGTATTTGGATTGTTTGAGATATGCCCGCAGCTTTTCGCCCGCACCCGGTTCGATCGCGTCGAAACTAGCCGCGTCCTTCTCGATGTTCGAGTGGATATAGAGCGACTCACCATTATTGCGGAAGAATATTCGGTAAGACGGCGAAAGGCGTTTTAGGTCTAGATGGTCCTCGACCCGCTCACCCATCAACTTGAAGAAATGTTCGAAGATGTCCGGTGCAAGGTACCACGATGGCCCCATGTCGAACTTGAATCCCTCGTGCTCGAATATGTTTGCCCGCCCCCCGAGATTCGCGTTCTTCTCAACGACGGTCACGTCATAGCCTTTTTTGGCAAAAAGACCGGCGGCCCCAAGACCGCCGATCCCCGCGCCGATAATAACGACTTTCTTATTCATAGACGCCCGCGAGGGCCTTGAGCGAGAGCCAGACCTTCTGACTAAGATTTGTTCGGACACGGCCTTCGTAAATATTGTAGTTGGCCCTTTCCACTTCCCCTAAGATAGCCTTATAAAGGACGTAAGAGACTCGAACTGCAAGCCTTCCTCGCCATTGAAGCATAGGGATCCCGGTCACGGCCTCGCGATAAATCTCGCGGTTTCGCTTGATCTGGAATTTCATGAACGCGATAAAGCGGTCATCGTATACGCGCCGCGAGATGTCGCCGTTGCTAAGCCCGAACTTCGTCAACTCGTTCTGCGGCATGTACACACGGCCTAGTTCCTCATAATCTTCACGAATGTCCCGCAGGAAGTTCGTTAGTTGAAATGCATACCCAAGCTTGATGGCATACGGGAACGCAGCCTCGCTAGAGAAGCCGACGATGTGCGTCACCATCAACCCGATCACACCAGCCGAGCCGTACATGTATTCCTCGAGTTCGTCGTACGTTTCATAGGTCGACCGCTCTTCATCCATGAACATCGACCTAAGAAATGCTTCGCCATGCTCGACGGGTATCTTGTACTTATCAAAGGTGTGAACGATCGCGTTCATCACCGGGTCGTCGCTCGAACCGGCCGCCATCGCCGTGAGCCACTGTTCACGCCATTCCTTAAGCTGGGCCAACGCGGCCGCCCGACTCTCTTTTGCGGGATCATCAACGATCTCATCCGGTATCCGCGCAAACGCATACACCGCATATATTCCGTCACGCGTCTCCCTTGGGAAAAACTGCGTAGCAAAATAGAAGCTCGTTCCGTAATGCCGCGTGATCTCCCTACATTTTTCCAGTCCTTCAGCCAGAAACTCCGATCGTCCCATCTGCTTCGCCTCCATGTATCAAGAGCCACAATAAAGTTGGATTCACCTATCGTGGACGCCTTTCAATGTTTTGTCTAGAAGTTTGTTTCGCAGATGGGCGGAATATGGATTCAGTTTTTCTCCGTGACTGCCGAGGTGCTAGAATTTCCCCTTTGATAAATATGCCTGAAATACTTACTTCAACTCCTATTTACCAGGGCCGGATCTTTGACGTGCGTGTCGATGACGTCAGAAATGGCGATGACGAATATAAGCGCGAAGTGGTCGTTCATCGTGGCAGTGCAGTTATCGTTCCTGTCTATGACGATAAAACGATCGCGATGGTGCGGCAGTATCGCCACGCGGCCGGTGAGTATTTGCTCGAGATACCGGCGGGGTCGCTCGACAAGGGCGAGACCTCGCCCGAGGCATGCGCGTACCGCGAGCTTGAAGAGGAGATCGGCGTCGTTTCCGACCGCATCGAAGAGATCACTTCGTTCTATGTTTCGCCCGGTTTTCTCACCGAAAAGATGCATGTTTATCTCGCCACCGGACTTACTAAAACGGAGCAAAACCTCGAGATCGATGAGATACTTGAGGTTGAACGTCACAGCTTTCCCGTCGCTTTCGAACTCATCCGCAGCGGCGGCATCCGCGATGCCAAGACAATGCTCGGCCTTATTCTAACGGGGCCTCGTTTCGGCTATACATTTTAATGGTTTTCGCAGCTTGACCGTTTTTCGCGTTTTCGATATCCTATCAGTTCGCATTTTTGCGGATATTTCTATCAGTGTGTGTGAATATGAGTACTTATTTTCCCAGCGGAAAGGGTTTAGCAGAAAATCGTAAATGGCTCGTCGTCGATGCCAAGGGCAAAACCGTAGGACGTCTGGCGACCGAGGTCGCGAGGATCCTTTCGGGTAAGAACAATCCGGCGTGGACGCCTTTCCTTGATATGGGTGACAATTGTGTGGTGATCAACGCCCGCCACGCTAAATTTACCGGGGCCAAGGACGACCAGAAGATCTATTATCGCCACACGCTTTATCCCGGAGGCCTGCGCGAGACTAGCGTCAAAGAAATGTTCGAGAAAAAGCCTGAAAAGGTCATCGAACTCGCCGTCCGCGGAATGCTGCCGAAAACAAAGCTTGGCAAAGCAATGGCAAAGAAATTAAAGGTTTACGCCGACGGCGAACACAGGCACACGGCCCAGAAACCAGAGGCGATCGAAATTTAGTTGTCAGCAGTCGGTTGTCAGTTGTCGGTGAGATCCGGCTCTGATTGCCGGCAACTGATAACAGACAACTGACAACCGATTATGGCAGACATACAGTATTACGGCACCGGCCGCAGAAAGACCTCGACAGCTCGCGTTTATCTTCGTCCCGGCACGGGTGCTATCACGGTGAACAAGCGTGACTTCAACACCTACTTCCCTAACGAAGCTTTGCAGATGATCATTCGCCAGCCGCTTCGGCTTACGGAAACGGCTGAAAAATTCGACATCTTGGTTACTGTCGACGGCGGCGGAACAGCCGGCCAGGCGGGCGCGGTGCGACACGGCATAACGCGTGCTTTGATGGAATTCAATTCGGATCTTCGCGGCACGTTGAAGAAAGCGGGCCTCGTTACACGCGACCCGCGTCAGAAGGAACGAAAGAAATACGGGCAAAAGGGCGCCCGCGCGAGATTCCAGTTCTCGAAGAGATAGAAAACAGGTTTTGGTTCGGGGCTTTTGGCTTTTGCTAAAACCCAAAACCAAAAACCTAAAACCATTGCGGCAGATAATTGGTTACTCGTATCTGCCGCGAGTACATAAACCAATAGGTCAGGAGATAAAATTTTGGCAACAGTTACGATGAAAGAACTCTTGGAAGCGGGAGTTCACTTTGGTCACCAGGTCCGCCGTTGGAACCCGAAGATGAAGGAATACATCTTTGGCGAGCGCAACGGCATTTATATTATTGATCTGCAGAAAACGCAGAAGCTCTTCCGTGACGCACTCAACTATGTTACGGAGTCGCTGACTGAGCGTCCGAATCAAAAGGTCCTTTTTGTAGGCACCAAGCGTCAGGCGCAGGACGCCATAAAAGAGGAAGCCGAACGCTGCGGGCAGTACTACGTTAACAACCGCTGGCTTGGCGGACTCCTTACGAATTTTGAAACGGTCAAGAAGTCGATAAACAAGCTTAAAGATATCGAAACGATGCGCGAAGACGGCCGTTTCGAAATGCTCACTAAAAAGGAACGGCTCGGGCTGGACCGTGAGTATGACAAATTGATGAAGAACCTTGCCGGCATCAAGGATATGGGCGGAATGCCCGACATGATGTTCATCATCGATGTTCGGAAAGAAGATATCGCCATCAAGGAAGCAAACAGGCTCGATATACCTATCGTTGCCGTTGTCGACACAAATTGCTCGCCTGAGGGCATCGGCCACGTGATTCCGGGGAACGATGACGCGCTTCGCGCGATCCGGCTTTTCGCATCGCGAATTGCCGATGCCATCATCGAAGGCCGGCAAGTTGGCACTGAGGGCCGTTCGGCCGAGGTCGAGGTCGAAGATGCAGGCGAAGGTGCTCTGCCGCCGGTCGAAGACGCGCCGATCGTTGAATCGCGTATCTCGATTCCCAAGGAATTTCTCAGCGAGGACGAGGTTGCCGAGATCGAGTCACCCGAAGTCGAAGAAGACACATTGGATGCTGATGCAGAGACCGATGCTGAGGGCGGCGCCGACATTGTTGTTGCGGATCAAACCTGGGCGACGGCGGAAGAGACTCACGCTGACAAAACGATGGGCGGTGAGACCCCGGAACCCGGGGCGGACCACACTCCGCGGATCCGTTCAGAAATGGAAACAGCCGGATCGGACGACATGATCGATCCTCAGACAAAGGACCTGGTCGATACATCGACCGAAGAGAGCAACGAAGCGACAGCAAGCTAGTTAACATTTTTATACTTGAAAGCGTAGCTCTTTTCCGTGAACCGGCGGGCTACGCTTTTTTATAAGCAAAACATCGAACAGACACTTTTAGGAGTAAGTTATGGCAGAAATTACAGCAAGTGCAGTTAAATCACTACGTGAAAAATCAGGGGCAGGAATGATCGACTGCAAAAATGCATTGGTCGAGTCCGGCGGTGACGAAACTGCCGCGATGGAGCTGCTGCGTAAGAAAGGCATGGCTACCGCCGGTAAAAAGGCCGGCCGCGTCACCGCCGAAGGAGCCGTCGGCTCGTACATCCACATGGGCGGCAAGGTCGGCGTGCTTGTCGAGGTCAACTGCGAAAGTGACTTTGTGGCCCGCGGTGAAGAATTTCAGCAGCTGGTAAAGGACGTAGCGATGCATATCGCAGCGACCGATCCTCGTTACGCGACGCGTGCCGAGGTTGCCGCAGCCGATCTCGACAAAGAACGCGAGATCCTGATGGAGCAGCTCAAGAACGACCCCAAGAATGCCGGCAAGCCTGAAGAGGTTCTCGCAAAGATCATCGAGGGCCGTCTTAATAAGTTTTACGAGGACAACGTTCTGATCGACCAGCCGTTCGTTAAGGACCCGTCCAAGACCGTCGGTGAACTCGTCGCCGAAAAGATCGGTTCCATTAAAGAGAACATCTCGATCCGCCGTTTCACCCGCTATAAAATGGGCGAAGGTATAGAGAAAAAAGCCGACGATTTCGCCGCCGAAGTTGCTTCAATGGTCGGATAAACAGTGGGCAGTGGTCGGTGGTCGGTAGACCGACAGGTTTCCTTCCGATGAGAGGTTCGGATTGACGCAGCAGCTCCGCAGGGCGGCAGTATCGATACCGTCGAATATCGCAGAGGGACAAGGAAGAAATTCGACAAAGGAATTTATCAATCATTTGTCGTTCGCTTACGGGTCACTGATGGAAACTGAAACTCAAACCCTGATCGCGGAGATGAGAAATTATCTGACGGCGGAGCAATGCACGCTCGTGATGGAGAGATCGGCGGAGGTTGGTAGGCTCATCAACGGTCTCTCAAACTCGCTTGGAAGGAAATCTAGGTCCGGTAGCTGACAACTTCTTCAAGATGAATCTGACCACTGACCACCGACCACTGACCACTCCCGCTTTTAAGCGGATCTTGCTCAAGCTCTCGGGCGAGGCCCTGATGGGCTCTCAGAATTACGGCATTGACACTAAAGTTGCGGAGTCGGCTGCCAAAGAGCTGAAGACCGTTCACGATCTTGGGATCGAGATCGCCATTGTTGTCGGCGGGGGCAACATCTTTCGCGGCGTTTCGGAATCGGCCGGTAATATGGATAGGGCGGCAGCCGATTATATCGGCATGCTCGCGACCGTAATGAATGCAGTTGTGCTGCAGGATGCTCTCGAACATGCCGGTGTCTACACCCGCGTGATGTCCGCTATCGACATACCGCAGTTAGCCGAGCCTTTCATTCGGCGACGTGCTGTAAGGCATCTCGAAAAGCAGCGTGTCGTCATCTTTGCGGCCGGAACCGGTAACCCATATTTCACTACCGACTCGGCCGCTGCCCTGCGGGCGCTTGAGATCAATGCCGAAGTTATAATGAAAGGCACAAAGGTCGACGGGATCTACTCCGCGGACCCATTCAAAGACCCGGCTGCCGTAAAATTTGACCGCGTAACTTATCAAGAAGTTCTGGAAAAGAACCTCCGGGTGATGGACGCGTCGGCTATCTCGCTTTGTAAAGACAATGACCTTCCTATCATGGTCTTCAATATGCGAAAATCTGAAAATATAGTTAAGGCAGTGTGCGGCGATCTCTCGATCGGCACCCTCGTCACAAATTAATTATGAACTCGCAAGAAATAGTAAAAGAAACTGGTCCAAAGATGGAACAGGTGATCGAAGATTTCAAACGAAAACTGGGAAATGTTCGCACCGGGCGAGCCACAGTTGGGCTGTTGGATAGTGTAACCGTAGATTATTACGGCACCCCGACACCGCTTAGTCAGATGGCGTCGGTGGCAGTACCCGAACCTCAGCTCATGACCATTCAGCCATGGGATGCGACGCAGCTCGGTGCCGTCGAGAAGGCTATAATGGCCGCTAACCTCGGTTTTAATCCGTCCAACGATGGTAAGGTCATCCGCCTGACGATCCCTGCTCTCAACGAGGAACGCCGCAAACAGCTTGCAAAGCAAGTCCACGAGATTGCCGAGGACCATCGCGTCGCGATCCGCAATATCCGTCATCATTCGAACGATCTTCTAAAGAAATCGCTTAAGGAGAAATTGATCTCTGAGGATGAGGAGCGTGGCGGCCTCGATGACGTGCAGAAACTTACGAATACTTATATCGCACGTATCGACGAACTATTAAAGAACAAAGAAGCCGAGATCATGAGCGTTTAAGATCTGTTGATGAACGATTCAAAAAGCCCATTGCCCGGTCAGCGGACAATGGGCTTTCTTCATGCCGGAAACTGCTATTTCTTGGCTTCCTGCTCGGCTTTGTATTTCTGAAGCTGCGTTTTAAATTCGAGGCAGTTTTTCGCAAGCTCGGCCTTATCGTTCTTGTTCTCTTCGACGCTTCGCTTGATCGCATCCCGGATCTTGTTCAGGAAAGTCGCCTTCACGGCTTTCGTGACGAACCCGTCGTCAGGATTATTTGCCTCGGCCGCTAGCATGTCCAGGACCTCGTCACATTCCGCCACGCCGATCTTGCTTTCGCCGACGGTGGTGTCCACCGCTTTGTCTGTTAATGTCTTATTTGAATTTGCTGTTTCGGGACCCGTCGCAGTTTTTTGGATCCGGTCCACGAGTCCGCATCCGAGCACAAAAATAATTGCGAGCAAGGCAAGCAGACCGAGCGCGATGTTCTGAGATCGTACTTTCATCATAAGGGGAACCTCGAAACATATTAGTCGAAGTTTCCCGAGGTTCCAACATCGAGATCGCGGTTAAAGGGTCGGTGAACCGCTGAAGTTATACACCACGTACAGATTTATCGCGTTTTCCTTCACTTCAGCTCTGACATCTTCAACCACCGCTTGCAGCTTTCCTCCGGTCGAAGCGATCGGCATATCGACGGCCAATTGTCCCGGATTGATGATCTGGATCGGATTGACCCGGTTGTTAATGGTCGACTGAACTAGCGGCGTTATCAGGCCGCCAAATATAGGATTGACTCCGTCGAGATTGACCGTTTCGACATTTACCCGTCCGTACACCGCCTGCTTCTCTTTATCGAAGCGAAGCTCGAGACTCGCCTGGGTCCAGCCCGTGAACCGCAAACATCCGAACGGCGAGTTATATGTCCCCGCAAATGCAAGCGGAGCCGAGATCCGGCCTTCTTCCAGTTTCAATCCGGACCGGACGCCGCTGCCTTCCTCGAGGATCCGGATAATGCCGTCGCAAGGTCCCGCGTCCTGAAAGCTCGCGTGCTCAATCGTGGCGGAAGAGTTCGGGGCGATATTCTCGCCCATCTGAAACGCCGGTTCCCTGATCTCCTTAAAGATCGTTGTCAGAACCTGATTAAAAAGGTCCTGCCCCAAAACGATCCGCGCCGATGCTGCGGTCGACCCCGCGTCCGGAGGGAGTATCGGCGCGCCAGGATTTTGGGAAGCTCGCGGAACGCCAACAAACGTAAAGAACGTGATGGCCCCGCCCATGATCAACCCGAGGACGAGGCCTATTAATAACTTGGCCATCGGTTACCTCGCGGGCGAAGTGGCTGGGCTCGGACCAGGCTGCGATTGCCGCATCATCTGGGCCGCAAACGATGCCAAGGTATTAAAGATCATATCGACCTGGCCCCTGACCTGTGACGCCTCGATCTTTTCGAGGCCCGTAGGGGCGTCGAATATACCCGTTTCCGGTACTGACTTCACGTCAGCGATCTCCGTTATGAGTCGAATGCCGCTAAAACCCTGCACGTTAGCACCTGACTGTGCCTGAGACACTGTTTCGGATCTTAGCGGGAGCCCGGTTTCCTTGTCCACGAGCAAGAAAGAATCAGTAGTGACCTGGCCGGCCTTGGTCTGGGTGTTGGCGACGGCTCCGTACTGATATTTGAGAACTGTGCGGCCGTTATACTGCTCTTCACCGACAAACTGCACGCCCGGCATCGCCTTGGTCTGCTCTACGATCTGTTCCGGCATGAGCATTCGCCTTACCTCGAATCCGAGGGCCTCCTTATTCAACTCTGCATATTGACGTCTGTCCGGAAGGACCAGGTAATTGGTTCCCGCTTTGTCGAGAAAGATCACACGCCCGCCCGCGGGCATTGTGAACTCCATGCGTCGATCGTTGCCGCTTCGCGCGACATTTGCGCTAAGCGTCGGCATTGCGGACCTCTGCTGGTCTCCGGTGGCTTCGACCTTGATCGTTACCGTCGCCTGGTATTGTTCAGGTTCTCGTGCCGCGACCGCCGCTGCGGCGCCTGGGTTGGTGTTCGCCGTTGTATTGCTGTTTACTGTTGAATTAGCTGAGCTGCTATTGACGTTTGTGACATTTGCATTGCTGACTGTCGGCTGAGCTCCACAGCCTGCCAAGATGGTCGCCGCCACGATACCCGCGGCTCCGAGAAACATAGTCTGAGTTTTAAGAAACATTTTACCCCCCTTTTTTTTTATTCGATCTGCTAATTATACAGGTTTTCTCACACCTTTTCGAGATTCGCGTATTTCTCGATCAGCTTTTTCTGGCCGAAACCCGGAAAGCTGACCGTCAGTTTCACATTGTCACCTGAACCTTCGCGCCGCAAGATCAGGCCATTTCCGTATTTCTGGTGGCGCACGTGGGAACCCGCAATTAGTAAAGAAGCGTCCGGCATTTTTTCTGGCGGAGTTGCGCTGGCACGCAGCTTATCCAAACCCTTTACGGTCCGTTCTGTCGGGCCCGGCTCCCCGGTTAGGGGCACTTCCCTTTTCTTAAAAAATTCCGCGATCGCCTCACTGCTGTTATACGTCTTTCCGCTATATGGAACACTCGGCTTCGGGGCCTTTTCCCCGCGTAACGCGCTAAGTGTAGCCTTGGCCGTCATCGAAGATGAGTTCCGCGCGTAGGAAAGCCACGATGTCCCGTTTGAAAGGTCGTCTATAAGTTCGAGCGGTAGTTCGTTCAGGAATTGCGACGGTTCCGCCGCGATCTCCTCTCCATAGACCCGCCGTCTCATCGAATGCGTCACATAGAGAATTTTTTCGGCCCTCGTGATCGCGACATATGCTAGCCGACGCTCTTCCTCCAGCTCTTTCGGATCATTGATTGAACGGGAATGCGGAAAAATGCCGTCCTCGAGGCCGACGAGGAATACGACCGGGAATTCCAATCCCTTGGCCGAGTGAGCGGTCATAAGGGTAACCGCAGCATTGCGGTCATATTTGTCCGTGTCTGAAGTAAGAGCTGCGTGATCTATAAAATCCCGAAGCCCATTCTCTTCCTGCTTGTCGTAGTCCACGGCGGCATTGACCAGCTCCTCCAGATTCTCGAGCCTCGCGGCTGATTCATCGGTGTTTTCCGCTCGCAGCGTATTCGAGAAGCCCGTGTCCTCGATCGCGGCGATAACTACATCCGAAACCGGCTTATCGCTTTCTGACGCTTCTTTGACCTTTGATATAAGACTCTCGACCGATCGCTTAAAGCCTTTTAAGGCTTCTTTTGCTCGCGGCGTCAGGTTCACCGCGGCCGGAAACCCCGGGTCCGTTATCGACGTGATCGCCATCCAGATAGACGAGCCGGCGGCCTTAGCCTGACGCTGGACCTCGTCAAGGCTTGTTTTGCCGAGCCCGCGTGCCGGCGTGTTTATGACCCTCATCAGAGCGACGTCGTCGAAGGGGTTCATCGCCAGCTTAAGATAGGCAATTACGTCCTTGACCTCGGCACGCTCGTAGAATGAGAACCCGCCGACGATGTTGTATTCGATACGCATTCGCCGCAAAGCTTCCTCGAAAAGGCGTGACTGGGCATTCGTTCGATAAAGGACGGCTATCCTGTCGCCGGGGTTGCGGCTCCGGTGATGCTCGATCTTTGACGCCACGAACCGCGCCTCGCCGTCGGCGTCATATGCCTGGTAATAGAAGAGTCGGTCACCGCCCTGATTCGCGGTCCAAAGCTTTTTCTTTTTCTGATTGACGTTGTTCTCGATGATCGCGTGTGCCGCATCAAGGATAGTTTGGGTGGAACGGTAGTTCTGTTCGAGAAGTATCACCTTGGCCGAAGCAAAATGCTCTTCGAAACCCAGTATGTTCCGAATATCGGCCTGCCGGAACCCGTAAATGCTCTGTGCGTCATCCCCCACGACACAAATGTTCTGCTGCTTCTCCGTCAAAAAACTGAGAAGTGCGAACTGCAGGGCGTTGGTGTCCTGATATTCGTCAACCAGGATGTATTTATATCGATCGTTATACTTTTCGCGGGTCTCGGCGGATATGCGAAGGAGTTTGACGGTCTTTATCAACAGATCGTCAAAATCGAGAGCGTTAGCAGTATTGAGGCGCTCGTCGTAAAGGCGAAACACCTTGGCGATCGCCGCTTTTTTATCGTCGCCGTGCTCGACCTTTGCCGCGAACATCTGATTGTCCTCGCCGCGATTCTTCGCCGAGCTTATGGCGTTACGCACGTAACGAGGAGCGATCTGCTTCTCGTCTATCCCAATTTCTTTGATACATGCCTTGACGACTTTTTGGGTGTCGTCCGTGTCGTAGATCGTGAACGATCTGTTATAGCCCTCATCAAGTTTTTCGATGTCCTGTCGAAGTATCCGAACGCAAAGGCTGTGAAATGTTGAGATCAGCGGTGCCGACTGCAGCTTTTCCCCTTTCAGCAATTCATGAACGCGAGCCCGCATTTCTCCGGCAGCCTTATTTGTAAAAGTTACTGCGAGAATGTTGTGCGGCGGCACCTTTTTGTCTGAGATCAGGTGCGCGATCCTGACGGTGATAACGCGAGTCTTGCCCGACCCTGCACCTGCAAGGATAAGCAGGGGCCCTTCCGTCGTTTTTACGGCCTCGACTTGTTGTGGGTTTAGTGAAGAGAAGATATCCATTTATCGTATCAACGCCTGTATTTCCTTGAACTGTTCATGCGTTGAGTCTTTCATTAGTTCAAAAAACGCCATTTCAACTGAACTCTGGACCACGCCGCTGGCCTGCATTTTTGCGATCCCCGCTTCCCTGTCATGGCTAAAGCGCGATGCGACACAATCCGTCATCACATGTACCTGAAACCCGAGATCGAGCAGGCCATGGGCCGTTTGATTTACGCAGACATGCGTTTCGAGGCCGCAGATGACAACCTGCCGGGTGCCTAATTTTTTGAGCTTCTTAATTACGGGTTCTGCCCCGCATGAGCTAAATGCCGTTTTTTCGAACGTTTCGGTTTCCTCTGTCAGCACAAGTTGAAGCTCTTCTGCGGTGCGTCCTAAGCCATTTGGATATTGTTCGGTGATCATTGCCGGTACATTCAGCAATTGAAACCCGCGTATCGCCGTGGACGCCCTCGATGCGATCAATGCGAAATCCGGCACGGCGCTGCGAAATGCCTCTTGAATATCGATCACCAAGAGGGCAGCCTCACCGGCGTCGAGCAAACTAGGGTGCGACATCCTTGTTCTCCTCCAACGCCGCCGCCTTCGCCGCGAGACGCAGTTCCTTTTCCCGCATTTCTTTTTTATACGTCTTAAAGAAGAAAACGACCGCAGTCACGCATACAATGACGATAAGAATCATCATCGCGGCGATGAAATAGAACTCCGCTCGTCCGGCTCCGGGCATGGTTCAAGTTTAGAGTGCCCACTCCGGAGTTTCAAGCTTGAGTTAGAGAAGGGTCAGCTTGGGGCCTGATCTTCTGGGAATGGGGATTGATCAGTCTCGATAAAACGATTCCTGTATATCTCGGGAAGCGTACGGACCTTTTTATTTTTGTCCGTCACAACGTGGAGCGTTTCGCCCTCGCAAAGGATCATGTCGTCGCTCGCACGGTAGACCTGGTATATAAACCTCAGGCTGCGGCTGCGGATCTCACCCACCTGAGTCCGCACCGTCAGAACATCATCGTAAAAAGCCGGGGACTTGAACCGGCAATAAACCTCGGCAACCACCATCAGCGCATTGCCTTCCTCTTCCATCTGCTTGTACGAAAATCCCTTAGCCCGGCAAAGGTCCGTCCGCCCCGCCTCGAACCAGATCGGATAGTTCGCATGGTGAACGATCCCCATCTGATCCGTCTCCGCGTACCGCACCCGGATCTCAGTCTCATGCCATTCATTCATAGACGGCGATAGTATAAACGAAACCCGAGATTTATCTCACTTTTACGAAACCCGAGATTTATCTCACTTTGCATTTCGGTATTGCGCAGGCTCTCTGGTCGAGATTGTTTTTTGCTCCAAGCGTGCGGAGCACGCAGCGTAACTTTAGCTACAGGTGGAGCAAAGCGTAACCTGTAGAACTGGAACGATGGACACCGAGCGTGTGTAACACGCGTCATCAATCCCACAAATATGGGCGGTCAAATTCAACGCCGTGCTTAACTAACAATGCTAAATACTCATCTTCAAAAGATTGCTCGGCGTGATGAACTTTTTGGTCTTTGATGTACGCACGCACCTTGTCAACCACTGAAGAACTTACGGTGAATGCTCCGTACCGACGCTGCCATGCAAAATTTCGATCATGTTGTTTCGCCCATTTAGAGGAACTAGCTTTTAGCTCACGCATAAATGCCTGGAAATCACATGGCACGAGTAGCACGAGCAAATGCACATGATCCGGCATGCCGTTGATCTCTATCGCAATGCCTTTCCAGCCTTTCACGATGCCGCCGAGGTATCTGTGCAGTTCGCCTTCCCACGAAGCTCCGATCATCGGTTCGCCACCCTTCGTTCTGAAAACTATGTGGTATAGAAATCGTGTATGTGACATGTTTGTTATGCCGCGTGTTTCACACGCTGACCTCCTTGGTGTCTATTGCTACACATTTCGCTTCGCTGCATGTGTAGCTCAAGTTATTTTGTGTGCTTCGCACATCGCCGGAAGATCGATCAATATCGGCCTTAGCGTGCGGAGCACGCTGCGTAACTTTAGCTACAGGTGAAGCGAAGCGTATCCTGTAGACCGGATCTCATATTACGGGTTTAGCGTGTGAAACACGCGGAACAAACGCTCATACTGCTCATACTGATTATGCCGTCGTTAATAACAGCATTCGTAATCCACGACCGTCTTTTTGAATTTACTACCAAACTTTACTTCACGGATGCCGACGGACGAATCAAAGGCAGGCGCACACGCGCTAGCCGGAACCAGCCAAAACTCAGTGGTTGTTTTCTCCTTGTATCCGCCGGCCATCACCTTGAAGGTCTTCGCGGCAACCCCTTTAGAACGAAGCGAGAAATCAATGCCGCGCAAATGAGCCTCAACTTCACCGTACCGACAGATCTTTCCGCAATAAACAATGATGTAGCCCATGCTATCTTTGTGGATAGACACCTGCATTCTCAATCGGTCAATTATCATCGAACCGTAGTCTGCTTGAAAGCTAGTAATGGAATCCACTAGCCGTGCAGGTTCCGCCATCTGCGCAGGTTGGGTAGGAACTGACTGGCTGTGGGCACTGGCCGCGAGAAAGGCTAAAGAAACTAATATGGTTCGAAAGCTCGTCGATGTATTCATTGTTTAACTACCGCTTATCTGGCGGGGGGACGCCGCACCCACAACAACAACGTTATCACAGAAGGCGATGACTACAATCCACAGATGTTTTCCATCGTTTCCACTATTCTTATCCGACGTCTTCGACGGCTCACAACGTCGCTTTCCCGGAAAGTCCACCTAAATTGATGTTAATAGCAAATGAAGATGTCCGGTTTTGTTAGCACATTATATGTCCGGTTTGGTGATTTGGAACCGGAGCGGCGAGCCGCTTTGGTTTCAAATCGCGGGTTGCGCTGATGGCAGGCTTTAATGGCCGGCCGTCAGG
>JBGSWW010000059.1:0-43514 GCA_041751735.1 Pyrinomonadaceae bacterium | reverse complement strand
AGGTCTCGACAAAGTAACCACCGAGTTCGGACTCGTCGCACTCGCCCACAACCTCCAAAGGCTCAGCACCGGCCACTGATCGCTCTTACCTTTTCTCGCAAAAAAAAAGAGACCGCCTAGATCAGTTTCTAGACGGCCTCTAACTTGTTGACTATATTGGCTCCGCAGGTAAGACTCGAACTTACAACCCTTCGGTTAACAGTTGTGGCCTTGAAGAAAAATAGAGTATCACCAGCTAACGAAATTATCCCCAGTTTCTCTCATAACCCCCATAATTTCAGTGCTTCCTGCCTTTCGTTGATCACATAGTATTTCTCTGAATTACAAACAATCTGATAAAATACTAGTTAAGTTTCTAGATAAGTCCGACCGTTCGGGTACTCATGGTTGGGCTTTTTGGAATGCGAATTGGCGTAGATAAATGTAGATAAATCCGTCCACGCGTCGCGGAACGTCGATATATGGATTCAAGCACACCACGAAAAAAGCGGTCGTCGCCGCGATACTGGGTCGAAATAAACCACTGTCTTTACGCCCGGTTCCAGTATAGAACTGACAGCGGAAAAACTAAGACCAAATACAAACCGATCACTGATAAAAGACTCGCGAAGCGAATTGTTGAGGATATGCGACGTGAGCTAGAGGATCATGGCGAGGGTACGCTCCGTGCCGACAAGCTTACGTTCAGCGAACTCTCCTCCGTGTATCTAGAAGAACGGGTCGTTCCCGCCAAATATTCTAATGGCGTAAAAGTTTCCGGGAGGAGATCGCTGGAGCCGGTCCGGTTGAACGTAAGGATTCTGAATGAGTTCTTTGGAAGAAAGCCCATTCGAACAATAAAGGCTGCAGATATTGAAAGGTTCAAAACGACCCGATTAGCTACTCCGACCGTTTATGGCACGCAACGAAAGATCGCCTCTGTGAACCGTGAACTCGAACAGCTGAGAACCATGCTGAGCTATGCGGTACAGAATGAATGGCTCCTTCGCAATCCGTTCACTTTGACCAAGGGCATAATATCAAAGGCGGCTGAAGTAGAGCGAGACAGAATTCTTTCGACCGAGGAAGAGTACCGCTTGCTTGACGCCTGCAATGGTCGCCGTAAGCATTTGCGGCCTCTCTTGATATGTGCTTTGGACACCGCGATGCGGCGAGGAGAGATCTTTAGGATGCGTTGGGCTGATGTGAGCTTCGTTTCCAACGAGATCTTCATACCTCAAACCAATACGAAGACCGAGGAGGCCAGAAGTGTAGGTATTACCCGACGGTTGAGGGAAGAGCTGGAAAAACTCTGGAACTGCTCGCCCAAAGATCAAGATGGACTCGTATTTGGCGTTACGAATACCATTAAGACTGCATTCAAGTCGCTCTGTGAACACGCTGGCGTAAATGGGTTTCGATTTCACGATTGCCGCCATACGGCTACTACCCGGATGATCATGGCCGGATGTTCCCACACGGAGGTAATGAAAATCACTGGACACTCTCAGCTCACGACGTTTCTGCGTTACCTTAACGTGAAAACGGAAACCACCAACAAAGTCGCGTCCGCTTTGGACACGTATCTATCGGAAACGTCCGCCTCCCCGCCGGTATCAGACCGTCTAAACTAGCTTGCGCAATGGTAACGACCGTATATGCAAGCTGATCCTTTCGCAAGCTGATTCCTTTCGGATTGATAAAGATTAAAGAAAAGGTTCGGGGTTCCCAAGGAAAAATTCCCCGAGTGTCCCCCTCGCCCGGCGGTGCGGTCTCATGCAGAATCGCTGTCGCGGGCTCGAGGGTCGGCGCGGGCCCGTAGAGAAGCTGGGTTCCGTCATCGAGACAGCACATCATCGAGTTGTCGTAGTCACGTCCGCATGTAGAACATTTTATGCCGTATAAGCGCAGGCGGAGCGAAGGAGGATTGACGGAGCAGCCGTACGATGCCTCCCAAGGTCTCACATGCAACGGATGCGTCGCGGAAGCACCGCTCGATCCTTGGTCGAGGGCTCGTCTCCATTTGCTCGATCCGGAAGAACTTCATCCTTTCCTCATGTCGAGCCGAAACTCTCTTGTCCGAGCTGGAGGTTATTGGCTGTTTTGCCCGCCCCTTTTTCTTATACACAATTGCGTGTGGTTAAGAAGCGTCGAGAACCGATCGATACACGTGGGTTGAGAGAAGTACGAGTGCTTGGGCTCAAAGCGAAGATCTCGCGCGAGGCTAATTCGCTACTATTGCCCATGAACTCGACCATTTTAATCATCAATCAAACGTTTGCCTGAAACATAGTTTGTTTGTACAGAATCCGACTGCACTATCATGGCGAATATAGTTTTCGAACGAACCGACCAATATGCACGTTCTGAAGTTTCTCACTGGTTTAGTTGTCTTGATGACCGGTTTTGCGACAACTACCGCCGCCCAGACCTCGAGGATGTTGGCAACTACCGAGCTCAAAGCCGACCTCGCTGTACTTCGGCGTGCCTATGAGGAACTGCATCCCGGACTTTACCGCTACAACACCAGGCGGCAGATGGATAGGCATTTTGCAGAGCTTGATAAAGCGTTTGGTCGCGACTTAACCTTGCGCGAGGCTTACCTCGAGCTGTCGAAATTCCTTGCCAAAGTGAAATGTGGGCATACGTACGCGAATTTCTACAACCAGCCGAAGTCGGTGGTGGAGGCCGTTTTTAAAGGTCAGGACCGTGTGCCTTTCTATTTTCGCTGGGTTAACGGCTCGATGATCGTAACGCGAAACTATTCTTCGTCCGATGCTCTAAAACCTGGTGCCGAGGTGGTGGAGATCGATGGGATTCCGGCCCGCAGAATTTTAAAAACCCTTATGACGATCGCCCGCTCGGATGGATCGAATGACGCAAAGCGCGTTGCTTATCTAGAGGTGTCCGGCGTCGACCGTTGGGAGGCCTTCGATATTTTCCTGCCGCTCTTTTTTCCGCAAATCGGAAGTGAGCTAAAGCTCAGAGTACGCCAGAAGCCCAAGGCGAAGCCGGTTTCGATCACCGTCAGTGCTCTCACCGACGACGAACGCCCGGCCTCGATAAAGGGACGAGACAAGGCCGCCGAGACCCTTGAGAACATTTTTACGCTCGAGTATCCGCAACCACAGACCGCCGTGCTGCGGATGCCAACGTGGGCGCTCTATAACAGTAAATGGAACTGGCGAAAATGGGTTGACGACACTTTCGACGAACTGATCGGTAAGGATATTCGAACATTGGTGATCGACATCCGCCAAAACGAAGGCGGCCATGCGATCATTTCGAGGGTCGCAGGCAGCGAGATCGCTATCAGGCAGGTCCAGCGGCTCGTGCGTTATCGTCAGGTTCCGACTGACCTCAAACCATATCTGGACACGTGGGACAGGTCCTTCGATAACTGGGGTGCCGCGGCCGTAGGGTCAACTGAAGGATTCTATAGGCTGACGCGATATGATAACGACCCACGCGGCACCATTATCAAACCGAAAGGCCGCCGCTTCCACGGCAAAGTGTTTATCCTGATTGGGGCCGTGAACAGCTCGGCAACATTCCAGTTCGCACAAGCCGTCAAACTAAACAAGCTAGGGACCTTAGTTGGACAGCCGACCGGTGGCAACCAACGAGGCATCAACGGCGGAGCTTTCTATTTCCTCCGCCTTCCAAACTCAAAGCTCGAGGCCGACCTGCCCCTGATCGGCCAATTCTCGCGCTCCGAGGCTCCTAACGCAGGGATTGTGCCGGACGTGTACGTCCGACCATCCCGATCTGACATAGCTACTGGCCTCGACACCGAGATGGGCGCGGCTTTGAAATTGGCTCGGAAAGGACGTTAACTCGACCTGCGTCCTTAGCGACGACGCCTGTTTCAATATTGAGCGGTCAATGCAACCGAACCACTGTATGCTTACGGCGCGTTATTCGTGCCGTTTGCTTAACTTGCATCCCTGACCGTTCCATCTCGTGCCAAGAGCTTCGGCATGGTCGTCTTAAAGCCACGAGGATATTTTCGCCTAACCGTGAACCCGCTGTCGTTGCACTCTACCGTTTCGGGAGAGTGTGTTTCGCCCATCGCAAGGGCGGCCCACTCTCGCGGAACTCTCTGCCGAAACGGGATCTGAATCGTGAATGATGCGGGCGTATATTCCGGCTCCGAAAGCAATAAGTGATACCGAATCCAATACCGGAACTTCCAATCCTTAAAGGTTTCGGGCGAATTCTGCAACATCCGTAAAATTGCGGCCGTAAATCTCGCCCTCGAGACGCTGGCGTATGTTCTCTTCTTTAAAAACTCTTCCGCCGAGAAAAACTGGAATTTTGAGGCTGGCTATCTTTTCTCTGAAAGCTTTGTAGTCGCGTGTTAGCCGTTCCAAATCATTTATAACGGTTGCGGAAATGCACACAAAATCTGGAGAATGCCGAATGACCTCGTCAGCCATACAAAAAAGCGGAGTGGCTGCGCCAAAATTTATGACTTCTATGCCTTCGTTTTCAACAACTATTTGTGCCAGGAGGGTCGGCAGTTCGTGAAGGTCGCCCTCTATCGCGCAGCAGATTGCCAGCTTATCTTTCATGCCCGGAATTGGAAGGACGTTCCTAAGCTTGTATATGGCAGCGATGGCGGTATGGGTTGCCAGGTGTTCCTGAGACACACTGATCTCCTCTCGATGCCACAACTCGCCGATCTCGCGCATCGCCGGACCGATATGGAGATCAATAATTTCCGTCAAGGGGTGGCCTTCCAAATGGGCGGTGATCAAAACGTTTGTCGCAGCTTCTTCTCCTCCATCGATCAGAGATTGAAGAAATATTGAATCAGAGTAAATTTTGTTATCGCGGACGCGGTTTGTTGTTCTTTTTACGGATTCGTCACCATGACTTTGCTTGAGTCCTAGCCCCTGTACCCGCTGAAAACGAGCTACTTCTTCGGCTCGAAAACGCCGATGGCCTCCGCTCGTCCGTTCCGATCTCAGAATGCCGGCTTCTTCCCATCGTTTAACGGTCGCATCACTGACACGGCACAATCGGGCAACTTCTATTGTTGTAAAGCCTTTTATATCCGCCATCTTGCTTAATATGCTAAACCTGTTTAACCGCATAGGGGCAATACTCCCGAACCGCTTCATCAATATTACTGGAACCGCTCGAATCGCACAAGGATAGAGCACTCAATTTCTGGATTTAATCGGATTGTCCGCCGATGGGACCGAATGTAATTAGGATATATTGAACTATTTTACGTTTGGGGTTGACATGGTACAATTTGATAAGTATTCTTGAATTCGCACAAACCGCACATCATGAGAAACACGATCATCTCGGATTGCGGATGCAAAAGAGGCAATTCGTAAGTATAGAAGAAGAACACTACATGACTGCATTAGTCATATTTCAAGGAGAAAAAATAATGACGGCAACAGCAACGGCAACAGCAACACAACATCCCGCGACAAACGAAGCACAGGCACATTCAGAAGGAATCGTCGCCCGAACGATCGAGCAACAAACGGCTAAGCTGCCGTCAGACATATTTCTTTGGGGCGCACTTGGGTCGATCGGAATCTCTCTTTTTTTTGAACTGAAGGGCAATGCGGAAAAAAGTCGCTTCGTCGGTCAGTGGGTTTCACCTTTCCTGCTTCTTGGGGTCTACAACAAGTTAGTGAAATTGGCAGGTTCAGACCGGATTAACAAATAGCGGGTTTCGTAAGCCAAGCGCCACAAAAACCACCACGATGACTGCTGTAGCGACTCAAACAACTCAGAGAACGGAGACATCAACGATTCTGCGAAGGATCGGAGAAAAGGACAGGACTGCGGTTAAGGACTGCCTCGACACCTACGGCAATTTCATTTGGGCTTTGGCGAAAAAGCTCACACGCTCACCCGAAGAGGCGGAAACTGCAACGGAGAAAATCTTTATCGATATTTGGCGTTACTGCGAACGACCGTGCAGCACACAGCCGATAGAAAGAAATGTGATCGCGATGATCGCGTTGCGTCGGCTGTTAAGGGGCCTTCAGCCCTTCGGAAAGAATTCTATGACTAGCCTGGATCTCCCAAACTAACAAGGGGTCGTAATGGACAGAATATCGGAATCCGTTCGAGATTCTGTCCATTACTTACATTTTTTCAGTTTTCGCACTCAGGAGTTTATTTATGTTCAGCAAACCGGATTACATAATCCTAATTGCCGCCTTCGTTTCCTTTTTATTCTCGGTTTCTCTGTGGTTTGGTCTATTTGGCCCGGACAATAGAGATGCCGGTATTTTTGTTGGTTTATGGGTGCCTTCGATCCTTGGCTTTGGGCTTTTCTTTAAGATGAGCGCGAAAGGCAGGCAGATACAATGACGATCTTCATCTTTGTAGTCGGGTTGATCGTGGGCACAGCGGTTTGTTACGCACTGTTTGGCTACACGATCCATGAAATGGGTTCTAACTATAAGACAAGTAATCCAGATAGAAATAATAAGTAGGCAATAGAATGATTGTTAATTCGAACGGTTCGGTTGTGAATTTAATGCGTGGGTTGGCACCGCGTTCTACATATGCCTGTAGTGAAAAATATCGATCTAATAAAACCATTGAACGCGCGGCCGAGGCGAAGCTGCCGACAGAGTTCGGCGAGTTTCAGATTATCGGCTATCGTTCGCTTGTTTCCGAGGAAGAATTTGTCGTACTGACGCGGGGTGTTTTTGCATCGGAAACTCCGGCCCTCGTTCGTATTCATTCGCAGTGTCTAACCGGTGATGTTTTTGGCTCGGTTAAATGTGATTGCGGGCAGCAGCTCGAGGCAGCTATAAAGCTGATCGCTAAAGAAGGCTGCGGAGCGATCGTCTACCAGCAGCAGGAAGGACGCGGAATCGGTATTATCAACAAAATTCGGGCATATGCCTTGCAGGATAATGGAGCGGACACTATTGAAGCGAACGAGCGACTGGGTCTAGACGTCGACTTGCGCCGCTATGAACAGTGCGCCGAAATTCTTCTCGATCTTGGTCTACATCGTGTCCGACTGATGTCGAATAACCCTGAAAAAATTCGTGCGCTGAGAAACTGTGGATTGGAGGTAGTCGAGCGCGTGCCGCTTTTGATCAAGTATCACGAAAATCTAACACGCTACTTGAAAACCAAGCGTGACGAAATGGGACACCTGATCAAACTGCCCATAGGACTTTATGACTGATCTGAAGGGAAAAACCGTCTTGATCGTTGGTGCTGGCCGTGGAATACATTTGTAAGCGAGGTGAGCGATCCCGCGAAGGGTATTTTCCGTGGGTGGGCAGTCGAAGAGGTTGAACTGCTAGCGAAGGAGCCGCGGTTTAAGGAGTTTCTAACCGCTCAAAAAATCAGAGATTAATCATCCGCCGAACGAAGGCAGCATTTTTCAACGGCTGACATGAAACCGGTGAATCAATGGCGACGAAAACTTTCTTATGTACGAACGTCTATTTCAACCCTTCGAGGAATTCGCAGTGTCAGTCTTGGAAGGTGTAGCCGGTCTTTTGGGAAACAAACAAGGTGCGTTGTGTGCTCCGCCAACCGACGGCCAGGTCACGCTGCCCGACGATATTTTCGCCAAACGAGACGTTCAGACGGAATGGTGGTATTACACGGGCCACTGTAAAACACGATCGGGACGCGAATTCGCCTTTGAGCTCGTGTTTTTCAAGAGAAGAACCGATCATGATCGTCTCGGCATCTTCCCGATGACCGTGCTTGCGAACCCGATGTATTTCGCGCATTTTGCGATTTCTGACATCACGCGGCAGCGTTTCCGCTATGAGCATATTCGCAGCTTCAATAAACCGCTTGATGTGCCGGTCCTATTTAGTGAAACGACGTGCGATGTCAGGCTTGGCCCCTGGTCCTTGCGCGAAATATCTGGTATGCACATTTTGCACGCGACGTTCGAAGATGGCCTTGTCTTTGACGCCGTCCTTGAATCCGCCAAACCGGTGGTGCTAAATGGCGATGGCGGCAACGGAATCGCCAGGAAAGGTGATGGAGCCTCAAACCATTTTTCCTTCACGCGGATGGATACGAAGGGACAGATCCGCGAGTCAGACACTATAGAGACGTTTACCGGCTCTGCGTGGATGGATCGCGAGTTTGGAAGTTGGGAACATGGTATTTGGGACTGGTTCAGTATTCAGTTTGATGATGAGACCGAGCTAATGCTTTATCAGTTCAAGACCAAGTCCGGGGAAATGGACGGTGAATCGACCGGTACTTATGTAGCTAGAGACGGCAAATGCAGATATCTAAAACGCGGCGATTTTGAGATCGAGGTCCTTTCAATCTGGGTCAGTCCCAATACTGGCGCCGAATATCCCGCCGGATGGCAGATCCGCGTCCCGAGTCTCGATATCGATCTCCGCATCGCGCCATTGATCGATGACCAAGAACTTGATACGCGAGGCTCGACTATGATCGTCTATTGGGAAGGCGCTTGTGATGTGAAAGGCTTCAAAAATACGGTTGCCGCGACAGGTCGTGCTTATGTGGAGCTGGTCGGTTACGACCTCTCGCACGAGAAAGCTGGAATTGGCGATTTTCTCTTTGGTAAGAAAATGCGTAGGGTTGAGGATATTTTTCTTTGATACGTCCCTATCCCGCAAAACGCGGTTTTTGACCTCGAGACGATCATGAGACTTCGCTCCGGCATGAGGCCGCAAGTCCGGCAAAGTACACGCACAGCGTCCAGAAAACGGGCTCGAATGCATTCATCGGAAGCAGATTATCAACTGCAAGATTTGCTGGAGCGACGACAACTGCAGGACACGCCAGCACGATCGCTAAGCGTTTTTCCCCAAACTCAATAACCAGCAAACCAGTCAATAAAACCTTCGCCGCAACCGCCAGGGCCGGGAAAAACCGCAAGGTAAGAAGTGAATCGCCGAAAGCAGATCGCGTTAACTTAGCGGCGAACGCTGTCAACGGCGCATGATCCAACTGTCGTCGGATTTGGGACAACAGATCACGGACACAGGCCGCTGACACCTCCGTCATTCTTCCAAAAACTTCCCGGCGAATGGTTTCTGGCCGGCGAGCGAGGTGTAGAAACCGTAAACCGCCAGGGCCACCAGCAGGGCCAGGTACATGAGAAAGATGGAGGCGTACCACGCTGTGAAATTTGTGGTGATGGGAAGGTCGATTAGCGCGTTGAATAAGCCGAATGATGACACTGCGGCCAGCAGGCCGTAACGCCAGAGCGGGAAGATGGTGAAGACTGCGACGCCGATCGCAATAAAGACCAGGTCTATGACCGATTGATCGCGGCCACTGGAGAATAGAAGCACGGTTCCAATGGCCCCGCCAATAACAAACGCCAGCCAGGCCCGCCGCAGTATGAGCGACAATATAAGTATGACAAAAAGGGTGACGATACAGACCAATAGTCCATTTAAGAGCCGGTCGCCAAGGAACGAAAGAAAGGATCCCGCTTCGAGCCAACCAAAGCCTGGACCGTAAGGAGCATTGGGCGGATGGCCGAGCCATGCCGGAACCTCCCTCCTCAGAGGACCCCAGAGTACCGCACCCACGCCGAAGAGAGCCCCGATCAATAGGTCGCGGCCAACCATCGGATCGCGAAAGTCTCCGGCCAAAAGGCGGGTCCATGAGATGATACGCCCGGGCCAACGCCGGCGAATTAACGGTTCAAGCGCCATGTAAACGACCCAGAAAAAGGCAGCAACAAGCAGTGCCCATGCAATGATCGGCAGCATTATTATGAAAAACTCGCCAGTCGTCGGGACGTGATGAGCATGTGGGAAAAAGACCGACCTGATCATGCTCGTCCAGAATGCGAAATGTGCCAGCCTGAAAGCTCCGCGGCGGTCACCGCGGCCAAGCCGCATGTTTTTGAGCGTCAGCAGGCCTCCGGCGATCACGGCAAGCACAAGGAGCCCGATGACAGAACCCAAGAAAACCTTCTGCCCTGTTTTCATTGGAGTAGCGACCTCGCGGGTAGGTTGTTCCCATGAATGAACGATTTGGAATGACACCGCTTTGCCAAGGAAGGCTGCCGCTTCGATGCGGAAGGGCATCTGCGGATTTTCCGGATAAGCTCCCTCCCAAGCGATACTAGAGTCGTAGGAGGCCCTCGGGGTCAGCTGGGATTCCGCTTGGCGAAACTCTGCCTGATCGAGTCCCGCTGCGGTAAAGAAGATCGACCAGTCGACCTCATTCGGTGTCGTAGGGGCACGATCGATAACATGCGGCGGCACGGCTCGAAATGACCGTAATTCTCCGCGAGTATCGAGGCTTACGTCGACCATGCCGGGAACTATTCGAGGTGGTGCCTCCGGGCCGAGCCGGCCATCATTCGTCTCGAGATATCGCGGGCTCTGGCGATAGCGGAACGTGGCCGCCGACGGCCTCATCGCCTTCATTTTGTCCCAGCGATCCGGTGACTGGTCGTTCTGCTCGATGTAGTCGAGCATGTCGTTTCTAAGAGCGAACCAATGGGAGATGTCCAGCGGCTCACTATAGCCCGCTCGCCGGGCAATGTCGCGGGCCGTCTCTCTCAAGACCTCGGGCGATCTTTCAAAGGGAATATAGCTGTGGATCAGCTTTCGCTCTCCTACCAAAACAACCGCCACGAGCATCACGAAGAAGGCGGCGAGCATGGCTATCGCGACCGGCGGACGCAATGCACCTTCTTTTGGCGCGGCCGCGACCATTTCCGGCGAAGGTGTTTCGCCAGCGGCGAGCGCTGCAGCGATCGGGTCGCCACCCGGCAGTGCAGCGGCAACCTGCAACGCGGACGACGGCCGCTGCGACGGATCTTTTTGAATACAGCGGTCGATGACCTTTTCGATCACCGGATCAAAATCCTTGACGATCGACGTCGGCGTGGTCGGCGATGTGTTGCTGCGGCGTAGATTGATCAGTTCGCCGACGGTCGCCGCTACAAACGCCTGCTTGCCGGTGAACAGCTCATAGAGCACCAACCCAAGCGAGTAGATGTCGCTCTTGACCGTTAGCTCGCCGCCCTCGATCTGCTCGGGCGACATATAGGCCGGCGTTCCGGCTCCGATTTCGTCCGCTTTGAACTCCTCGGCCAGTCCGGCGAGGCCAAAATCGGTGATGCGGGCGTTGCCGTGCTCGTCAATCATCACGTTAGCCGGCTTCAGGTCTCGATGCAGAATGCCGGTCTCATGCGCCGCCGCGAGCCCAGCACAGATCTGCCGAGCGAGCTGGATCGCTTTGTCGTTCGGCAGGCGGCCAATGCGATGCAGGAGCGAAGAAAGCTCTTCACCCTTGATAAACTCCATAGACAGGAAATGCCGCCCGTCGATCTCGCCGATGTCGTAAACGCGGCAGACGTTTCGATGGCTCACCTGACGGGCAACTCGGACCTCGCGATGAAAGCGTGCGAGGGCCGCACCGTCGTTCACAAGGCGTTCGGGAAGGAATTTCAGAGCGACAGGCTGACTTAGCTTCAGGTCGTCCGCCCGATAAACCTCGCCCATCCCGCCGCGACCAAGGAGGCTCACCATACGGTATCGATCAGCCAGTATCTCGCCGGCACGAAAGCTCCCACCATCGGCGGGCTCCGTCGAGTGGGTCGACGGCGCTTCGCCCCGCTCGTCCGACGACTTAAACATCTGAGTCGCCGAGTCAAACGAGAATCCGCACGCGGAGCATGTTCCGATCCCATCAGCAATGTCTTCGTGGCATTTAGGGCAGTTCATAGTTCGTAAAGCCGCTATTTTCTTCAGCGTCGAGATTCAATTCAGGATCACGTTAAACGGGGTCGTCCGTGCCTGAATGAACGGGTGCGTTGACCAGGAACCGCAGGCCGTCAGCGGTTAAGGGTGTTTCCACCTTGGCTAAGAATGCGGTAAACACAACGGCATCCATGCCATACCCATCGCACGATCACACAGATCTTCCCCTTGGGCCCTACGGCGTTTAATAGATTCGAGATTTAGGCGATCGGCGGCAGTCACTTGTTGGGGATCTTTTCTTTTCGGGATATATTGCCAGAGATATTAAGACCCCCCGTCTTAATATTGCAAATATGAAAGCGTGATTACTGAGTGGGCTATAATCATGCGATTTGCTTTTGAGAGCAATCTGCCGTGCGGACTAAGAAAAGCGGTAGGAGTGTTGACCCCTGCCTGCTTTGGCTATAATCGCCCGGAAATATGGCGTCCCATTAAAGGGATAGTAGGAGAGGAGGGAGGATTAACACCGTTTGAAGCTCTACAAACAGCAACCGGAAACCCGCCTTCTTTCTTTGATATGGAAGAAGTTATCGGAACTGTAGCGAGTGTCAAAATAGCAGATCTGGTTCTTCTGGATGGCAACCCCCTCGAGCATCTCAAATACGAGAAAAGTAAATAGCGTTTTGTCAGGGGCAATTATATGTCGAGATCGAATCTACGATCCCTTTTGAAGAAAGTGGAACTGAAATTGCGATCAAGCAGCTGCTTAAACGAATTAATCTGCCGGAATAGATTTTATGAAGCGATGCCCTGAATGTAGGCGCGATTATTACAACGACACGCTGGCTTACTGTCTCGAGGACGGCACTGCTCTTGGTCAAGGATCGGTTCCCGTGCCCGTTAGTGACACGGACGAACCGTCAAAACGCATCGCGCCCGCAAGACGTTTGCTAATCGAGTTGCCCTAGCAACGCTTCCAACTGGTTGAGCGATGGCAGATAGACCTTGCGAACGTAAATTTCGATAACAGCAACGAATAGTATCTCCACGAAAATCAAAATGCCGGCGAGCAACAAAAGCGATCGCCAAGTTACCAAAGAAAAACCGGAAGCATAGATCCCGGCGAACGCGGCGAATGGCGTCGAAATATAAACGATATAGCGTGTGCGCCTAATGTAATTTTCTAAATAGGTTTTCTTTGTTTCCAGATACTCCTTCGTTGTGGTGGATTCGCTTGAATCTATTTCTTGGCGGTAGATGCGAAGAGTCTCCCAAAGATACCAGGCCCATACCGAAATCATAAAAGGAGCAAGGTATAGAATTTCCGGGAAATAGACTGCCGACGGGATGAGGAGAACATAGGCGGCGGCGTTCGTGATGATGTCGATCTTGATTTTTCGCCTCAGCTGGCCATCCCAACCACGCACATTCTTCTGCACAACCTCAAAATCAATAGAGGGGGCCATAGATGCAATGTCTTTCTTCCAAATCTGCTTTAATTCTTCTTCATTCATAACCGGAAAATTTTGCAATCAATTGTTTTTTCAGGCGCATCAGGCGGGTGGCAACATTCGTTTTCGTAATTCCAAGAATCTGTGCTGTTTCGTCATAGGATTTCTCGTCGAGATACAGACTGACGATCGCCCGGTCAATCGGTTTCAACTCGCGGATCGCACGGTACAGACGATTTGATTGTTCGTCGTTGTCACCGCCGTCTAAGTTGAAAGCGGCCGGTAAACTTTCGTCGAGCGGGACAAATTTTCTGGAAGTTTTCTTGGCGCGGGTTCTGTAACCTAGAGCCGTGTTAATGCAGACGCGGTAAAGCCACGTTGAAACTTGTGCGTCACCGCGAAAGTTTGGCAATCCACGCCAAACCTGAATCAGCATCTCCTGAAATAGTTCTTCATATTCAGTTCGATCATTGGAATAAACCCGACACAGCTTGTGAAGAATGTTCACGTTCGGCTGGATCGTCTGTTCAAAATCAGCAGCCATCATTCCTATTAGTAGTCCAGCGCATGCAAAAAATCACGCTCTTCACGATTTTTCTTTGGAAATCCAAACCTTTTGAAGCCACGAATATATACAAAAACATTATTCAAAGGGAGGTTCTAACTATGGAGAAGAATTCAGCGGACGGAGAAGGAACCAAAAAATGGAGATGGTACCACGGCGTCCTATTCTTCGCCGGAGTGCAGGCGGTAACGTTCGGTCTGGCTCGTCTGATTGAGGGTTTTGGCGGCCAAAACAGGCCGGGTATCGGCGATTCGACAATTGGAAATGAAAATTACAATGAGTTTTATAATGTTCTTATCCAGCCCGTTTTCGCTCCGCCCGACTGGATGTTTCCGATCGTCTGGACGATAAATAACATCTCCTGCATTTATGGATTGCTACGCGTAGCGAATTTTCCGAACGAAACCCGGGGACGGAGCGAATTTATTTCCCTACAACTCGCATCATGGGTCCAATTCGCCGCCTTTGCCGCAGTGTTTTTCGGGCTAAAATCCCCAATCAACGCTGCTGCACTAACTGTCTCCTACACGGCTTTCACGGCTGCTAGTCTTTACGTCGCTCTTTGGAGGCTAGATGACAAATCGACGGCACTTTCCCTTGCCTCCGTCTCATTGTGGCTGGCAGTTGCGGTACCGACCGCTATCGTAGTTGCGGCATGGAACGGAGATGGGTTTTACGGTACTCCAGCCGCATTCGAAGCTCCATCACAGTGGACGAAGACTCCAAATTGAATTTTTCTTGATGAGCGTGTGATTTTTCTCCGCTCGACTACCACTAACTAAACAGGACGGGAAGAACCCGCCGATTTTTTATACGTGTTCGGGAAATAACCTGAAATTTAGTTTGTTCAAGTGTCTTTTTTTAGTAGCCTTCCTTGTGTAGTCACTCACTGTCGCGAATGCAGAGCGGTGAAAACCGGAAGCAGTGGGCGAAGCAAATGAAGCGTCCGCGCTTTTATATCGCATCGCCGGGAACGGAATGGCGAAGCCATCGTACCTATTTGGAACGTTACAGATCATTTGTCAGGCAAAGATGCTGCCGAAAGTCCGCTACGTCTCAACTTCGTAGATATTTTTGTGAGGCAAGAAGGTAGCAAAAAAGAACGGATCAATATTATGAGAAAAATCAAATTATTTGCAGTTATCGCATTATGTTTCGCCGCCCTGAATCTGTCGGCATTCTCGCAGCAAAAAGTTAAGATCACGCGGGCAGACGAATTGCCCCGCCGTTCAATACAGTTGAATGGGAAGGTTCTGGAGATCCTCGACGACCGGGCACAGCTCAATCGTTTGACCAATGAGGTTATAAAAAACTTGCAAAGCGATTTGGACAGGTTCGATATCGCCGACGCTTCTACCCTGCAGGGCTATTATCTGACGCTCATGCAGCTATACGCAGCCAAGGGCGATTACGACAAGGCGTTGTCGTATCTTCCGCTCGCAAGAGAACTAGAAAGCAAGGCCGCAGGCAAGCTGACCACAGGACTTTTTCTTGAATCCTGGATTAAAACAAAACGCCAGATTTCTGATCACACAAGCGAGGAATTTGGTAAGAATTTTGAGAAGAACTACGGCGACGCCTACGCCAAATTGCCGTATTCGGTTATCGGCGAAACTGTCGAAGCCAGTAAGGGCGGCCTGACGGTGCAAAACAAAGAGATCGTTCTGGGTAGCTTGGAATCAGGATTACAACCAGTCTTGGATAATCTAAAGAACAATGCTCCCGAAGGCGTTGCAGCCCAGCTCGTTGCTACAAGATTCGCGCTCGACTATCGTTTTTCACTTCGAGATCAGATGCTGCGTGTCCTCGATAATCTTTACGCGGCGAATAATAAATCTGTGAAGCGTGAGAATATCTGGGCCGCGCGTGACGTTACTTTCACGATCGCCGAGAAGTTGAGTCCGGTTATCGTCGGTGTATGGGACTCGGGGACAGACATTGACGCGCTTCCGGCAGGAAACCGTTTCGTCAACAAGAATGAAACCATAAACGGCAAAGACGACGAAGGGAACGGGTACATCGACGACGTAAATGGAATCGGCTACGACCTGATCAAATATGAAAAATCAGTCGGCACGCTCGACAATCCGGCCGGCAAAATCAAATCTGACACCAAACTTCTGCAAAAGCTTACAAAAGGTTCTCTCGATCTGCAGGCCTCGATCCAAAGCGCCGAGGCACTTGAACTTCAGAGAACGATCGCTTCGCTCAAACGCGATCAGGTCAAGGATTTTATGGAGGAGCTGTCGTATTATGGTGGCTACTCGCACGGAACGCACGTTGCCGGAATCGTTGCGGAAGGTAACCCGGCGGCCAAAATCCTGACGGCCCGAATGAGTTGGGACTACCGGACGCTGCCACAGCCGCCAAGCGAGGAAAAATCAAGATTCACGGCAAAGCTCTATAGAGATACAGTCAACTACTTCAAGAAACAAAAAGTCCGTGTTGTGAATATGAGTTGGCGATACAACAGCTCGGCTTTGGAAGGAGCGTTGACCGCCAACGGAATCGGCAAAGACGATGCGGAACGCAAAAAACGAGCGCGTGAATTATTCGACATCGAAAAAGCGGCACTTTACGATGCCATAAGGAGCGCACCCGAGATTCTGTTCATTTGCGGCTCGGGAAACGAAAACAACGACGCTGATTTCAGCGAATATATACCCGCTAGTTTTGATCTGCCCAATCTCATAACGGCTGGGGCCGTCGATAGCGAGGGCAAGAAGACTTCGTTCACGACCGAAGGCAGATCGGTTGACTTTTACGCTAACGGTTATGAAGTTGAGTCATTTGTGCCGGGCGGCGATAGAATGAAGTTTTCAGGAACATCGATGGCGTCGCCAAATGTGGCAAACCTCGCGGCAAAACTACTTGCTGTTAATTCGAAACTAAAGCCGGCGGACATTATCAAACTAATTACCGACGGAGCGGAACCCTCAACGGAAGATGCCAAGATCAAGTTGATTAACCCGAAAAGAACATTCTCGCTCCTAGAAAAATAGAGACTTGGCGAACTTGAATGGCCGTACTAACGTAGATGCTGCCGAGTAAGGCCATACATTCATACATTATTGAGAAACAGATGGGTTCAGAATACCTGGCATTGTCAAGCGAAGATCAGTTGATCCACGCGGGTCATCATGCGACTTTTACGTTTGTCGGAGATATTGAGAATGTTAGGGCCTGGTTGGTGTCAGCCGTCGAGAAACTGGGTTATCTGGTCATTGAAGAAAACCCGATCATCGCTCGTCATACAAAATCAAGATATAGCTCAAGCAGCATTCTTGATTTCGTTCATACTCTTACAATAAGGTTGAAGCTCTTGGCTCCTGATTTGACCCGTGCGGTCTTCGAGTATAATTATGCCGATGTTTATGGAAAGACCGCGAAGACTGTTCTAATCCGCCAGGCCAAAGCGATTGCCGCTATTGCGAGAGTAGAGAGCCAAACTGGTCTGTGTTGGGCTTGCAGCACCGTAGCTACCGATTCATCGCGTTTTTGTCGTAAGTGCGGTGCTTCGATGGATAATGTGCCTGCCGAACTGGAGGTGCTGCATATTGCAGCGGAATCGCATGCCGGTTACTTGCTGGTGCTTCAGGGAACGATTGGGTTCATGCTGTCGTTTCTCACCCTCTTACTGATAATTGCGATCAAAGGGCCGGCAGTCGTGACAGCAGCGTTGGTCTTTACAATGATCTTCGCCGTACCTAGTTTGGTTTTAACCCTTTTTGGAATACGACGGCTGCGTCGCACGTTCAGGGAGCCAAAGGAGAAAAACGAAAGAACGCTAGCGGTTGCCGCCACGGAGCGGTTATCTGGAGAGACATTTAATAACACTTTGCCAGAGATGGCCCGAGTCTCTGTGACTGAAGGTACAACCGAGCTACTAAATCGGACGGTACCCCAACCCTCACCGACCGATATTGATGCAAAGGTGATCGATAAAGCCTGACGCGGTTCAGACGAAAAATAAACATCACCGATTCCGGTTTCAGGAATCAATGAATCAGCGTTGCTCGAGACCGGGCCGTGAATATTAGGCCACAAGCAGGGATACATACGATCTGTGACATTCTAATGCACCATTCGCCAGCCGATTAAATCTATAAAGAATCGAGGAGACCTTGAAACCCCGCAAAGAACTTCCCGACGTGCAACCCGTCCATAATCGAATGATTTACCTCTACAGATACTGGCATCAGCCGACGATCGTTATCACCAAAACGCTTTCCGAAAACGATTCGTGGGATCGTTTGCTTCTTATCCAACCTGCTTGCATGCTTAAAGCTCGTAAATGACACCCATGGAATAACCGAATAGTAGATCAGATCGGCCCGCTCGGACTCGACGTCAAAAGACCGGAGATCTTTGTATTTCTTGAGGGCTTCCTTTCCAGATCGATTGAATGCAAAGACGGCACCTGCCATCTCGAAATATGCAAATGAGAACGTTTCGTCGTCATTAAGTATCGTTTGGGTTGCGTGGATCCGATCAAATACCACGAGCCGACCCTTGTAGAGTCTGATCCGAAACTCTCGGATATCATTAGCAGCCACAAGCGAATAATAGAGAGCCGCTAACGAAAACATCAAATCGTGTTTCTTACAAAATTCGTAAAGCTTGGTAACGTCCACGTTGGCAGTGAAATTAAAGAATGGGTCCTCATAATCTTCAAAGAAATTATAAGTCGCGCGTCGCGGCCACTTTTCGATATCGAGTTCGGTGTACATTCTGGGTTAGGACAATGAGATGGCTCAATTCTAACACCTGTCGCGGAATGATAGTTTACGCCATCAACATCAATTAGAGGGCATTCTAAAAATTAACATGGCTCGATTTGTAAACCGATAAAAAATCGGAATATACTTCCCGAGTTTCTCGTTTCCTCAAAGATTTACAAATAATTGATCTGGACACGATCGCGATCGCCCGGGCGAGCGAGTTCAAAAACGACCTCCCAATTGATACCTCGATTTCACCTTGTATGTGTGATTCGAACGGGCCTTTTCTGAGTTCTTAAAGTCTGTATTTGGAGAAAAAATGATGAGCACTGATCGCACAATTATCAGTTCATGGTGGCTACGGATTGGTTTTGGCCTGCTCCTATTTGCCATTGTAACGTCGACAGCAAATGGACAGGACATTACTTCTGGATCGATCCAGGGAGTTGTTTCCGACGAACAGGGAGCGGTCGTGGCCGGAGCGACGGTTGAGGCTCGAAATTTGGCAACAAATTTCACGCGAACTTTCTCTACCGACTCCGACGGTCGATTTACGTTTCTTTCAATGCCTCCAGGGAGGTATGTGGTTTCGGTAACAAAGTCAGGATTCGCAAAGTTGAACCAGGAAAACGTCGAGGTTACCGTAGGCCGGATCGTTTCGCTTGATATGGGCCTCAGAGTATCGGGCGTTAGCGGTGAGGTCACTGTTTCTTCAACGCCAACGATCGACACAATAAAGACCGAGGCGAGTACGACACTCAATGAAAAATCGATCACGAACACACCGATCCTCGGACGAAAATTTGAGGACCTTCTGACTCTAACTCCGGGCGTTAGCATCACGCAGGGACCTGACGGAGATGAGATCAATTTCTCCGGACAACGCGGAATCTTCAACAACGTCAGCCTGGACGGCGGCGATTATAACAACGGTTTCTTCGGCGAGCAGGCCGGCGGCCAGCGCGCAGCCATAGACATAACACTCGATGCCGTCAAAGAATTTCAGGTGATTGCTACGGGAGCAAATGCCGAGTACGGTCGATCCGCCGGCGGTATTATAAACGTCATCACAAAGTCGGGTACTAATGATTTTCACGGCAGTCTCTTTTATTACCAACGATTGGAGGCACTGACATCGAATACATCTGACGGCAAGCCGCTTAAAGACTTCAACAGGTCGCAATTCGGTGGAACAGCAGGCGGCCCGATAAAGCGGGACAAGGCTTTCTTTTTCTTCGCGTTGGAGAGCATACGCGAAAACCTGACCCGCCCAAATCTTGGGGAGCAGATCGGAGCAACGGCATGTCCCGTCCAATCACCGACCGTTATCGCGAATGAGGCCCTTATAAACGGTAATCCCGATTGCCAGCGGCGAGCTCTTCTGAATTTCATCCAGGCGACACGCCAGCAGGACGAAGGTTTGCCGGTAAATCTCAGAGTAAGGAATACAGCCTTTCTCGGAAAGCTCGATCTAAATCTCAACGAGGACCATAAAATCGGAACGTCGTTTAACTTTGACCACTCCAGGAACACAAACCAGACGTTCGATGTGCCGACATACGGCACGTCAGCGAACGGCACTGAGGGACCATCAAAGATCGCCGTGCTGAATTTTAATCTTTACAGCACGTTTTCGCCCACTGTTGTAAACGAAGGCCACTTCACTTACGCCCGCGAGGAACGGCCCCGTTCAGCTACTCCGTCAAATATACTTGCCGACACGGCAATGGGGTTCGGTACCACGTTTCGGTTTGGAAACCCATTCTTTCTTCAGCCCGGCGTGGATGAGACATTCTGGCGAACCCAGATCCGCGACAATGTCTCGATCATTTCAGGCAGACATACAATGAAGTTTGGCGGTGAATGGCTGCACAGTTTGAACGATCAGGTGTTTCGCGGCTTCTTCACCGGTCGATATATATTTGATAGTGTAAGTGGCTTTCTGAGATATGCATCACCTGCGGCCCCGGGCGGATTCGGGCCTCGAACCGTAGGCTGCTCGAACGGAACCTATGTGACCCTTCCGTCTACGTGTCCTGTCGGGACCACAACAACTGGCGGCCCGCTTCTGCTGTATTTGCAGGGGGCGGGTAGGTCGGGACCAGCGACCGATGCTGCCGGTGCGTCGAGAATCAAAAACGAAGATTTCGCGCTCTTCGTTCAAGACAGATGGCAGATCACGGACAACGTTACTTTGAATTACGGTCTACGATGGGAAGCGCAGATCTTCCCTGAGCCTTTGGTACGACCACAAGACACTGCTTACGGAATATTCCTGAGCGATCCCAGGTTCCCCTCAGACGGCACATTACCGAGTGATAAGAAAATGTTCCAACCGAGACTGGGATTAGCCTGGGATGTTTCCGGCAATGGACGCTCGGTAGTCCGCGCGAGTTTTGGCATATACAACGCCCGCCAGAATATGTTGTCGCAGGTCGGTTCGATAACGACAAACGGTGTTCAGCAACAAACCCTTTTCGCCAACACGGACAATATACGACAAGGCTTTACCGCCGCTCCGACTTGGCCGGGGCTCCTCACGCCTGCTGCTAGCACTTGTACAGGATCCCTGGGAGTAAATCCATTTCCGTGTTTCTCCGGAGTCCGCGTTTTTGACCGTAATTACAGGAACCCGCGCATTTACACCTTCAACACTGCGTACGAGCAGGAAATAGCCCCGGACTGGGCCTTGTATTTCGACTTCACATACTCGAAAGGCACACGGCTAACTCGTTTCCTCAACTTTGGACGAAAGGGGTTCGTCCAGCCCTATCTTGATGAGACCATGGTCACAACATCGATCGGCCGTTCGGAGTATTTCGGATTTACAACCGGTGTCAGAAAGCGTTTTAGCCGCCGCGTTCAGTTGGAAGCGAACTACGTGTGGTCCCGCGATAAGGATGACGATTCAAATGAACGCGATCCGTTTACTGATCGTTCATTCAACGTCAATAACCCTGGGCTCGACTACGCCTTGTCGGACCGCGACATTCCCCACAAGTTTAATTTCTTCGCTTTTTTTGAGCTGCCCGGCAAATTCGAGTTCTCGCCGCGTGTACAGGCTCGGTCAGGACAACCCGCAACACCAGCCGTTCGAACCGCGTCTAATCGGAACACCTTGCGCAAAGATAACGAGTTTTTCTCGTTCGACTGGCGATTGGCAAGGGTATTCAGTATTACGGAGACTGTTCAGTTGATCCCACAGTTTGAGATGTTCAATACTTTCAATACGGATAATAGGATCAACTCTTTGTCAGGAGCCGGTAATCAAAACTCCCTTACCGCACCAAGTCTATTCAACTTTGATGGGTATCTGCGGCAGGGCGTAGGCGACCCTCGTCAGGTCCAGCTTTCCGTCAGATTTGTCTTCTAAAGAGTTGATGGCTTAGGAGCGAAGACCTGGCCCGTCGAGCCGGGTCTTTTGCCTTTTGCGGTCCCGTTTGGATCCTTTTCGGTTAACTCTAGGCAGGCCTCGCACCCTAAAGGTGCCTAATTATAGTTGCCGTCGTTGTCGTCACTTGGCAACAGTGTCGATTATTAAAAGGATTCTGACATCTATATCTATAGGGTTTCTCGAAGTCAAGTAGTTGAGGATGTGTGAATCTATGTCCCACCATTACGGCGAAATGTAAGATTATGAAAACAATCAGAAACGAAACCGAAAGAAACGACCTGGTGAATCGGCTTAATAAGTTGACCGGTGAAGAAAAACCGCTTTGGGGTAAAATGACGGTAAAACAAATGATGTCTCACCTGGTGCAGGCAGCTGATTTGCCGTTCAAGGGGATGCTTCCGGATAAGAGCAACTTTGTATCACGGACATTTATTAAGCCTCTTATATTGTATGCCTTACCGATGCCAAAGGAAGTGAAGACCTCGCCCGAGTTTAATCAGCAGGAGAATGGAAGAAAACCGCAGGAATTCGTTGATGATAGGGCCATTGTCATAGATTCGATCAATACGTTGGGCAGACTGCCCCTTGATCACGATTGTCTCAGCCATCCCATGTTTGGAAAAATGAATGCAAAAGAATGGGGGCTGATTGCCCACAAACACATCGACCATCATTTGAAACAATTCGGAGTATAAATGCATCCATGATGAAGGGATGACACCAAACAAATGTTGAAACGATCCACGATGGGATGGCGGTCGGAGTTACTTGAAGGCATTGCTCGAATAGAAGCATCACAACCTCAGGACGCCGGCGGTCCCTTGTCGTCCGAAAAATCGTAATGGAACCACGGATAATTCCGCTTTCTTCGAATCTCACCCCATTGCAGGCGGCATATATAAGGGCGTAGGGGCTGATATCGACGGCTTGGCGACTGTCATTGATAGAACGGCCGTATGAAAATAGACTTTTTCTCAGCCCAACTAAAGATTCGCGTTATCCACAGGATTTCCACAAACGCACCATAAATAAAGGCCCATAGTTAAAGTATTTTCTACTTGACATTGGTTGTTTCGGGTGTAAGATAGCTTCACAGTCGAGATCGCTTACGGGCATTTTGACCGGCACTTGAAAGTGGAACGGACGTGGTGACACACCGTTCGAGGTCAGTAGGAGCGGAAAGCCGCTGACCAAACGTCAAGAGTCGAAGCCGAAAGGCTTGCTAGATCGGCTGAAAGGCTGATCGAGTTACTCGGATAAAAACGAGTAACGCCATTTGGAAATGATCATCCAAACGGTGCTACGCCGCTCGCGGTTCTTCGGAACCATGCCGAGCCTCGTTGCCGGGAACGTAACCGGCGGTGGAGGAAAAGCCACCACAACAAAAACCTAATGGCATCGTACCTCAGGGTAAAACAGGTTGAATTTATTCGATTTGGGTGCTGACCGGGAGATACTCTCCGCAGAGGTCACTCGGGATACAAAACTCGCGGTTCGGCCGTGTACATGGGCGAATCGCAACCCTTTGACCACTTCGGTGATCCCAAAGGTTTACAAAAGCGTCGTCTGAGTGATCAGTTCGACGCTTTTGTGCGCTGGTACGCGCCGAATGATCTTTGGCAGAAGCCAGTTCAAGAAAAGGCGCGAAGATGAATTATTTCACACGGAATTAACGCGAACGCGTTAGTCTAAACCTATTCAACGAAGATTTGGCCCCAGGATGGCCCGTCGCATTGGAGAAAGCCAACCTGTCGATCTGAGTTTTGCCGGCTGAACATGACACAAATACCAGGTAATCTACGCAACAAGATTCGGGATTTTAGGTCTTACAGGGTCAAGGCGATTCAGCCGACGATGTTCGCGAGATTCTTTTGCATTATATCCAGGATTGAAGGATAGGCGAGATCATGTCGACACCAGTCGTGGAGAATGTTTCCCTCGTAAGGGAGAAGTGTCTCAGTGCTCTTGACGGCCGAACGACCGGCCGACTACCGCATGGAACATCAGGATTCGAAACCAAGCAGCTTTTTTCCAGCGAAGGGGTAACCAAACTCACAGGCACTCTCGTTGGGTCAGAGTGGATTAGATTCGATCCGGCTCATTCTGTTGGAGCCGACGACACGCCGATGGACAACTTCTTGGGTGGGGACGGCCTTGCTATGCACGTTGACGGTATACAACTGGGATTCAGAGTGCAGAGTCACACGATTCAGGTTAGCGATTCTTTCGAAATAAGAGATGTACTATTTCGGCTGCGGGATCGCAGGAGGTTGTCCCTTGATTGATAAGAACCCTTCGCCCCGCCGAGAGGTAAATAAATTCAAGGAGTTTGGTCGGATCGTGATGGAGCATCATTTCGGCAGTCGGCCGACAAGGATGGAGCACAAAACGGAGGGGCTTTCCAATTTTGTTTTTTCAGCTCAGCAGTCCAAACAGAAGTATATAATTCGGATCAGCCCCGACCCAGCTGCTTTGAACGCGTTCATAAAGGAACAATGGACGCAGAAAGCAGCTCATGCCGCCGGAGTTGTAACGGCCGAAATCCTCGAGGTTGGCAATTCGATCGTGCCATACCCGTATATGATCACCCGCTACATCCCAGGGGAACCGGCGGGCCACCACCCCAAAAGATTGAGTATAATCCGCGAATTGGGAGAAATCGCCGCTCGTATCAATTCGATCCGCACGAATGGATTTGGAGGAACTTACGACTGGTCGCACAATTTACTCTCTTTAAATGCTTCGTGGAAGGACTATCTTGAGAACGAATACCGCTACAAGGACAAAGTCGAAATCCTGAAAAGGCACAATGTTATGGATGCCTCGCAGGCAAAGCGCGCCATGCAGATCTTCCGAGAGGCATCGAAACTTGCGCCTCGGCCGGCACTGTGTCACGGAGATCTACGGCTAAAGAATGTGATAGTAGACAGAAACGGAAAGATTTCCGGAATTCTCGATTGGCAGACGGCGACATCAAACATTGCTCCACAATGGGAGCTTTCGCTCGCCTTACATGATCTTGGTATTGATGAAAAACAGGTTTTCTTAGAAGGCTATGAGATTGGCCATCAAGATCTGTTACAGGCGATGCCACTAATCAAAGCGTTCAACGTATTGAACTATTCAACCGAGGTCGAGCGTGCATTCAACCAGAAGGATAGTGTTGGTTTAGAACGTTGTCGGACTAGACTTTCAGGTGCATTTGACATGTTTTCTTTGTGATCGACTTCCAAAGTCAAGAATGCACATCAAAGATCTGATAATCGAAGGACTGTGGGTAAAGAAAAGCCGGCAGATAGGTAACAAACTAACCCGACTCTAATCGTAACGGTCAGTAATGAGGAGGGAGACCGGAGTTGGGCTGGACCGTACGGGTGTATTCTCCATGTAAAGAGAAGTCGGCCAAAAGGTTCGGGATATCAAGTCTCCACCACCCGAGTGAGGAGTCCCAACCAGTTGCCAGAACCGCTCCGGCCGAGAATGTAGACCGGAATGTTTATCTCGCCTATTCGGTACACCCGAATGTCCTCGAGATTCTCTTTGAGCGTCTGGACGATTCCATCGAAACTCGCGGGTTCGCCCGCGCCTCTTTCGGTCATACGGACTGCGGCTCCGTCGCGAAAGAATTCTTCGAGCCCTCTCGTTTCGACCCGCGCGTCGGCCGGAGCAGCCACAAGCTTGCGCAAACCTTCGTCACCGGGATCATCCGTCCCGTCGAGATGCACCGTCTCCAGCGGATAGTCTGATTCGCTCATATACCAGAGGCCATCAGCCGCCCGCGCCAGCTCTGCTATGATCTGCTCATCGGTTTTCATACTATTCTTTCCCCTGCTGCCAACCACCCATTCTTGGGTAGTTAGCCGAATATTAACAAGGGCGAGACTCACTGACAATGCGTCCCGCCCATCTTTAGTCTATTCCCGTGGCCATGAAGGTTCTTGGTTTGACGATTACTTACCGGTGTTCACAAACTGGATGCAATCTCCCTGGTTTTTGAACAATGAACCGTCGTTTCGAGTCCACGATCGCCAACCATCTTTCTTGCATTGGTCAGCACTTGTGGGCATCCTGGTCGAGTCCACGCAGTCCGGAATATTGTCCTGATCAATATCCGGTGATTTGCTCCCGGCGTTAAGCGGATCGGATCCGCAGGCGATCTCGTTCACATCCGACTGCCCGTCGCCGTCGTCGTCCGTATCGGCACTGTTGCCTATGCCGTCACCGTCGGTGTCGACGGATTCGTTCGGATCGAAAGGGAAGGCGTCCGACCCGTCGAGCACGCCATCGTTGTCGTCGTCTGGGTCAACACAGTCCGGGCTGTTGTCACCGTCGTTGTCTGGAGCCTTGCTTCCGGCGGCCAGCGGGTTGGAGCCGCAGGCGATCTCGTCGGCGTCCGATTGTCCATCGCCGTCATCGTCCGTATCGGCATTATTGCCTATCCCGTCACCGTCGGTGTCAACGGATTCCGTTGGGTCAAACGGGAAAGCGTCCTCGGTATCCGCAACACCGTCGTTGTCATTGTCCGGATCGCACGCATCACCCAAACCATCGCTATCGAAATCGGCCTGATCCGAGTTGGAATCGATCGGGCAATTATCGACGCTGTCGGGAACTGTGTCCGCATCCGTATCGAGCGGTGGATTGGCCCCATTTATGCCGGCCTCCACGCATCTCTGGATCGGCTCGGGCAGGTTCGAATAGAAATCATATCCGGTCAAGACCTCCACAGCATCAACAGTAGTCAGGTAAGTGGTCCAATCCGGGTTCGTATTATTCGCGTTGGGGACGATCACGGCGATCGTACTCGAAGAGCAGTCAACACGGGAAAGATCGTTTTCTCCCTTCGGGATAACCAAAGCCACCTTCCAGGTGAAGGCCGGCACGGTGATCCGACCGTTCGCAATGGTCGTTGTGACACCACCGTTGCTGCCCGTGCCGCCAGTGCCAGCTCCGCCCGCCACGATGTATAATTCATTTGCCGGAGTATAGGTCCTGAGGGCCTGCTCCATGTTGTTCCACGTCTGCTGATTATCCCATGTGGCCGCGGTCGAAGCCGGACGATTGATAATCAAACTGATTGATACGGCCCCATTCAGCGGGAAGCTCTGGATCGGGGCGGAAAGTGTCAACGCGGGTCAAGGAACCTGTCCAGTCGTCAGAAAGGTGCCAGCTTACCCAGTTCGGGCCGCCAGAAGCCGGACAACCCCGCTAACGGTTTTCCCACTTGTCCAGACTGCGGCGGAACCGGAGATCTACGCGATTCGGCGGGTACGTTCGATGACACTCGGATAATGAGAAACTAGCTTTTTTGAGGGTATATGCGGCAATTCATCAATTCGGGGCCGGAAGCGTTTGCAGATCTTGAAGATCGCTGCCGTAGTGCGTGCGTGACTTTTCAGGATCAAGAAATGCCGCCTGGCACCGCCCCAGCCCGGCTACGTGTTGGTTTCGAGACAGATGCTGCCACGGGGGCTGCGATATTACTTGTTAGTCATGGAGGGTCGTATTCCGGAGCCGATGCCGGAATTCGTCAATGGCTTCAAGAAGGCGAAATGCGATTTACATCATTCAACGAACTTCGCGAATGGCTGGATACCGTATTAAGACCGGCTTACAACGTGCCGGAAGCAGCCGAACAACGTCGTGAAAATGGGAGCCGGCTCCGTGACTTGATCGATACGACGCGAATAAGCTCCGCCGCGTACGTTCAGAATTCATTTTCACGTATCGATGCTATGCAACTTTTTGCCAAACTTTCTGAGGAAATCATAGGGCAGGATATCTCCCTCAAACGTTTGAGCTCAAAGATCTGCAATCATCTCGCCAAAGCTAGGCCACGGCGCCCTGTCACAATATTTGCGCTCGGACCGACCGGCGTCGGAAAGACTAAGACAGCTGAACACCTGCCTCTCGCGCTGCGTGAACTAGATGACGGTAACGAGGATTTTCACTACCTTCGTCTAGACATGTCCGAATACCAAGAGAGACACCGGGTCAGCCAATTGTTCGGTTCGCCCCAGGGATACATTGGCTATCACGATGGTGCCCAGTTGGTCGACGCTCTTTCAACGCATCCGAAGAGCATCGTGCTTTTCGATGAGATAGAAAAAGCACATCCCGACATACTTCGCAGCATAATGAACCTGATGGACTCCGGCAGGATCTCATCAGCTTCAAAAACGGCAAAAGGACGCGAGATCGATTGTCGTCGTGCGACGTTGATCTTCACAAGCAACCTTCAGGTTGAAGGAATAATATCCGAAATCAGCTCCAGACGAGCATCTACAAATGATTTTTTGATCGATGAAATTTGCAGAAAGCACCTAAAAGGTTCCAGCATCGCACCAGAGATTATCGGACGTATCAGCTGTTTTTTGGTTTACGCTCCGCTTTCCGATAAAGCCAGAACGGAAGTCCTGGCCCTTTCGGTTATAAGAGTGGCCCAGGAATACGGAGTAACAATATCCTCGATTGAACCCGAGGCTATGAATGTTCTGGTGAATCAGGCAGGAAAGAACGATTTTGGGGTCAGGCCGGATGAATACCTCGTTGGCGAGATGCTCGGCCATACATTCGCGCACGCGTTCGAACAGTATGGGGAGACGCCGTTGCGACTGGGCCCGGGCGAGGGTTCTCGCCAATTTACTATGGAACCTTTGACGGACGGGATTTAATGTTGTTAGTTATCGCGCCACCCTTCCTCCGTGGTTCTTGATCCAGATCGCCGCCCGCGCTCGGGAGGAATTGGCCGCTATGATTATTTTGAGTTCGATCCTTCTCCTCGGGCTAGTCATTTTTGGACTTCAGGTCCTATTCGGACGGCAGGATGCGGGCAAGATCTATCCTTTCATGATCCTTCTCATCGCGGGGCCGATTCTTCTGTCGATTGGGCTGAGCCACTCGATCTGGTTTTGGGAAGGCCTTCCGTTCTGGGCACAGGTGATCACCATCATCATCCTGCCGTTTCTGGTTATGGCGGTGATCAGGCGCTTCCTGCCAAATAGCGCATTACTTGACCGCCTGCAGGGGGTTGCGTTCGACACACTGGTATACATCGTCACCTTTCCATTCCGGTTTATATGGAGGTCTGCACGGCTTATCTTACGCCGGGAGCGGCGTCCCTCCAGGCTTAATCCCAACCGACCCGTGGTTGGCGGACGCCCGCCCCTCATAAATCATCGCGAACGGCCAGAGAGGTGATCGTCAATGTCATCGGATGAACATGAGATACTTGCCCGCTGGCGTGCTCAGCTCCACGACGTCGAATGCTCGCCTTTGAATTTCCTTGACCTCACCAGGACGGCGGTCGAGGAGACCCTCTTTCCCGATATCCACTTCTCGAATGCATTGCGGCGCGAAGGCTCTCTTTTTTCTCCTGACCGCATTTACCTTCGTATCCGTCATCACCGGTTGTATTTTGATGTCTCCGCTTTTGTGGCTGGCAGGGTCCTCAGCGTCGCGTACTGGCTCCACCAAGATCCCCCGGGTTTGCGAGAGCTCTTTTCTGAGATCCCGGGCATGCGAGGTGTTCTCTCGCATCTCTTTGAGCGGCCCACCTACTATCGCGTTGACGTTATCGAAACGTTTCAGCATGTGGTTCACGACGCGATCCTGAGCGTGTGTGATCGACTGGCTGAAGAAACGAGAAATCCGTTATTGCCTGACCGGGAACGCCAACCTGTGTGGGAGGAGATTTGGTAGATGCCTGACGTGTTGTGGAACCTTGAGAGCGGGAGATCGGATATGTTGAGCTCTGGTCGCGGAACCGAGGTTAGCGATCAAGCGGTGGCACTTGAGCCTGATTTTCCATCCGAAGTAGAATCCGCGGGCCCCATGCGAATTATTGATGATGGTCGTATACCCAACCGGATCTCCCGATTTTTTGGATCTGATCCGCCGGAGTCACCCCTCGTTGCGACAATCGCAGCCGTTCGGCCCCGTCCATCGCGCCCAAGATCCCCAGAGGATCCTATCGGGCTCTGCTTTTTTCGGATAAACCTGCCGAAGGAATTCAAGTTCCAGGCCATTCAGATGGAGCAGCTCGTCGGGAGCCTGATCAACTCTCTGGATCGCGTTGCGTTCGAGATCATCGGCAACGAGTTCGAACTGTACTTTCAATTCGTGGCCGCGGAACGGCATCGAGACTTGTTAGCGAGACAACTGCGGGCCCACTTGCCAGAGTTCGATATTCGTTCCACATCAGACGGTCTAGCCGAGCTCGACATGGCGACGTCGGATAACTTGATCATCGTGCCATTCGGTCTGGCAGATCATTGGTTTCGACCTATTCCAACCGGTCATGAATTAGGTGCGGACCCTCTGATCCCGCTCGCCGGCGCTCTGGATGGCCTTAAAAATGGGGAGATCGCATGCGTCCAAGTCATGTTCAGCCGTACGCGATACCCCTGGCAGCGGTCGACGCGAGAGCTCCTATTTGATACCCAAGGCAAAGCGTCCTACCCGAGTCTGACCGATCAACTCAAAGGCATACGCCAAAAGCTTTCTGATCCGCTAGCGGCGGTGAGCGTCCGGTTGTGGGTCAACAGCTCGGATCGCACCTCGTCGAGTCAGATAGCTCGACAGATAATGCCGTACTTCAAACAATTCGGGGGAGTCGGCAGTAACACCTTGGTCCCGCTCCGAACTATCGATCCCGGTTTGAGCGACGGGGCGGAGAACGTATTAGCAAGAACTTCGCGCCGGAGCGGAATCCTCCTCACGCTGCCGGAACTGACTTCGTTGGTCCGCTTTCCAGGCGATACGGTCAGATCAGGCAAGTTAAAGCGTCAGGCGAAAAGAGAAAAGCGTGCACCGGAGATTACTTCTCGAGGGTCTGTCGTTCTCGGCCGCAATTCTTATCAAAACGAAGACAATGAAGTAAGGCTTTCACGGGAACAGCGGACCCGTCACATGCACGTGATTGGCAGCTCGGGTTCCGGCAAGACGACCCTCCTTCTTTCACTTATCAAGGCTGACCTCGAGAACAATGACGGGGTGTGTGTCGTTGATCCCCACGGCGATCTCATCGATTCGGTTATGGAGAACATTCCGGACGAGCGATTACGCGATGTGGTTTTGTTCGACCCATCGGATGCCGAGTTTCCCATCGGTTTTAACATCCTGCACGCAAATTCAGCTCTCGAGAAGACAATTCTTTCATCCGACCTCGTAGCGACGTTTCGTCGGATGGCCACAAGTTGGGGCGACGTGATGGACGCCGTTATGGCGAACGCAATCCTTGCATTTCTGGAAAGCAGCCGCGGCGGAATGTTGTTCGACCTGCGCAGGTTTTTGGTCGAAAAGGATTTCAGGGAAGACTTTTTGCAGACGGTGAACGACGAGGCGGTCAGGTATTTCTGGGAGCACGAGTTTCAGCTCATTACCGGCAAGCCGCAGGCATCGATACTGATTAGGCTCGACATGTTTCTCCGTCAGTCGTTGATTCGCAATATTGTCTGCCAGAAAGAGAACAAGCTCGACTTTCGCCGGCTAATGGATGAGAAGAAGATATTGCTCGTAAAGCTGTCGCAAGGGCTCATCGGCGAGGAGAATGCGTACCTATTGGGAACAATGATCCTTTCGCGGATCTACCAGTCCGCCCTGAGTCGACAAGATTCGCGGGAACGGCCCTACTGGTGGGTATCGGCTGACGAGTTTCATCATCTGATCACGCCGTCGATGGAGAGAATTCTCTCAGGCGCTAGAAAATACAATCTTGGCCTCATTCTAGCCCACCAGGAATTCAAGCAGCTTCAGACGCGCAGTCAAGAGGTGGCAAGCAGCGTTTTGTCGAACTGCTATACGCGGGTTTGTTTCCGCCTCGGGGATGCCGACGCTGAAAAATTTGCCGGAGGATTTTCTTCATTCGACGCAAGGGCGTTGCAGAACCTGGGTGTTGGAGAGGCCATAGGCCGGGTCGAGCGTGCAGATTACGATTTCAATTTGAACGTTGAGGCTGTACCAAAGGTCGAGCCTGAGGAGGCTAGGAATCGGATAAGCGCTATTCGCGAGTTTTCTCGTAACGCCTATGGCCGACCGAGGAGCGAGGTTGAAGAAGAATTTAAGGTGATGCGTGCAAAGGTGGAATCTGCTGAACGGACGATCGAAGCATCCGGGTCAAAACTGAAGCCATTAGCGACAAAAGGATCGTTCGCGGACAAATCGACGATCGAGCCGACGCGAGAGCAGGATGTTCAAACCGACGGTGAAGGGAGTGGCGAACATAAGTATCTGCAGAACATCGTAAAGCGGATCGGGGAAAAGCATGGCTTTCGCGCCAGTATTGAGGAGTCGGTACTCGGCGGTGTGGGGCGCATCGACGTCGCACTGGATGACGGCAGCGTGCGTGTTGCAGTCGAGGTCGCCGTAACAAATTCGGTCGAGTATGAGGTCCGCAATATTCAGAAGTGTCTGAGCTCGGGATATAATGAAGTCGTCGTCATCTCCTCTCGACCCCAGCATTTGCTTGAGATTCGAAAGAACGCAGAAATCAGCCTTGCAAGCGATCATTTCGAGCGGGTTTATTTCATCGAGCCCGCGAACCTAGACCCCTTGCTTGAACGTTTGAAAAAGGAATCGTGGAAAGGCGATAAAGCTACTAACAAGGTCAAGGGCTATAGCGTCGCGTCGTCATTCGCCAAAGCGTCAAGGACGGACGCTGAACTGATAGCTCAAACCCTTCTTGACGCACTTGAAAGGACAAGGGAATAAATGAACGAAGCTCAGAACAATCGCTCACAGGGAGGCGCGGCTCCGTTCGGCTATCGGTGGCACGCAGGACGGCTTGAGGTTGATCAGACCGAGGCACCGGTCCGGCGATTGATCTTCGATCTTTTCCTCAAACACCGTCGCAAAAAGACCGTTGCTCGGCTGCTGAACGAACTCGGTTATCGCACCCGCAAAGGAGCACATTTCTCCGATGTCGCCATCGATCGGCTGCTTCGTGACACCACCGCCAATGGATTCCGCCGCGAGCTCGGCGTTGACGTGCCTGTGGATCCGATCGTTTCTCCTGATGTTTGGAAGCGAGCTAATCGCCTATTGAGTAAGCGGGAGATCAGACGACCCGTCAATTTGTTTGCTGGGCGAGTTAAGTGTTCCTGCGGCGGTACGATGAACGTACCCTCAAACTCGAACAAGTTAGTATGTCCGCAATGCCGCGCGAAGATCCCGACGGATGATCTGGAAGCCATATTCGCGTCACAGCTTGAGCCTTTCTGGATCGGACCCCAGAATCTGGGAGAACTCTGGTCCGATATTGATGCAACAGTCAAAGGACTTATAGTCGAGCAGCTCTGCGAAAATATAGTTGTCGCACGCGAATCGATATCGACGCGATTCGCGTGCGACCCTTACTTACTTAAAACGTCAACATTTGACCAACGTTCGGAACCCGTCAACGGAAGCCCGCACATAAACGATATCGACGCCGTGGATTCAACCGAGGTCGTGGAGCCATTATTGAGTGAGGTGGAAGCTGCGGGGTTCCTCGGGATTTCCAAAATGACCCTCCTTCGCAAACGAAATGCAGGACTTATCGGATTCTTCCAGGTCGGGATTCGCATTCTTTATTCAAAAGAAAAGCACCTGTTGCCGTATCTCGCGGATTGCGAGGTTCGCCGGCAACGCCCGAGAACGCAAAGGTAACACGGGTAAGTGATAGGTAATTCTGTAGGTAAATAACAAAAGCCCGTCAAACGTTGACGGGCTAACTTATTGATTTAATTGGCTCCGCAGGTAAGACTCGAACTTACAACCCTTCGGTTAACAGCCGAATGCTCTGCCATTGAGCTACTGCGGAATATGGCGTGCCCAATCGACGGGCGAACAATAAGATTAGAAACTCCAAGGTTTGTTGTCAAGTTTCGTGCGCTCGCAAGGTTGGTGATTCCAATTCCAGGTTCACTTGCTTATATGCCATCAACTGTACGTCTTCGCTCGGTTACAGATCACAATGTTCGCATTCGAATAATGGACATCGGGCCAGACGTTTTCATATGGCAATGAAAATCAAATTATGGAATATAATCACTACGCTATGGCAAAGTATGAACTTAAGACCAGAATGACCGATGCGAGTGTTGAGGATTTCCTTAATTCGGTCGAGAACGAACAGCGACGAAACGACGGCCTTCGCGTTTTCGAGATGTTCAACCGGCTGACGGGTGAAACCGCAAAAATGTGGGGCCCGGCGATAGTCGGGTACAGCAGCCTCGTTCTGAAATATCCCGATGGCCGCGAACTCGATTGGCCGGTCGTCGGCTTTTCGCCGCGAAAGCAGAACATGACGCTGTATGTGATCTGCGATTCCCCGAAACAGTCCGAACTGCTCGCGACACTCGGCAAGCACGCATCGAGCGTAAGCTGCCTTTACATCAAACGCCTTTCTGACGTCGACGAAAACGTTCTCGAATCGGTCATCAAAGATGCCTATCAGTACATAAAGAAAAAGGGTGGTGCATGCTGACCAGGAATCATTTGATACAATCCGCCTACCGTTTCCCTTAGTGCTTTAGCGTCACGTATAATCGCTTTTTTACGATAGTAAAGGAGCGTTTCTTGCAGCACGAACTAATAATAATTCTCGATTTTGGGTCGCAGTATACGCAGCTGATCGCACGCCGGGTGCGCGAGCAGGGCGTCTATTGCGAGATCCATCCGTTTCACTTATCGGCTGAGGCGATCGCAGCGACACGGCCAAAAGGGGTGATCCTTTCTGGCGGACCGTCGAGCGTGACGGACGAAAACGCCCCGCGCGTCGCGGGAGATTTTTACGATAAGGTGAATGGTCCGATCCTCGGGATCTGTTATGGGATGCAGATGGTTGCCGTTGACCTCGGCGGGCGCAACGAACCTGCGTCGAGACGCGAGTATGGACATGCGAAGGTCAAGATTTTAAGTGGTGCGACGAAGCTTTTCAACGAACTGCCCTTTGAACTCGACGCATGGATGAGTCATGGCGACCATGTCACCGAATTGCCTCGGGGTTTTCGGCAAACGGCAACGACAGGTGAGGTTGTGACCGCTATCGAAAATGACGAGCGTGGAATCTATTGTGTGCAGTTCCATCCTGAGGTTTCACACACGCCGCTCGGAAAAGAAGTGCTCCGGAACTTTCTCTTTAATATATGCGAATGCAAAGGCGATTGGACGCCCGCGAGTTTTATCAAGGAGGAGATTGAGAGGATCCGTGAGACTGTCGGGCCCGATAGCAGAGTCGTGTGCGGTTTGAGCGGCGGCGTCGATTCGACGGTCGCGGCGGCTCTCGTACACGAGGCGATCGGTGACAGGCAGCACTGCATATTCGTTAATAATGGTCTCCTTCGGTATCGAGAATTCGAAGACACTTTAGAGGTTTACAAAAACAACCTTCACCTGAACGTCGTCGGCGTCGATGCTTCCGCAGATTTTTATGGGGTTTTGAAAGATATGGTCGATCCCGAGCTAAAGCGCAAAGCTATCGGTGCAAAATTTATAGACGTTTTCGACTCGGAAGCAAAGCGTATCGGCGACGTGAAATGGTTGGTTCAGGGCACCCTGTATCCCGACGTCATCGAATCGGTCAGCCTTCGCGGGGCGTCCGTCATGATCAAGTCACATCATAATGTCGGCGGCCTGCCCGAAAAAATGAACCTGAAACTGATCGAGCCGCTCCGTGAGTTATTCAAAGACGAAGTTCGCGTGATAGGCAAGGACCTCGGCATTCCCGATGAGATCCTGCAGCGTCACCCTTTCCCCGGCCCGGGTTTGGGCGTCCGAATCCTGGGCGACATTACGCCCGAAAAGGTCGAGCTTCTTCAAAAGGCTGATCGGATCTTTGTCGAAGAACTTCACAATTTCGGAGTCTACCTCGATGTGTGGCAAGCATTTGCCGTGCTGCTGCCGATCCAGTCGGTGGGCGTTATGGGCGATTTCCGCACCTATGAAAAAACGATCGCAATAAGGGCTGTCGGCTCAACCGACGGTATGACCGCTGACTGGTACCGCCTCCCTCACGATCTGCTGGCAAAAGTGTCAACGCGGATCACATCCGAGGTCAGAGGTATAAACCGCGTTGTTTATGATATTTCGTCCAAGCCGCCAAGCACGATCGAATGGGAGTGAATCTTACTTGCCTCGCCGTATCGGAAACGTCTTACCATCCGCTCGGTAAAATGTTCCTGTGCTTAATTCATCATCATCGAATACGAATTTGTTGGCTTCCGATTCGTCGGTGGAAGAGGCAAAAGTATTTCCGTCCATCATTGCGAAATATTCGAGGCCGTTACCCTTTGCCCATTTGACGGCATAGCCTTTGTTCTTGTATTCAACAGTGCAAGTCGTCTCTCCGACGACGTACTTTCCTCTAAAGTCGCCAAGTTCAACGTCGACGGTTTCTGGCGGGGCAGGCTTCAGCCATTTAGTTAGTGTTTCCTTGCTGCCGTAATCGATGTCCGCAATCTTCCATGTCTCACCAATCATTGTAAGTGAGAATTTAAGCGTCACTTTATCGTTGTAGTTTGTGAACGTAACAGGCACAGTGGCCTTATCACCATTTACCTGCGCGGTGCCGACCTTTAAGTTTTTGATGTCTATGTCCTGTGCGTAATAGAGCGGATCTGCATCCAAGGTTCCGATCTCACCGGCCGAGGAAACGGCATCTTTCCAGATAAGGTCGGCAAGCTGTTTCGTGAAATACTTGTCAACCGATGCCCGGTTCTTCGTTTGAAAGAACGGGCTTTTCTTTGCATCGTGCTGTTTATAAAGGTCCGCAACGACGGCATCGGGCATGGCTGCCTGGACTTCGCCTCCGCCCGCAACGGCGGGAACCCCAATTTCGAGATTCGACGCATGATTCGAGGCCTGGTCAGTCGACGATCCCGAATTGGCCGTGTTCAGAGTGCATCCGAAAAGCGAAAGCGAGAATACTGCAAATGTGAATCTCAAAATGTAATTGCTTTTCATAGTATTTTTGTCATTATACCGACGAAGCGCAGGTTCGGGGCTCGATTCATGCTACGTTAAACTTAGAATTAATCCTATATTAAGTAGAAATACCATACTTTCAAGCGACAGCACGCGAATGCCTGGCAAGACTGATTCCATCGTACAATTTCGCTCGACGAGTTACGTCATCGACGGGACAGTGATCATCGATCGTCTTGATCTCGATATCCCAAAAGGCGAGGTCCTGGTTCTGCTCGGCGAATCCGGTTGTGGAAAGACAACCACTCTCAGGCTCATCAACCGTCTGATCGATCCAACCGCCGGCCAGGTCATCGTCAAGGGCCGGCCGACGACTGAGTGGGACGAGGTCGAGCTGCGTCGAAGTATCGGCTATGTCCTTCAGGATGGCGGACTTTTTCCGCATATGACGATCAGGAAAAATGCTGGACTGGTTTTAGCCATTCGGGGCGTTGAACCCCGCGACGCGGATGCGCGGGCAGACGAAATGCTGGAACTCGTCAGGCTTAACCCGGCGAGATTCGGCGACCGGTTTCCACACGAGCTTTCGGGAGGCCAGCGCCAGCGCGTGGGCGTTGCACGGGCCCTCGCCGCGGACCCCGACCTTTTGCTGCTTGATGAACCTTTCGGTGCTCTCGACGCGATCACACGATCTGAACTTCAAAAAGAATTTGCCGCTCTCGTTCGCGACCTGGGAAAAACGGCCGTGTTCGTGACACACGACCTTCATGAAGCAATGCTGCTTGGAACCCGGATAGCCCTGATGGATAAAGGCCGCATCGTGCTGGCCGATTCACCGGCGGTTTTCAAGAGGTCCAACATACCCCTCGCCCGTGCGTATCTGGACACGGTTTTGATGCCGACTTGAAGGAGAGTAATATACGAGAAAAATTATGAGCAGGACAAAACAGAACAGACGCGACTTCTTAAAGACAGGAGCAGCCGGATTAGCATCGCTAGCCCTCTTTCAAAATGCCCGAGGCGAAATGACCTTCGATTCGACCGAGCCATTTCCGGAACTAGTCGAGGTTACCATCGCGGACCTCCAGGCCAAGATGAAGTCGGGCAAACTCACGGCTCGCCGATTGACCGAGATGTATATCGAGCGGATCAAGCAGATCGATACCAAGACACGTTCGGTCATCGAGATAAATCCTGACGCGATCGCGATCGCGGAAGAGCTCGATAAAGAGCGAAAGCGCGGCAAAGTGCGTGGACCCATGCACGGCATACCGATCCTGATAAAGGACAATATCGATACGGCCGACAAGATGCTGACCACCGCCGGTTCGCTTGCCTTGGTCGATGCGCCGACACCGAAGCAGGACGCGTTTGTAGTCGAGAGGCTTCGCAAAGCGGGTGCAGTGATCCTCGGCAAGACCAATCTTAGCGAATGGGCGAATTTCCGCGGAAACCGATCGATCAGCGGCTGGTCGGGCCGAGGGGGACAAACAAATAACCCATATTTTCTCGATCAGAATCCGTGCGGGTCAAGCTCAGGTTCCGGTGTCTCGGTGTCGGCAAATCTCGCGGCGGGCGCTCTAGGTACCGAGACTAACGGTTCCATAATCTGTCCGGCGGTGACCAATGGCGTGGTCGGTCTAAAACCCACCGTTGGTCTGGTTTCCCGGAGCGGAATAATTCCTATAGCCCACACGCAAGATACGGCCGGACCGATGACTCGAACGGTCGCCGACGCGGCAGCGATGCTAAGTGCGATGGCGGGAAGTGACAAACAAGACACGATAACGGCTGACGCGAATAAGCGTGCCGCAAAAGATTATACAAAATTTCTCGATCATAACGGGCTCAAAGGGGCAAGGCTTGGATTAGTCCTGGTACCGCCTCGTCAGAATCCCGAGCCATTCAAGGCGTATTATCAGCCGTTCATCGAAAAGATCCGCGCGGCCGGTGCGACGCTTGTAGACATTACATTTCCGACGGTCAATGTCAGCCAAGAGAGGCTTGACGTCTTGCTTTACGAGTTTAAGACTGATCTTAACAAATACCTGGCGGCTCGCGGTGGCAAATATAAGACTCTTGCTGAACTGATCAAGTTCAACGAGGAGAACAAAGAGAAGGAGCTGCCGCTTTTTGGACAGGAGCTGTTTGTCCAATCGCAGGGAAAGGGCGACCTCACGGACCAAGCCTATCTCGATGCTTTGGCAAAGATAAGAAAGATGGCCCGTGACGATGGTATCGACGCCGCGATAGCGACTCATAACCTCGACGCCTTAGTCGGCCCGACCGTCGGCTCGACGTGGGCGATGGCGGCAGTCGCGGCCTATCCGTCCATCACGGTGCCGATCGGTTTACGCGAGAACGCCGCCGCGGGAATGTTCTTTTTTGGCATGCCATGGAGCGAACCGCAGCTTATCAAGTATGCGTACGCCTTCGAGCAGCTTACGAAGGGCCGCGTTACGCCGCAATTTATTGCGAAGAAACCAGCCCCGCCGGCAACGCCAGCCAACTGATCACGTGAATTTTTTCGAGTTTCTAAGATCGAACTGGCCCGAACTGCTCGTGCTTACCCGCGAGCATATTTTTTTGGTGTTTATTTCCACGGGCTTAGCAATAGGAATCGGGCTTCCTCTTGGGATCCTTCTTACCCGCATCAAATCGCTGCAAACACCGATCTTAGGTTTTGCGAACATAATGCAGACGGTGCCCAGTCTCGCTCTTTTCGGACTGTTGATCCCGATCCCCCTCATTGGCGGCATCGGGGCGAGAACTGCGATCATTGCTCTCGCCGTTTATGCACTCCTGCCCGTAATACGAAACACAGTGACCGGGATAGTCGGAATAGACCCGAAACTCCGCGAAGCGGCTATGGCCATGGGGATGACTGGTTGGCAGCGGCTGAGGCTCGTCGAGATCCCCCTGGCTATGCCGGTGATATTGACAGGAATTCGAGTGGCCGTTGTGATCTCGGTAGGAGTCGCAACCGTAGCGGCTGCCGTCGGTGCCGGCGGTCTTGGAACATATATCTTTCGAGGGCTTCGGCAGAACGACAATAATCTACTGATCGCCGGGGCTTTGGCGTCGGCAGTACTCGCCCTCATTTGCGATTTTGCCCTTGGGCAATTCGAAAAGAGCTATGTGCTCGCTGAGAGCAGGGCTGCTACACGGAGAAGGTTTATTGCGATTGGCCTTGCCGGCGTACTTGCGGCCGTAGTTGGGATCGGTTTTCTCTCAGATTTCAAATCTGATATCTCAGATCCGGCTGGAGAGGGGACTGAAAGAGGTATAAACAAAATCGTAGTTGGTTCAAAAGACTTTACTGAATCCATAATACTGGCCGAGATCCTCTCACAAACGTTGGAAAAGGAGGGTGTTACGGTAACACGTCAGTTCGAGCTCGGGGGCAATCTAGCCCACGATGGTCTTTTATCTCAGCAGATCGATGTATACCCCGAATACACTGGTACAGCATATACTGCGATCCTCAAGCATTCGCCAATCACTGATCCACAAGTTGTCTACGACCAAACAAAGGCGGAATATGCTGCAAAATTCAATCTCGACGTCGGGCCGACCCTGGGCTTCTCAAACGATTTTGCGATACTAGTCCGCGGCGACGTGGCGCGCGAAAACAGCTTGAAGACAATATCTGATGCGGCGCCATTAGCGAAGAATTGGCAGGCTGGATTCGGCCAGGATTTTATGTCGCGAGCGGACGGGTATCCGGGATTCGTTAAGGCCTATGGATTTATCTTCGCCCGTCAACCGCGAGAAATGGACCTGGCCCTTACATACAGGGCGCTGAGTTCGGGCGAATTGGACATTATCGCCGGCAACTCAACTGACGGCCTTATTACCGCACTTGACCTTTACCAGTTGGAGGATGACAGGAGCTACTTCCCGCCCTATCAAGCCGTCTACATCTCGAGGCAAGCCGTAAATGTTATACTTGATAAGGCTACCCGAGCGCTGGCAAATTCCATATCGACGGAGGAGATGCGGAATATGAATTACGAGGTAGATGGCAACAAACGCCCCGTACGTGAGGTTGTCGGCGAATGGCTTGTGAATAAATAGCTTGCAACTATTTAGGTCTTCCTGTAGTCTTAATGGTTTGACAACTCCGTGTCTCATTCATCGACGGTAAACTCGGTCCTATGTTGGATCGGAATAGATAGTTCGAGAAACGGTTCCTTATATAACTGTTAGAAGCGGCTCCTAAGTGGAGAGCCCTCGAACGTAGATCCTTCCTTGCTACCGTTACACTGAAGATCACTCCACGTTAGTAACTTCTTATTACATCCCGAAGAATAATGGTCGGATCCGCGCCGCGGGCTTTTTGTTAGCCTGAAGTGCGGCATTAGAGCAAACTGAGAATCTGCTTAATGAACGCGAACCCCTCTTCCGTAGATATCGATTTGATTAGTAAATGAATTTCAAAGAACTAGGCTTGTTGGCGTTTTTCACGGACAAGTGTAAGCAATTGGGTTATACAGAGCCTACCCCCATTCAAAAACAGGCAATTCCGATCCTTTTAAAGGGCGGAGATATTTTAGCTAGTGCTGAAACCGGCACTGGCAAGACGGCGGCCTTTTTGCTGCCGATATTACAGCTTTTGGGCGACAACAAGGGTAAGCCGGGAACAAGGGTACTCGTGCTTTCGCCTACGCGTGAGCTTGCCAACCAGACTGAGGCCGCCTGCCGTGAATTTGCTCCAAAGGGCATCACGTGCACGGCAATAATCGGTGGAGCCGGTTATAAGCGCCAGATAGACAGTCTTCGACGTGGCGCGAATATTATCATCGCTACTCCCGGCCGTTTAATAGATTTTATGGATCAGGGCCTGATCAATTTCAGCAGCCTGAGTCATCTCGTTCTCGACGAAGCCGACAGAATGCTCGATATGGGCTTCCTGCCCTCGATCAAGCGGATCGTCAAGGTTATTCCGGCGAAGCGCCAGACGCTCTTTTTCTCAGCGACAATGTCGCCCGAGATCGAACGTATCGCATATGCGATGCTTGAGGACCCGACGTTTATAGAGGTAAGCCCGCGAGGTAAGGCCTCAGGGCTGATCCACCAGACGGCATACCCAGTTGCACAGGCGTCAAAAATGCCGCTGCTCCTCGACTTGCTCGATAAAGAGGATTTTGACCGCGTGCTCGTATTCACTCGAACCAAACGCGGTGCCGACCGTCTCGCCCATATTTTGGAAAAGCGTTCGCATAAATCTAACCGCATTCACGGTGACCGCTCGCAGTCGCAGCGTGAGGCTGCCTTGAGGGCGTTCAAGTCTGGTCACACGACCGTACTTATCGCGACCGACGTTGCTGCCCGCGGCATCGATATAGACTCTGTATCACATGTGATAAACTATGATATACCCGAGGCACCCGAGGATTACGTTCACAGAATCGGCCGTACGGGCCGTGCAGGAAACAAGGGGCGTGCCATTACGCTGTTTACGATCGCCGAGGAGCACTCAATGCGGGCTATCGAGCGGCTGACGGGTGAACTGGTGGAACGCATCGTTCTGGCCGATTTCGGCGGCCACACATTTACTCAGGCTGCACCGGCCAAGAAATACGCGACGCCGGCACGCAAGAACTTTCGGTCTTTTGGGCCAAGACGTGGCGGCAGATAGTTGAGGAACATTTTGAGAGGTAGAAAATTATGGCAGTAAAAGCAATAGCTTATGCAGTTGACCAGTCGGTCGAAATGATGTGTTCGGCGTGCGACCTTGAACAGAACCACAAGGTTGTCACTGTCACGAAGCAGGGCAAGATCACAAAAGCTGTGTGTGAAGCATGTGAAACAGTCAGCACATTCACGAGAGGTGTTAAAACCTCGGTGTCAATGGGCACGGGCAAGAACGCCTCCCCTTACGATCGGCAGAGAAAGTATCGGAAGGGTCAGGCAATGACACATGATAAGTTTGGCCGCGGGGAAGTCACAGCAGTTATCGAACCGCAGAAGATCGATGTGTTGTTCGGCGACCAGACGCGACGTCTGATCCATTCGCAAGCTCAAAGCTAGCCTGTAAATTTCATTCATAGATCAGCCATTCGAAGGCAGCTTTCGAATGGCTATTTTTGTGTCCTGGATTCTTCAGATAAATGCACGCGTCGGTTAATATTGAATCAATATGAAACGTGTAATTTCATTTGCCGTTATATTTGCCTTCCTTTTTTCTGCATTTGCAGGTCCGTTGATCGGGCAGCAGAGTGTCGATGAAAAACTGATCGCCAAGGCCCGAAAGATCCATGATGAGGTGATTACGCTCGACACCCACGTTGATATCAACTCGGCGAATTTCACCGATAAGGTCAATTACACCCAGGAGCTATCTAGTCAGGTCGACCTTCCGAAAATGAAGCGCGGCGGGCTCGACGTGGCATGGCTCATAGTTTACACCGGACAGGGAGAACTCAATGACGAGGGCTATAGGCGAGCGTATGCGAATGCGATTGACAAGTTTGACGCAATCCACCGCCTGACCAAAGCCCTCGCCCCAAATGAAATCGAACTCGCACTGACATCAAAGGACGTTATGCGCATCGCCAAGTCCGGAAAGAAAGTAGCCATGATAGGCGTAGAGAATGCCTACCCTCTCGGTGACGATCTTTCGCGCGTTAAGGAATTTGCCGATCGCGGTGCCCGGTACATGTCGCTGGCACACAATGGTCATAGCCAGCTTGCAGATTCGAATACTGGCGAGCGGGATAACAAATGGCTGCACAACGGCCTTAGCGAACTCGGAAAACAAGCTGTCGCGGAGATGAACAAATGGGGAATCATGATCGACCTCTCGCATCCGTCTAAACAAGCCAA
>JBGSWW010000058.1:0-13330 GCA_041751735.1 Pyrinomonadaceae bacterium | reverse complement strand
TCGTCCCCGACGGCGCGTTGAATGTCCCCCCGTTCAATGCGAATGTCGAAAACGTCGCGTCTCCCCCTGGCGAGTTGAATGTCCCGCCGTTTATCGTGAACGACGAATTGAATGCGAGCGCTCCCGTGCCGGGGGTGAATGCCCCGCCGTTCATGGTGAATGTCGAATTGAAAGCGAGTGCTCCCGTCCCGGGCGTGAACGTCCCGCTGGTCTGCGTGTAGCTGCTGTTAAAAGTCAGGTTCCCACTTCCTTGCACGAAGCTTGACCCAGCCGAGAACGTCAAGGCATTCATGAAAATCAGATTGACCGTTCCATTGGTAAAACTCAGGCAGTTTTGTATGACTATGGGCTGGAGTATCGAGGTTGTGCCCGAGAAAGAACTTGCATTGAGAGTTACATTTGGGGCATCAACCGTGAGGCGCGGCAGCCCCGATCCCGATAGTGTAACCGTCCTTGTGGCCCCTCCAGAGATCAAAACGTGTCCACCCCCTCCGCCAAAAGCTAGAGCGATCGTCACCGACCCCTGAGCGTCGAGAGTTCCGATTCCCGTTAAACTTCCGCTAGTCAGAGTCAATGCTCCCGTTATCGTGAGGGTTCTCGATGATTGCAGGAAAAGAGTGCTATTAACCGCCTGGTTGATTATCAGATTGCTGAACGTCCTGTCCAGTGGGCTACTGATAGTTTGAGTACCCACACCAGTAAAAACGACCGTCCCGCCGTTCGGATTAAATATCGCCGCCGCCTGTATCGTGAGGGTTGAAGATATATTGAGGTTCTCTGAGGGTGCATTGAACGTCCCGCCGTTGAGCGTGAATGTCGAGGTTAAACTTATGTTTCCGGTTCCCCCGTTAAACGTTCCGGTTGACTGGGTAAATGCTCCGTTGACGGTTATGGCAGAAGATCCCTGCGATATTGTTCCGGTGTAACCGGTATTTATTTGTAAACCCGTAACAGTAATGTTGACGTCGATACTAACGCTTTTAACGCTGGTGGTATCAAAAACTACCGAATCAGCAGATAGAGGTACTATGTCCCCGTTCCAGTTTGCCGCCTCACTCCAGTTATTGGTCGCGCCACCGCCATCCCACGTCTTGACAGCGAAGAGTGTGGCCGTTCCATTCGCTCCGACATGGCTGGAGGCAACGTTCTCAGACAACAGACCCGGTGAATTGTTACCGGCAGTCTCGCCGCTTTCCGGCCTAAGGCCGAAAACGATCAGCAGGAAAATGACAAATAAAGATACGTACTTTAGCATCTTTCTTCTATTTCCAGATCGACGTTTGAAAATCATATGTCGGAGTATTTGATCTTGCGAACTAAAATCCAAATTTCATCGAAAACTGTATTCGTCGCCCGGGAGTGACTGTATTCACAGCCCGTCCAAATCCGGGCGATTCGAGGATACGGGCGGGGATGCCGTAATTCGCCCGATCGATAAAGTTAAAAATGTCCGCACGCAGAGCCAGGTGCCTTGCTCCGAAGACGAAGCGCTTGACAAGCGATACATCCATCTCCAGCACACTACCCGCACGAAAACTGTTGCGGCGTGTTCTTCCGTTTTCCCCAAAAGGGGCCAACAGACTTCCTGTGTTGAAAGTCGTGAGCCGCAGCGGCTGGCGCCGGTCGCCGGTAAAATCGATTCCCGTTAGGTTGTCTAAACGGTCTGTGAGGTTGCCGTCTAAATTTACGTCGATGACGCTATTTATGGTGAATGGCTGTCCTGAATGGAAACGTCCGGTGGTCGCGATCTGTAAGTTGTTGGTCAGATAGCCTAAAGCGCTGTTTCCGCGAGACGCCGGAAAACTATAACTGAGGTCGTATGTCCAGCGATGCCGGACGTCGAAATTAGCCGGACCGCGTTCCGCGTCGAGATCGAAGCTGTTTTGCGGCAAAACGAACGCCCCGGCCAGATCGAAAACATCTGAAACCTCATCTGTTGCTTCCGACAAGGTATAAGAAAGCTGGAAGTTCAGAGAATTCAAAAAGCGGGCGCGCAATTGAGTTTGGAGCGAGTGATACGTTGATGACGCTGTGGTCTCAAACTGGTTTACCGCTCCGAGCGATTCAAAATTTCCACCAAGGTCCTTTCTATCCAACGGCCTTGACGGGATGAACAATGCGCCGCGTGCGACCGGAGTCGCGGCGAACGGAACTTGCTGCCCTATGCTTGTCGGAACAACGGTCAGGCTCGACCCAAGATTTGGCGTGGTGAACCTTAGAAGGTTTCGTCCTGACGTTCCGACATAACCTGCCGAAACCGTATAATTCTTATTCAATTGCTGCTCAAAAACGAACGAATAGTGATGGGCCATCGGCATTTCCAGCCTCTGCGTCGGCAGCGTAATGTTGATCGAGTTTGCAAAGAAGCCGCCGGAGAGAGCCAGTACATCCGCAAATGAAACTCCGGCACCGGAAAACCCCGGGGTGTTGAATGAGTTAACGGTACCAGGCTGCCGCAACGGAATGGCACTTGTCGGAGAAACGAGAATGTCGGTGGACGCGGGATTTTGAATCGTTAGCCCGAAGCCAGAGAATATGGAAGCAGCGAAATTAAATGTCAGGTATGTCGGGAAAACGTTTCGCGATTGGTTGGCGACCGCTCCCAGGATTTGGTCATAGGTCAGGCCGTATCCGGCGCGAAAAACACTTGCCCGCTCAGCTCCGAAAAGGTTCGGAGAATATGCTATCCCTAAACGGGGTGCAAGATTGTTCCGGTCGGGTGAGTAAAGGCTCGAGCGGCCATTTACCAGATCTCTCAGGACAGGCACGAGAGCCAGTCTCTCGTCCGAAAAGGTTTCCTCGATCAAGGCGTTCTTTTCTTTGACAGGTGTGTTGTACTCATATCTGAGGCCATAGGAAAGTGAGAATCCCGGCCGTATCCGCCAGGCATCCTGCGCGTAAAAATTGAGCTGGTAATAACCCAGATCGACTCTAGAGTCGGGACGGTCCACATTGAAAGTTAAGATCGAATTGCTCACGGCACCAAGGCCCGTGAGATCCTCGGGCCGTATGACCGAGCGGGGATCGCTCGAAGCTGGAAAGCAGAAATCGCCTATTCCGCCGTTTGGACAGGTTCCTAGACGCGGAAGCAAACGGGGCGTGCCGTTAAAGGTTAGCAGGGTACGGGCGAGCCGGGGCAGGTCGCTGTTAAGGTCGGTCCGCCTGAGATCAGCGCCGAATACGAAGGAATGGCTGCCGGTCCTCCACGTCAGCTCGTCGGCCAGTTGAAACGTCGTATTTTTACGATCCTGCGGGAAATTGTAAACATCAACGCCTAGAGGGCTAAAGCCCGCGATCACAACCTGGCCGAGCGGCCCGATGACGTTTTCCGTAGATTCCGGCTCGTCGCCGAAGGGGGGTTGAATGCGTGTGTATCGTGCCTGTCCATTGTTCTGCGGCAGAGTCACGTTGAATATCGCATTGGCGTTAAGAAGAAAAGGTGTATCAGGAAATTCATCGCTCGGGATAAGGAACTCGGTATCACGCACCTCCTCAAAATTCAAATGTGTTCGTCCTGCCGAGAAGCGAACCTGATTAAAAAACCTGCTCGCTGAGCCTGAACTGTTGAGTTCGCTGTTAAGGAACAAGGACAGATTGTGTGTTTGGATCTTCGACAGCACCGTAGCAAATATTGCTTCGTTAACTGCGGGTATATTTTTTTTATCGTCGGTGAAGTTATATCGCCCGGTAATGGTCTGCTGCCGCCCTCCAAACAAAAACGAATTATCGAGTCTACCCGAAAGGATGCCGCCGCGTCCGCTGGCCGGAAGGGTCTGCGTGAACGTATTTGCTCCAAATATTCCTCCCGGATCATTCGGAAACGGGAACAGGCTGAAAACGGCATTGCTCTCGGGGCCGGTTGGGAACAGGGGCGTGTCCAAGGCGGCGCCAGTAAAAAAATCCACGCTGATACCGGACGCGCCAGTTCGAAACGGGCCTCTTTGCTCGACGGTCGGAACGGCAAAGTTCTTCTCTTTGCGTGCGTTGATCTTTTGATATTCCCCAGAAAAGAAATAGAACAGTCGATTCTGAACAATGGCTCCGCCGAAGGTACCGCCGCCCTGTGCGAATGTAAACGAGTCCTCGCTGCCGCTTCCATTGCGGACGGTTATTGGCTGGCCGTCCAAAAGAACGCTTTGGCCGTTCCCCGTAAACAGGGGAGATGTTTCATTTCCGTCGGAAGAATCAAAGGTATTTCTTGAATTCAACCGATGCGAATTGAAAGATGCGTAAACTGATCCGTTTAGCTCATTTCCTCCGGCGCGGGAGACCGCGTTTACCTGGGCGCCTATGTTACGGCCAAACTGGGCTGGTGGAAGCAGGGTAATAATATTAAATTCCTCGATCGACTCGATCGGCTGAGGAATGAATGCAACGAACCCTTGACGCCTGACACCGATATCTTCGTCATTATTATCAGATCCATCCACCGTAAAATTATTTGCTCTGGATCTTAGGCCATTCACGGCAAACTGGCCCGCAGATCCGACACCCGGGCCCACGCCCGGACCGGCAACGTCGCCGATCGTTTGCGGAGCAGGAGCAACGCCCGGAACAAGCATCGCGAGTTCATCGAAACTACGCGTGATCCCGCTCGACCCAAGCGGGACCTCGCTAATCTCGTCCCTTTTGAATGAAGCCGCCCTCCGTGCATCAACAGTATTTATTTCGACACGAATATCGTCGGCATCTTCGAGCACGGCCGGTTGAGATACAGGAGCGGTTTCCGGATCGAGAGATACCGGCACCGGAACTATATCACCCGTTAATGAGACCTTGATCTCTCGCCGAAGCCGCCGCGGCTTAAAGCCCGCCACTGCGATCGAGATGTCGTAGAGCCCGGGAGAAAGCAGACCTTGATAAAACCTGCCTTTTGAGTCGGTGGTAAGGTTGTAGATACGACCCGTTTGTACACTTGTGATCTGTACTATGACGCCACCGATCGGAATGCCGGTCCGGTTGTCGCTTACATCTCCCTGAAAGGCTCCCGTTACGGTGTCTTGCGCTAGCATTCCTAATGAGATCGCGGGGATCAAAAACATCGCCCAACAAAAACGACGGCAATTGCCTTTCAGTGTGTACCGGGGTAACAGGGGGGATTTCATAGATTGGACATGCGTGCGTGGCCGGGATTCCTAACTCTGAGATTACTTATCGAAGATAGTGATTGCTTAGCTCTTAGATTGTAGCCTTCAAACTTTACTCGGCTCACCGCGGGAAAAATCTACCGATGTTCTAGTTCGAACCGGTGAATGACTGTTTCGCCTTTACCTCGAACTACGGTTCGCTGCTCTGCTGAATCTTTAAATACATCGCGAGATTCATTTCTATACTGAGAAATAAAAGCCTGCAATTTTTCCAAGCTGTTTTCGCCGACAGCTCCATTAGCCCCTAAATCAGCAGTAAGCATTGTTTCCAGGTCCTCGCGTTTATCCCGTGTCCAAAACACCCATATGATTTCGGTACCCCGGCCACCGCCGAACGTGTTCTGTGCGGTTTGGACTTCTTGTCCGCTTCGTACCAAAGCCGATCCATTGTTAGTTTTAGGAGAGGGAAAAAGAACGTAAAATCCGACCCTGCCTTGATTGTCCTTGCCTTCATTCAAAATATACACGTACCCATCATCCTCAGTGCGAAGGTTTAGGCTAAATTTATACCCGGATTCAAAGACTTCCTGCCCCGACGATTTAAATGGTCCTTCAAACTTAACGCCATTACGCATTTTTTGCACCCAAAGAAAATAGGAAAACTCTCGTTTTTCTCCCAAATCCGCGGGAATCATATTTGGAATCTGTTCGGTTTCCGTAACGGATCGATCAGTAATATCCAGAGCCATGAAGGCCAAGCCCAAAGAGATTGCAACGACGACAATCGCTGCTGGTATTGTCCATCTCATTAAGAGGGCGCTTTTACGATTCGGATTTGCCCGAATACGTTCCACGGTGGGAGCGTCAGTCAAATCTTGGGACGGAACGCTCTGTGTCGGCGACTTAGAATAGTCGGTTTGAACGGAAGCAAAAAACCTCTCTGTTTCGCGGCCATCGATTCGCAGTTCGTTAGCAAGAAATCGGCCAAATGACCGGGCGATCTGCGGCCTCTTCTCTGGTTCAAATTCAAGAGCAGACAAAAGTATTCCCTCCGCCACACGAGGCATATCAGGACGCAATGCACTCGGAGGAGTTTTAACACCTTCTTTTTCTAATTGATACATTTCGGCCAATGCTTTCGGTTTGAACGGGACCTCACCCGTCAGCATTTCGTAAGCCACAATTGCGAAGGAATAAATGTCCGCCGCCGGAGTGAGGTCGAGCTTCCCTATTAGTTGCTCCGGAGATATGTAAAGAATAGTACCAATAGCCCGGGAAATTGCGGTAGCCGGTGCTAGTTTCGACTCCTCGACGCGGGCGATCCCAAAATCGATCAAGCGAACTCTATACATACCCTCATCGATGGGCGTGAGCATAATATTTTCCGGCTTTATGTCGCGATGCAAAATCTTCTCTGAGTGTGCGGCAGAAAGTGCGTCTGTCACGCTTTCAATAATGCTCGCGACAACCTCCAGAGGGAGTTTTCCCGCCATCTGCAGTGCTTTTCTTAGTGAATGGCCCTTGATGTAATCCATGACCATGAAAGGATTCCCGTCGACGAGCCTGCCTGAGTCCAGGATGCGGACAATCCCTGGATGGTCTAGCCGAATCAGAGCCTCCTTTTCGTGTTCAAACTTGCGAACGATATCGGGGTGTTTTAAAGCTGTCTCATTCAATATCTTGACGACGACTTCCTTGCCCATCAACTTTGTGTCCCGCGCGAGGTAGACGACGCCGATTCCGCCTGCATCCGCTCCGCTATCCGTTAAGTTCTTCTCGATGGTAAAACGGCCGTCGAGAGTACGGCCAACGAGTGAGTCAGGCTTCTCAAAATCGACGGTTGTTGTCTCAGAAGCTGGTCTCGCTCCTTTTTGATAGGGTACGTCTTCTGCCGACACAGGAGCTTGCATGATGTTTCCAATTGCCCGAACGGCGTCGAGGAGTGCCGTTCTATCGTAAGCGGCCTACAACTCGGTCGACATTCGGGAAAACAGTCTACCTTGAAATGAATAGGACGAATTGTAAGGTATATCTGAGGACTGTGTAAAGAACTATTTCATAAGCAAATAGCAAATCAATGTCCGGTTATAAGTAAAACGCGAAATGTCGCCCCTCACTTTCACACAAAGTTGACCAAAGGGAATTTGTCACAGCTTGAATCGAGATGGACACTGAAGAGCGACCGATGGCCTCATGATACTTCGTAGTATTCAGTGCGCTTGGATTAAAAAGAATTTGTAATCATCAGTCGAGGACAACAGGCAGCCGTTGTATTTTAGATGGGATTTTAGGTGGGATCAACAAGGGTAGCTATTTCGGCTACCCTAACTTGTTGATTCTAATGGTGCCCTCGGTAGGATTCGAACCTACAACCAACGGATTATGAGTCAGTCAACCTACGGTATTGTCCTATGACCAGCCTTCAATTTATTGACAAGGAAACCCTGACCCGTTGAGGCATTGGAAACGAATAGGCCGCGCCTGGCAAATTTCTTTCGCGTCTTATCTGCGTCAAGTCGGGCTTTCAGAACTGCTTCTAACCCTGGCGACGCCGGAAGTGCTTTTTGCAACTTTTAATGCAACAACTCAGTCGAACAGACAAGAACTTATATTAACCAAGCGGATGTTCCGAGGCCGTAAACATCGGCTTATTTCAACTAGAATATTATTATGTGAACAGCATTAACTGGCTTTTAACCACTGGGTCGCAGGTTCGAGTCCTGCTCGGATCACCAACATTAACAACAGCTAAGGCATCCTATTCGGGTGCCTTTTCTCATGGATGTGCCAGGTGTACGCCAAAACGGCGTCGAGGCTTACGGTGCTGTAAACTCGACAAAAGTTCCGAGGTTTGTGCCAAAGTTCGACGACAAAATGTTTGGGGATCTTTCAACAATTCACACCCCGATGGGGGCCCTATTCTCGGCGGACATTCGAGCTTCCGACTTCGAGCGATATCGGCTGTCGGCTGAACAGGTTGATTTCTATCATGAGTACGGATATCTCCAAGGCGTCCGCATACTCGATGACGCTCAGATCGAAACCCTGCGAGCAGAACTTCCTGTTTTGATGGATTCTGCGAATTCCGCGCACGACCTATTCTACGAGTTCAATTCCAACGAATCGGCTGCCCGGAGAAAGTACTTTTTCACGCACTCGGTGCGTGGAGAATATCGCCCGCGTTCCATGACTTGCTCTGGCATCCGGCCTTTGTTGTACCGGCATCGCAGCTGTTGGGCGGAGCCGTCAGATTGTGGCATGACCAATTGTTTTGTAAGCCTGCACATGACGGTGGAGTTGTCATCTGGCATCAGGATTATTCCTACTGGACGCGTACAAAGCCCATGGCCCATTTGACCTGCTGGATCGGTCTCGACGATTCGACGACAGAGAACGGATGCCTTCACTACGTACCGCGAAGCCATCTGTGGAACCTTCTCCCCCGCGAGGACTTTGCGAATGACATGGACAAGATCAGAGAGGCGTTTACCGAAGATCAGCTGCGCGAATTCAAACCAGTGGCGATCGAGCTAAAAAAAGGCGAGTGTTCGTTTCACCACCCAATGATGGTGCACGGCTCGTTTGCAAACACCTCTGAACGGCCACGACGAGGGGCAGTTATTAACGTGATACGCGATGGAGTAATGTCAGACTCGAATGAGCCGCTTCTCGAAGGTGTTCCGGTTGTTGCCACAGGTAACAAGCTGGCTGGCCAGTTTTTCCCTAAGCTTTACGATCCGAAGGCGCCGACGTCATGAAGATGCCGCAGTATGATCAACTTCGAATCTGGCATCTGGACAATATCGGCCATAGGTAAATCGCTTTCGCCTTTTAAGGTGCCGAGCAAGAACCGTCCCGCTCCTGAAATTTGTGCTCAGAATTATTTCAGGCCGGGACGAGGTCCGTGTTGCCTATTTTGCAGTGGATCGGTTGATAAGCAGGACATCGCTAGTTTCGACGCCGCGGATGACTGCGAGCCGGCTTCCGTCTGCATTCCAGTTAAAGGTAATAATGCTATCAGACGGAAATTCGGTCAGTGGCTTCGGATCTCCGCCGTCCAGGGGCTGTGTCCATATGTTTGGAACCCCGCCGGGGCTGTTGAGGAACGCGATCGCTTTACCGTCGGGCGTCCATTTGACGAGACGTTCGACGACCGTCGGGGGGAAATCGAAACGATTGATGCGTTCACCGCTCGCGAGACTGCTGATACCGATGCCCCATCGAGATCGTTGTAAGCCTGAGTCGAGATAATGATATGCCACAAATTTTCCGTCGGGGGAAATTGAAGGCCGTGAGGCCGTTGTTTTTGTTATCGCGACGGCGTCGCCGCCGCTGATCGGCATTTTCCAGAGAGTTGGATAGTTTCCGCCCGACTGATAAACGATCCATTGGCCGTCTGGCGTGCATTGCGGATAAAACTCACCATCGCCGTGGGTTATTCGCTCCAGATTCGAGCCGTCGATATTGACACGCCAAAGGTTATATTTTCCGTCTCGCGCGGCGGCAAAGATCAACTGCTTCTCATCAACTGTGACCGTAAGCCCAAGTCTCGCATTTGCACCGACCGTGAGCTGTCGAATACCCGAGCCGTCCGCATTCATAGTCCAGATATCGGAGCTGCCGCCTGCGTTCGATGTGTAAGCGAGCCGGCCATCCGGCAGCCAGATGAGTTCATTGAGCCAGCCGGCCTCGGACATTATCTGTTTTCCGCCCGCTGCATTTTCACCAAGCGTCCAGATGTTTGAGACGATGTGCCGTTGAATGACCGATAATGTTTTTGCGTCAGATGTAAGACTAAGATGTTGGTAACTATTCAGGTCACGGGTAATGCGCGAGGCAACGCCGTCGGGCAGCGAAATATGCCATAGCTGATTTGGACCGGTTGATGTTTCCGAGGCTGAAACAACAAGGCCGTCAGTTAGCCATCGCGGCTGTCCCACCTGCTGCCATCGGGCGTTGGTTAGCTTTCGTTCGACACCAGTCTCGACGTCAACCGCGAGCACCGTTTCATAACGCCCATTTTCATCACTTTGGTTTACCGGAAAGGCGATGCTCTTTCCGTCGAGGGACCACGCCGGGGCGTTCCAGTACATATTCATGTAATCAGGCTCAAAGCGTGACACCAGCAACACTTCGTTCGGGTTCAGGTAATCGGGCCCCTCGCGGGACTTAAACATCTTCTCGTCAGTGCCGTCCGGATTTGCGACGATCAGCCTACTCTCTTCCTGATTCGTTATCATGAATGCGATCTTAGACCCGTCAGGCGAAAACGTTGGCGCCCCTACATCGTGCGCGACCTTTACGATCGGCCCGCCCAGGACCGGTACTCGAAAAAGTTCAGACTCGCCCTTGTCTCTTTCCAGAGTCAGGTAATAAACAAAATTGCCGTCCGGGGCGAAAGTCACCCAAACAAAATCGCTCGATGACGGGCCCGCAATTCGCGTGTCGTTTGCGACCGCGACCTGGCGTACCCAAAGGCTGTCCCCGGCCTCATCCGCCATAATGTGAGCAACATATCGTCCGTCCGGCGAGACCGCGACGCGTTTGGACTTGCCCGTTGTCGTTAGACGCGTTATTTCAGATCCGACAAAGGCAACGCTTCTGGTCTCGGTGCCTTGGTCCCCCGCCGTATATTTGTAAATGCCGAAACCGATTCCCGCAAGTCCGGCTACCACAACCGCAAGGACCAAAGGCAAAAACCATTTCCAGCGAGTATGCGGGAGAAACGGAAGTGATGCCTCCGCAACAGGCTCTCGGCGCAAACCGGGAACCGAATAAAGATTATCCGGACGCTCAACGTCCGGACGAGGGTTTGTTTGACGTGCAGCAGCGACGTTAGTAAAGGCTCGGACGTTGTTGCGTTGTCCGGTGTGCGGAGAGATCAGATCTGCGACTTTCGACGGTTCCTTAGCCCGTCCGTCATCAGCATCCTCGACTGAAGCGGGCGGGCCATTTTCATTTCTTATAACGCGAACCTTGCCGTTGAAACGATAGCCGCGTCGCTTCAGGGTTTCGATGTAAGGTTTGCCGTCGCTGGTCTCTCCGAGAGTTTTTCGCAGAACGTGAAGATACTGAGCGAGGTTCGACTCTTCGACGATCGTGTCGGCCCAGATCCTTTGCATCAGTTCGTCCTTACTGACGACCTTACCTTCACTTTCGACCAACGCGACCAGGGTCTCAACTGCCTTCGGAGTGAGCATGACCTGTTCACCACCGCGGTAAAGAAGCCGTGTATTCGCATCGAGCCGAAAATCTTCGAACTCATAAACCTTGTGTTGACTTGAGTTAGTCACATTAAAGTTAAATTCACGATTCTTTAACGTTAAATCCAAAGACATTTGCTCGGCTCCCACCTAAACTTGCTAGGGAGCGGAACATGTAGGGAAAGCGCCGGTTTTGTGATCCTTGGTACGACACAAAATCATAGCGCACAGTGGGTTAAATACAAAGAATTTTTCCCTTGTTCCTAACGTCCGCTCTTACTCGACTAAAACGATTGCAATAGCGAGATCTAAAGCACCAAATCTCGGCTTAGATACGATACGAGAATATCTTGGAGGATTCATGAATACCCAAACAGTCAAAGCAAGCCCCAGGCGATTTATTGTTGCCGCATCATTGCTATTATTCCTTTCGGCCGTGCCTGTTTTTTCCCAGGATGAGCGGGCCACAAGCCGCCAAGGCCTGGCCGCGACCGGATACATGACAAGTCCGGAGGTTTCCGACGATCTGGACGGCACTAATGACGAATACTTCTATAAGTTCCTCGCGGGTCCAGGAAAACTGACGGTAATTCTCGAGGTTGTAGCGAACGAAACCAATGCGGGTGCCACGCTCGATCTGTTTGGTGCGAATTCCAGAGCGATCCTCTCGAACATTCTCGCGCAGGGCGTCGACGGAAGCAGCGAGCGGGTTTCGAGAAGCATAACCCTCGCTAAGGCACAAGAGATCGTCATTCGGATCAAGGGAATGAAGTACGGAAGCAGCGCCGGCTACCCGGGTATTTACAAGATCCGGCTCGAAGGGCCCGCCGCCAGATTCGCAGATGCAGGTCCAGCTATGGTGCCGGGCCCGGAGAAAGGCCCTGAGCTTCCTCAGCCTGCCGCACCCGACCCCGACAAAGTGCCCGAGGTGCCTCAGTCTGCCGCGACGGGTAACAAGCCGGAAGCTGCTCCGACCGATGGGACGGATCAAGCCAAGGAATCAAATGACCTGCCGTCTGATGCCGCAGCGCCAAACGAAAAGCCCGCTTCGGCACCGTCAAATAAGAGTTCCAAGGGCAAAAAAACAGAGAAGGTAGAAAGCGCGATCGATAAGGCTACGACAAAGAGCCAGAAGTTGCTCGATCTGATCGAAAAAGTTAAGCCTAAAAAACCATAAATCGGGCGACGCTCTTTGTTTTTGCCCATCGGCTGGATATTTTGGGACGGAGGAAATCGAAATGCGATATCAGAAAAATGTTGCCGGATCAATAGAAACGTGGACTGCGAGAGTCGGCCCTCTAATTATCTTAGGGATCTTGGGTCTCTTGCCGATCTCGGCTGGGGCGCAGTGCAAGAGCTGGGTGGCGAGCCGCGAGATGGTGATCATTCAGCCGGGGTTCCATAGTTGGCTAACGATTGAGCAAAATGGCTCCGTGATCACGGGGACGGCGGTGGGCACCGTGCAAAAAGAAGATCGTAAGTATAGGACTCCAACAGCAGCGGGCAAGGTCGACGGTACGTTCGATGGCAACAGTTTCAGTATCCAGATCTATTGGGGCAATGACGACACGGGCGTTTACAACGGCAAGGTCCTGCCGTCGGGCAGGTTAGACGGTGAGGGATATGAAAAGAGATCCCCTCATATACGTGTGCCTTGGCACAGCGACGCCGTTCTTAAGTGCATGCCTAAGCCCGTAGCATTCGGAAGCGGAACGCCAGTCTCGGACCTATTCTCAAAACCGAAGCCCATCAAATCTTCGGGTAAGGCTAAGCCCGCGCCCCCGCCGGCGCCGCCCACGCCGCCTTTCATCAGCGCGAGCCAGGCGATAATTCCTGGGCCCACCGCTCCCCTTGGTACCGTGTATATCGGGTGGGATGGCGGGCCCGATCATCCAAATGTTGAAGTATGGCTCTCGATGGACAACGGGGCCGAAATTCCTGCGTTTTCGATTGGGCATACCCCCCAATCTCCCATCTGGAAACAGCCGAAACTTGCTTCGATCGCGCTGCAATTGCAACGGTATCACCACTACAAGTTTG
>JBGSWW010000057.1:0-7235 GCA_041751735.1 Pyrinomonadaceae bacterium | reverse complement strand
AGTAAGTATAAGCGGTCAGGTCCGTACCTCGGGGTATGGCGGGTTACGAAATGCAGTTGTGACACTTGTTTCGTCCGACGGCAAGGTGCGAACGGCCGTGACAGGTTCGTTAGGTTACTACCGCTTTGACGACGTCGAGGTAGGAATGTCTTACGCGATGACAGTCGCTTCCAAGCGTTATGCATTTGAGTCACGTGCACTTAACGTCGACGATGCGCTCACCGAAGTGGATTTTGTCGCTATCCCTGTTACCCGCAGAAAATAACTCTTGCTAAGGATTTGAGGGTCACTCACTGACACGGTAGACCCCCGTCGCGAGACGTTCGGCAAAGCCTTCGTCAACCAGCTGATGATTGGCCCTGCCTGATTCCCAGCGGTAAAATCCGAAGGTTCGCGACAGGTCTCCCAGCAGGGTCATTCCGCACATTTTGAGGAAAGTGCGAGCAAGTTCGCGGACAGCCTCGTCACGAGGTATTTTGGCCGACAGTTCATCTGGAAAGCGGGCTTCTGCCAGAGTCCAGATATAGGTAAATTTTGGCACGTAGACGACCTCTTGAGGGACGACCTTCATACGGCGTTGAAGTTCGTCCATCGCGTTCGTAAGATCTTTCTTGTCCTTAAACCCGCATTCTTCGCGGAGATCGGCAGTAGCCATCTCCCATTCTTTACGCAGTACTTTCAAAACCAATTGTGCATTTTTTGAGAGAGTTTCAGACTCGCTCTTACGCGAACAGCCCCAGATAGAGTTAAAGACAGGGATCATCCGCGGAGCCAGAAACCAGGATTTACCCTTCAGAAGTTTTGCGTAATAGAGTTTGCCTCGGGCGATGACCTCGTCTTTTAATACCCAGGCCCGGCTCGCCTCGTAATCTTTCTGAACATTTCGCGGGAGGTGGGAATCCCGACGCCCGCAAACGGCGATATAAACTGACGGCAAGCCTTTACGGGCATCGGTCAAACCGAGGCAAAAGCCGAGGTCCTCGACCATCGCCTCGACCTCCTCGGCCGAGTCTACCTTGAGCGATTCTTCACGTCGCCATTTCCGGTCCCTGTAGCGTTCTATTTCCGGTGGCAGTTCTCTCATATGCGGTACCGAGATAATAGACAAAAAGAAAAGGGCGGGCAACGACGCCCTCCCTTAGAGATCGAAATAAGCTTAGCTTAACGGTCGCGAACGTCTCGTTGAAGCGGAGATGAAGCAACGATGCTGATCGTAGAACCAACCTGAAGCTCGAGGTCTTCCTTGCCCTGCACGGCGACCGACCCGGCACCACCGCCGGCTCCAATCACCGCTCCGATCGCTGCTCCTTTGGCGCCTCCTGCGATCGCTCCTATCACTGCGCCGAGTCCGGCCCCGATACCGCCTCGTTTAGCGGTCTCACGGGTCTGATCGTCACCGCGCGCGGTGCCTTCGTTATCAATGCTCACGGTCTTGCCGTAGGAGTCCTTAACAGTCTGCAGCGAGCCGGCAAAATCATAGGTTTTTCCGTCGCGAAGCGTGATCTTTTCAAAATTGAACGTCACATTGGATCGGCCTGTGACTTTCCCCGATCGGCCGACGCCTGAGATGTAGCCTTCGATCACGGCACCGCGGAATTCCAGCGGCGACTGTACGGTCAATCGAAAACGGTCATTGTTTTGGGACACCTTTGTATTGATCTCGTTCTCCAAACGGCCGGTTATGATCGTCCCGTCGGGCACGACAAAGTCGCCGGTTCGGGCCGTCCCCGGACCCGTTGCCGACCCGCTTGCGGGCGGCATATTATCGGAATATCCCTTGTCGTCATCCATTCTGTTCGTGCCGCCGCCCCTGTTACCGAGCCGGGCGACGGAATCGGTTTTGTTATAGATACTCTCGGCAAATACCGTCTGGCTCAGATATTCGGTAGTTATCCGACGCGATACTTTCAGGCTCCGCCCGTTGCTTTGAGAAGTAAAAGTGATCGTGTAGTCCGTTTCGCCTCCGAAGCTGGACACAACCAATTCCTGGCCCCTTATCGTCGCCTTAAGCCGAGTGGTCTTCCCTGAGGCAGATCGCTCGGTCCTTTCCCGGCCGTCTGCTGTGAAAACAACTGGCGCAGCGTTCGAGGTCGCGAGTGTTACCTGACTTCCGCGAATGTCGATGGATATCTGTCCGGGAGCCGTTAGTTTATCCTTCAGTTCCTCACGCTGTTCAACACCCAATTGCGAATCCGCAACGATGTCGTCCACATTCTCGCTGCGGGCAAGATCGAGGTCATACGTTCCCGACAGGCCGACGTTTATGGTGTTCGTCGGTGAAGGCGGATAGTCACTGGCGTTTTGCGGAGGCTCCTCACCATCCCAACGATTAGTGAGCCCGTAATTTGCACCCAGCCGGTCGATTTGGGCCCGAACACCCATCCACTCATCCTGAACTCGCCGGTTCTGGGGATTAGATCGGAGAAATGCGTCGATACGACGGGCCGCATCGGCGATCGCGCGCACATCCTCGCGATTTTCCCGACGCTGATCGTAATTGTTCTGAAAGCTCCGTACGCTCTCTCTAAGAGATCGAATATCGTCGGTAAATCTCGAACCGCTGGCACGGTCTGCCGAACTGCTTTGCATCTGAAATCTGAGATTTTGTTCGAAATCTTCGATCCTGGAATTCAGACTTCGGACTGCATCACTGATATCGCGTTCGTTTCTCCGCTGCGCTTCAGCCGAGCTGGCAGCAGTAAAAAGTATCAAAAATGCGACTGACGATATCGCGATCGCGCTTCTAAATCTGTTCATCTTTCCTCTCTCCCAGCCGTCTACGGCAATAAGGCGTGTCTATCCGCGCTTTTGAAGCATTTTTCGTGCCATTGGTTGTTCCGACACTTCGGCCTTGAGGTACTCGATTGTGTTAGAATCCCACTTGTCTGAACGCAGGTCCGCGAGACATAAATTTATGAAAGCATCAGTAAGATATGCGGGAGATGAGATGTTTATCGGTACGGCGCCGAGCGGTCATGCACAAGTCATTGACACGAAAGGCGATAGGCATTCTGCTCCGACCCCAATGGAGATGCTTCTTATTTCCGTTGCCGCCTGTACGGCGGCGGATGTGATCTCGATCCTGCTCAAAAAACGACAGGACATAACTCGATATGAAGTGGCCATTTCAGGTGAGCGAAAAGAGGACCATCCTCGAGCCTTCACCAGCTTTAGCGTTCACCATATAGTGCATGGCCGCAACGTTTCAGAAAAAGCCGTAGCGGATGCCGTCGAATTGTCTGATTCCAAATACTGCTCGGTCGCGGCCACTGTCAGGCCAACCGCTGAGATCGCTACAAGTTTTGAGATCATCGACGTTCCTTAAAAGGGTGTGGTTCGAAATGAAAATTAAAGTATTCTTTGTACTCTGTTTTTCGTTGATCTCTGCGATCAATGTTCCTGCACAAGTCGTCGACGTCGGCGAGCGAAATGCACGCTGGCGCGAGTTTAATAGGAATAGCTTCGACAAGATCGATTTTTCCAAAACCCGGCTAACCAGGTCTCGTCTCACTAGGTTAAAAGAGGACGAGGCCGCGGATGATTTTGCCCTATTGCGAGGCGTGATTTTCGGCAAGCGTGGCCGTGTGTTCAAAGAGCGGTCGATTCAGGATTATCTCGAGAAGCAAGCATGGTATAAACAGAACCCAAAGTTTAGCAATGCTCTTCTAACGTCCATTGAACGCTCGAATCTCGACCTTGTCCGGATAATCGAGGCGGAAAAGCATTCGTTTGTAGAACCTGGCGACATGCGGATCTGGCGGGCCAAGCTGATCACTGACGATAACCTGCGCGATTACAGCGGTGCCGAACTGACGATCCTGATGGCTGAGATCGAAGCTTTGCACGGCAAAACGTTCAGCGAGGAGTGGCTGCAGAAGTATTTTGACGAAAGATATTGGTACAAGCGGTCCGCTAAATACGACCCGGCTTCGCTTACAGACATTGAACGCAAAAACATCGAGAGGCTTCTAATTGAGAAGGACAAGAACCGGAAAACTGCCATATCTATTGGGGATATGGACAATTTTCAGACAGTAGCGCTCACCGAGGACAAACTTGCCGGGCTGAGCATCCTTGAGTTGCGGATCCTTCGGGAGGAATTCTATGCGCGGAGAGGCAAGAAGTTTGACGCTCCCGGAATTCGGGATTATTTCAACTGGCGCGACTGGTACAAACCGGCCAGGAATCAGAAAGCGGTAAGACTCACCGCTGTCGAGCAAAAAAATGTCGACCTGCTCGCGGCCTATGAAGCCAAGCTGCGAGAAAAGCTCTCGACCGAACTCGTTACTGAGGAAACGCTCGGCTATCTTTTTGCCGAGGACCTTCGCGTTCTAAGAAACGAGATCTATGCCCGCCGCGGCCGCATCTTTAAAGATGTAAATCTGCAAAAGTACTTTGAATCACAGGCTTGGTATAAAGCCGACCCGGAATTCAAGGACGAAATGCTCAATGACATCGAGGTTAAAAATCTCGCTGTCATTCGCGAGGTCGAAACGGTCGCGTTGAGTAAGTTCTCCGAAGCCGAGGGCTGATAAAGCCGGATCTCGGCTCCGCGTGCCGGAGCCGCCTACCGGAAATCAATGCAAAGAACTTGAGGATCCCATTCGTCTGAAAAACTATTCGCAACAGCCGGCCCTCACATGGCCGGCTTTTGTTTGGCAATCGATCGTTTCTCACCTAGAATCGGAAAACACATGAAACGATCATATATTCTATTCCTCCTACTTGCCGCCAGTGGTTCAATCTACAGCCAGGTCCCGTTGAATGTCGGCGTTGAGATCTTGAAGGCTGAGGATGCCAGGCAATATTCGCTCGAACTTCAGAACCTTTTGTTCAATTCTGCCCCTGAGGTACGCACTCGTGCGGCACTCGCCGCAGGACGTATCGGCAATGACGCGGCGATAGGGGTCTTGGCAAAGCTGCTTGAGGCTGACCCGTCTCTGGAAGTCCGAGTCATGGCCGCCTTCGCGATCGGCGAGATAGAATCTGCGAAGGGAGCTGATCCGATCTTAAGGTCGCTCAAGGATCAGCAAACGCCTGACGCAGTACGCGCCCGCGCTGTCGAGGCTGCGGGAAAGATCGCCGCAACGAATCCGAAAGATCCAACTTTTAATCTGCTGGGCAGCGCGATCCTCGAAACCCTCAACCGCGGCGGACGAGAACGGAATACCGTCTTGATGGCGATCACGGCTGCCCTCCGAGCGCGACCCGAGGGTACCGAAAAGGCCGTTGCAACATTCCTGACAAGTACGGACGCCCGCATCAGGGCTGATGCCGCTAACACCTTGTCGCGGATCCGCGCCAAAAACGCGAATCCGGAATTAAGGAAAATGCTGGTTAATGACCGCGACCCGATCGCTCGAGCAAACGCCGCGCGCGCACTCGGTGCCGCCGAGGACAAAGAGGCGGTGACAATATTGAACCAGGCCGCTATAAACGATTCCGACAGTCGTGTTCGGGTTTCAGCAATCCGTTCCTTAGGCACCCTAAGAGACCAAAGGTCCGTCGATCCGCTGCTCACGCACGGCGAGAAGCTGATCCAACAAAGCCAAGGCTCCAGAAGCCGAATCAGGGCTGAGCAGAACGAGCTGATAGAGATCGCTACAGTGCTCGGCAGGCTGCTTGCTAACACCAACAATGCACGCGCATCCGCACTCTTAAAACTCGCGATGGACGGAAAACCCGATTCATCCGAGCTCGCTCTTGCACGCTTCCGCATTGACCCGGAGGACATGGAGGTCACTATCGACGCGGCGAGTTCAGCGCGAAAGGTCTCGATCGTTGCCCAGCTTCTCGGCGAATTGTCCGCCATCGAAGCCGCTACGCCTGACGTCAAGGAAATGAAGGACAAAGCTCCCGCGGCACTTAAAAGGATGTTCGAGCGTTTCAGCGGCGAGCCGTCAAAGATGAAGCCCAACTATGTCGAAGCCGCGCCCGAGATATTGCAGGCGTATGCCCGCTACAAGCCGGCCGACTTGAAACCGCTCGCCCTCAGAGCACTTACTCACAAAGACGTTTACGTCAGGGCCGCGGCGGCCGGCGTCCTGGATGATCTCCCGTCGGACGCAGAAACCGTCTCGGGCCTGAAGGCCGCTTTTACAAAGTCGCTTCAGATCGACAAAGACACAAACGACGCGCAGTTGGCCATCCTGTCAGCCGTCGTAAAGCTCGACAAAGCCGATGCCGAACAGTCGCTCCGTCAGGCCCTTGCTCATTCCGATGTCATCGTCCGCCGTCAGGCGGCCGATCTTATCAAATCAAATGGACTCTTAGCGATCTTTCCCGATGCCGATAAAAGGGTATATCCCGTTTCGCCTTACAATGCCAAGAACGCCACCCGGTCCGGCCAGCTACTTAACCGAGATGCCGATTACCGCCGGGCTCTTTCGCGAAAGAACGGGTCGATCCGGGCGATCCTAACAACAGAAAAGGGAACATTCACCATAGAGTTCCTGCCCGAAGACGCACCGCTTACCGTCGATAATTTTGTAAAACTTGCGAGAGTGAGATACTTCGACGGCCTGGAAGTGCACCGTGTCGTACCCAATTTCGTAATGCAGGACGGCGACCCTAGAGGTGACGGGAACGGCGGCCCCGGATGGTCGATTCGCTGCGAAGTCAATATGGTCGCGTACGAACGAGGAGCCGTCGGCATGGCGCTTTCAGGCAAGGACACCGGCGGTTCGCAGTGGTTCGTCACGCACTCGCCTCAGCCGCATCTCGATGGCGGCTATACGGTATTCGGACGCGTGGATGAATCGGATATGAAAGTGGTTGATAATATTGTAAGAGGCGATAAGATCCTGAGCGTCAGGATCGTTGAGGCCGCCTCAACGCCGACTACGCGCACGCGGTCACGATAATAAAAGATGGAAGAGTTCGAAAAACGAGGTATTGCAGGATTGCCGATACGCAAACGTTCTGAGGTCGAGATCGAGAAAGGCCTCGATGACCTTTCCCGTTACCTTGACGGGCTATTTCGCGTACCGGGTACCACTTGGCGATTCGGGCTTGATTCGCTCATCGGCCTCATTCCAAATGTTGGCGATACGCTGACCCTCGTCCCATCGATATACATACTCATTTCCGGGGTCCGGTACGGCGTGCCGAAGATCACGCTGCTGCGAATGGCGTTCAACCTGGGCCTGGATTACGTTGTCGGCTCAATCCCGCTAATCGGTGACGCCTTCGATTTCTTTTGGAAAGCCAATCAGCAAAACATGGACCTGATCCGC
>JBGSWW010000056.1:0-8796 GCA_041751735.1 Pyrinomonadaceae bacterium | reverse complement strand
TCGACAAAGTAACCACCGAGTTCGGACTCGTCGCACTCGCCCACAACCTCCAAAGGCTCAGCACCGGCCACTGATCGCTCTTACCTTTTCTCGCAAAAAAAAAGAGACCGCCTAGATCAGTTTCTAGACGGCCTCTTTTTCATTTTAGAAGTTAAGGAAGGCAGCCGCCTGATCGGGGACGATGGGCACTGCACTGTCAGGCCGAAGGATCAGAAGCACAGATTGGATCCCGTTAAAGAGGGTATGAAGGATCACGCAGGGCAGAAGATTGTCAGATTTGACCCGAATTGCCGTTAAAGTCATGCTCAACACGGTCAGAAGAAAAATGGTCGAATAACTCGGGTAGTATTGTGGCACGTGGACCAGGGCAAACAAGGCCGTCACAAGAGTAAATGCCGCTGGAATTCCGAATGCTCGCTGAAATGCCGAGTAGAGAACTCCGCGATAGATCACCTCTTCTACCAACGGTGCCGTAAAAGTTGCGACCAGGGCGACGAGGTAAACCGCGGCCCTCGAGCTCTGAAGGATACGGATCAAATCGTTTTCCTGTTCCGGAAAGTAATTTCCAACAACGGCCGCGAGTCCGAAAAAAGCTACCAGGATCACGACATAGTGCCACCAGGCAAACCCGCCCTTCTCCCAGCCCAGCATTTTGAGAAATGAATAATGCCGGCCCCGTGTGACTACGATCCAGGCGACTAGCAATGTTAGCAAATGGGCCGGAATGATCGCGGCAATCTGAATTAGAATGGCCGTCCGGTTTGTCCGCGCAAATTCTACAAGCATTCCGGAATCCGTTAGCGGCGGTTGCTGAAGGGCCAAATACGGAAGTAAGAGAATTGACGGTACGATCAATATTGCCAAAATACTGGCGACCCAAACCGCAATTGCGGCCGCGCTAGTCCACGGGGGATCATTTGGGGTCGGGTAATTAGTTAGAATTGCCTCACCCGCGACTGGAGTAACCGGGTCAAAACCGTCCCCCGTCAATTGTTCTTCGGTTTCCACGTGAATGAGTGTAGCCAATGAAAAATCAACTTCCAAGTTCGTCTTTTCGTTCTTGAAGTTTAGGGCAATACGGTCTAACCTAAAATCCCGTGGAGCAACGCGGGCCAAATCCCAAACAAAAAGTGATCGCTGTGATTCCCGCACGCTACTCGTCCACGCGGCTTCCGGGCAAGATGCTCGCGGACCTTGTCGGTGTCCCTTTGATCGTGAGGACGTGGAAGCAGGTAAAAAAGGCCCAAAAGGTTGACCGAGTGATCGTAGCAACCGACGATGAGCGAATCATAAATGCTGTGACGGCGGTAGGCGGCGAAGCGGTTATGACTTCCGCCGATCACATTTCGGGAAGCGATCGGATCGCTGAGGTGGCACTTGGCCTTCCCGAAAACTCGATAATTGTAAATGTCCAGGGCGACGAGCCGCTAATATCTCCAGACACGATCGATCGGGCGATCGAGGCCCTTGAAAATGACGCCACGGCCCATATGTCTACAACGTGTGAGCCGATCACCCGAAAAAACGAAGAATTGCTGAACGGCAATGTTGTAAAAGTCGTGGTCTCAGACACCGGGAACGCGTTGTATTTTTCCCGTTCGCCTATGCCGTTTCCTCGCGAAGCTTCGCTGCGGTACGGTGGCGATCCCGGCCGGGCGCTGGACGAAGAGCCCGAGCTCCTGTCTATTTTTCGCAAACATACGGGTATCTACGCCTATCGCCGAGAGTATTTGCTGGAATTTACAAAATTGGCTCCGACACGCCTTGAGCAAACTGAGATGCTTGAACAGCTCCGTGCGCTCGAGAACGGGGCCAAGATAAAAGTGGTTGAGGCGGCTGGACCATCTTTGGGCGTTGACACGCAGGCAGATCTTGAGCGTGTACGGGCTATCCTGATGCTCCCCGAAATAACCTTTCGTAAGGCCACGTTCGAAGATTTGCCAAGAGTTGCTGACGTACATATCCGGTCATGGCAACAATCCTTCAGATGTATTGCACCCGATGATTTTCTCGACAACATGTCGATCGAACAACGAACCGATCGGCTGAGAGACAGATTTCAACGACCGCCGTACACCATGATCGTAGCGGAACACGCCAGCGGAGAGATCGCAGGATTTATCGACTTCGGGCCGCCTGTTCTGTCGACAGGCCGCGATGTGCAGATCTTTTCGTTTTACCTTCTTGTCCCGTTCCAGCGTCTTGGACTCGGCGAAAAATTATTCAGACAGTGTATCGACGAGTTAATGAAGGAAGGCCACCGATCGGTTTGCCTTGATTCCCTCGAGGCGAGTCCTTACCGTAGATTTTATGAAAAGATGGGCGGACGGGAGATCGGCCGCGACGGTCATAAGCTCGGGGCCCAGGATTTTGAAACAGTGATCTACGGATGGGATGACGTTACGACTATATGAGCGACTGGATCGGTCTGGGATTTCTGCTATTACTGGTTATAGGCGCGATCCTTGGGCTTAGGGCTCTAGCAAAACCGAGGCCCCGTACGGCTGAAGAGTTTGAGCGAAACGCGGCCGAGGGCACTACGGCACTAGGCGCATCGATGAATGCACTGCAGGAATTAATGAATCCCGAAGCCGCGAAATCGAAGGAAGTCATCGAGCAGATGAAAGATGGCCGGTACCAAAAGAAAAAGCGTGAAGGGAAGGCTGGGGCGACGTCCGAAAACGGCGACGATGTCGAATAGGACGACGATGTCGAATAGGAAAGGAACATTATGAGTGACAAAAAAACTAAATATATTTTCGTGACGGGCGGTGTGGTATCAAGCCTAGGGAAAGGTCTGGCTGCAAGTTCCATCGGTTGTTTGCTTGAAACTCGCGGTATGAGCGTGCAGATGATGAAACTCGATCCGTATATAAATGTAGATCCCGGCACCATGTCGCCTTTCCAACATGGCGAGGTCTTCGTTACTGACGACGGGGCCGAAACTGACCTCGATCTCGGGCATTATGAGCGGTTCACCAACGCAAAGCTCTCTCAAGCAAATAACTGGACGAGCGGACGTATCTATTTGTCGGTAATTGAAAAAGAAAGACGTGGCGACTATCTCGGTAAAACTATCCAGGTTATTCCCCATATCACTGACGAGATAAAGGCCGCAGTCCGCACCGTCGCCGAAATGCATGAGCCCGATATTCTTATTGTCGAGATCGGCGGTACGGTAGGTGACATCGAATCGCTGCCGTTTATGGAAGCGATACGTCAAATGGGTAATGAAGAGGGAAGGGACAATGCCATATTCATTCATGTAACCCTCGTACCTTTCATCGCGGCAGCCGGTGAATTAAAGACGAAGCCGACCCAGCATAGTGTTCGTGAGCTTCGCGAGATCGGAATCTCACCCGATATTCTGCTTTGCCGCTCTGACCGGCCTCTACCGGTTGATCTCAGAAAAAAGATCGCCCTATTCTGCAATGTACAGGAGGGAGCTGTTATTTCCGCTCTCGATGTTGGAACGATCTATGAGGTGCCGCTGGCGTTTCACGAGCAGGCGCTCGACGAGCTGATCGTAAGCAACCTGCATTTGACCGAAAGGTTCCCCACATCGGATCTCCGACGGTGGCGTGAGCTTGTGTCAACCATAAAAGATCCAACTGCTGGTGCGGTACGCATTGCGATCGTGGGCAAATACGTCGAGCTCGAAGATTCATATAAGTCGCTTCGAGAGGCGTTGACCCACGCCGGAGTCGCAAACAACCTCCGGGTGAACGTTAGCTGGATCGAGTCCGAGAACCTGATGCGCGAGGATTACGAGAACGAGCTTCAGGATTTTGACGCGATATTGGTGCCGGGTGGATTTGGTAAACGCGGGATCGCGGGTATGATCCGCGCGATCAGGTACTCAAGAAAGTCGGGCACTCCATATTTCGGCATTTGCCTTGGAATGCAGACGGCGTGCATAGAATTTGCACGAGATGTTTGCGGGCTCCGCGATGCGGACTCGACCGAATTTAACGAATCGACGCCATTTCCGATCATCTTCAAGCTGCGGGATCTTGTAAACGTAGACGAATACGGCGGCACGATGCGGCTCGGGAATTGGCAATGCGGACTAAAACCAGAGTCTCTGGCTCAGCACGTCTATCACGGCGCATCGGAGATCGGCGAGCGGCACCGCCACCGCTACGAATTCAACCCGGAATATCGCGATGTGCTCGAGAAAAACGGGCTTGTTTTCAGCGGGGTTTCCCCAGACGGCAAATTTGTTGAAATGGTCGAGCTACCCCGGGAGACCCATCCTTACTTTATCGCCTGTCAGTTTCACCCGGAATATAAATCTAAGCCACTGGCCGTCCACCCGCTATTTGATTCATTTGTGAAAGCTGCATGGCAGAACCGGCTTCATAGCGAGAATCTTGAGCACGACGTTTCAAGTGATAAGCAGAAGGGAATGCCGGAACGGGCAGAAATTGGTTCGGATGATTAATATGCGTGCTTTTACTGTTGGTGACGTCAGGTTTGGCGGCGGCGGGCTTTCTTTCATCCTCGGCCCATGCGTCGTGGAATCTGCACAGCACGCCCTTTTCATGGCTCAAGAGATTAAGGACATTTGTACCGGCGTTGGCGTCGGTGTCGTGTACAAATCCTCCTTCGATAAAGCAAACCGCAGTTCGATCGAGAGTTTTCGCGGCGATGGCTTGGAATTCGGTCTTGAGATCCTTGCACAGGTCAGAGAAGAGGTCGGTGTCCCGGTGATAACTGACATTCATGAATCGTGGCAGGCTGAGAGGGTGGCTGAGGTGGCGGATATTCTTCAGATCCCTGCTTTTTTATGCCGCCAGACCGACCTATTGATCGCGGCAGCGAAAACCGGCAAAGCAGTGAATGTGAAGAAGGGCCAGTTCCTATCGCCTTGGGACGCAAAGAATATAGTTGAAAAGCTTCAGGCCGCCGGTTGTGAAAAGATCCTCCTCACCGAGCGAGGGGCCAGCTTTGGATACAATAATCTCGTCGTCGATTTTCGCTCTTTTCCTGTGATGAGGTCATTCGGAGTGCCTGTAGTTTTCGATGTGACACACTCGCTACAGTTACCCGGCGGACTCGGTAAGGCAACGGGCGGGCAGTCGGAGTACATCGAAAACTTTGCTCGTGCTGGCGTGGCTTGCGGTGTGGATGCGATTTTTATGGAGGTCCATGATAATCCCGCCAAGGCACCGAGCGATGGCCCAAACCAGCTTCCGCTTTCCAGACTCGAAGGATTGCTGAATAAACTGAAACAGATCCACGAGATAGCATCCGAATAGTCGGAAGGTTGAACCCTTAGATGCATAAAATTGTTTACGCCATAGTTTCCATACTGTTCTTTGCCGTCTTTTCTGAAGCCGCAGGTCAGGACGCAGTCCGCAGCGGCCCTTCAGCTACATGGCAGGTACAGAAGTACGATCTTGATGTAACAGTTCCGCCGGACGCGTCGAGAACTCTCTCGGTAAAAGCACTTCTGAATATCAAGAACGTCTCGGGACAGCCCGCGACGACGCTGACGCTGAGGATCGCCCCGTCAGCGGAGGTTAGCTCTGTCAGGGTAAATGACTCGGTTATCGATTTCGCAAAGGCACAGGAAAGTGCGGGCTCTGTCGGGAATCTGCAGCGGATCACGATGCGTCTTCCCTCGGCGGCGTCCGGCTCAGTGATCAATACGTCCGTAGAGTATAAGATCAAGCTCGCCGATAACTCGGCCCTTGGTTCTATTACGTCGTCATCCTCGATCTTTCTGCCACTGTCTTTCTGGTACCCCACGCCTAATAGCTGGTTTTTCCCGAAGGGTGGAGATACCGCTCCCGTACGGATCAGAGTCAGCGCTCCAGGCGGGCAAAGTGTAATATCGTCGGGAGTCGAGGCTGCCGGTGCCTTCGATCAGAAGTTGAATGGTCAGCCGTTCTTCCTTTCAGGAAATTGGGAAAGTAGAAGCGAGGGTGGCGTGACAGTTTATTCGCCCATCGGTGCGGGCACAGAGGGCCAAAAAAGGGCTGCTGAACTCGCCTCTCTTTTGCAGGAAGCAAAATCCTTTGTTGCCGGGATTTTGGGCAGCGGCCCTGAAGTGCCTTTGCGGATCGTTGCGGCGAGGCGTGGAGCAGGGTACGGCTCCGGCGGCACTGTCATCGTCGAAGAAGCGGTATTCAGGCGATCGAAAATAGATTCTCAAACAGCCATGAATATAGCTGAGGCTGCGGCGCGGCTGTGGGTCGGAAACGCCGCTTCGGTCAGCGGCGACGGTTTTGGTGTTGTTAGCGAAGGGTTAACGCGTTATCTTGCGACGCAATTCATCGAAAGTAAGTTTGGCAAGGATGTTGCGGATGTCGAGCGGCTTCGACAAAGGAATGCGTACGCCGGCGTTGCGAAGCGCGATGGACCTATGGCGATGGCATCTCCTCTCGACGATTATTACTACCCTGTGGTTGCTAACAAGGGGGCAATGTCCTGGCGGCTGATCGCCGGACGTGTCGGAAACGCGGAATTCGGCAGGATGGTAAGGGCCCAAATGCAGGACGGAAATCTCAACCTTTCTGAGCTTCGTTCAGCATTCTCGGCTCAAAAGGAATTGATCAGCTACTTTTTTGACCAGGTTACCGATATGAACCTGCAGATCGGTTTGCCCCAGGTTTCGGCCGGCGAGACAAAGTCGGTTTTGAGAAATACAGGAAGCATCGATGCCGCGGTTGATGTGGTGGCTACAACTTCAACGGGTGAAAGGATCCGGATTGCGACAACGATCGGTGCCACGAGCTACGGCGAAGCCGTGTTCCGGACGGCAGCAAAAATTGCGAAAGTCGAGGTAGATACCGAGAATCTTTATCCTCAGACTGACTATTCAGACGATATTCAGCCCCGCGAAAGCACCGACAGCGATCCGGTCCTGGCGGCGAAGAGAAACTTTGACAAGCAGGATTTTGCTGGGGCGGAGATGACAGCCAGAAATCTCCTTCGCGACAATCCGCATTTAGATGACCTGAGGATCATACTCGCCAGGGCTTTGCTTGCTCAAAATAAGAATACCGAGGCCGAAAGGGAATTTCGGGCTGTGCTCGATGAAAAATTGCCTTCTGCCCGGAGCCTGGCCTGGGCCAACGTCGGGCTTGCGGAGGTCGCCGGTCGTTCCAATCAACGGGACGCGGCGATCAGGTTCATAGATGCGGCTCTGGCTGCAGATGCCGAATATGGCGCGAGTCTGGCTGCACGTAATCTAAGGAACAAACTCGGCGGAGGTTCGGTGGCCGATCCCGAAGTAAAAGCGTTTTTTGCCAGCTTTGACAAGGCCGCTTCGTCCAACCGCAAGGCCGACGTCGACGCACTCGTCGTTCCAGGCGAGGTCACCCGATTTGCCGGAGGGGTTTCAGGTTCGACAGAAAGCTGGCAGACCACCGTGAAGCATGTGGACCGTATCGACGCTAACACTGTGCTGGTTGAGGCCGACATGGCCATCAAGCTGCTAAATAAGGAACAGGAAACGGGCTTAGCTGTTTACCGGCTTGTACGGGTCGGCAGCTCGTGGAAACTCACCGGTGTGGAGATGTTTGAGGTTCGTTAGTTTCGTCTTTATTATTAACAGATGGATCTCCTTAAGAATGCACGGGCGATCAAATTAATCATCATGGATTGTGACGGCGTCCTTACAGACGGCCGTCTTTATTTTTCAGAACGCGGTGAGGAACTAAAGGTATTTCACGTTCGTGACGGTCAAGGCCTCGTTACATGGCACAAGGCCGGCTTTCGCTCGGCCATAATATCCGGCCGGGATTCGCCCATCGTGGAATTGCGGGGCACGCAATTGGGAGTTGAGTTCCTCGTCCAGGGATGCGACGACAAGGTTGCAGCATTCAACGAGATTCTGGATGCGGCGGGCGTGACGTCCAGCGAGGCGGCTTTTATCGGCGACGATTTACCGGATGTTGAAGTTATGAAGCTATCCGGACTGGGGATCGCCGTTGCGGATGCGAACGAAACGGCCAAGGCAGCTGCCGATTATGTGACGAAGGCGAGCGGAGGGCAAGGGGCGGTTCGCGAGGTGATCGACATGCTGCTGGCGGCAAACCACGACTAGTTGAATTTTTACTCAGACGTGCTATATTGATTTCGCTTAAGCGGGTGTAACTCAATGGTAGAGTGTCAGCTTCCCAAGCTGAAAGTTGCGAGTTCGAGCCTCGTCACCCGCTCCAAAGAAAATCAAAAAAATGGTGCAACGCAAGTAACCCGATTGGAATCTCATTTGGCTCGCTCGAAAAGAGTGGTGCGATTTTGATAACGAGATTTTGCTGAAAACTTTTTAAGCAACCCCGGATGAGGTGATAACATCTTATCTCGCTCGAACGAAAACGAGCAAGTATTTGCGGATACTGATTCTCTTCATTTTATTGGAGGGAATTTATTTTCGGCAAAATACGAATTTGATCTTTGAATTTATGATCTGACTCTTTGTAAAGTGCTGTTAAAACGGCGTATTTATGGGAATTGTAATAAAGATTACAAACAACCCCTTCTCCACTTGACAATGTTCTGCTTCGAGTACAGAATCATAAATTGCCTCTGAGCTCAAACGGTTCGCCGGTTGAAAAGAAAATTGAAAACTTTCGCTTAGACGGTTGACATACAGATTAGCTTCTGTATAATCAGTAGTTTCGCCTCGATGGAGAAGTTGAGGTTGTGAAGTTGATATTTGAAAACTAAATATGCGTGTCCATGTGTTAATTCGTATGAACAACAAAAAGTCCTGCAAGTAAAATTGTAGGCATTCAAAATGATGAACTAGGAAACTAACGAGAGTTTGATCCTGGCTCAGAATCA
>JBGSWW010000055.1:0-30817 GCA_041751735.1 Pyrinomonadaceae bacterium | reverse complement strand
TCATAGCTCGGCGGCAGCAGCATCGGTTGGCTCTGGTCGTATCTCTTGAATACCACCTTCTTCTTCATATGCAATATTTTAAAGCCACTTACCCCTTTTTGCGCCAAAAAAAAGAGGCCGCCTTTTCAGACAGCCTCTTTTTAGTTTGGATAAAGTCTGCGAGAATTTACTCGATGAAAATATCAGCGACGATAATCGTCCGAAATGAAGAGGAGAATATCGAGGCCGTTTGCCAGAGCGTTTCCTGGGCCGATGAGATCGTGGTCGTGGACTCCGATTCGACCGACAACACAGTTGCGATAGCCCGTCGGTTTACCGACAAGGTCTTTAACCGCGAATTCAAAGGATATAAGGACAAGCACGAATTTGCCGATTCGCAGACGACGGGAGACTGGATATTTTGGATCGACGCTGATGAAAGGGTTACACCGGAATTGAGTTCATCGATCGACTCATTAAGGGCGTCCGAGGATTTGACATTGGCCAGTGGGTATCGGGTGGCACGTCAAACATTCTTTCTCGATAAATGGATCCGGCATTCCGGATGGTATCCGGACTACCAAATGCGCTTGTACCGCAAGAGCGAAAGCTACTGGGACGGCATTGCTCCGCATCAGACTGCTCGCGTCAATGGTCGCATCGAAACACTTCCGGGTGAACTGCTCCATTACACAAAACGGTCATTGAGCGAGTATCATCGGGTTTTGGACTCTTACACCTCATTGGCAGCCGAACATTTAACATCAACGGGCAAAACTTTCGGGATATTTACTCTCGTTGGCGGCCCGATCTCGGCTTTTTTTCGCACGTTCATTTTCAAACAGGGTTTCAGAGACGGCGTTCCCGGCCTGATCATTGCGATATTCGCCGGATACGGGGTCTTTTTGAAATATGCGAAAGTGTGGGAGCACAATAACGTCGGAAAATGAAAACTGTGATCCTATGCGGCGGCCGCGGCACGAGGTTGGGCGAACACGGCCGTTCGGTTCCCAAAGCCCTAATTCGCATAGGTGGTAAGCCGATCCTCTGGCATTTAATGCAAACCTATTCGCATTATGGCAATCGAGATTTTTTGCTTTGTCTCGGTTTCCTGGGCAGCGAGATCCGCGAGTACTTTTTGCATGACTCGATCGACGGAGATCTCGATTTTGCTGACACGGGCGAGGATACGAATACCGGTGGGCGGCTTAAACGGATTCGAGAGAAACTTCGGAACGAGGATATTTTTTGCGTAACTTACGGCGACGGATTAGCGGATATTGATGTGACCGGTCTGATAGAATTTCATCGGTCTCACGGTAAGATAGCCACTGTTACGGCGGTTCACCCTTATTCGAACTTCGGCCTTATGGACATCGGCGATGACGCTGCCGTGGTCAGGTTCAGGGAAAAACCGTTGTTGCGCGAGTGGATCAACGGCGGGTTTTTCGTATTCGATAAACGCATTTTTGAATACCTCGGGGACGATTCTGTTTTGGAGCGTGAGCCGTTTGAAGCCCTTTGCGCCGAAGGGGAGATGATGGCTTACCGGCATACCGGATTTTGGAAGTGTATGGACACCTTCAAAGACAGCCTGGAGTTTGAAGAAATATGGCAGGAAGGTGCTCCCTGGAAAGTTTGGTGATCTCGATATGAAATCATTTTGGAAGGGACGTAATACGTTCGTTACGGGAGCAACCGGTTTCGTCGGGGCGAATCTGACCAAGGAACTCCTCTCGCATGATGCGAATATAATTTGTCTTCGGCGCGATGTGACCCATCCGAATTCCCTCGATCTACTGGGGCTTCGCGACAGGGTCACGATAGTGGATGGTTCGGTTGAGGACCTCGAATTGATCTCGCGCGTCTTGAACGAATACGAGATCGACGCAGTGTTTCACCTGGCTGCGCAAGCCCTCGTGGGAGCTGCGAATAGGTCGCCACTTTCGACCTTCGAATCCAATATCCGTGGTACGTATATTTTGCTTGAAGCCTGCCGAATCAATCCGACCGTGAAGCGGGTCGTGGTCGCATCGAGCGACAAAGCTTACGGATCACACGCAAGTTTGCCTTACACGGAGGACCTTTCGCTCAAAGGCCTTTTTCCCTATGATGTCTCCAAGACGTGTACAGATTTGTTGGCCCAGTCTTTTGCTGAAACATTTGGGCTGCCCGTGGCAATAACCAGGTCGGCCAATATCTACGGGCCTGCCGACACTAACTTGTCACGTATCATTCCGGGTACGATAATTTCGATAATGAAAGGCGAGCGTCCAATAATAAGGTCTGACGGAACGCCCGTCCGAGATTTTGTGTTTACGAGCGATATCGCCGCGGGTTACCTGCTGTTGGCTGAGCGTATTGACGAGGCCAGGGGTGAGGCTTTCAATTTTGGATCAGGCGAACCGGTGTCCATGCTGGACCTTGTCGAAAGGATCATTCGCAGCATGGGACAAGAAGGCAAGCTCGAACCAAATGTACTACTGACGGCCAAGATCGAAAGGGAGATCGACGCCCAATATCTCGACTCGGGAAAAGTCCGGGCACGTTATGGTTGGCAACCGGCGGTCACGCTGGATGAGGGACTTGCGGCAACGATCGACTGGTACCTCGCTAACTGGTCCGTAAATACAACGCCTGCAGTGCTATCCTCATCCAATGTTTAATTGGGTCTGGATCCGCGGGTAAGTGATCACAATGATAAAAATTTTAATTGGCTCATTTCTCGTAACTCTGTTGCTTTCGGCTGGAGTGCTGGCTCAAAAAGGCGTCGACAGCCAGACAAAGACGATAAGAGAAGAGGGGAACAAGGTTACTTCCCGCACCACCGATGTCACCCGTGACTTCAGTTGGGGTAAAGGAAAGACCAAGGTCCGCGAGCTTCTTCCAAATCCATATAAGCTCAACTCACGTCGCAATGTGCTGATCGGCACCATCATTGAAGCCTTAAAAGAAAAGCGTATTTTGGTCGATGAAGCATCGTCACGGATGCAGGACGGCATAGTGATCACTCAGCCTTTCGTGTTCGCAAAGGGTACGGTCGTCACACAAAACGAATTGAACCGCTACGGGGTTCTGGAATCCGCCGAAACTGCGTGGACGAGAGCCCAATACACGTTGACGATCGAGGTCCAGTCTATAGACGGCGTCCAGAACAATGTGTCGGTGAACGCCAAGGTCGAAGGGCGGGCAGGCAACGGACTGATAGCCGAGTGGGTGACCGTGCGTAGCTCAGGTGTCGCGGAAGATGAGTTTTTAGCGAAGCTGGTGGAGATCGTTACTGGTAATTCTCCTGAGCCAAAACAGGATTCGCCATAATATTGACTGACATGCATTTGATACTCACGAGATCATTCTTATTTATCGCCTCTCTTTTGTTAGGCGCCGTCTGCTGCATGGCGCAAGCGGCGGCTGATAACCAGTCTTCAGTTATCGGACGGCCAGAAGCCGATCGTGAGTCTCAGCCGCAAACAATAAAAGACACGCTCCAGAAAATGAGGATAGAGAAAGAAAAGAGAGATTTTGAGCGTATGGTCGAGCGGAGCGAAGAGGCTGTCAAGATCGCGACTGAACTGGAAACCGCGTTGGCTCAAAATGGCCGTCTTACTGAAAAGGAAAAGGCTCAACTCGCTTCGGTAGAGAAGCTCGCTAAACAAATTAGGAACGGGCTAGGGGGCGGAGATGACGATAATTCCGACGATCGGGCTGAGAGGCCTGCATCCACCGTTGTAGAGGCCGTCAGGTCGCTTCGGTCATCCGCTGAAGCCCTATTCAAGGAGATAAAAAAGACCACAAGATTTACGATCTCAGCCACCGCCATTCAGAGCTCGAACGCGGTTATGCGGCTCGCTCGGTTCATGCGGATCGCCGACTAGTCGAAGGGTATGAAATTGAAGGCTTCCATACCTTGTCTCCTCCTTCTTTTCCTTCTTAGTTCTTTTGTTCTATTCGCGCAGGCCGACGACGACGAGATAATTTCCGTCGATTCATCGATCGTTGTTTTGAATGCGGCAATAACCGATCCAGCCGGGAAAGCGGTCAGCGGCCTCGTTCAAAAGCAGTTTCGAGTATTCGAGGACGGTGTCGAACAGGTTATCCGCAGTTTCGAAACGGAAGACACTCCGTTCGCCGCGGTCATATTACTCGATACGTCTGGCAGCATGGAAAGCCGCGTTTCACTCGCTCGATCAGCCGCGATTCAATTTTTACAGGGCCTCAGGATCGACGATCACGCTGCTATCTATAATTTCGACTCAAAAGTGGAAATTGTCCAGGATTTCTCGAATAGCCGGGATCTCCACGACCGGGTTTTCGATCTTAAGGCACGGGGAATGACCGTATTGAATGACGCAGTTTTCAAGGCAGCCGAACTGCTGGCTTCGAGGCTTGAAAAGCGGAAAGCTATTGTAGTACTTTCGGATGGTGGCGATACGATGAGCGGCAAAAGTGCTGATAAGGCTCTGCAGGCCGCGCTCGTTGCAGGTGTGACGATCTATACGGTCGACATGTCGGGCATTAATACGGGCGGGCCCGCGCGAATGCAGAATCAGGGCGTGCTAAAAACTTTTGCAGAGAAAACTGGTGGCCGCTTTATATCAACGCCTGGGGGTGTTGCTATGCGAGATGCGTTTCGCCAGATAGTAGAAGAGCTCGGCCTTCAATACACGGTTGCGTATCAGCCGTCGAACACAAAAAAGGACGGGAAATGGCGCTCCGTCGAACTTCGCGTTTCCCGCCCCAACCTTTCTATCCGGACTCGGAAGGGCTACATGGCCCCCAAAGCAAAGTGACTAATCTCCGTCCGACAGGACAAATGTCACGATCATTGTCACGCTGAATCTCGACACGGTTCCGTTCTCCACATCTACCTTTTGCTCCTTGATCCAGGCACCGCGTATGTTGTCCACCGTTCTCGAGGCCCTCTCGATCCCCGTTTTAATTGCGTCCTCAAATCCCGTCGTCGAAGTTGATGTAATTTCAATATTTTTTGCTACTGACATTCGTTTTCTCCTTTTCTACCCTGACCTCCAAATTGTTGAGCCGCCCAACGTCTATCGATGCTCTAGCTCCGGGAAGTCTTGTTCCTCATCTTATCCGTATGTCGAGCCAGCGCGAGTTCGATCAAATCGTCGATCACTTGCGGAAACGGCTTCCCGGTCCCTTCCCACATTTTGGGGAATCCGGATGCATCGGTTAGCCCCGGCATTGTATTGATCTCATTTACAAGAAGAGCTCCATTGTCATTTCGCAAGAAGAAATCGACCCGTGCGAGTCCGGACCCATCGATAGCTTTGAATGCGGTGACCGCCATTTGTCGGATCTTCGACGTCAATTCATCTGACACCGGAGCCGGCACGACGAATTCGTTATTGCCCGTACCCGAATATTTCTCAGTATAATCAAGAAACTTCTTCGATTCATCTCTAATTATGTATTCGCCGGGCATACTGGCGATCGGCTCATCGTTGCCCATGACGGCGCACTCGATCTCGCGCATTTCGAGGCTTTCCTCAACAATGATCTTCCGATCGTATTGGGCCGCGAGATCTATCGCCTGTATCAATGATTCGGAATCTACGGCTCTTGAAACCCCGACCGACGAACCGAGATTAGCCGGCTTAACAAAACATGGGTAACCGAGCTTCGCTTCGATCTGCGGCACCACCGAGGTTCGAGATCTCTCCCATTCATCGCGGAGAAACCACACATATTTGCAGATGGGCAAGCCCGCATCGCGAAACAGGATCTTCATAAAGGCCTTGTCCATCCCGCACGCCGAGGCCAGGACCCCACAGCCGACATAAGGCAAACCGGCCATTTCGCACAGCCCCTGGATCGTGCCGTCCTCGCCATAAGTGCCGTGAAGCACAGGAAAGACGACGTCCAGAGGCATCGTGCCGCCCACGTCATCAAGAACAGTCAATCCGTTTGGCGATGTGTCGCCCGAGAGCGTGATGAGCGCACTCGAAGCTTCACCCTGATTGTCACGAAAGACCTTTTGGGTATGGTCCGGAAACTGCCGGACCGATTCGGCGGGCGACAGCCACCGTCCGTCATCCATAATGGCGATCGGCACGACATCGTACTTTTCACTGTCGATATTCTCGATAACCGTCTTCGCCGAACGGATCGAGATCTCATGCTCACCCGAGCGCCCGCCAAAAACCACACCTATTCGCAGCTTCATAAATCTTCCTTCGATTATATCGCCTTCACGACTATGATGGTCATGTCGTCGTGCTGCTTCGCCCCATTTGCGAATCGGTCGGCACCTGCCATCACATGTTCGATCATTTCCTGAGGTGATTTGTGGCGAATAGATTTTAGCTCGGCGAGGACAGCTTCGTCACCCCATTCGTTCTCGTTAGGGTCCATTGCTTCAGTTATCCCGTCGGTCGTTCCGACGATCACGTCGCCGGGCTCGAGGGTTATCTCGCCTTGTTCATATTCGACGATCATCGGGGGCAACATACCCACCACCGGGCCTCCCTCATTCAATGTCAAGATCTCGCACGCTTTGCCGCCTTCGCGGAGCAAATACGGAGCATTGTGACCGGCATTTACATAAATGAGCCGCCGCGTACTTGGGTCGTACTGGGCGTAGAAAAATGTCGCGTAGCGATTTGTAGTTGAAGTCTCATAGACGAGCTGATTGACATGCGACATCAAGGCGGAAAGGTCGTCACCATGGTGGAGAGTCTGTCCGCGAAGCGATGCCTGAAGGCTCGCCATCATTAGGGAAGCACCAATGCCCTTGCCGGAAACATCACCTATCGCAATGCCGAGCTTCCCGTTCTCGAGCTCGAAAAAATCGTAATAATCACCGCCAACCCCGGCAGCCGGGCGGCAGCTCCCGCAGTAGTCAAGCCCGTCAATCTTGGGGAGGTCTTGTGGAAATAACCGTTCCTGGACCTCGCGGGCGATCTCGATCTCACGATTGATACGTTCCTTTTGAGCAGCTTCCCGTGCTACGGCCTCCGTAAGGCGCGAGTTTTCAAGGGCCAGTCCGGCCTGAAGAGCTACCGATCGAAGAAGGCGAATGTCATTAGGCGTATAAGGCTGCTCAGAAAGCTTAGGCCCCAAACTGATCACCCCGACTATGTCATTCTTGGAAGCGATTGGAATAAGCAACTGAGAGTTGAGGACGCCGAGGACTGCTTGATCGGGTCCGAAAGCTGCCAGTCTCTCTTCATCCTCCTTATAGATCACGAGAGGCTCTCCCTTTCTTAGCTCATCGATGATCGGAGACGCCGAATCGAGGTCGGCCTGAGGCTGATATTCATATCCCGTCATTGCGGCTGGAACAAATTTGCCGCCCACTTTCAGCATAAGTGCGATCCGAGAAACATGGAGTGAGTCGCTGATCCTTGTCGCGACAGTTTCGAGAAGCGGACCGGTTTCCACGATAGACCGGACGTCGTCGCTCAATTCCGATAGCAGCTTTTCGCTGTTGTAAGCCTCACGAAAGAACCTCTTATCGATCCAGACCCGGAGCGGTTTGGCGATGAAGTCGATCAGCGGGACCAAAGCGACTCCACCAACGATGAAGGCTATCTGCGTAGTTGAGTCGGAGCCATAGTTTGTAATGGTCCAGCGAACTGCCAGCCCGATCCCAAGTAGGATAAGAAGCTGCACCACGCGCACCCCGCTCCGGGCCAGTCCATACTGCACGCCCTGGCGGATGACAACGCTGACGTCCATTGCCCTGTGTACCACTATCACGTACGCCATCGTGATCGGGAACAGAAGCATTGAAAACAGTGCGAGCACCGCGAACCATGACGGAGCCACATCGAAAAAAGACCCTCTCGCCTTGGTGACAATGGAATAAACTATGATGGCGAAAGAGGGCGCCATGGCAACCATCGTTCCGACAACCATCAACCTCAACCGGCGGCGAGCATCAGGATTCTCAGAAGTCCCGCTTTTCCACCCAAGACAAGTGAAAAACAATGAGACGGCGATTATATTGATTGGAGTGCTGATCGGAGCATAATACGCATAGATCGGATTAATCGAATCCATCGACAGTCCAAGTTGTCCAAAGATCTGGGAAAGGACGGAGAAGGCTACCTGAAAACCGAGGGGAATTATGAATAGCCACTTTACCCACGGGAATTTTCGGTCGAATTTCAGCTGCTCGGGAAAATAAATCCCGAAAAGCAGCATCGATAGTGACCACGAGCTTCCAAAAACCGATCTGAATACCTGGACGACCCCGCCGGTATAACCTTCGAGCCCTATCGATGCCAATCCGAACAAGAGGAGCATCAGCAGCCATGCGAGATAATCGTGAGGCCGTACGAAAACAACCCACAGTCCGAGCAGGATGCAGAATCCGGGCATTGCATATGAAAACATGAGGCCGGCACCGAATCTCAGATAGCGGCTAATTCCCTCGGGCATCGGGACCGGCTCAATGGCCACGGATGCGGTTTCAATGCCGCCGTCGGCGGATGACCGCTCGATCGTTAAAAGGAGGGGATCTCCCCGCCGGCTCTTACTAAGCTCTTCAATGAATACACTCTCGTCGACCGCGGCTCGGCCGTTGAGGGACGTAACACGGTCATCGACCCTCAAACCGGCGTCATAGGCCATCGGGCCGACAAACGTTACCTTCCCGTCGAGCGTAAATGGCAGAGAATGTGTATAGTTTGAGGTTTCAAATCGCCTTGGGAGCGTTGAAAAATGCACGATCAGAACCCAGGCCGAAAACAGGAGAACGAGGCCGGGAACGATGTATCGATACCTGGTTTGTTTCATGTGCCGGATACGTTTGCTTACAGAATTGTCTTTCCCAGGGCAGACAGAATAAGCTCGCACGCCAGTTCGACGGTGATATTGCTCTGGTCGAGGAGCGGATTGACCTCGACGATCTCGAATGAACGCATCCCGCCGTGGGCCGCAATGATCTCTAGGGCGAGATGGGCTTCACGGTAAGTGGTTCCGCCTCGCACCAGCGTTCCCGACCCCGGAGCGAACCGCGGGTCGATCATGTCTACGTCAAAGGTCACAGCATATCCGCCGCTCGCCCTGGATGCTATGGCGATCGCTTCTTCGACGCAGTCACTCATACCGCGCCTATCGATGTCGCTCATCGTGAAAAAATGTTCCCGCAAACCGAGGTCGTAGACTTGTGAGCGTTCACCGTCGTCTATATCGCGGGCCCCTACATGGGCGACGAAGGATGGGTTAACTTTCGGCGAATATCCGCACAAACCTGTAAGGTCAGGGTGGCCACGTCCCAGAAGAGCCGCAAGCGGCATACCGTGGACATTTCCCGAGGGAGACGATTCGGGCGTATTGATGTCCGCATGGGCGTCGAACCAGATCAGCCCTATATCGTCGCCGGCGCGTCGATAATGCGAAGATATTGCCGAGAACGTCGGTATCGCGATCGCATGATCACCGCCCAAAATGACAGGAAAATCTCCGGTTTCAAGAATTTCTGTGAGCGACGAGATCACGTTATTGCTCGACGCCAGCATTTCAGGCAGATGCTTGGGGTTCTCCGATCCGGGAGACCCTTCGGGATGTACGATCTCGACATCGCCCCGATCGGTGACCTCATATCCGAGACCGCGGATATGGTCCAGCAAAGTCTTGCCCCGAACCTGCGATACACGCATGGCATTCACGCCAAGTTCAGAGCCGGGTTTCCCCGCACCGAACCCCAGGGGCACGCCCAGGATCGAAACACCTTGTTTCTTACCATCACCCATATTAAATTTCCCCGAATCCCGAGCTAAAAAGCTGTTCTATAGCCGCAATTGCCTCATCTTCGTCCGGACCTTCAGCAGTTAACGAAATCACGGAACCGGGACCCGCGGCGACGTAAAGCAAACTAAGGATGGCCTTGGCGTCGGCAGTCACACCATTGTCTAGTCGCTGTATAGCAACGCTGCTTTCGTATTTACTCGCAAGGCGAACCAGCTTGGCGGCGGCGCGGGCATGAAGTCCCAGCGGGTTTATCACTGTCAGGGTGTGTTCAAGCATCCTTCTTTAATTTCTGGGGTGCGAGGAGCAATCCCGCCTGGCAGATCGCCTCCTTCCCCTGCTCTTCGACCATAATGGCGATTTCCCGGAGCGTGGATCCTTCGCTCCCCGAGGCAAGCTTGATGACCATGGGGAGATTAACGCCGGTTACGATCTCAACCTCGTTTTCTTTGAGAAACATCGCCGCTATATTAGTCGGAGTGCCTCCGAACATATCTGTCAGGAGGAGGACGCCGTCGCCCGACGAGACATTCGATATGGCACGAGCGATCTCGTCTTTTGCCATTTCCACATCGTCATGCCAGCCGATCGAGACTGCGGCAATATGACTGACATCCCCGATAACGGCTTCAGCGGCGGCAACAAGCTCAGTGGCAACCTGCCCGTGAGATATAACAACGCCGCCGATCTTTCTCGTTTCATTGCTCATACGATCAGGATCTCATTTATGGACGTCCCGGTGATTCACCGTCGAATCGAATCCCTGCTGCTTCAACGCTTTGCTGATACTGTTAGCGACCATTACCGAACGATGACGACCTCCCGTGCATCCAACACCGATCGTCAGGTATGACTTTCCTTCTCGCTGGTATCTGGGCAACAAATACTGCAACAGATCGGTGAACCGGCCGATAGTCTCCGTTACTTCGGGCTCGGCTAGAAGGAAATCGATAATTGCCTGGTCTTCGCCGATCAGATGTTTCAGATCTTTCTGAAAATAGGGATTAGGCAAATGTCGGACGTCAAAAAGCAGATCCAACGCCTGCGGCGGCCCATACTTATGGCCAAAACTTACAACCTCGACCTTTAGCGGAACCCCTTCATCCAGGCCGCTGAATTTCTTAACGATCAATCGCCGGAGAGTATGGACAGTATGCTCCGACGTGTCGATGATCAGATCCGCCATGCTTCGGATCTTATCGAGTTCCTGGCGCTCGTCCCGAATCGCAGCAATTAGGCCTTTTCCGTTGTCCGCCGGATGGGGACGCCGCGTTTCCGAAAAACGTCTCTGGAGAACCTCATCCGATGCTTCGAAAAAGATCACATAAGGACCCAGGTTTCTTTTTGTAAGTTTCCTGAGCTCATTCGGAAACTCCGACAGGAAGTGGCGTTCGCGAATATTGATAACTAAAGCGGCTTTTTCGATAGCCGGAAGGCCGCCAGACGACGGAACCAGAAGCCTTCCAAACGTAGAAAGCATCGTTAACGGAAGATTATCGACGCAAAAGTATCCAAGATCCTCGAGAGAATCCGTTGCGGAACTCATACCCGAACCGCTTAGGCCTGTAATTATCAAAAACGACGGTAGGTCGTGTTTGTCCGGACTCTTGCTTCCCATAGATCGGCTGCCAACAAATTTCCCGTCTGTTCAGACACCAGACAAAGTTCACAAGGCTGAACATTCACGAAACGATGGCTTTCTTTCTTCGCTTAAAGGGTCAGTAACAGCCTTAATGAACAGGTGCCTACGACCTCCGGATCCAAGCCGGCGCTTCTGATGTCCAAGGGGCCCTCGGCACGTAATTCTTCTCTAAGACGAGAGGATAAGTCCGTAATTACCATCGTCACGACGAAAAACGACTCCTATACCACCGCCTTCGGAATTCCTGAACATAATGATCTGCTTCTTTGTGCCGTCCAGTTCCATTGCGGCTTCGTCAGGTGACATCGGCTTTGAAGCAAGTCCGTTCGTTTCAATGATCTTAGGCGTTCGGACAGCTTTTTCCGCGACATCCGCCGGTTGCGAGATAATTACGGCGGCCTTTGTAGCCCTATGCGACTTGTCAATAACCTTGTCCTTTAGTTTTCGTGCCTGCTTCTCGATCTTACCTACTGTTTGCGAGATCGACTGGTACATATCGGAATTAGACGAAACTGCGGTCAGGGCCTCATTACGCCAGTTGATCACGATCTCTGCCCGATGCCGTCCTCGTTCGACTTCAATTATTACGTGAGCCTTTGCCGGTTTACCCTCAAAGACCTGCTCGATCTTTCCAAGTTGATCATCCACATGCGCTTTTAGTGCAGGGGTGACTTCCAAATGCCGTCCGGTAATTTCAAATTTCATATGACAGTTTTTCGTTCCCGCGAACCGGGAATGTTCATTTGATCGCGATATTTCGCGACCGTCCTCCTTGATAGTTTTACGCCCTCTTTACTTAAAACCTTTGCAATTTGATCATCGGTCAAAGGTGACCGCGTATCTTCGTCCTCGACGAGCTTCTTTATTCGAAGCTTAAGGATACGCGTCGAAACCTCTTCGCCCTCTTCATTTAGCATTCCTTCGCTAAAGAAACGCCTTAACTCGATCACACCTTGGGGCGTGTGAGCATATTTCCTGTTCACTACTCTCGATATTGTCGAAAGGTGCATCCCGATGTCCTCGGCGATGTCCTTGAGCATCATCGGCTTGATGTGCTCGACCCCTTTATCCAGAAACTCCCTTTGTCGCGAAACGATACATTCGACAACGCGGTATATCGTCTGCCGGCGATGCTCAATATTGCGAAGCAGATCTACGGCAGATCTTACTTTTTCTTTAATGAAATCCTTTGTTTCCTTCGTCGTTTCCGTCTTATCCAACATCGTGTGATATGTCGGACTGATCCGCAGACGTGCGGTGCCGTCGTCGGTAAAATATATTACGTAGTCTTCATCGAGCTTTTCAATGTAAACCTCGGGCGAAACAAAGACGGCTTCGTCTGACGAATATCGCCGGCCCGGATACGGGTCAAGCCTGCGGATCTTGTCGATCTCTGCATCCAGGGCATGGATCTCGACACCGGTGGACTTCGCTAAGTGCTGCAATCGATGAGGTTGGAGATCCTCGAGGTGCTCATCAACAAGCGAACACGCCAGACTGGAGCCTTCGCCGGCGGCATTTAGCTGTGCGATCAGGCACTCTTTAACGTCGACCGCTCCGCATCCGACCGGATCCAATTGCATCACCACGCCCCGAGCTTTCTCGACGACATTGAGCGAGCAGCGGCAGGCCTCGGCGATCTCCTCGATCGACGCAGACAAACGGCCATCCTCATCGAGGTTTCCGATCACCTGGATTGCAGCTTCAGCGACATCATCGGAAAGGCTGAGAAGCGTCAACTGCGATTCGAGGTGTTCGCTTAACGTTGGCGAATGGGTTAAAAACTGTTCGAAACTTGGAGAATCGTCCTTGTATTCGATCTCCTGCGTTCGATAGCCAGGGTCCAGATAATCCTGAAATTCACGGCCGTAGTCGATCTCATCAAATGAATCGGAAGCGTCGCCACGAACCTCCTCGTCGCCGTCGAACTCAGCTACCGGACCCTCTTGATTCCCATTTAATCCGACACCCTCCGGCAGTATCGCGTCAAATCCCGTGTCAACGTCGGGGTCCGGTACACCCGTACCGTCGTTTTCCAGACCGTGATCCGCCCCATCGGAGTTCTGGTCGAGGATGCTCTCGCCGATCTCTTGCACCTCTTCCCCGGGTTGGACCTCCTCGAGGATGGGATTTGCCACGATCTCCTGCTCGATAAGCTCGGAAAGCTCGAGAGAGTTCATCTGCAGCATCTCGATGCGCTGCCGCAACTGTGGTGTCAGCACCATCTTTTGCTGCAGTTGGGTTGTGAGTCTCAAGGAAGACATATCGAGGTGAGTCTATCAACGAAAGAGGTCGGAAAGCACCTCACGCAAAAACTGTTCCCAAACCGAATTATAACGATTTTGGGTTATAAATGGAAAATCGATGGTCTAGAGAGTGAATCTTTCGCCGAGATAGAGTCGCCGAACGTCCGCGTCCTCGATCAGCTCGGCTGGGCTACCGGACCGTAGTATTTTTCCTTCGGAAAGTATGTAAGCCCGGTCAGTAATATCCAGTGTTTCGCGGACATTGTGATCGGTGATCAGAATTCCGATCCCCTGCCGCTTAAGATACAAAATGATCTCACGAATGTCGTCGATCGCCAGCGGGTCGATACCAGCAAACGGCTCGTCCAGGAGGATGAACTGCGGCTCCGTTGCCAGACATCGAGCTATTTCAACCCGCCGCCGCTCACCGCCTGAAAGAGCATCACCGCGAACCTTCCTTACGTGAGCTATCCCGAATTCCTCCAAGAGTTCCTCTAAGCGTGCGAAGCGGCCCGCACGAGAGATCTTCATGGTTTCCAGAACGGCTAATATGTTCTGTTCGGCGGTGAGTTTTCGAAAGACGGACGGTTCCTGTGGAAGATATCCAAGGCCCAAGCGGGCCCGCAGATACATCGGCAGCCCGGTAACATCCCGGCCATTAATGATGATCGACCCTTTCTCCGTATGCTCAAGCCCGACGAGCATGTAGAACGTGGTCGTTTTGCCCGCCCCATTAGCGCCGAGCAGACCCACGATCTCACCCTGTCGGACACTTACGCTTACATCGTCGACCACCCGCCGCCCGCCATATGTCTTTTGCACATTGAGCGCGGAAAGTGCATCCCCGGACGCGAGGCTGCCGTTGCCGGATGGGGTGCTGCCATTGGTATCGTTCATTATTTAGGGACTTTGACCTTGTAAACCGATCTCGATCGCCCCGTGGGGTTTTGGGCGGACTTGCTCTCTGCAACGACACGTTTTTCTCTCATAAAAAATGTGATCTCGGCATTTTGAGACGAACCATTCTCTGTGTCGCTTACAGTCGCCGGTTGGCCGCGCAATGTGGCGACCTCGTCTGCCGCGATATATTGAGCCCATGAACCGGTCGCCCGACGGCCAGGTTGTGTGATCACCACATTATTCTCAGCCACAGTCTTAGCGAGCTCATTTCTTTCATCAAGAAAAACATCTGCGGCGCCCGCTGTGATCCGGTCCGTTCCCTGCCTGATATCTACGTTGGTTCGATATTGCAGGAGCCTTGCCTCTCGCTGATAGGTCATCGAACCCGCAGACGCCGAGGTTGGAACCGTCACGCCCGTTCCGCCGCGGATCCGAGCGGCATAGAGAGCACTCTGCACACCGCCCTCGGCTGTGAATCGGCCGCCTTTCTGATCGATGTGGAGCCGGTCGCCCCGTACATAATTACTCTCTTGCCACCCGCGTGCGTTTCCGGTGAATAGTGCGGTTTCAGAGTCGTGATCGAACTCCGCACTCGCAGCTGTGATGAACACGGGCTTGTCCGTTCCACCGAACGGCGAAGCATCACGCATCTGGCGGGGGCTGTAGTAAGTCGTACTCACCGAACCCCTTAAATACGACTTGTTCGCGCTCGTGTGCCAGTCTATCTCTTCAGCCTTGGCCCTCGCCCGCGAGTCCCAAACGGTCGGCTCACCGCCCCGTAGCCGGACGATCTCGTCGGAACTGTCGAATGTGAATTGTGACGCGATCGCACTTCGGTCGAGTTCCACAAATTTCGCATTACCGGTTGCCTCCATGCGCCGGATGTCGTTATTCGGCTCCGCGAAATGAGCAGTCATCTGATCCGAGGTGAGCGTTTGCGTCCCTCGGCGGTCAGTTTTCACTGTCGGAACCCGAGTCGCCATAGCCTTTTTTCCTGCTACACAGGCTTTTACATTGCTTCCCGTCGGGAAAAACTCGCAATCAAATCTCGGGGCATTAACGGTAGTTCGATAATTCCTGGGGTCGGCGACCAGGGGTTCAACAAAAAGCTCTGCGTTGCCCACCGCCTCGGCCTTTTGCAGATCCTTGCCGTTAGCGTGAAAAACTGCTTTGACAGCGTCCGCCGTCACACGCTTATTTGCCGAACTCGGATCTCCCGTTGGGACATTTAGTTGGATAGTCGTTCTTCCATCGGTCCGCATGTCCTCGATCAGGCCCGCACCTTTGAATGCGATTCCGATCCCACGCGCGGCGTTTGTTAGCAAGCGAGTATAACTGCCAACATTCTTAGGCACCATTTCAACCGAGCTTTCTCCGACGGAATTCGCACTTCGGATCTCTCCCGAGTCAAGAAAGGCAGCATTCAGCTCACCCGCTTCGATCTTTGTCGTTCGTTCGTCAGTAGTCTGAAATGCCGATGCATTGCCTCGAAGTATCGCTTCTTTGACCTTCCCGTTTGAAAACAGGTCCGCAAAGATACTGTCTCCCTTCAGAACATCCGACCCTTGATGGATCTCAGATCCACCGGTCAATGCTGCTTTGCCGATGGTTCGTTCGTAGACTATCTCGCCAGCTCGAATATCCGTTTTTTCGTTATTATTTTGGGTAACGATGTGTGCACCCTGTTTGAGCTCAAACCTGTCCGCATCTTTGTTATATAGAGCGTAGCCCGCCTCGATATTGGTCGGTTTCGACCCTTGCTCGGTCGACGCGATCCTCACGTTGTCGAACAGTTCGAGGGTCTTCAATTCAGCTTTTTGCGCATCTTGCCCGATAAAATTAAGGGTGGCACGGCCGGACTGGATCTCGGTAGCCTGTTCAGTTCCCTGTTTTGATCGGGATGATAAATTTACCTTTACGTTCGTGCTAAGCGAAATATTATTTGCAGCTTCGTCAAAGACAGCAGAACCGGCGTTGACCTTTGCGTAACTGATCCCCGACTTGGCCAGCTCGGGCGAATCGAAGGTTTCGATCTCTACATCCTTAAGTAACTCTACACGTTTGCCGACGATGTTCACGATCGCACCAAATGATCGTCCGCGAACGTTCTCACGATCAAACTCCACGGCCTCGTCCGCTTCGGCCACCTCCGTGCGATTTGAGTAAACGATATGATTGGTTTTAACTTTTAAGGCCTGACGCGTTTCGATATTTACATTCCCTTTGAAATAGGCAGTAAATTTCTTTTCAGCCTCAGGGATATAAAGAGCGGTGTCCGAAGACAAAATGTCTTTTGACGTGCTATTATCGGCATAAACCTCAAGATAAACGTTCTGCAGTTCCTGATGATTGTCCGAAAAGGTCTTGGCATGGTCGGCCTTGATATAGTATTTCGCGATCTCACCATCGGTTTCGAGCCTTTCGTAACCATTCACCTCGGCAACGACATCAGAGGAAAGTTGGGCATGTTCGCCCTTTAGCCTGAATGGCGTCTTAGATCGTTCGCGATATAATCCTGCGATCACGAACAGAACTGCAGCGACCAGGGCAACTAAAGCGGCAATACGAAAATACTGCGGCAATTTGGCTCTCAGCCGGTATTCCTTCGCCGCGATATTTTTGGGATCTGACACCTGGTTAATTATCTGCTCTTAGGTCTTCGACGACAAGTTGAAGTCGGGTATTTGCCTGCCACGTATTTGCCTCGGCCACGTAAGCTAATTCGATGCGAGAATTGGGTTTGAGAGTTTGCCCCTTTGATCGTTCGACGCCATCCCACCATACCGCCTCGAACGCCCGGCCATCCTCGCCAAACAGCTTGAGCTTCAGATGCTTTTCCTTCATGACATATGGTTCGTCACGAAGTATCAGACCACGAGTGACGAAAACCGGCTTCGGATTTCCGGCACCAAACGGTTCGAAGGGAGCGAAGCTTTCGACGAGATCCAGACCAAGTGAACGGCTGGTAACAAGGGCGTCGATCCTGAGTTCGGGAATTAGCTCATCTTGGGTCAGAGTTGAGGAGGCATAGTCGTTCAGTCTTTGCTGCAGGAGAGCGATGTTATCCTGCTTGATCTTCATGCCAGCCGCCGCCGCATGGCCGCCGTATTGTTCAAAAAGTTCCGCACATGAATCTAACGCATTCAGAAGGTGAAAGTTAGAAATGCCCCGAGCACTACCGTGCCCGATCCCGTCTTTAATCGAAATAACAATCGTTGGGCGGTGAAGCTTTTCGGCGATCCGTGACGCGGCAAGGCCGATGACGCCCTGGTGCCAGCCTTCGCCGGCGACGACAACAAAATGTTTCTCGGTAATTCCCTCTGTTTCGAATAAGGCAAGTTCGGTAATTCGCTGCTGGACCTGCTGTCTCTCGCGGTTACGACCATCAAGAACGCCGGCCAACCGACGGGCTTCGCTAAAATCCCCGCATTCCAGGAGTTCCACGACATGTCTGGCGACGTCCATTCGGCCCGCCGCGTTTATCCGCGGACCTATCCGAAAGCCGATATGATAACTCGTCATGTCCGAACGGCAATCCGCGACTTCCATCAGGGCCTTTAGCCCCCAATTATCGGTCTTTGGAAGGTCCAGCAAACCCATCGCGACAATCGCCCGGTTTTCCCCCGTGAGGTTCATCACGTCGGCAACAGTGCCGATCGCAGCTATCTTGAGAAAGCCTGCCACTTCGTGTTCAAGCCCTTTCTCCCGCAGCAGAGCGTGAGCAAGCTTGAAGGCCACGCCGACCCCGGCGAGATTCTTATCCGGATACTCGCAGCCGGCCTGATTCGGATTTACGACCGCTACCGCCGGCGGATTTCCGCGTACCTCGTCCGAGAGATGGTGGTCGGTAATAATGACGTCGAGCCCATGATCGCGTGACCATTCGAGGGGTTCGAAGCTGCGAATACCGCAGTCGACACTGATCACCAGCGAATAACCATCGTTCTGTGCCTTTTCGAGAGCGGGGATGTTGATGCCGTAGCCCTCGGTGAACCTGTTCGGTACGTGAAAGCCCGTTTCCGCTCCGAGCATCGAAAGCATCTTCCGAAGCAGAACGGTACCCGTCGTGCCGTCGACGTCGTAATCACCCCAGATCAGGATCTTTTCTCTGTTCTCGATCGCCCGCTGGATGCGTGATACAGCCTCCCGCATTCCCTTCAGGAGATAGGGCTCGTGCAAATGGTCATGACATGGATTGAGGAACTGAAATGCCTTTTCGGCATCGTCATAACCCCGGGCAATAAGCAGCGCCGCGACCAACGGTTTGACCGTCAGCTCGCGCGCCAGTTTGTTCACGGCATCGGCGTCGTGCTTATGTATTTTCCAACGCTTATTCACTTTTATCCGATCATTCGACGACCGGGCTGATAACGCCCTGCCAGAGCAAAACAAGGATCACTGTACCAAGAACGAGCCGATATATAACGAATACCGCCGTAGAGTTCTTTCTAAGGAACGCTAGTAAAAACCAGATCGACAAATATCCAACGATCGCGGCGACGATGCTGCCGACGATCAGCGGAACAAAACTCTCGGATGGCAAAATGTCGACCGCCTGCCTAAGTTCGAGCAGGCCGCTTGCGCTGATCGCCGGTATGGAGAGCAGAAAGGAAAACCGTGCGGCCGTTTCCCGCTTTTGGCCTGCCAGCAGTCCACCCATTATCGTTGAGCCCGACCTGCTGGCTCCGGGCATAAGTGCCAGCACTTGTGATAACCCGACGATAACGGCATCGGAAAGCCCTAGTTGCCGAATGTCCTTTCTTTGAGTCCCGACGAATTCGGCGATCACTAGCAAGATCGCGATCGCGATCAGCATAGTGGCGATGAACCACAAATTCTTAGTCCCGGGGCCTTCTATAAAATCCTTGAACAACAGCCCAACAACGCCGATAGGTATCGAGCCCAGAATGATCAGCCAGCCCAGCCATGCTTCCTCAGAAATCCAGATCGGGCGAACTCCGTCAGTTCCCGAGAATCGCATTCCGCGTTTTCCCGTTAGCAGTGCAAAGTGGTCCCGCACGAACGCGGACGAGATCCCCCATATATCCGAGCCGAAATAAACGAAAACTGCCGCCAGAGTACCCAATTGGATCACCGCCATTGTCGCTGTTATTTGCGCCGAGTTCCCGTCGTAAAGGTTAATAAAACGACTTGCGAAGACCAGGTGCGCAGTCGAACTGATCGGGATGAATTCGGTCAAGCCCTGGACAACACCAAGGATGATCGCCTGTAGCAGGTCCATAAATGATTATGATTGTGGAGCAGAAGTAATAATTTGATCAGGACTGACTAAATTTATCATACCGAGGGCGCCGAACCTATTCCCGATATCTGGCCCGCCCAGCAATTCGATCATAGAACCACGCGGGCATGAACTTCCCCGCCCTTACTATCGTCGCGAGCTGCCACGGAAATGCGGCGAATTTCTTTTTCTTTTCGATCGCCTTGAGGAATAGTGGAATAGCTGCGTCCAGATCCATTAGGAATGGCATTTTGCTGGAGCGGCCCGCAGTAAGGGGCGTCTTTATAAAGCCAGGCTGGATTATCGTGACGCTCACGCCGGTGTATTTGAGATCGAGTCTGCAGCTCTCGAAAAATGCAGTCATGCCGGCTTTGCTCGCTGAATACGCCGCCGATTTAGGCAGGCCGCGAAACCCCGCAAGGCTCGAGATGGCGACGATCTGGCCCGAGCCTCTTTTCACCATTCGCGGCAGCACAGCGTGGACGGAATTGGCGGCGCCCATCAGATTGATATCGATCACCTTCTTCACGGCCACCGGGTTAAGGGCACGCGTCTCGGCGTCATTTCCACCTATTCCCGCGTTGGCGATCAGTATGTCGATCCTGTCGAATTCCGCGAAAAAGTCATCGGCCGCCGCGGCTACGCTGTTTTCATCAGTAACATCACAGGCGAATACTCTCGCCGTACCGCCCACGGACTCACATTCGGCGGCAAGCCTTTGAAGCAGTTCCTTACGGCGGGCCAGAAGGCCGAGAATAGCGCCTTTCCGGGCCATCGCAATGGCCAGAGCCTCACCGATACCGCTCGACGCCCCTGTCAGCAGAACAACTTTATCTTTCCAGAACATATTCATTCGGACTCTAGCAGGCCAACCTTCTCCCGCAGTACCTGAAGCAGCAGGTCAACCGTGGTTTGATGGGTTCGAAACGCGAGACAGGCAAAACGCAAGGTAAAATCGCCACGAAGCATCGTTGAGGACACGAAGATCCTCCCGTCGGCGACGATCGCATCGAGTAGTTTCTTGTTGAACTTATTAGCGTCACCCGATGACGGAACCCAGCGATACGTAACAACCGAAAGCTCGGGGTCGACCTTGCTCTCAAAACCCAGCTTCTGAACTTCGTGATGAAAGTATCTCGCTAAAAGCAGTTTCTCCTCCAGGCACGCCCTGAATGGGGCGAGTCCGTGAAGTTTTAGCGGCAGCCAAAGCCGAAGGCCCCTGAAATGTTTTGTGAGTTCAGGCGAAAGCTCCGCCGGAGAAAGCTCATCCGGCTCGGCGAACGCGTCCTGCATATAACTTGCGTTAAAGCGGAATGAACGCTTTAGGTCCTCGACGTTCTTTACCAAAACGACTCCCAGCCCATACGGCAAGAACAACCCCTTGTGAGGGTCGATGATCATCGAGTCGGCAAGATCCAGGCCTCGGAACTTGTCCTTTGCTAGGTCTGTAAGGATAAAAAATCCACCGTAGGCCGCGTCGATGTGGTACCAGAGGCCGTGTGTTTTTGCCAGGTGCCCGATCTCGACAAGCGGGTCGATCGCCCCGACACCCGTTGTGCCGGCGGATGCGACCACTAGAAACGGATTCAAGCCTGCCGCTTTGTCCGCCTCGATCATCGCCGAAAGCTCGGACGCGATCATCTTGAATCGATCGTCGAGCGGCACATGTCGAACAATACATTCCCCGAGCCCGGCGACCCGGATTGCTTTATCGATCGAGTGATGGGTCTGTTTAGAGAGGTAGATGACAGATCGCGCGATGTCAGCCGACTTGATGCCCTTACCGTCCCGGGCCACGACGACGGCGATCATGTTCGCGAGACTCCCACTGGTCGTCAGATTCCCATGCGATTCCGCCGGATACCCGACGAGGTCGCACATCCAGCGGATCAGCATGTTCTCCATTCTCACGGCACCCGGGCTTGCATAAAAAACACCCGCATAACGGTTAAAAACGTCGGCGAGATAATCGCCCAGTGCCGAATAATAGATGCCGCCGCCTGGGATATATCCGAGATGGCCGCCTGACGCCGGATTTAGGCCGGGTGTATCCACATTCTTTCCGATCAGGGCAATCGCCGCGTCGATACCAATGCCGGTTTCGGAAAAAGGATGATCAAGAAGGCCCTCACCCGAGCCAACATTCGACACATAGGCCGGCAAGGAGTTCACCGTTTCAAGAAAACCCTCGGAGTATTCCAGCACTTTGTCACGGACAGCCGCACGCGAATACGCGTCGGGTTCCAGCTGCCGTGCCAGTTGCTCGGCTCGAGCGAGCCTCCGTTTTAAATCTTCATTTACCGGATCATTCATCGACAATAGTATCCGGCAGAACCGTGATCTCGCCAAATCGACGGATAGATGTACCTCGTCGATCCATTCGTTTGTCCCCAAGCCGGCGATTCTGACATGCGGTAGGTGCGTATTTTTTGAGCCAAATGGCACATTTTGCGACAAATGCTACATTTCACGCCAAATCATACAAAACGCGACAAATGGTATTTCTCGGAGCCTCAACATGCGCCATAATCCCGACGGCGATATGGATCTTTGATAAATGATTTATCTTTTCAATTGATGGCGAGGCGGGTTGTTCCGGGGGGGGGCTTCGGCGATTAGACTTGTGCAGGTATGCAAACCGCCTCACCTGTATTACAAAGAATATTACACTCTCCGGGAAACCGCGTGGTACAGGACAAATCCTTATAAGTGCAGTCACACAAGGGCTTACACGGATTTTGCTGTCCGGGGCGTGGTGCAGTAATGGCGATTTTGCGGCGGAGTTCGGCCTAAAACTTTCTCAGACCTCAACCACAGTCGTAAATATCACAGGTTTCGAACTCAGCTCTCGCTGCATAAATCGCTTTAGGTGTATACGGAGATTCTCTTTGAATACGGTTCGGTCAGCTATCTGCTCAGGTTTCATTTCGGAAATGGCCTGAGAGACAGCGGACCTGGCCTCGGCCGCGAAGCCGTTGAGCGGATCGATCCCGGCAACACCCTGAAACGTGATATGCGGGTCGCCCGCGAGTTGGTGAGTTTTCTTGTCAACTGAAACGACGAGCGAGATCGCCCCGCCATAGGCGAGTTTCTTTCTTTCGCGTACGACATCGTATTCGATCTCTTCCATTGATTCCTCATCTATGAAGGTCTTATAAAGGTCGTGTTTTTCCACGACCTTTGCCGCAAATTCATCGATCTCAAGCACGTTTCCGTTTTCGATCAAGACGATATTGTCGTCGTTATAGCCTGGGACGTGGTTCTTTATGTACTCTTTCTGCCGAAATAGCATTCGATACTCCCCGTGAATAGGAATGACAAACCGAGGCTTCGAGGTTTCGACCATTATCTTGATGTCTTCCTGGGACGCGTGACCTGAAACATGAACAAGGCGCCGCCTTTCTTCAATAATATTGGCTCCGCGTTTGTACAGATGCCCGATGAGACGACTGATATTCTTTTCATTGCCGGGAATTATGCGTGCAGAAAGAACAACGGTATCCCCTTTTCCAACCTCGAGGCCCTTGAATGTCGACGTTGCCATGTTCCAGAGAGCCGCCCTCTGCTCGCCCTGAGACCCGGTCACGAGATAACAGATCTCATCATCTTCAAGGGCACGCGAAGCTCCCAGTTCGACCGTCGTTCCGTATGGGATCTTGAGCAGTCCCATTTCTTCGGCGATCTCGACATTCTTTTGCATCGAACGGCCGATCACACATACCTTTCGCCCGAATTCGTGGGCAATGTCGAATACGATCTGGAGCCGGTGCAGCGACGAAGAAAACGTTGAGATTATGAGACGGCCTTCGGTTTCCTCGAATATTTCCTGAAGCGCAGGGATCACAGCCATCTCCGACGGAGTACGGCCTGGAACAGTAGCGTTTGTCGAGTCGCAAAGCAACGCAAGCACGCCTTCGTCTCCGATCCGTCCGAGCGTGGCGAGGTCATACGGCTTTCCGATAACAGGTGTGTCATCGATCTTGTAGTCGCCCGTATGAATGATCGTGCCAATAGGCGTATGGATCGCCAGCGAAAAACACTCGACAAGCGAGTGAGATGCGTGAATGAACTCGACTTTGAAGTTGCCTATCGTGATGATATCGTTCGCTTCGACTCGATGCAGCAGCACATCATCAAGCATGTTGTGCTCGCCAAGACGCTTTTCAGTCAGAGCCAGCGTAAATCGCGACGAGTAGACCGGTAGATTGAACTTCTTAAGGATATAGGTAAGGGCACCGATGTGGTCCTCGTGACCGTGCGTCAAGATGATCGCAGTAAGATCGTCACGGTATTCTTCGAGAAAATCGAAATTCGGGATCGAGATATCGACACCGAATGGCGTTTCTTCTGGAAAGCCCATACCGGCGTCGACGATGATCATTTCATCTTCGTACCGGATGCCCATACAGTTCATCCCAAATTCACCGATGCCGCCGAGCGGAATAATTTCGATCTTGTTCACGATAGCGAGTACCCCAAAGGTAATATAACCCTAAACTATAGCATAGCCGCAGTCATCGTGATTCGCGGGTCCAGGTACTGGACCAAACTTCCGAGATCGGCATTCCAAACATTTTTCAGAACCAGAACGCGTTTTCGCGCGTCTATCACCTGACGCCACAAGGATGGGGCAAATCATGGACGAGAAAATTGCAAATGAGAAGATCGACCGTTTTCTGCGAAGATTGGTCCACGACGCAGGGGCAGACAATGCGACCGTCGATGAAGCGGCTCTTTCACCGACAGTCTGGTGGGGTATCCAGCGACAGATCCTCGAGCGGCAAGAGGAAGTTCGGTCGCCCTGGCCCCCTGTTGCAAAAGTCTGGCGATGGCTGATGGTCGGACTGCCGGCCGCTGCAGCAGCGGTATTGCTGATCACTTTCTATACATCGATGCCAACCGAGCCTTCCGTCGTTAGTGACGGCGGTCCAAACAAGGGTTATGAAACGCAAGCTATTGTGCCTGACATTCCTCGGGAGGTTGCTTCCGTGACGGAAAAAATTGCGGTTACGCCTGCAAAGTTAGCACGAGAGTCGAAACCGGTCGTACGAGAGTTGAAACATAGGCCGCCCGCCACAAAAATGAAACCTGAATCACGTTCGAACGTCGGTCGAGAGGAGATCAGGTCGGACTTTATAGCTTTGTCGTACGCTCGAGATCCTGAGAGCGGTCAGATTGTTCGCGTCAAAGTACCAAGTTCTATGTTGGTAACGATGGGACTGGTCGCTTCGGTAGAAAAGCCCACAGATCTCGTCGATGCCGAGATCCTGGTTGGTGACGACGGCCTGTCGCGTGCGATTCGATTTATTCGGTAGAGGTTATGAGAAAGGAGTTTATGTTATGAGATCAAATATCATTGTGTTAGCCATTATTTTAGTCATCACGGCAACCGGATCAGCGCAGCCGCCACATCCCGCGGGCCCTCCCCATCCACCACCGCCAGGTGAGCATGGGATGGGAGCCCCAGGGATGGCACCTCGTCCCGGGGACTGGATTCGGCCACACGACGAAAATGACAATAAGATGCTCGAAGAGTCCGAATTTCAGGCGGCCATCGAGCGAACCTTCGCTCTCCTGGATAAGAACGCAAACGGTGTCCTTGAAACGGAAGAATTAGGGCCCACGCCCAAACTTCAGCAGCCGCCGCCTGCCGGTGGGGGTCCCGGAAGGCCGGCACCCATGAACCGTGCGCTGCCTCCATTTTTCCTTCGCCAGGTGCGGTCTGGCGATCATTCGCTTACGCGAGAGGAATTCGAACGCGTTGTCCGTGCGGTATTCGCCGAAATGGATGAAAATGGCGACGCGACATTGTCACTGGAGGAAATTCAGAAGCATCAGCCTCCCCATCCGGCTGCGCCGCCGCCGCCCCCGCACGCACCTATGCCGCCGAATGCCCTCTTTATTGGATCTGAGCTCAGGTTCGGTGATAAACACGTCAAAGGACAGCCGTTTTCAGCAGAGATCCTGATCGAAGAAACGAGGCGTTTATTTGACGGGTCAACCGTTACCAAACAAAATCGAGGGGCGATCTACAGGGATGCCGCAGGTCGCACCAGACGCGAACAGCCTCTCGAAATGGTGGCGGGTGTGCAGGTAGTCGGCGGAGATAATAAACCTCAAATGATGGTGTTTATTAATGATTTCGGTTCACAATCCCATATCTTCCTGGACAATAATAACAAGATCGCCCGTAAGAGCCGGATCGGAGGCAACATTGCACCGCGACACGAACCAGGCATGCGTTCAAAGGAAAAAACTGAATCGCTGGGAGCAAAAACGATCGAAGGTGTCCGTGTCGAGGGTACCCGTTCAACGTTTGAGATCCCTGTCGGTCATATCGGCAACGATAAGCCGATCGCGGTAACTGCGGAACGATGGTTTTCACCAGAGCTTCAGGTTCTGGTTTCATCACGCCACGTCGATCCTATCGCGGGAGAACATGTTTTCCGGCTTGTGAATATAAAACGCCTGGAACCGGTGGCTGAGCTTTTCTCGATCCCGGCTGGTTATAGGATTCAGTAGAGTCTTTGAGAATTGTTGATCTGCTTAGCACTTAAGTGATGTTGGACGATGTTCTAGACAAAAGCTTGCCGTCAACAGCTCAGGATATTTCCTTCGTCTCGGCAGAAGAACTGACGGATGGGCAGCTTGTTTCCTCGGTGCTGGACGGGGAAGACCGGGCGTTCAACGAGCTTTTTGAAAGATACAGGCGACCGGTCGCTCGGACAGTCGGCCGGTTTTTTCGAAACAGAAGCGACATTGAGGAATTTGTCCAGCAGAGCTTTACCAAGGCATATTTTTCGTTGAATAAGTTTCATTGCGCTGAAGACAGATCTTTTGCTGCCTGGATCACCCGCATTGCGGTCAATGTTTGCTATGACGAGTTTCGGCGGCGGAAAAGAACAGGCGACATCGGACCCGCGGAATCCAGTGATGTTGAGAAAAATTATTTTGAGAATGCGTTAGATGGCCGTGCCGTAAGCGCTGAGGATGCGTTTACGAGTGCCCGGCTTGCCGAAAAAGTCTTGTCATCTTTGTCACCCGAAGACAGGATCGCGATCACCTTGGTTTACTCCGAAGAGTACACCCTCGACGAAGCGGCCGATACCATCGGGATATCGACGAGCACCCTTAAATCCAGGTTATTCAGATGCCGGGGCCAGTTAAAAGCTCGATTCGGCTATCTGTTCAGATAGCTCTTTTTTGTCGCAGCCTCCTTGCCGATCTTTTCGAGATGTTCAGCAAGCTGCCGAAATTCTTCCAGGGTTAAGGTCTCCGCCCTTCGCTGCGGGTCGATGCCGGACTTGGTCAGGATCGCCACGGGATCATCCAAAACAGCCTTCAGATTATTGAGCAGCGTTTTTCGCCTTTGTGCAAATGACGCACTGACAACCTTTCGGAAAAGGGCCGTGTGGAGGCCCGACAAGGGCTTTGGAGTCAACCGGACTACCGAACTCCACACTTTGGGAACAGGCCGGAACGATTCGGGCGATACATCAAAAAGGCACTCTGTTTTGAATGCGTCTTCAACGATCACGCTAAGGAACCCGCGTTCCTTCCCTCCGGCAGGGGCCGTGATCCGTTCAACGACTTCCCTTTGGAACATAAGCACCATAGTCGAGAACAATTCTCTTTGGTCGGCAAGGCCCTGAAGTATCGGCGTGGAGATATTATACGGAAGATTCGCAACCAGCTTTGCCGGATTGTCCAGACACACTGCTTGTGAGTAATCAAAATGCAGGGCGTCGGCGTTAATGAGGTGAAAGTTTTTATGACCAGCGAAGCGTTCTTCCAAAATGGCCACCATATCACGGTCGAACTCTATGGCAAAAACCTCACGGGCGGTTTCGAGTAGCTTCTCCGTAAGGGCCCCACGACCGGGCCCGATCTCGACCACCTTTTCATTGGCGATTGGGCCAAGGGCATCAACGATCTTTGAAATTACCGCTGTATCGCGAAGAAAATTCTGGCCCAATGAGCGCTTGGCTCGCATATTGTCTGTGGTTAGATGGCGGGATATCCAGAGATCTCTATATCGTCGCCCAACTGTTCGACGGTTATATCGGAAATATGAAGAGCTTCGGCCAGCGAAACTGCACCAGCACCTCCGATCGCACCTGGAGCTTCGCGACCGCCAATGACGATCGGCGCCGCGATGAAAGTGATCTTATCGACAAGCTTTTCATCGCAGAAGGATCCGGCAACCTCGCTACCGCCTTCGACAAGAACGCTCTGGATCTCTCTTGTCTTGAGCTCGGCGAGAAGCCCCGTTAGGTCACGCCCGCCCATGTCCAACTCGATCACATCGACGCCTCTGTCCCGCAACATGGCTATTTTCTTGACGTCGCGGCTGTTAGTAAAAACGATAATGGGGAATTCCCCGGCTGAGGAAACGAGCCTGGATTCTGCCTGCAGCCTGAGGCGATTATCCAAAACCACACGCACCAAAGGGCGACGCCTGGGCTTACCGCTGCGGTCGGTCAATAGCGGATCGTCAACCGCTGCGGTATTGCCGCCTATGACTATGGCATCACATTGATGCCGTAGCGATTGAACCCGATGCCGTGCCGCCTCGCCGGAAAGGGCAGTTGAAACACTGTCCGACAGGGAGATCCGCCCATCCATGGATGTGGCAAGTTTGAGATGTACGAATGGCCTTTTTTTTTGGTGCCAGCAGATAAACGCTTCATTCAGCCTCGATGCCTGCTCAGCCAGAACGCCGCTTGTGACTTCAAGCCCTGCTTGGCGCAAAGCCTCAAAGCCGCGGCCCGATACGAGCGGATTCGGGTCCTCGATAGGAGAAACTACGCGCTTTATCCCAGCATTGATGAGGGCTTCGGTGCAAGGCGGCGTTTTGCTGTGATGGCTGTGAGGTTCAAGCGAAACATACGCCGTGCCGCCGCGAGATCTTTCACCTGCCTGTTCAAGGGCGATCGCTTCAGCGTGTGTGATCTCATCGTAAACATATGTACCTTCGCCGACTATCTCTCCATTTGGCGAAACGATCACGCAGCCAACCAGCGGATTAGGACTGACCAAGCCGATTCCCGCGGCGGCCAGCATCAGAGAACGGCGCGTCAGGTCTATATCGCGATCGGAGAATGTCATTTAACTAAAGAGACCATTTACGTAACTTTCCGGATCAAAAACCATCAGATCATTGACCTGTTCGCCGATACCTACATAGCGGATCGGGAGATTAAGCTCCTTGGCGATCGCTACAGCAATGCCGCCTTTCGCGGTGCCATCGAGCTTTGTGAGAACGATACCCGTCACGTCAGCCGTTTTCATAAACTGGCGTGCCTGTTCGAGCCCGTTCTGGCCGGTAACAGCGTCAATGACAAGCAAGGTTTCGTGCGGTGCACCAAGCACCTCTCGAGAGGAAATACGCTTCATCTTTTCGAGCTCAGCCATCAAGTTAGCTTTATTATGCAAACGGCCGGCAGTATCGACGATCAAAACGTCCGACTCACGCGCCTTGGCAGCCGCAAGGGCGTCATACAAGACGGCTGCCGGGTCAGTTCCCTGCTTTTGCTGGATGATCTGAACTCCTGCACGGTCAGCCCAGATTTCGAGCTGATCGCTTGCAGCCGCGCGGAACGTATCGGCCGCGCAGATGAGAACATCATTTCCCTCGTTCTTGATCCGCTGAGCCAGTTTGCCGATGGTAGTCGTTTTACCAACACCATTAACGCCGACAACCATGAGGACGTAGGGCTTTATAGAGTCTTCGATATTCCGTTCATCGGCAACGCCACGTTCGGTCGAATGCTTGAGAATATCAAGCAGCTCGCTTCTCATGGCCTTCTTAAGGGCATCAAGATCGTTGATATCCTGGCGGGCAACACCGCGGCGAACGCTGTCAAGGATCTGTATCGTCGTGGAAACACCAATGTCAGTGGAAATAAGCATTTCCTCAAGCTCATCGAGGAATGCTTCGTCGATCTGCTTTCGGCCTTCGAATATAGAATCCAGCCGATTGTTCAGCGAATGCCGGGTCTTTTCTATGGCCTTTGTGAAACGGACGTTTAGCTCGCGTTCGACGGCCGCTTCCTGGGCCTTGAGTTCCTCGATCGATTTATCGAGTCCAAGTACCGAAGTTGAGAATTTATCTTCCTTTTTTCTACGCCAGAACGCCATATAGTTTGCTTCGCGGAAGTGACCGCAAACTAAAGAGTATAGAAAAATATGGCACGCTCAACAACGCGCGGTAATTTCCGGTTCCCGGCGGACTACGTATTAAGCTACCAACTTAGCGGGTAAGATCGATCCTTTTTCATCGGCGGCGCGTTTTGCGGCAAGTTGCCTAACTATACCGTTCGCGACCTCGCCGGCGGAACAGGCTTCGACGAGTGCCTCGACAACATCCGATTGATAACGCGTGCCGACAAAGCTACGCAGACGCTCTAGTGCTGGCTGCAACTCCATTCCTTTTTGATAAGGCCGGTCGATGGTCATCGCGTCGAAAGTGTCAGCAACGGAGACTATCTTGGCCTGAAGCGGTATCTGTTCGCCGGTCAATCCCTGCGGATATCCTTGTCCGTTGACCATCTCGTGATGCATGTACATTCCCGGCAAAAACTCTTTCATTGCCGGTATTTGCGACATTATCTTATAGCCTTTTTGCGGATGCGTCTTCATTATCTCGAATTCCGCATCGGTGAGAGCGGACGGCTTTTTGAGAATGGCATCGTCGACGGCGATCTTACCCACATCGTGAAGCAGGGCGCTGATCCTCAGCGTTTCAAGCTCCTCTGTCTCCATTCCCATTCGTTTTCCGATGGCTACCGAGATCCGGGAAACTCGTTCGGAATGGCCGCGCGTATATTTATCTTTGCCGTCAATGGCTGCGGCGAGGGCTTTTACGGTGCCTACAAAAAGCTCGCGATTCTCCTCAGCCGCCTTAGCAAGTTTTGCTATCTGCTCTTCGACCTTGTCGGTCATGACGTTGAAGGATTCGCCCAAGGTGCCGATCTCAGTGATATTTCGTGTACTGACTCTCGACGAAAAATCACCTGCCGCGATCTGCCGGGCGGCATTGACCAGCGTTAGCAGCGGCAGCGTCATAAATCGCGCCCCTGCAAGGCCGAC
>JBGSWW010000054.1:0-37299 GCA_041751735.1 Pyrinomonadaceae bacterium | reverse complement strand
TGGGCCCAAAACGCCTGTGGGTCCGCAGCGGCCTCAGCATACAAACGCTCATACTCGGCGAAGCTTCTGATATGGGCCATCTCGGCAAAGTGAGGAGGGGGAGAAAAGACTCGAGCCTCATTCAGGATCGACTCTATGGCGACTGGTTCTGGCATACTTCAAGAGTATAAGTCAGACGGCTTGTAACCTGAAAACAGGTAAAACATGCGGCCCCAACGGATTCCGTCGAAAGGCGATTTTGGAACGGACGGGAGATGTGTAAAATCGCCCAAGCCTTATGCCGCTCATTGAAATGCGAAACATCGTCAAGAGATTTCCCGGCGTTCAGGCACTCAAGGGGCTAGCCTCGCGCTCGAAAGTGGTGAGCTTCACGCCCGTGAGAACGGGGCGGGCTAATCAACGCTGATGAAGGTCCTTTCTGGGGTTTATCCTTCCAGCACCTTTAACGGCGAAATATCATTGACGGATCGCCCTGGCGAGGCCAACTACTCCGCTGAATTGTAAAAAATAACAGTTCCGGTCCGAGGTGTTAACCGCCGATAAAGCTCATCGTTCGGGCCGGCTGCACAAACTCTGCGTCATTTATATGATGACGAGGTTCCTTTTTTATTACAGCATCTCGAATGAATTCGACGGTTTCGGCACGGCTGGCGCCGTTTCGCACGTGATCTCGCAGATTGTGCTCGGTCGTAGAGAAAAGACAGGTTCGGATCTGGCCATCGGCCGTGAGGCGTATACGGGAACATTGGCCGCAGAACATTTCAGTAACCGGAGCAATTATTCCGATCTCGCCTGGGGCTCCGTCTGCGAAAGCGTATCTCCAGGACGTGCCGCTGCCGCGTGTCGTTTCTTTGAGTTTTAACGGGAAGACATCGTCAATTGTATCGCGGATCTCCTTACCAGAAACCACCATCTCTCGATCCCAGCCGTGTCCGGAATCGAGCGGCATATATTCTATAAAGCGCATGCTTAGGTCATGCTCACGGGCAAAGTGGGCAAAGTTCGTCAATTCGTCTTCGTTGCGTCCCCTCACGATGACGGCATTCAGCTTTACAGGCTCAAAGCCATTGCTTTTGGCCGATTCGACTGCGGCGAGAACCCTGTCCAGGGCATCAACGCCCGTGATGTCCGCGAAGCGTTCCCTCTTAAGGGTGTCGAGACTGATCGTCACGCGATCCAGGCCGGCCATTTTCAACGCCGTGGCATGACGCGGCAGGTCGAAGCCATTCGTAGTCAGCGCTATGTCAGTGAGCTCCGGCTTTAAGCGTGCCAAGCCGGCAACAAGCTTCGGCACGTCTTTCCTGATCAATGGCTCCCCGCCCGTGAGCCTGATTTTTTCGATCCCGAGCGAAACGAAAGTTTCCGATAGGTACAAGATCTCTTCGAATGTAAGTATCGTGTCTTTCCGCGCCATGGCGGGTTCGCCATTCGGCAGGCAGTAAAAGCAGCGGAAATTACACCTGTCTGTTAGTGAGATGCGCAGGTCGCGGATCGTCCGATTATAAGCATCTTGAAGGGCCATCGTTGTCCTAATGATACACCATATTCGATAGGCATGAAGGAAGATGAGCGGTCAGGTGAGGTCATCCTTGTATGCTTTCAGAGCAGCCGCGTTACGTTTTAGGCCCGGCAGCTTTGCACGTTTGATCGCGCTTCGCCGGAATCGCTCGGCATATGTTTCCGGCGTCCAGGAGATAACTGTGTCTAATGGAATTTCGGTTTCCAGTTTTCTCGGTTCAAATGCGATTTCTCCGCTCGGTTCCTCAAATCGGTTCCACGGGCAAACGTCTTGGCAGATATCGCAGCCGTAAAGCCAACCCTGTTGATTTGACGTGATCTCGTTCGGCAATTCCTCCGTTCGAAGCTCGATCGTTGCATACGAGATACACTTTCGCGAATCGACTACATAAGGTCCGACGATTGCCCCGGTTGGACAAGCATCGAGACACGCGGTGCAGGTCCCGCAATGATCATCGACCAGCTGCTCTCTATATTCCAACTCCATGTTAAGAATTAGTGATCCAAGAAAGACCCATGAGCCAATTTCCTTGGTGATCAGGTTCGAATGCTTTCCGATCCAACCCAAGCCGCCGCGTACCGCCCATGCCTTATCCATCATAGGGGTGGTATCGACGCAAATTTTGCCATCGGCAGAAGGGTCGGCCGACTTGATCCACGTGAGAAGTTCACTTAGCTTTTCTCGGACGACATCGTGATAGTCGTCGCCCCATGCATAACGCGAGATCTTGCCTTTTTCCGGATCGTCGGTGTGTTCGTGCGGCGTAAAGTAATTTAGAGAGACTACGACGATCGATCTCGCGTCGGGATAAAGGATCTGCGGGTCGCTTCGTTTATCGGGCTCGCGTTCCATCCATGTCATCTGACCGTGAAAACCTCTAGTGAGCCACTCTTTAAGTCTTTGACCCTCGGCAACGAGCGGCGTTGCGGGAACGATCCCGATCTTCTGAAAACCGATCTCTGTGCCTTTCTGCCTGATCCCGTCCGAGAGCGAAGCCATGCTTACATTATCCACGATCACAGTGCCGAGGCCCAAAAAATGGCCGGGAGGTCGAACCGCCCGGCCAATAACACCTAAAGATCAGTTTCTAAAAGTTCAACTTCAAACCGAACTGGAACTGTCTCGGGTCAAAAGCTGCGAGCGGACTGCTGTAATATTTGCCGTTCCCCGCACGCTGCCCGAAGGAGTTGACAACCTGATAAAACGGGTTGCCGGCCGCCTCATTGAAGCGATTGAACAGGTTAAAACCCTCGGCAATAACATCGAGATTCAGACGCTCGCCCAGACGTATCGTGCGAGTAAGCCGTGCATCGACCGAGAAATAGCCGTGTGTTGTGCCCATGTTGCGGCCCAACGTCGGAGTAGCGGGAAACACTCCGGTAAAACAATTCGGATCAACGCCAGTCTGACAAAGTGTGCCGTCCGCACGTACGCTTGGACGTTCATTCGAGCTGGTAAAATCACCGTTGGCATCGCCCACGGCCAAAATATTGAATGGGCGCCCAGAGGAAGCTTCGACGATCGGAGCGAACGTAAAGCCGTGCATGAATCCGCGCAGTCCACCGGCCGACCGCCATGAATCCGGAGCCGACAACACTCCGCTGAATACAAATCTGTGACGCTGGTCGAATAAGGAATCCGAGCGATCTCCTCGGTGATTCTGAGTATCCTGCGGAAGAAGCAGGGTCTGCAGATCAGACGAATCGTCGATCGAATGCGACCACGTGTAGGTTCCCAGGAATTGAATGTTGTTCGAGAACCGCTTCTTGATCTCGAGATTCATCGCGTTGTAGAACGAATTCCCGTCAGAGACCTGTGCATTTACAGAGTGGTATGAATTGATCGGTCCGGGAGTTCGCAGAGTGCCAGGCAGCAAAGTATCAAAGGTCGCCTTATTGAGACCCGTCAGAGCCCTAACAAAGAAGTAGTTGGGTCCGAGCTTACGAAAATAGTTTGCTGCAATGGGCGAGATGACTCGATTGCCGAGGTTTGCCACAGGAGCTGCGACGAATCCGGGAACCAAGGCTGCCCAGGTCGCACCGAGATTGGTAAAGCACAAAGGTGCAGGCACGCCGACCGGACACGCTACCACTCGAGGATCCGTTGCCGCACTCGGGATACTGATGCCAAATGCCGCAGCCCCAAAACTAGGAGGCGGACCGCCAAAGAACCGGCGGAAATTCTCGACCAATGCCGACTGATTGACCGGATTGAAATCCGTCGGATGAGCAAGGTGCCGGGCGTTAACCGTGATATAGCTTGCCGAAACGACCATATTGCGACCGATCGTATGTTCGATGGCCAGATTGCCCTGAAACGCAATCGGGTACTCAAAATTCCTGTCTACGTGAAGGGTAAACGGGAGGATCGGGCCAAAACCAGTAAATCCGCTAGGGTCAAATCTCAGCCGTCCGAATTCATAGATAGCTGTCGGCGCAATTGCCTGAGTTCTTGCAGTGCCGCAGATGGCCGGGTTCGAACCAATGACTCCGCAAACTGTTCCTTGAAAGACCTGAAAAGCATTCAGAAGGCCTCTTGGATCCGGGCCGCCGATCGGCAGAAGGGTTGCCTGCTGCTGCTGCGACCCGTCGGCGATATTCGAGTTGAAGGCGACGGCAAGCAGAGGATGGTCGTAGAAAATACCGCCGGCCGCACGAATAACGGTTCGCCCGTCCCCCTTGAGATCCCAAGCGAGTCCGACACGCGGAGCGAAGTTGTTCTTATCACGCGGAAAGCCCTGCTGCACGTTCAACGCCGCCTCATTTGCCTCGATGTCCGCCGCCGACAGTGTGATGCCCGTAAGCGGATCGGTAAACGGCTGTGCCGTGTACCGTTCCGTGAACTCGTAATCATATCGAACACCAAAATTGAGCGTCAGTCTTCGTGTTGCCTTCCAGGTGTCCTGTGCAAAGAAAGCAATCGGCTTATTGGCGAGGCTACTGTTTGGATCACCAAAACCCTGGATAAACGCGCCCGGAAAACCAAGTCCGTAAGCCTGGATCGGCGTAAAGGCGGGTCCCGCACATGTAGCACTTACAATGGGGGCACAACTCTGCTGACCAAAATTGAACAGGGCCGGAAAATTCAGGTCAAATTTCGCTTTACCGCTGATCCAGTTGAAATCGGCACCGAACTTCATCGTGTGTCCGCCTTTGACCCATGTCAGATTGTCGCGGATCTGATAACGGTCCTCTTCGCGGTCGACTGGTGAGAACGGATTTGAACCGATAAATGCCGAACCCGTGATCTGCAACGCCACGCTCGGGATCTGGGAATCGAATTTAGCGATACGGCGACCGAAGTTGTAATAAAGTTCATTTACCATATTACGCGGCAACACGCTAGTCCATGACGCACCACCTGAGGCATCCTTTAGATCCTGAATGCCAGTTCTTGAATAATCGTTCTGGCCGATGGTCTGATTCTGAGACTCGTCCTGAATGCCAGTGACTACGCTCGGATTAAAGCCTACACGGAAGCTAAGTTGATTGTTCGCATTCGCCGCATGATCGATCCTAAGTGACGTAAATGTCGATTTGTCCGAGATCGGAAAAACCCGCGCAAGCTGATTTAGCGGCCGAAAAGCAATATATTGTCCCTGGCCATTCCGCGTAAGAGGCACCGGCGCACCCGAGAGGAAAAAACGAGGGCCGATCACCTGGCCCGCCAAAACGCCGCCCGGAGCAATCAGGGTGCTGGTCCCATTCAGAGCGGTTTGTGTGCCTGCCGAAGCCATCGTGGCGTAAGTGATCGCTGTACCGATGTTTGCCGGCATTCCAGTGGCAAGTAGTCCCTGAACGTAAGTAACCTGCGCCGGTGTCAATCCCGTGTAATTGTTTGTAAACGGTAAAAATGGAGCGCCTATCGAAATACTGGAGGTTGCTCCGCCCACGATATCTCCCGTAAAAAAGCCCGATTCCTGCCGCCGTCGCTGCTCGAACGAGGCGAAATAATAGGTTTGACCCCTGTGAATCGGCCCGCCAAGAGTTAATCCATACTGCGCACGCGTGTAACCAGGCTTTTTGTTCGGGTCCCCATCGATGAGGGGCGCAAAGGGATTCCGCGACTGGATCGATTTGTGACGGATGAAGCCAAATACGTTTCCCCGGACACCGTCGGTACCGCGTTTGGTAACCACGTTGACGATACCACCCGTGGCCCGTCCGAATTCCGGCATATAGGAGTTGGTCGTAACTTGATATTCCTGCACCGCTTCCTGCGATACCGTAGAACGGGCGGCATTGATCGAGTTGTCGGTGAAATCCGCTCCGTCGACCTGTACGAGGGTCGAACGGCCCCGCTGTCCCCCGATATTCAGGCCGGAGGTTGGAGCCGGTCCTATTGGCCGACCGTTATCACGTCCAACAGTCGAGAGCGTCAGGGCAAAGCCGGTTGCACTGCGCTCATTGATCGGCAGGTTTTCAATCCTGACTTGCTCAATTGTGTTCGAGACAGAGGTCCTGGTTGTTTCCACCAGGTCAAGGTCGTCGCCCGAGACGTTGACCGTGGCTGTAGCATCTCCAACTTCCAGCTTAATGCCGATCGAAGCACTCTGGCCGACTGTGAGCTTTACGCCAGAAATTACACTCTTCTTGAAATTCGGTGCTTCGGCTGTGACCTCGTAATCGCCAGGAGGCAGACTTAGTATTTGAAAGCCACCGTCAGAACTGGACGAAACAGTACGCGTAATGCCTGTACCCACGCCACGCGCGGTCACCGTAGCGCCAGCTACGACGGCCCCTGTCTGATCCGTGACCGTGCCGGAAAGGTCTGCCGCGGCGGACTGAGATTGCCCGAAGCCGGAAATGGCAAGGGCGGCTATCGCCATACACAACATTAATGTCCTTCCCGTGATGGCGGAAACATCGGACAACAATACTTTCATTTTAATTCTCCTTAGCAAGAAGTAAGACATGTTTAAATTTCTCGGAAACAGAGAGAAGCTGCTATTTGGGCTTCAAAGATATGCCCTTCTGAACGATTGCTTCCGATGCGAGTCTCTTGAAAAACTGGAACCTGGCCCCTAAACCTAAATGATTTGCTTTGAACTTTTTAACCCATAAATTACGATAAGGCAAGCAATATTACTACTAAAAACGGCAAATCCATATCCCAAATTCCTCATTTGCCTCTTTATACCCGTCAGGGCACCAGAATGTTTCAATTCGGCCAGCTTTCCAGACGCGGGAATCCGCCCCCGGCCCAGGTTTTGCTACTATTGTTTTGTTGTCGGAAAGCTGGAAGGGTTGCTTCGTCGGCCCCGCATCTATGAAAATTATTCCCTTGTCGATCCCGACCCCCTTCTATGTCGGTGACGTAAATATATATCTGATCCGCGAAGACCCTGTTACGCTTATTGACGTCGGTCCCAAAACCGCGGAAGCGGCCACAGCGCTGCGAAGCGGTCTTGCAGCAAACGGCGTGCAGTTTTCTGACGTACGACGAATAGTCCTGACTCATGCTCACGAGGACCATTGTGGGCTGGCTCAAAAGGTCCGCGACGAAGCAAAGGATGCCGACATACTTGTACACGAGTGGGAGACCGGGCACTTGTTCGGGCGTCTCGCCCACGATGATCACCGTGAACTAATGATGCGTTCGGGCGTCCCGGACCCGGTGTTTGAGGGAATGCAGGCCCTCTATGACGACATAAGCCTGCTCACTGATTCCCTGGCTGACGGAGATTCTCTGCCTCTCCGCGACGACATGGAGTTGGAATTTGCCTCGGGCTCCCTCCGCGTGCTGCACACACCGGGGCACACTCCAGGTTCGTGCTCGTTCGTAAGGGAATCGAACCGGACCCTCATATGCGGCGACTGTGTGCTCAAGCGGATCACTCCGAACCCGATCTTATCACCCGATCCGCTTGACCCGTCACGTCGATTCCGATCACTCGCCGAGTATTTAGTCAGTCTGGCGAGGTTACGGAGCTTTTCGCCGACACTGGCATATGGCGGCCATGGTGAGCCTGTGACCGATTTTGAAGAGATCTTCCATCGTTACATCAAGGCGATCGACGAACGCCAGAAGAAGGTCGTGAATCTGGTCAGAAAAAATGGGACAACGGCGTTCGAATTAGCACAACGCCTATTCCCGGATTCGTATGATCAGGGCGTCCATCGCTTTCTGGCACTGTCTGAGGCGATCGCTCATCTCGACTATGCGGAAGCAGAAGGAAAAATTGCGGTCGAGGTGAATTCGGGAGTCGAGTATTACCGGCCGCATTAAGCGATCTCGAGTATTGCGGATGATCGCTCGGCGATCCTGCCAATGGTATCGGTCATTTTTGTGATGTCGTCAAAACCGGGCAGCTGCCGGACGCGTTTTGTTACCGTTTTGTCCATAACTGAAAGGGCATCTTTGTCTTTAAAAAGGACGCCGATGACGTATTCAGTCCGTGCCCGAGCAAGCGATCCCTGCCCAACAGGTGCCCAAAACTTCTCAACGACAAACCGGGCAAGCTTTTGCGCGAACTGGTTCTTTCTAAGTTCCAGCCGGGCGACGCTCCAGTAAAACTGATTATGAGCCGACTCCTCGCGAATGACGGCGCTCAGGATGTGCGAGAGCACCGGGTGGTCCGCCAGTGCTGAAAGCCGCCGGTAACCTTGGGCCGCCTCCATCTCATGGATCGCTCCAAAGGTCATATGAGCCGCCGTGAATTTCTTGCCAATGAGGTTTGTCAGTGTCGTCAGCAGGTAAGCGTTGGCATTGTAGGTCGCTGACACGTTTCGTCTTACATCCTCTTGCCAGTCGTCAGCGGTTTCGACCCCGATCTCGTTCAGGAAACGGTTTAGCACCTCTCCGTGGGTTATCTCCTCGACGCCCCACCGCTCCATAAACTTACTAATATGCGGGTCTCTACCGGTCGGCGTACGAAGAAGTTCGCGATGGTACATGTCGGTCAATGTTTCCACGTCACGCATATACAACAGGACGGGAATTAAACGAGGGTCGAGATAACTGTCCTTGACCTGATGCCAGGGGATGGACTTAAGGAATTCGGGCGTTAGGGCGCGAGGCTGCCGTTCGTACCACTCCAGCACATCGCGATTTGTCTCAAAATTCATACACCAAATTCGTTTTTCAAACTCCGGACGGGCTTTCCCGAAATCTGTGAGGCCATTATTTTCTAATTCGCAAAACTGGCAAGGCCGGATGCACAAAAGGGAGGTTGTAATAATATAATTGAAAATATGAAATTTTTATATCCCGTTATTTTCATCATTCTTGCGTCGATGTCAACAGCTATGGCACAGAACGGCGGCCTCCAACTGCCGGGGGAAAAGCATTTTCGAAATATTAAGCAGCTTACATTCGGCGGTGAAAATGCCGAGGCGTACTTTTCGTTTGACGGTAAGCAGTTGTCTTTTCAGTCAAAGCGCGACGGGCGGGCTTGCGACCAGATCTACACCATGAATGTCGACGGGTCTAATGTAAGGATGGTTTCTAATGGCGACGGCCGTACCACTTGTGCATTCTTTCTGAAGGGAGATAAACGGATCCTATATGGATCGACGCACCTCGGCCGCAAGGAGTGTCCCCCAAATCCGGACTTCTCCCAAGGCTATGTCTGGCCGGTTTATAGTCAATACGATATCTTCACTTCCAAGACCGACGGAACGGATATTAAGCAGTTAACAAGCACGGCAGGGTATGACGCCGAGGCCACCGTTTCGCCCAATGGGAAAAAGATCGTATTCACATCCGAACGAGATGGCGACTTGGATATCTATTCGATGGATGCGGATGGAAAGAATGTTAAGCGCTTGACGACCGAGGTGGGATACGACGGCGGGGCCTTCTATTCCCCCGATTCCAAACAGATCGTTTATCGTGCCTCGCATCCAAAAACACCTGCCGAGATCGCCCGTTATAAAGACCTCCTGTCGCGACACTTGATCGTGCCGATCACCTTTGAGATCTGGCTTATGAATGCTGACGGAACGAACAAACGTCAGATAACCAACCTGGCTGCCGGATCATTCGCCCCATTTTTTACACCCGACGGTAAGCGGATAATCTTTTGCACCAACTACTTTGCTACCGATCCGCGGAAACGGAATTTCGATCTTGCATTGATCAATGTTGACGGCACTGGCCTTGAGCGTGTGACGTTCAATGAGACATTCGACGGGTTTCCGATGTTTTCGCCTGACGGCAAAAAGATCGTGTTTGCCTCAAACCGAAATGCTGCAAAGGAAGGTGATACTAATGTGTTTATTGCAGATTGGGTGAATTGATCCGCCTGATACCGAAATACCATGTCCACCAGATCAAAAACAACTGAAACGGCACGCGGAACCAAAGATAAATGGGGCCGTATTCCATCCCGCCAAGTTCGACGTGTTTGAAGCTTCCGGCAATATTTGCCGGAAGTATCATTACGAAAAATATCACCAGCATTATCGCCGCCAGCCGCGAGGTCCGGATCCATAGCAGGCCGATCGCACCTGCGAGCTCGCATATGCCAGTGAAGTAGATCATTTCTCTTTTTAGCGGGATCGCGTCCGGCATCATCTCCACCAGTATGTCCGTATCAGTGAAGTGAGCAACCCCGGTGACTATCAGCATGGAGGCGAGGGCGATCCGCCCTATCAACGATGTGCTCATACGACTGCTGACGATCAGCTTATTTCCCGTGTAAATTACAAGAAAAGTGACAATTAAGACGATAAGTGGTGCCATAATGTGAAAGTTTTACCCGGTTTAGGACAAATCTCTATAGGAAGTGTCAGGGTACTCTAAATTGTTAGCCATAAGTATGACGATCTCATTCTGTAAGTTTCACGGGTTCGGCAACGATTACATCGTAATGGACCGAGCTACCATTAGCGATGATGTGATTCTTTCTGAGCTTGGAGCGGCCATCTGCCACCGGCATATCGGGGCCGGTGCAGACGGCATTGCTGTCCTTCAACGACTCGACGATGGTGATGCCGATTTTTTCTGTGAAATAATTAACCCCGACGGCAGCACCGCCGGCTTTTCAGGAAACGGAACGCGCTGTGCTGCGGCATATCTTCATCACAAAGAGATCTGGTCTGAGCCGCATCTTCGCCTGCGAACTCGCAGTGGCGTCAAGAATTATCAACTGATCGAGCACCCGACCGAAAGCGAGTACCGGTTCGAGGCCGAGATCGGTCAGCCAAAGTTTGCAAGTGAACAAGTGCCGTTCGTATGCCCAGAACCTCTTGAGGCTGTCGTTAATTCGCCGATCTTCGTAGACGGCAGCGAATATTGGGTTTCCGCGGTGAACATAGGGAATCCTGTCGCATGCGTTTTCGTTGACGACCTAAATTTCGACTGGCGCACGCCCGGCCGAGCCATGGAATCCCACGAAAAGTTCCCCGATCGGGCAAATATTGTATTTGTTAAGGTCATCGACCCTGAAAATATCGCCATACGGATCTGGGAACGTGGTGTCGGGGAGACCGCAGCCTCAGGCACCTGCTCCAGCGGTGCCGCGGTCCTGAGTGCTCTCCTCCTTAAAACGGGGCGCAAGGTGCGGGTCCATTCCGAGGGCGGTATAACGGACGTGCTTTGGCGAAATGATAACGAAATAGTTCTTACCGGCCGAGCGGATTTCATTTATTGCGGCGAATGGCCCGGATGACTTTTCGTCTTGAAGAAATCGATGACCGCCGTTCGGCGAAATTCGAAGATTCGGGTCAGCTCGCGTTCAATTAAAAAATGGGCCAGATCGCCGAATGGCTCGAGCGGCAAGCGGTATCTGACAGCATCCTCTATCAGTGTTTTTTCGGGTGAAAGTGCCGTGAACCGGTGCCGGTGGATCCACTGCGAATAGGGACCTCGGATCTGAATATCGACGAATTCGTTTGGCGGATCCCACTCGGTGATCTCTGTTCGCCATTTGATGGGCACGCCACGCATGGTCAGCGTGTAATCGATCAACGTGCCCTTTTGCATAGCAATTGGCTGAGGCGTCGCGATGTCAAACCCTAGCTCAGGCGGCGTTATGAGCTCCAGATTGCCAGCGTCTGCAAAAAATGGAAAAACCTGCTCGCGCGGAACGTCGAGCGTGAGCGAACGGGTTAAATGGTGTTCAGCCATAAAATAGTAACCACGAAATTACTCTAACAACACAAAGTGACTACCTCCCTTTAGTGCTTCTTTAGTATGACTTCGTGATTACTCTTCTTTAAGTTTCGACTGGTCAGATATTTCTTGGGTATTTTGTTATCCGGAGTTTCAGCAAGCCAGAAGATACTTATCACCCACCAGCGTTTGCCGTCATTTAATAGTTGAAAGCTGTTGATGCCGCGAAGGAACGGAACCTTGTCATCCGATTTTCGAAACGCGTGATAGGTCGAGAAAACTTGTGCGATATTTCCGTACTGATCGACATGGCGGGCCAACTCACGCTCGTGAAACCCATCTTTTTCGAGCATCGGCCCGCTCCGGGTTACGTAATCTTCCGGTGTCATGAACCGGGCTCCGGTCACGCCTGTCTGCTGGTTCTTGCCCGAGGGGATCAGCTTCGCGTCCTTGTGAAACAAGGTGCGAAATCGGTCCCAGTCACGAGCTTTGCCGGAGTCGCCCGAAATAACGTCATAAACAGCCTTCATGATGCCGTCTAGGGAACCGACGTCCTTTGGATCAGCCTCTTTGGTTTGTGCCATAACCGTCGAAAAAGTGAAAAGTGTCGTAAGTAGAAGCAAGGGTAATTTCTGCATACCCACATATTACGACAGAATCTGCTGCCTGGTTACCGAGGGAAGTCCAAACGGCGGCATTGTGCGGATTATTATTCGCCAATGCGTTAAAATAGATCTTTATGGGCGAAAAGTTCCATCTCTTAGGCATGTCTCGTGCCGGACTCGTCGATCTCGTCGCGTCTCTTGGCGAGCCGAGTTATCGGGCTATTCAGGTATTCAAAGCACTGCACGAGCGCCGACTTACTTCATTTGACGAGATAACGGACCTGCCCAAAAAGTTCCGCTCCCGACTCGAGGAGTCGGCCGAGATATCGTGTCTTTCGGTCGAATCGAGATATGTGTCCAGCGATGGTACCCGTCGATATCTGATGAAGACTGCGGACGGCTATCCTGTCGAAACCGTATATATCCCGACGGAGAAGCGCGACACTATATGCTTTTCATCGCAGTCTGGCTGCCCCCTCAAATGTGATTTCTGCCTTACAGCAAAGCTCGGTCTGCTTCGCAATCTCACGCCGGGTGAGATCGTCGAACAGATCATTATTGTTCTGAATGACGTTTACGGGGTCGGCGTCGAAACGCCTCACGGGACGAATCTTGTTGGGATGGGTGCCGGCGAGCCGTTCCTGAATTTCGATAATCTAATTGCTGCTCTTCGCCTTATGTCGGACGAAGAGGGTCTTTTTATCGTGCCGAACCGTGTGACGATATCAACGGCTGGAATAGTGCCGAGGCTTTATGATTTTGCCAAACTCGAAGACCGGCCGCATCTGGCAATTTCTCTCTCGTCTGCTCGCAACGAATTGAGGGACAAATTGATGCCCATCAATAAACGCTGGGATCTCGACGAGCTGCTTTCGGCCGCAAAGGAATTCGAGGGTTCACTTCGCCGGGGCGAGCGGTTTACATTTGAGTACGTTATGCTCGGCGGGGTAAACGATTCGGACGACGATGCCGCCGAGTTAGCGCGGCTGCTCGACCGCTATCAACTCTCCCGCGTGAAGATAAATCTCATTCCCCACAATGGAGCCGAACAGCTCGACTACACAGCGTCATCGGCGGAGAGGGTCGAACGCTTCAAGGCGATCCTGGAGTCTCGCGGCGTCTCGGCTTATGTCCGGCAGCCGCGCGGGCGCGATATTTACGCTGCCTGCGGCCAACTGGCGGCCCGTTCCGGTGCCGCCGTAACCGCGTCTTAGTATATATGGAACTCTTAATTCCCGGCCTCATTCTGGTCGCTTTGATGATCTACGCCTCGACCAGGATCAAGAAAAGCGCCGCTTTGGCTTATGAGCCCGAGACGATCGAGACCGACGATTTTGTGATCGACAAGCCCGCGGGCTTTCTGACAGTTATCGGCGGCGATCCTGGTCTTGCCTTTGAGTCGTATTCAAGGGAATTTGGGCAGGACGAAGCCTCGGAGTTTCGAAAAGCTACAGCAAATATTAGCGTCTTCAATGCGGGAGATCCAAAGTTCAGATCCAAACCTGTCGACGAGATCGTCAGTGATGTAAGCAAGAAGATCGGGGGGCAATCGTATCGTGTAACCGAAGCAAAACGCTCGGAAAAAAATGTGGACTTTCGGGTATTCCGAAAATCCGGCGAGAAGAACGGCCGCATCGTTAGGCTTGAGATCGTCTCGCTATCGGAAACAACCGATGAGTTACTTCAAGACATCGAATCAATGCTGCTAAGTTTTGAGCTCAAGTAAACCGATTTACAAGTTATGATCAAAAATTCTACCAGGTCAGCATTTTTGGCCTTAGTCTTTATCATTGGCGGCGTTGTCACATCGGCCAATGCCCAAACAATTACTGCCTCGATTCCCGGCGGGATTGTCACGAAAGGAAAAGCGGCACGCGCGACCGTCCTTCTAAACATTCCCGGCGGGCTTCATGTTAATTCCAATCGTCCCGATAGCGAGTACGCTATCGCGACAACGGTGCGTGCGAGTGCAAGCGGAGCCCGCGTCGGGCCGGTCAGTTATCCGAGGGGTAAAAATCGTAAATTCCAGTTCTCTGAGAGTTCGATAAACGTGTATGAAGGACGCGTGCTGATCACATTCCCCGTTACGGTTCCGGCTAATTACCGCGGAGGCAGCGTTAAGGTGGATGTAGCGGTACGCTACCAAGCCTGTACGGAAGAGGTTTGTTATCCGCCGCGGACCAAGACAGTTTCGATCAACGCGCGGGTTCGGTAAGCGATTGCATTGGAAAGCCTGAAGGCAGGAATTCCATCGCGATCAGCCTGGCCGTCCCCGAGTCCCCTCTCTCGGCCTTAACGTAAGTGAATAGTACGTTCGGAACTCCCGGAGAGCTCCCGCAATCTAATGAAGCCTGCGTGGATTCGACACCAAACCATTTCGGCATGAAATCAGCATCGGCCTGGAAACGCTGCCGAATACCGCCAACCATCGCTACGGCAGCGAATGAGTTTCCTCTGCAATCAACCGTCTGAAGAGTTCCCAACACCCGGACCTCCCCTGTTCCGACTGGTCGAAGGCTTGCTCTGATCGACGCCCACCGAGCATCGGCATTGACAGAAATGTCTTCAACCCGGCCCGAGGTCCCGTAGACCCGTTTCAACATGTCGTTCTCGATAATAACCTGTCGCGACGCCGCCAACTGTACGGGTGTCTGCAGCTCAAAATGGTCCGGGACGAAGGTTATGGACATCAATCGCGGCCTTGTGAAGGTCCGACTGTCCGCCGACGCCGCGAAGGACAAAACTGCGGGGTTTGAGGGCAGCCTGGCCCCGCAATCGATCTTAAATGAATGCTGGCCGTTGACTAACACCGCCATCCTAAGGTCGTCGAACCGCTCGCCGAAGAGCTTCAGGTTCTGACCGCCGGACCTGACGTTATAGGTTATCGAGCCATTTGCACAGTCGATCCGGTCGATGGAGCCCAGAATTCTTTGTTCGCCGGGCCTGGGCCGTTCCAGTACACGGTTCAAATTTGTTAATTCACGTGTTCGCTCTATAAAAGTGAGATCGGACTCACTCACCCACGATCGCTTAAGAAGTACGAGCGAGGGCGACCACGGAAGGCCTCTCAATGTCGGCGTGGCCGAGATCTGAAGGCTCGCTTTGAAGTATTTGGTAACTGAAGACAGCAATCCGCTCGCTTCTGTGAGCACCTGCGGGTCTTTCGCATTCCGGCTTAATTTATCCAGGTAACCCCGGGCATCTTCGTATCTCTCCAGCCGAACAAGGATCTTGGCGAGCAATATCTCATAACTCTCGTCACCCGGCCGAATAGATAGTGCTTTTTCAAGCAGGCTGGCAGCCTCGCTGAGGTTTTCACCGTTCACAAAATAGGTGAAAGCCAATATCCGATAGCTCGGGGAAAAGCCGGGCTCGAGTGCGATAGCTTTTAGCAGAGCTTCGCGCATCCTGGCCGCGGTCGGCTCCGGAAATCGTCGTACGAACCCCCCGGTTGCGCTGGCACGGCTCATGGCATATGCGTAATTGAAATTGATAAAGTAATTAGCTGAGCCGTCCACAACGGCAACTTCCAAATGCCGGACGGCGTCGGCAAACTTATCCTGGCGAATAAGCAGCAGGCCCAGCGACGAATGCGCCAGGCTGAGCTTATTATCGGCCGCGATGGCTCCGCGCAAATATGTTTCAGCCTCGCCGAGCCGGTTCATGTTATGAAGCAGATCGCCGAGGTATGCGTGTGCCAGGGCATCAGGAACCTTTGAGCTCCTGTTCTCAACGGCCGAGGCTACTTTGGGCGAAATAGGCTCGACCATACCGGGCAAAGCTGGCTGCAGTAAGTAAGCGCGCAAGGCCTCATTAAGTTGCGCGGCTTCGATCCCGAATACCTGTTTCAGAGCAGTTTCGGTCGAGGCATTATTACCCAGCAGCCGCAAAAACCGGTCAAGGCGATCGGCTGCTTTGCCCTCTCCCTGATTTAGAAGGTAATGGACGAGCAGCCATGAATGGGCATAAAACATAGACCGCTGCATGTTGGCGGATCCATGCACCGCGGTTCGTTCCGCAGAAAATAATTCGTTGTGGGGAAGCAGCTCACTTCGTCGAAGCAATCCCAGACGGCCTTGCGGGGCCGACCCAAGGACGACCTTGTTGTCTGCTGTGACCTCAAGCGTTTCATAATACTGGGCCAAACCCTCCGTCAGCCATGGCGGGAGATCGTTCTTTCCTGTCCGTGATTTGAGCAGAAAATGGAGGTATTCGTGAAAGATCGTGTGGAACGGATCTGTCTTGCCGCCATTCATGGCCAGAGTAATGTAGTTGACCGATTCGGCGGCTAGGAAATATCCTGCTACGCCGTCGTCGGGAGTCCCGTCGGGCCGTTTGGGCTTGAAGGGCCTGAAGGATTCCGCATCTCTAAAAATGATCACGTTCGCGTGGGTCTTGCTGTCGGCAGCAAATTGCGGGAAAAGCTGCTCAAGTACGTCACGAAACTGTTCGAGCCGTTCGGTAACGTTGCGAAGCTCGAGGTCCGAGGCCTCGCCGATCACGTAGAAATTCTTTGACCTGACTGAGGTCCACTCAGTGGCCGCGAAAGTATTGAGGCAAAGGCAAAGGAAGAGCCCGGCCGGGAAAAAACACCTGCTAATGATCGTACGGAAATTCAAAGTAAAGGAGTCTCCTGAAACACTCGAGCATCAACGCCGGCCTATTACCGACAACAGACGGCCCGTTTTGCCGTATTTCTTCTTTTCGATGCGGTAAGAGAAGAAAAGGTCGGTACGCTCCATCGTACAAAATGGCGAAATATGTATTTTTTCCGGTGCGATGCCGGCATCCGTTAACTGGTCCCGGTTCGCGGCGATGAGATCCACAAGTGCGTGGCCTTCACGCGTCGGCACGAAGTACCTATCACCACCCTCTATCTCTCCGAAAGCGGAAATGACATCCTGGCCAATTTCGTAATTTTTGCAAGTTGCGGCCGGGCCTATCGCGGCGATCATGTCCTCAGGCCGGGAGCCATACACTTCCGATATTCTCCTAAGCCCCTTCGAAACAATAGACCTGGACGTCCCGCGCCAACCGGCGTGGATTGCGGCATACGCGCCTTTTACCGGGTCGCCGATCAGGACCGGAACACAGTCCGCGGTCTTGACGCCCGCAAGAATGCCGCTAAGGTCCGAAACGATCGCATCAGCACGCTCATTAGTGTCGGACGCATCCGCTAGATCGCTCACCACCTTTATCGACTCTCCATGCACCTGCCAAACGGTTGTTAGGGTGTATCTGCCGCCGAAAACATTGAGGAATCGCTGTCTGTTCTCTTCGATGTTAGCGGCCGAATCCTCGTCATAGCCCGCCAGATTGAGGTCGCCGTCGGGAAAAGGCGAAACGCCGCCGAGTCTGGTCGAGAAACCATTTACGAACCCCGCGTCTTCGAGAGCCTGGCATACAAGCACCTTAACGCCGTCGCGTTCTCGCCAAAAGAACCCATTTTCGGCTAAACTTTGTTGGTTAGATCTCACTGTTGGCAAGCCGCAAACTGAGAACAGTTCTGACAACCGACTACTGACCACTGACAACTGATCTCATGATACTTTCCATTGGCATCGATATCGTGGAAGTTTATCGTATCCGCCAGACGATCGCCAGAACTCCCAGGTTCGTCGAACGCGTGTATACGCCGGACGAGCGGGCGTTCTGCGAGGGGAAAGGCGTGGCCGCGGCGCAGTCATACGCCGGGCGCTTTGCCGCCAAAGAAGCCTTTTTGAAAGCGCTTCAAACCGGTTGGCGCGGGCGCATTACCTGGCAGGACATCGAGGTTGTTCCCCTCGATAGCGGTGCTCCCGAATTGAAGATCACCGGTGAAGCTGCGGTGATATTACATGAACTCGGTGCCAGCCGGGTCCATTTATCGATGGCCCATACCGCCCACAACGCTATTGCACAGGTACTGTTGGAGACAGGCTAGTTTTCCGGCTGAACGGATGGTTTCGCCGGCTCATCCGGTAACAAGTACACGACGTGCGTCAAAAGGGACACAAACCCGGAGCGAGCTTGAACCCGGAGCGAGCTTGGTGCTTGTGGTCTTACGCAAAAACTTGCCGTCAAGGAATCGCGAGGATCGAAGGCCCGACCCGGAATTCATTCCATTTCAGCCCGAAAAGAGCTTCAACGCTTCGTAGTCCGTCCCACGTGGGACAGAAAATGGGACAGCTAATTGCCTTGTGCTGCAACAGTTACACCCGTTTGTCCCATTTTTGCGAAAATGCGCGTGGTGTTTCACGTTCCAGACGCATTTTTCCCGGGTCGAGAAGTCGACCTATTGGCCTCGGCTCGAAAGATACTGAACAATTATTATCAAAGATCAATCGGAAAGGATCTCCGACGTGTTTCAGTTATAGCACAGCATTCCGTCTGTGCCAACCAATTTGTGAAGGAGCGAGAGCTTGCAGGTATTATTTCACTACCCTCGGGCAGGAACTTTCTTAATGGTCTCTGTTCGAATAAAAGGTCGGGCGAAGGTCATTGCCCTGCGTGATAGTAAGATAAAGTCCGCCCTCGATCTCGAGTAGCGGTTGACGTGCCATGACCGGGGTCATAGTTCAGAACTTAAAGGCCGCCAATGAGAATCGCCAAATCGGAGCCCGAACCTATTTCCTCGATGTACCAGTTCAGGAGCAAAATATTGCAATGTCGCATGGCTGACCCTAGATTTTGCGCTAGATTTTGCGTCGACAATAACTCGTCATCTTCAAATCTCCGCCCCGGCGCGAAAAGGCGAAGCTCCGCCTTGCAATCACACTATTTTTATAGACAACGGTGATTTTGTTCGCGGTCTAGTTCTAAACGGTTCTTCTTTCTGGGGCAGCCTCCGTTTTCAACCGATTTTTCGAATTGCGATAGGTACCATTAGGTGCTATCGTGTCGAAAGTACATATCTCTGAATTATCCCGCTTCTTCCACCAAAGACTCGTGCCTCCTGCTTTGCGTAGCTAGAACTGTCTCTCATAAGAAGAGCTTCAGTTTGCAACCTAATATTATGAAGGAGTGACCCCGATGAATCGTTTACGTGTTTCAAACCAAACACTTATTGAGAAATCCGTCGTTTTTCTACTAGTCGCGATCTTGGTATCCAACCCGCTTACAGCCTTCGATATTAGCGGGCAGAGCGTGTTTACTGTCAAAGGCACCGTGACTGCTCCCGGCGGGCAGCCCGTTCGCGGCGTGATAGTCACTGAAAAAGGCACCACAAACATTGAGACGACCGATAATTCCGGCTTCTACCAGATCGATGTCAGAGATGGAAATGCAATTCTGAATTTCAAATATCCATTGGCGTGGAACGAAGACATTGCGGTTGGTTCGAGAAGCGTCGTTAACGGATCGTTGAAATGTAGCAACGGCGGAAGGTGGACTGGCGACGGCTGCGCTACTGACACAGTGGTCACTGCCACGGCGATTTTCGGCTGTCCTGCGCCTGGGCAGCAATATGTTCCCCACCTCACTGCTTGTTTGCCGATCGTTAAATTTCATCCTTCTCCGAACGTTACACTGGATTCGGCACAAGCTATCGCTTTGCAGAACGGTTGGCTGGTCGCGGCCCCAGATGAGCTTTACAACGCGTGGAAAGATCTGAAACTGGATCAAGATAATTATGGCTTGCTCTCTGACGGACAAGTGGCGTTCCCGATCCAAAGGGATGCGCCTCCAACACGGATGCGAGGGGCAAATGTCGGGGTACCGGCGAGCAATTTACAGGGGTTTTACTATATTCAGAAAGAAGCATCTCCTCGCGTTCAAACGCCGCCGCCGACTGCAGCCTGCGGCAGTCTGCCTGCGAATCCTATGCTTGACGGGTGGAGCAGCCGGGACCCGATTCTCGAGGAGGCAGCCCGTGGATTGCTGCAGAAAGAAGGACAGCCGTTAAGCGCACAAAATATCTCGACTCTGGCGGCACAGTTGAGGTTCGATCCAGTAAGAAGGTGGCAGTTTGCGCCGTTTATGCTGAAAGAAATGTGGAAAGCCTTGATTTCCCCAAATCCAACCCCGCTTCAGGATCAATTCCGCAAAAGGTTCGAATCCTGGGCGGCGTGCGACGAAATGTCGATCGCAAGAACAACGTTGGCGGCTTGGAATGTCCATATCGGAAAGTCATACACTACGCCGCCGCAGGAATATTGCAGCAGACGGAAGGTACCGATGACATCACTGAGTGGGGGCGGGACAGTCATGATGGAAGAGCCTTGCCAGTGGGTAAGCGTCACCTTTTTGCCGCCGCGGGTCACAAGCTATACATATCCAACTCTTGGAGTTCTGATAGATACCACGAATGGGGGACGATGGACCACCAAGGGATTTCTTCCACTTGAGAATCCTCAATACCTGGGCTACAACGGCCGGGAGGCGATGGCCCTGCTTATTAAGCCGATGCTCGCAAGGAATATGCCGGACTTTGATGACCATCAGAATCTAAGAGCGGTTGGAACAGATATGGACCGGGTTGCACAGGAAATCGGTATCCATGGCGGCGGCCTGACAGTTGTGACCACCGTGGTAGGTGCGGCCATTTTGGCAGAAACGGCACGACTATCATCTACCGCGCTAAGGACGGCGAAGATGACGTATGACCTTAAGATAAAAGACTTGACTGAGTTTTTCTTAACACAGGCTCAAATGGCCGGTAAGCCGATCGGTGAGGCAGCCGCCAAAAAAGCGGCAGAAGCGGTCGTCCCTCAAGCGTCCAAACTAACGGGAAAGCAAGTTGGGGAGAATTTTCTCAAAGCACTGCTGGGAAGAGGATCGGACGACGCTGCAAAAAAGGCAGGGGCCGAGATCGGAAAGAAGTTGGGAACGCAGTTTGGCACAAAGATCGGGTCGATAGTGGCGGTTATCGGCATTATTGCGACCTTTGGAGAGATCTTCGCGACCGTGATTGCGGAATCTGTAAGAACCCAACAATTAGATGACCAGCTTAACAAGGCCGCCTTGGCATTACAGCCCTTCGTCGTAAAAGATTTGTTGGGAACAAACCCCGGCCCCGAACAGAAAGCTATCGTTTTTACAAAGCTCATGAAAATGGCCATTGCCAATCCTGCTGATGGCGGGTTGCTGACCTTGTCGCTGCCCCCGGTTGACTGTCCTTCCGGAGCCGTGGAAAGCCTAATGCGAAGGTGCGTTACTGAAGTGAGTTTTCACTCTCAGGCAAACCTCACTCTTGATCAGGCATGGAACATTGCCAACACGAACGGCTGGACTCTGGCGACGCCTGACGAGGTGGAGAACGCCTGGCTCGATCTCGATCTCGACACCAACGCGTTCGGCCGGATGACGGACGGACGGTTCGCCGTTCCGGTCCAAACGGATTTTCCCAATTTCAAACGAGGACCGAACTTAGGGGCGAGCGGCGGCAATCAGGGGTTCTTCTATACGACATCGCCGGTTGCAGCAGCCGCACCTGGGGTGTCCTGGAATCAACGGCCCGGCAATATGAAAAACGTTTCCGTCGGAAACGACGGAACGGCGTGGGCGCTTGACTCGTCTGACAGGATCTTCAGGTGGAATGTCACCGGATGGTCGAACGTCCCCGGGGGGTTGAAGCAGATATCAGTGGGAAACGCAAGCCATGTGTGGGGTGTAAACGGAAGCGATCAGATCTTCCGCTGGAATGGCAGTTCCTGGGACCTGATCCTCGGAAGTCTCAAGCATGTTTCAGTTAGTGCTGACGGAACAGTCTGGGGCGTTAACGCCGCCGACCAAATATGGCGATGGAATGGTTTGGGTTGGGACAGCATTCCAGGGAAGCTGAAGCAGATATCAGTTGGGAGCGCCAGCAACGTATGGGGAGTCAACGCGTCGAACGAGATCTTCCTCTGGAACGGTTCTAGGTGGACACAAGTGCCGGGCGGTCTGAAATATGTCTCCTCAGGAGCCGACGGTTCCGTTTGGGGCGTGAATCCCTCCGACGAAATATTTATGTGGAACGGCAGTACATGGACCAAGATCGCGGGCGGCCTCAACCAGATCTCGTCCGGTGGATTCGGAAATGTCTGGGGGGTGAATAAGGACGGCCAGATCGTCTCCAGGTCGTTCAAGGGCGGAGATCAGGCAGCCGCTCAGCCTCCTGTCGCAAGTACGCCACCGGCCGCAACGAGTTCTGCAGGCACGTCCTGGAAACTTCACTCCGGAGCACTGAAATACGTTTCCGTCGGCAGTGACGGAACTACCTGGGCATTGGACGCCTCTGACCGGATCTCAAGGTGGAACGGCAGCGGATGGTCGAACGTCCCCGGGGGGTTGAAACAGATATCAGTGGGAAACGCAAGCCATGTGTGGGGTGTAAACGGAAGCGATCAGATCTTCCGTTGGAGTGGCAGTTCCTGGGACCTGATCCTCGGAAGTCTCAAGCAAGTTTCGGTAGGAAGCGACGGCACGGTATGGGGAGTCAATTTGCTCGGACAGATATGGCGGTGGAACGGCAGCGGCTGGGAAGGCAACATTCCCGGAAGGCTGGATCAGATATCTGTTGGCAGCGCCAGCCATATATGGGGTGTCAACGCGTCGAACGAGATCTTCCGCTGGAACGGGTCCGAGTGGACTCGAATGCCTGGAAGCCTGAAGTACGTTTCGGTGGGAAGTGACGGGACCGTATGGGGTGTGGATCCGAACGACCAGATCTTTATCAGGCAAGGCGATTCCTGGATTCAGGTTCCGGGAGGGCTCAACCAGATCTCGGTGGGGTCTTCAAGGCACATATGGGGAGTGAACCGGAATGGCCAGATATTTTCCAGGTCGTTCTAGGGCGATAGCTGGGAGCATCTGTCAAGACACTCTCAGGAACTTAGAGGGCCGAACCGCTTCGACCGTCAGCAGGCGCAATGATGCTGGCTCGGATCAAGTTGAGAAGATCGAGAGGGTCAGGCTTGCGATATTGCGATTCCTGACTTGTTGACCGTGCATAGATTTGTATAATCGTCTGGATGCCGCGACAGCCGAGGTTTGAGATCGAAGGCGGTCTTTATCACGTTATCACACGTGGCAATGACCGAAGGGATATTTTCCACTCTGAGCAGGACTTTCAGAAGTTCCTCTCTCTGCTCAAGCTGCAAAAGGATCGGCTGCCTTTCTTTCTCTACGCTTTCTGCCTGATGACCAATCACGTTCATTTCCTGATCGAGCGAAAGACCGACGCTGTGGGAAGGATCATGCACCGCGTGCTGACTGGTTACAGCCAATATTACAACCGGCGATATAAGAAGGTGGGGCATCTGCTGCAGGGGAGATACAAGTCGATCTACTGCCAGAGCGAGGGCTACATGGGCGAGCTGGTCCGCTACATCCACCTCAATCCCGTGAGGGCAAAGATGGTCCCGCGTGCCGAAGACTACCCTTACAGCAGCCATCGAGCATATCTTGGTCTTGCACCAGCAGGAATTGTGGACGTGGATCCTGTATTGCGGCTTTTCGGGGCGAAAAAGGAACAGGCGAGGGAAAACTTCGCACAGTATGTCGCGGCGGGCCGCAATATGGGCTATCGGCCCGATCTATATTCGCCGCCGAAAGGCATACTCGGCAGCGAAGATTTTGTCGATGCGGCCATTCACCGGCTCGGCGACACCGGCCACGTTCCCCATTATACTGACGGGCGGCTCGGCCGAACCCCGGACAGCTTCAGGGCCGAAGACCTACTCCGGGCCATCGAGCTTGCATGCGGCGTTCTACGAGAAGACCTCTGCGGCCCCGCCAAGGGCAAACACTTCGTCCAGGCCAAAGAAGTTTTGATCCTGGCAGGGCGGCATGCCGGTGCATCAGTTAAGACTCTGTCAGAACTGAGCGGGCTTAATGCTTCGACCATCAGCCGGCGCAACGATGCAGCACGGCTCAAGCTGAGAGAAAGCGAAGCGATGCAAACCTTGCTCCAACAGGCTATTGGTACTTACCAAAAAAGCATCAAATGATAAGATCGGATGTGAAGTTTTGGGCCGAATAGCAAGAGAATCGCAATATCGCAAGCCTGACACCGATTTTTCCCGATTTTTCCTTGTATTTGACGAAGGGTCCGTTCGACGGTTTAGTGAAACACTCCATTGTGCTTATGAAAACGAATAACCCCGTTTGCCCGGCCGACATCGCTAACGTCAAAATTTCTTCAGTCTATACTCTCAGGCGAATCCAAACTTTTGACCCATTCGAGGAACGAATCCTCGTAGATCAGATAGGTTTTGTTGTAGGGCGTGAGCGGGGCGGCCTCGAGGGTTCCGTCCTCGCACATGCGTAGGATGGTGCGCCGCGTCGGAGACGCGGGCAGAGATTAGCAAGATGCGAAGCTTCTGGTAAGATACGACCTGAATGCGACGAAGGATGTGTTATCGCCTATTTAAGTGATAAAGGACTACGAGAAAACAGTTATAAGTGCCCTAACGTCCGGCATACTGTCGCCGAGCGTAATTTCGCACGTAATTCAGGAAGGCGAATTTCTTTCTTACGAATACACGGGAAGCGGGTATTTCATTTCGATAAGGCATCCCGATTTGCCGGATAAACGTGTAGTTTGCGATCTTCCGATCACAGGCGAGGCCGATGGCATAGTCTGCGGATTTCTTATTTTTATTGAAAATGGACGTTTGCTGTTTGAATGCCACTCGTGGGGCGAACTGGAAGTCCCAGAAGATTTCCGCACGCGAAATGTCCAGATCAATTTAGTACCACAGGATTAGGACACTACCCTTTGCCGGCTGTATCGGGCAGAACCAGATGCGAAGCTTCTGGTAAGATGCAGACAACAGCATCCCGCGCTGAAGACGCGGCAGAATGGCGGACCAACTGAATTACCTTGCGGTTGTACCGTAAGGGGTTGGTGAGGTGCGATACATGAACTGCAACCATTTTAGAGCCTTCGTTTTCCACATCTATAGTCAGAAGGTCGCATTCGCGTTCGTAATCCTACTACTGAGTTTTGCCTGTTCAGCTTCAGAAGATTTCAAAGAATTGTGGGATAAGCGCATTTCACAACATCTCCCAATAGGTTCAAAGAAGGGTCAAGTTAAAGAATACCTCGAGACGCACTCTCTGATCTTGAACGATGGCATCGCCAGACCCTTGCCCGGCGGCCAGGAAAGGGATCGAGTTTACAAATTATCATCCGCACCGATTGACGTACCGGATACATGGACACACCGCAACTCGAAGTTGCTTCTCGAATTTTATTTCGACGAAGATGGTCGACTAGCTTACTACAGAGCCCACGAAACGTACGCTTCTTGGTAGAATTACGAAACAATTAGCTCAAGGCTAGATCGCATCTTTTCCCTAATTCGGTAATCTTTGGCGCGGAGATTCGGGCAGAAATTAGCCAGATGCGAGAGGATGAGCGAGAGGATGAGGGTCAGGCTTGCAAAATTCCAATCTTAGAAACCAAGGCAGCATTGGGTCATTATGAAGCTTTGGTCGCGGGCTGGACCGCGGGCTTGGCTGGTTCATCGAGAGAAAGATATACAACCGGTGCGTCATGGTCAGATACACGCTCCGGCCGCGACGCATCATTCTTATAAACAAGCGGAAAATCGGCGTTTGAACGAGCATAGCCGAATTTCAGCAATCTATCGCGTAGGGGCCGATTCACCAGGATGTGGTCTAGAGCCTGGGCCGATCCGTCGAAAGTATACGAGTATCGACTCGGCGGCGTAATGTGATCGATCAAGTTCACAAGTCCTGTTACAACGTTGGTTTTCGAGGGGGTCAAAACCGTCGGTTCCGATTTTCCCTTCAAAATGCCGATCAGGTCGTTATATCCATCGTTGAACTGAAAAGCGTTGAAATCTCCGCAAAGTATCATCCGTTCAGACGGATCGGCCTTTTGCCTTTCCTGTACGAAATTGGCCAGCCATTCAGCCTCGAGACGGCGCTTATTCCGGACACGATCACCCGTTTCGAGATCATCGATACCGTTGTAAGATTTGAAGTGATTCACGATCACGGTAAAGTTTAGTGGTTTTGCCGCTTTCGCGTCGATCACTTCCGCTCGGATGAGAAACGGCGGCCTGTCGAACAGGGTCTGTCCATCGGCCCCTGCAACCCCTTCGATCTTGGCAGATCTGGCTAATTGGACGGTTTCGAGGACCTTTATTTTTGAGGTCTTAACGAGATATCCGACATCGATTCCTCGCGGGTCATTGCCCTCTTCGAGATAGGCAGCATACTTCGGATCCGGTTGTCCCGCGGCGACGGCATCGGCGTTGATGCGGTCCGCGACCTTTTTCAACACCTTGAGGTTCTCGACCTCGACGATCCCTAAGACGTCGGGTGATGCCAGGGCCGTACGGATCGCCAACGATACCTTGGCGAGCCTTTTCTGGAAAACGTCCTTTGGCGTGACCGCTTCTTTTTCGACATTGCTTGAGTTTATTTCATCGTCAAAAAAGTTCTCGATGTTAAAACTTCCTACTGTCGTCTCGCGTTCCGCCGCCGGACTTAGCGGCACAAAAGTTTTTATATTTTCGATCTTTGGCTGATAATCGGCGTCGACATGCACGGTATAGAATTTTCTCGAGTAATCAACTACACCCGTGAGGTCCTTCATCGTGGCCCCGGCGGGCACGTCCAAGGCCTTCGAGCCTTTTTGCTGCTGGCTGTCGATACGCAGTAGTTCGGGATTCATATCAAACGCCGGCAATGTCGGCGGAAGTTTGTCCACAATGATCGAAAGCACTTGAACGCCGGGTTCGCGGAATGGCCTGGGCACGCCCTGCAGCGTCGCGAAAAATATCCCGTTCGAGGTTACAAGGCCGGTCTTCTCGTTGGTAAAACCACCGGTCGGAGCGACCACCGTAATGTCCGCCTTGACACGCATGCCCTCGTACTTTTCCATCTGATCGACCCTACCGGCCGGGTTGAGATCAGCGGTCGTGAGGACGACAGGCAACGGCAGCGGATGCCCTTTCGAGAGCACCTTCACCGTCGGACGCGTGATCTCCGTGATGCTCAGGAATATCCGCTCGTTTCGTGGGCGAAACTCGGTGACCGTCCCCTCAACCTGGACGAGATCGCCCAGTGAAACCGTTCCGACGCTATTTTCCCCGTAAACGTAGATGCCTTCAGACGTGTTCGGGTTCTTGTCTGCGTCGGCATCAGGCGTCTGAACGTAAAAGCCGCTTTTCATTATCGCGGTGACAATACCTTTGACCCTGACCAGTTGTTTGTCGTACGCCGACGTCCCTTTGTCTCCCTGCACTTCGTTGATGGCAAGGTCTTTCTGGGCAAACAGGGAAAAGGTGCATAAAACTGTGATCGCCGCACCCATTAAAAAACGCGTCATTCCTGTTCTGGTCTTTATCGTCATCAGAGTTTATCCCGCTTCCGTTCGATCAATTCCTGTGTATTCTTTGGAACCTCGGAGAAAAAATTATGGCCTGTAAAATATTCGACAGCGTCCACCGTGGTGCGATAATTTCGCCATGCATTGGATGTAATAGGGGAGAAATTCGGCACGATTATTCCGAAGGCACGCGTCGATTTTGAAACTCTCAGCAGATCGTTATTGCCGTTCGGCAATATCAGCACTACCTTCCATGTGTATTGAGGCACAACGACCTTTCCGCCCGCAATGGTCCCCTGGTTCCCAGTTGGCCCGGAAACGATGTAGATCTCATTTCCGCTCGCGGCCAGGCTGCGAAGGTAATTTTCGAAGTCGTTCCACGGCCCCTCGTTATTAGCAGCGAGCTGCGGCATCATGTTAGTCATGAGGAACGTCGCCGAATTGTCCGGTATTGACCTCGTGCGATCGCCCGACGGCACGATATGCCCACGCGAATAGCCCGAACCTGAATAGTCGAAGTCCTGCACCTGATACCATCCCGCAGGCAATGTTGTGTCTGGCCGGAAGTCATCCTGTCGCCCGGAATTTCCGATCCACGTGCTGTCCAGCCGCCATGCCACCCAATTCGCGGTCGCCTTGGAGCGATTGTACGAGAGCGTGTACTGCGGTTTTGTCATCAGGTAGTTATTTTCATTCGCAACATCGGGCGTCGCATAGCTGGGATTTCCCAAAACCAGCGGGTCTTCGCCCGGGTAAGGAGCATTGACCGTGATGTTTACGCTTAGATTTACGGTGCGGCCCTGGGCGTCGGAGACCTGGACCGTTACCGGAAAAATGCCGCCCGACGTTTCGACAGCAACAGTGGCGAGAAACGAATAAATACCATCGCCGCTCACGGCATCGCCATTGCTCCCGTCGTCGAAGAGGGGCTGTGACGCTGGGCCGCCAATATTGGCGAAATTGCCCGTCACGGTGATTCCGGTCGAGGGCGGCTCGGTTGCAGGCTGAACATTGACGGTGATGAACGTCGTGCCGCCGGGAGCGACCGTTGACGGGCTTGCACCGATCGACGCAAACAATGTGGGCGAACCGCCGCTGCAGACAGTTGGCGCCGAAGCCTGGTTTCGGGGGGCTGAAGGAGACTGTGTCGCAAAGTCCGCGGCATTGTTATCAGTGTCCTGGCAGCCTTGGTCTAACCGGATCTTGCTGTTTGAGTTTCCGGGGGCGGTGGTTCGAGCGCTTTCAAAAAATACGTTCGAACCGGTGCCCCACCCCACGGCGTCTATCACGGAACCGGTGTTCGCAGGCCCCAGACGGATAGCTAATCCACCGTTTGCGGCCGCGAGAGCACATTGGCACGCGGCGTTACTAAACGTAGCGTTAGAAGGTATCGATCCAGTGTACGATGTTGATGCAACTAGATAATACTGCCCCGGCTGTAGAACGGTGGTTTCCGTCCATGCATAAAACGTACGATCGGAAACACCATTGTCAGATCGATACACGATCCGATAGCCATTGAGATCTACTGCCGAAGACCCAGTGTTGAAGATCTCGATAAATTCATCATCCGAGCTCGACGTGCCTCCCGCCTGAAACTGGCTTATCACCAGATTTGGAGATACAAGCAGTTCGGCCGTCTCACTTGCTGATGTCAGCCGCCCGCTGCCGACAGCAAACCACGCGGCAAACAACGCCAGGACCGCAAAACTCAGATAAACTTTCTTCATTAAATAAAGCCGGGAGGCAAAGACGATGTCGTGCAAAAAGGGGCAATGTACCTTTTTACCACACTTTGATGCTTGAAAGAATTTGAGAGGGTGTCTCGCGTCTGTACAAACTCCGCAGGGGACCGTCCATTTGTCGTGTCGTGTGTAGAGCTTAAAAAGGATAAAAAAAGAACGTCTCAGTTTCGCATGGGCCGCGGATAGACGACCGGGCTCTTGTTGCCGGCCATGTCCACCGCGCGAACGCCAAAGAAATAGTTATCTTTGGACATCTCCTTTGCCGTAAACGTTATCGCCTTACCGACCGCGACGGAGTTTGTCCATTCGGGCGCGGTAGTGTCTCGCCATACGACCTCATAACCCGCAATATCTGCGTCCGTGTTTGCGTCCCATTTAAGAACGGTGTCGTTCGTTAGCCCAGCCGTTACGATTCCGACATTTTTCGGCTTCGCAGGCGCCGATGCCAGCCCGGATAGAGCGATCAGGTTTACGCGGGCGACGTTAGCCGTGTATTCGAAATCAACATAATCAGGTGTATCGCCGTAAAACTTACCATTTTCGGTCCGGACGTTCTGGTGCTGGTGAGTATAGTCCTCGTGTGATTCGGTAATACGGATGGCGGGAAACCCACGTTCGACAAAGGGAATGTGGTCACCCCCGCGGCCATAACGGTCTCTACGATAGATCATCATTACGCCGAAATTCTTGAGATATCGGTCCGCCTGTTCTTTGATATATCGTGCGAGCTGCCGCGGCTCCGAGTCGTTCTCGCCTCCTACGCTTCGGCGGGTATTCGCCTGCTGCTCGGTCTCATTGGATGGCACGCCCTCGCTGAATACGCGCACCTTATTTCGAAATGGTCCTTTCTTTTGCGTGGTCACGCCGCCGACGATGTCGTTAGTGAACATCCCCTCGATATTCATCTTGTTCACCTTTGCCTGTTCGGCATAATGTGCGGCCCCGAGCAACCCCTGCTCCTCGCCCGGAACGGCCATAAATACGATCGTCGCATCGTATTTTCGTTTCGACATCACCCGTGCAAGCTCGAGCGAAACCGCCGTTCCGGATGCATCATCATTCGCGCCCGGCGCATCGCAGGTTGCATTGGTCGGCGAAGTGCACATCGAGTCGTAATGCCCGGAAACCACGTAGATCCGTTCCGGATCCGTCGTGCCCTTTAGTACGGCGAATACGTTGGTCAACGTCGTGGGCTCCGGGATTCTCGCCGCTTTTGGTTGTACAAAGCTCTGTTTCTGCACATCCAGACATCCGCCGCACTCTGCACTGATCCTTTGAAACTCGGCAAACAGCCAATCTCTTGCCGCCCCGATCCCGCGGTTCGGATCGTCCTGCACCGACAGTGTATTCCTCGTGCCGAACGATACGAGCTTTCTAATGTCAGCCTCGATCCGTTTAGCCGAGACCTCCTTGATCATCTTTGCGACGTCGGGATCGGGTTTCGCACGCTGGGAATGGGAAACAGAGGTAAGCATAAAAACTGTCAGTAAGGCGGCGATTACGATAAAAGCGCGTTTCATTTTTTTCTTTATTTTCTCTCGGCGAAGCTATATATTTACAGCTTATCGTATTTTACTTGCAATCGTTGACGTCATTTCCAGATCGTCGTCTCTTGTTACGAGATCCGTCCGGAAAATAGCGGATCTCTTAAATTTATTTTAAGGAGTGAAAAGTGATGAAACTTAGAGCGTTTTTCCTGATACTTTTACTCGTCTCCCTCGCTTACTCCCAGCATGAACACGGTACCAACGATGCCCCGCCAAGACGAGTCGTTTGGCTTGACAGCGGGCTCGGTTCGGTCGACCACCCGGTCTCGACCAAGAATACCGAAGCCCAGAAATATTTCAACCAAGGTCTGGCTTACCTATATGCTTTCAATCATGATGAGGGCGTCGCGTCCTTTCAGCGGGCTGCCGAGCTAGACCCGACTCTGGCTATGGCCTACTGGGGAATGTCGCTCGGGCAGGGGGCTAACTATAACGATCCCGGAAACACAGAGCGATTTGGCAAGGCTTACGTGAATCTTCAAAGAGCACTCGAGCTTGCCCCGAAAGCAAGTGAAGCCGAGCGTGCCTATATCAACGCGCTCGCCAAACGCTATTCCAAAGACCCTAACGCCGATAAGGCTAAGCTTGCGGCCGATTATCGCATGGCCATGGCGGAGCTCGTGAAACATTACCCGGACGACCTCGATGCCGCCACATTGTATGCGGAGAGCATGATGAATCTTCGTCCGTGGCAGCTATGGTCGCTCGATGGAAAGCCGGCGGAAGGAACTCCGGAGATCCTCGCGGTTCTTGAGGGCGTGCTTAAACGTAATCCGAATCACACGGGGGCAAACCATTACTACATCCATGCGATCGAGGCGAGCCCTAATCCTGAGCGCGGGACGGCGGCGGCAAATAAGCTTATGAGCCTTGCGCCCAGCGCGGGCCACCTTGTCCATATGCCATCGCACATTTACCTTCGCACAGGCGAATGGGCCGAGGCCGTAAAAAGCAATGATCTCGCCATTGTCGCTGACCGCAATTACATCGCCCGCAGCGGGGCGAGCGGTATCTACCCGCTGATGTATTACAACCACAACATCCACATGCTTGCCTCCTCGCATGCCGCTCATGGCAACTACGCCGGCGCGATCAAGGCGGCAAAGGAACTTGCCGCAAACGTGGGTCCGAATGTCGCGGCCATGCCCATGCTCGAAATGTTCATGCCTTATCCGCTCGTGACACTAACGCGGTTTCAAAAGTGGCATGAGGTGATGAGCTATCCAAAGCCGGCTGAGTCAATGTTGATCACGATAGGATTCTGGCATGTGGCTCGAGGTCTTGCCCTTGCGGATACCGGAAAGCCCGCCGAGGCTGAAAAAGAATTGGCCGCCTTACGCGAAACTGCTAAGAAGATCCCGGCTGAGGCTTCGTTATTCACAACGCCCGTTAGTGTCGCACTAAAAGTTGGGGAAGATTTGCTTTCGGGCGAGATCGCACAAGCTAAAGGCGACCGAAAGGCTGCTATCGACCTGCACCGGGCGGCAGTTCAATCCGAGGCCAACGTCAATTATGCCGAACCGCCGGATTGGGACCTTCCGGTCCGGGAATGGCTCGGGCGGGCCCTTTTGCGCGACGGCCAGTTCGCCGAGGCGGAAAAAACTTTTCGTGAAGAGATCAAGCGCAATCCGCGTAACGGCCGGGCGCTGTTCGGCTTGGCAGAGGCGCTCAGCAAGCAGGGGAAAACTACTTCGGCCGATCTTGTCAGCCGGGAATTCAAAAGTGCCTGGGCAAGTTCAGACACGCTCCTTGCGGTCGATTGGCTGTACGGAAAGAAATAGGCGGGTCCTAAAGCAATTTGCGGGGCTACCGATTCAGGATACTGAACGCCTGTAATTTATTCCCATCAGCCGAATAAAGTAGCCCCGACGCCTCATCCGTCACGAACATCGGATCAGGATCAGAAACCAACGCGTATCGGGTACCCTTGCCCGTGTGGACGTTTACACCGATCAAGCCTTTCTTCTCATACGGCTTAGGCAGATCGGTGTAGAAATACATGTGGTTCGCACGCAGCTCGGAAAGGCGCTTGCGCCTGAGCAGATAATCCGAGAACCTATCCATTTGACGTGCGGGGTCGAGACGGTCGAAGACGCTCTCCTGTACATCGGCGCGCGAGGGCGTCGCCCGGCTGATCGCGCTCCCGATCACGCGGCCGCGAATGTCGGTTGCGTTCGGAATGGCCAGATCGAGTCCGCGGAATCGCGCCAGCAGATTAGGCGTTCGACCAAGAGATCCATATGAATAGATACGGCCCGTTACATAGCTCCGCGCAGAATTACTCGCCAGCGAAGTAAGATTTACCGAGCCGAATCGCGTTCTTAAACCTGACCAACGGAATGTATTCGCCGACGATGCGAGGCTCAACCCGCCGCGTGCAAGGCTAAATGCCGACGTGGCTATCCCGCCATACCGGAAATACAATGCGGCTGCCCTTAGTGCGATCCCGGTAACGGTGCGGAAAACACCCCGTCCGGGAGCTGTGTGCCTTGCCCGCCAAACTTCGGGACGCTTTGGATCGCCGATCACAAAGGCAGCTATCTCATTCCGCCCGCCAACAACGGCCTGCCCTGCTTCATTGATCAGCACAAACTGGGCCTTATCCACCTTATGATCGCGTTTTGCGATCCGCTTGCCGGTTCGCGCGTCGATGGTGATCAGGTCATCTTTGTCAGCAATTACGATCGTAGTCTGGTCCGAGAAAACAAAATTCGTCAGTCCCTTATCGGCACCTTTATATCGCCACAGCGTTTTGCCGTCAGCTGTATCGATCGCCGAGACGCCGTACGGGCCTTTTTCCTCCAATTCCCCGTCTTTCAACCTCGTAAACTGCCCGCCGGTCCGTATATACAAGACATTGCCGATCAGGACCATCTCGGCTGAAATGCCGAGGTCGTTCGCCTTCCAAACGTCCTGGCCGGTTGGGCGGTCGATAGCTCGAATACGGCCCTTGCCGGACACATAAACATACCGATCATCGAAAACCGGATCTGCCTCGGTTAACGCCAATCCGTCCTCATTTATCTTGAATTTCTCGCGTTCTTTCTCCTGTCCGGTACGTGCATCATACGAAGTAGAGCCTTCGTAGAACAAAAAGAGTCTTCCGTCGAGCAGAAGCGGAGCGCGATAGTTGTCGAGCGTGTGGTCGACCTTGCCGATGTCTTCGCCAAAACGAACCGGCATCATCTCGATCGAGCTGTCAAAGTCGCGCTTCCACAGCTCTTCGCCGCTTGAAAGCTGAAGTACGTGCGTCACCGGCTTTTTCTTGAACGCCTTCCCAGAATCGCCTCGCGGGTCTTTTACCAGCACCATCGCGATCAGATCGTGCTCGGGATCCGCGGCGAGCTGCATGACGTCACCTTTGACTTTGTCACTTTGCCAGATACGCTTACCGGTCAAAACGTCGACTGCCTCAAGCTGCGATCGGCTGCCGAGATCTCGGGAAAAAAGTATCAGATCGGTACCGGGCACCGGCGTTACGGCCGTCTCGTTGATCCGCCCCGTCTGTCGTCGCCAAAGTCGTTCGCCAGTTTGCCCGTCTATTGCGTACAAGCTCTTTTCCGTGCCGGCAAGTACCATCCCGAAATCTGTCGACTGATAAAACTGGATCCGCGAATCAAGGCCGGCTTCCCACGCGGCTTGTCCGGGGAGATTTATTGCCGCCGAAACGACCGTTATGAGAGTAAGGAATGCTGTCCTCATATAGCTTTCATTTTACAGCATTCCCCAGGCTCAAGATCAGCTTTCTTTGTCTCGTATTCAGTAATTTCCTGCAACGATTCGACACAAGGTTTCATCATATTTTCGCTGTCTCCCACCGTATTTTGACGGACGTACAGCGGCCTTCATGACGGCGGGAGCCGGTAATTCAAGGAGGTTTTTATGAGAAGTGTTAAACGTTTAGGAATTATAGCCTCGATCATATTCGTATTCTTTACAGGTCTGGCGATCGTGCCGGCCGATGCCCAAACTCGCAGGCGGGTAGTTCGTCCGATCATCGTACGTACTCTCGGTTACCGAGACCCGTTCTGGTTCAGCCGTTACGACCCTTGGTACGACCCTTTTTACAGGGCTCGATATGAGAGTCCCCGTCAAAGGTACGAAAGGGAAAAGTACAAGAGGGAATCCAAGGTTGATGAGGAATTAAGGGAACTCAATAAAGAGAAGCAAAAAGCGATGAGAGACGGTGTGGTGACCGCGAAGGAGAGCGAAAAGATCATGAAGGAAAGGCGAGACTACGAAAAAGCACTCGCTGATCTGGAAAGCTTTCGCCGCAGTTTCTCCGACTATCGAAGCTGATCGAGTTTCTAACTTAGAGAGAGGGAATAGGCATGGTCTGTTTCCTTTTTTTTACTTCGGGTCCGATTCCATGGGAATATTAAGCGGCCAGATTCTCGACGACTCGGTCGAGCACGTTTGAAGACAGGGTCACCATTTCGAACATGGACCTGGGATAAATGTAGTCTTCCTCAGATTCGTCGATTATTCGAATGTAGTCCCGGGGATCGTTCTCTTCAGGCTCGACCACGGGATATACCTTGTTCAGCTCCAAGTCTTCGCATTGGGAATTTTCAAGGCACAAAGCTAAGCCAATAATATTCATTTCCATTCAATCAAGAAGACGCTTGATCTTCACCTTTCGTTTACCGATGAGTTTTCTCCAATTTGATCCACCATATTCGTTCTTGAGGCGATTCAATTCCCGTATCCCAAATCGCTTCGCGATAACTTCGATATTTTCAATAGGCTTCAAATACCTTCGGAAGGGGATCACAAAAGACTCCAGACAAAATTAACAGAAACTTACTGTATCCTGAAAGCTTTATTTTTCCATATAACCACAACCACACCCTCGATCTGGTTTGCGATCGATCGTAGGCCCGCGTCCAGTTTCTTAAAGTCCTCGGTGTCGCGTCTGACATTTGTAGTAGCCTGGTTATTATATGCCGTGTCGTACCACGCACCATCCCGGTTGGTGAATTTACGGCCCCCGACAGAGCGGGTGACGCTCATCTGAACAGCGTTTCTTGCATTCTGGTTCGACTGCATCTGGACCGGCCCGGAGCGCCCGGGGCCCTTTTTTGCAGCCGCCGCCGGCAGATCGCGGGCACGCGACGAATCGGTTTCCTTTCTTTTCAATGCGAGGCTCTCATCGCTAAGCTCGGCCTGTCGCGTTTCGGCGTCCTTCTTGGCCTCGTCCGCGTCGACGGTTACACCTGCTGGCGGTTTAAGAGCGGGCGGCGGTGCGGCGGCCCGCGGCAGTTCGTTAAGCTGCCGTGCCGTAATATTCAGGTCCGCAGTAGGTGCGTCAGCTTCAGCAACAGATTTTCTCAGATCTCCCCCAGCGGTTGTTACGGGCGACGTGTTAGTAGCCGAATTAGCCGCCGTGTTAGTAGCGGTGTTCGCCACGGCCAACTGCTGAGGAGCAGCGTAGGCTATAGCATTTGCGTTCGATTGATCGGCGTTCTCAGCAAAAGATGGAGCTGCCGACTGTGCTTCCTGTTCCGTTACCTGCGAAACTACCGCGTTCTGTGCCTCCCGGTTATTCTGTAATAACAGAAATCCCAGTACTCCCGAAAATACAAGCACGAGGCCGCCCATCGCGATTGCGAGGTTCGGCGTCCTGAAAATCGAGCTGTACCATGGAACCGATGCCTCAGCCGCGGGGGCCAGATCGGGCAGAACGGCGGCTGTAACTACCGCCCCGTCGCTGATCGAGATCGTCCGGGAAAGATGTTTCCGGCACCGGTCGCAATCGGCAAGATGCTGTACGTACTGGACTCGCGTGAGGTCTGGCAAGGCATTCTCCGCAAATGCTGAGATCTCGTCGACATCCAGATGCGGCGAGCCCGCGGCCACACTTTCAGTGTGCCTCGTCTTTTGCAGTATCGCATCCATCTCTTTGTCGAATTCAAATTCCATCAAACTTTTATCACCACAGAGGCCACCGGAAGTGCATAAAGCCACATTTCAGTATCCCATTGATAACCATGACATCTCAAAAGAACACCGTTTCATCGCCCTATGACCTCCCGTGTCCTCAGTGGTGTAAGGTTTCGTAACCGTCATTAGAACGTCTCATAACCAAAAATCTTGCATAAGAACGGCGATCGTAAACAAAGCGAACATTGTTTCGAGGTTGATCCCCAGCTTGGCGGCAGTTTCGCTGAGGTGATTTTTGACCTCCGATTCAGTCCAACCGTGGCGCTCACGAAGCCCTTTTTCAACGAGTTTGCGTATATCGGCCTGTATTCGCGTCAGCTTACGGCTGGCGGTTGCCTCGTGATAACCGAATGTTGCAGCGATCGCCTTTAGTTTGAGATCGTCAAAGTAGTACATCTTGAGGATCAGCCTGTCCTCGGCTTCGAGGCTCTCTATCGCGGCGGCCAGGGCGGCAGCTACATCGCTCGACGTCTGGCTGCTGCTGAATATCTCCTCCGGCGTGTCGGAATGCGCGATAAAATGGTTGTTGTCGTTATTCCCCGCTTCGTTCGCGAGATTCTCAAATTCGCGATCTTCCTCGACCTGGACGAACTTAGACTGCTTCCTGAATTCGTCGATC
>JBGSWW010000053.1:0-4262 GCA_041751735.1 Pyrinomonadaceae bacterium | reverse complement strand
TATCTTCGTTGGGCGAAATGTAGACACAATAGATCTTGTCGCCGGTTACATAGCTGTGCACCCACTGTATTTGGGGGCCGAGCTCCTGCAAAACATTGCACGAGGTTTGAGATACGGCCTTTAGAGCGTCTGCCGGCGAATTGCCAACACCTGGAATTTCACGTTCGATAACATATTTAGGCATAGTAGTAGTCTCCTAAAAGGAAAAGCTCGAGGGGTTTTTGAATTATATCAGCTACCCGATCTATCGTGTTAAGCCTCGGAATACTATAGAATATTGCAGTCACCTGCTTTCATCGAAATAAAATGAAAAAGATATCGATAGTCTGTTTATTGGTTCTGTTTCCGTTGTTCGTCAGCGCGCAACGAGCCGCATTCACAGGGGCCGATTATGCAAGGGCAGAGAAGATGCTGGCGCATAATACTGCACCGTTGATCGATCGCGCCGGGGTTCGGCCGACTTTTCTGCCTGACGGACGTTTCTGGTACAGGGTGCTGACCGCAACCGGCAGCGAGTATGTCCTCATCAACCCTGCCGACGGAACACGGACGATCGGTGATTCCTTTACCAAACTCGGAATAACAGACGCTCGGCCTACACCGGCGCCGGGCCGTCCGCCCGGCAGCTCAGTGGTATCGCCGGACGGCAAAAAGGCTGTTTTTATCAAGGATCACAACCTATGGGTCCGCGATGTTGTTAGTGGACGGGAGACTCAACTCACAACGGACGGCATAAAAGACTTTGGATATGCGACGGATAACGCAGGCTGGCGTAAAAGCGATCGGCCTATCGTGGTATGGTCGCCTGATTCCAAGAAGATCGCTACGTTTCAACAGGACCAGCGCCACGTCAGCGATATGTATCTTGTTTCGACAAATATCGGTGCACCTAAACTGGAAGCATGGAAGTATCCGCTGCCCCAGGATAAAGAGGTCATCTTGATCCATAGGGTGATAATCGATGTTGATGAACCAAGGGTGACCCGTTTAAAGATCGGGCCCGATCCGCGTCGAGGCACGCTTTGTGACGATATTTCATGTACCGGCAAATTCGACGATAACGAGTGGAGCAAGGATAGCACCAAGCTCGCTTTTGTAAGTTCCTCTAGAGACCATAAACAGGCAAAATTGCGGATCGCCGATACCGCGACGGGTGATGTTCGCGAGGTGTTCGAAGAAGTTGTCCCGACCCAGTACGAATCCGGACAGGGAGCCATAAACTGGAAATATCTTTCGGCAACCAATGAAGTGATCTGGTACTCGGAGCGAGACGGATGGGGCCATCTGTATCTTTACGATCTGGCGACCGGGCGTTTGAAACACCAGATAACAAAGGGCGATTACGTTGTCACACGACTTTTGAAGTTTGATGAAACAGCCAAAGTCCTCTATTTTGAGGCAAATGGTCGGGAAAAGGGCCGTGATCCATACTTCACACACTTCTATAGAGTTGATCTCGACGGCAGCAATTTGTCGCTTCTTACACCCGAGGACGGGCATCATCAGATCACCTTATCACCGGACGGCCGGTTCTTTGTCGATAGCTATTCCGCGCCGGACGTACCGCCGGTGGCAGTGCTTCGCGACCTGACCGGTAAGCTCGTTACCACTCTCGAACAGTCGGATATCAGTCGGCTCAAGTCGTCCGGATGGAAGCCGCCTACGCGCGTAACTGTTAAATCCCGCGATGGAAAATGGGACCTCTACGGGCTGGTTTTCTCGCCCACAAATCTTGATCAAGCCAGGAAATATCCCGTCATCAATTATATCTACCCCGGTCCGCAAGGCGGCGGATTTGGCAGCCGGGCTTTCTCGGCTTCCCGCGGCGACCACCAAGCTGTCGCAGAACTCGGTTTTGTGGTCGTGATCATAGACGGGACCTGCAATCCGGACCGGTCTAAGGCGTTTCATGATTCGTGTTATGGAAATATGGCCGACAACACGTTAGAGGACCAGATCGCGGGTATCCGTCAGCTGGCCCAGAAGTTTCCCTATATGGATACCGAGCGTGTGGGCGTTTGGGGCCATTCAGGCGGCGGATATGCGACCGCGATGGCGATGTTCAAGTATCCTGATTTTTACAAAGTGGGCATATCCGAGTCGGGAAATCATGATAACCGCAACTACGAGGACGATTGGGGCGAAAGATACATCGGCCTGATGACGAAGGACTCGGATGGAAAGTCGAATTATGAGGACCAGGCGACTCAGACTTTCGCCAAGAACCTCAAAGGCAAATTGTTACTCGCCCACGGCGGCATGGACGACAACGTTCCGCCTTACAACACATATCTGGTCGTCGACTCACTGGTGAAAGCGAATAAGGATTTTGATCTGGTAATATTCCCAAATGCCAGGCATGGGTACGGAACTTCAAGCTTCTACATGATGCGGCGCCGGTGGGACTATTTTGTGAAGAATCTGATCGGAGCGGAGCCGCCAAAGGAATACGAGATCAAGTCGAAAGCCGACCCACGGTTAGCGGCGCAGTAAAGAAAGCGGAAATGAGCGGCTAGTTTTGGCGGGGCAATTCGTCCGTTTCATCCTCTCCGGGGTCGAAAAGGACGCTCACAGGCGTGTGGGCCGGCGGAAGAGTTGCGGCCTGAAGTGTAAGGTCTCTCTGAAGTTTCTCAACCGCATCACGCGCCCGTTCGTGATCGTCAGGACTGATCTTCAAGGTCATCTTGCCCTCGCTGTTTGGCAGCTCCGACAGCTTGCTAAGCGTCTTGGTCCTGAGCTCGATCTTCGCCCCGCGCTTGAAAACTCCCTTTTTGAATTTGAGATCGAGGATCTCCCCGGCCGGAAGTCGCACCTCTTTGACTCCATCGGATATAAGGCCGAACAGTTTGGATTCGATCTCGAACACGATACCGGCGCTCGAAAACTTAGCTATACCGTTTACCGACGATAGGCCGCTTTCGGTCTTGAATGGAATACTGATGAACCCGGGTTCTGTCATTAATCTGGCTCTTCCATCTCGCTTTCAAAATCCATTGTATCTGGATCAATATCCGTCGCCAGCAGCCCGCCCCAAAGCCACAAATAAACATATCCCGCGACTCCGGCCACAAACGAGGCCAGCACGATCGCCATCTTCGATGAAGTGATATGGAATGCATCGCCCGGGAATGCGAGATTAGCGATAAAAATAGACATAGTAAAGCCCATACCGCCTAGCAGGCCTGCACCGAAAATGTGCCTCCACGCGAGATCAAGGGGCCGCCTGGAGATCCCGGCGGCGACCGCGATCACGCTAGCAACCGTGATCCCAACAGGCTTACCGATCACGAGACCCAACATTATGCCGAGACTGTTTGCTGACATTAGTTCTTCGGCGAAACCGGTCTCGATGATTATGCCCGTATTCGCAAGGGCGAAGACGGGTAGAATCAAGAAGGCGACCGGTTTGTGCAAAAGATGTTCGAGATAGCCGGAAGGCGAATGCTCTTGGTCTGGATCATTAAAAGGTATTGTAAAGGCAAGCAAGACACCAGCGATCGTCGCGTGTACGCCCGACCGGAGCATCAAATACCAAAGCAGGGCACCTCCAATAAGATAGACGAAGAGCGTTTTGATCCCGAGTCGGTTCGCGACTGCCAGCACAGCCGCTACGCCTAACGCCCCGCCCAAATATGCGACTGAGAGCTCGGCGGTATAAAAAACCGCTATGACGACGATCGCCGCGAGATCATCCATCACCGCAAGGGCGACAAGGAAGACCTTCAACGACGCCGGTATACGATTACCAAGTAGGGCCAGAATACCTATCGCGAAGGCTATGTCCGTCGCCATCGGGATCCCGACGCCTGACTGGCTCGGTGAGCCGACGTTCAACGCAAGGTGGATGGATGCGGGTACGACGACACCGCCGATAGCTGCAATGATCGGTAAAGAGGCCCTTTTGAGACTCGAAAGCTCGCCAACGTACAGTTCACGTTTGAGTTCAAGACCGATCAGAAGAAAAAAGATAGCCATCAGCCCATCGTTGACCCAGTGTTCTACACTTAGCGGACCAAGATAACCAAGCCAGAAAGCCGCGTACGGCTCGCCAAGGAGCAGATTTGCCAACACCAGAGAAATAACGGTGCAAAAGATCAATATGATCGACCCGGCTTTTTCAGTCTGAAAAAACTCCTTAAATGCTAGTGTCAGACTTACGCTGATCGGCTTTGCCATAGTGACTTATCGAATTTAAACCTTCCTGAAAAAATAATTGCGATACAAATAGACTAATCAATAGACAAAAAAACTCAACTGCGAAT
>JBGSWW010000052.1:0-11600 GCA_041751735.1 Pyrinomonadaceae bacterium | reverse complement strand
AGCTCGGCGGTATCAGCATCGGCTGCTTCTGGTCGTATCTCTTGAACACTGGCTCTGACTTCCTCTTCATAAACAATATTTTAAAGCCATTACTCCTGATTTGCGCCAAAAAAAGAGGCCGCCTTTTCAGACAGCCTCTTTCAAAGGCCCACAGTCTCTGAGCTAAAGGTTTAAACTAAATAACAGGAACTAGAAGGTGCAATTTCCAGGAGCCGGAGCGTCGATCCTGAAATTATTTTGAGAAGCCGGAGGCGGAGGCGGAGGCGGAACGTCGAAATAAGTCGCCCAAAGTTCAAGGTTTGTAGTGCCTTCATTGCGGGCGATGTGTACGTGCCCCTGTCCGTTGTCAACAAACGCCTGCCCGGCCGTGTAGGTTCTCGCAGTGCACGTTGGATCGTCGCCGTCATAAAGAGACATGGTCCCGGTTTTTATGAGAACAACCACCGGTCCAGGATGACTATGCCAGCCTGTATGTCCGCCGGCCGCAACATTTATTTGCTGCACAATGGTTTCCTGCGCATTAGGGACGTGGATGACTTCCTGGCTGCCTCCCTTGACCTTGAATTTGATGTCGGTAGGAACGGCAAAACCTGCCCTGGCAAAGACAGCTGCAGTAACGCCTGACCCCGGGGTCAGAAATGCGACGGACCCAGCCGCGGTACCTACCGCAACGATAATCATAAAGAACGCCACTTTGTGTGCGGCGAAGGTGGATCTAAAGAACGATTTATTCATATTTCCTCCTAAGGGTTGAATATTTAATAGAAATTCTGCAACAGCGGACCATGATTCCGGCTCGCTTCACCCCGTCGTGCGAGTTAGCTAGTTTAAGTTTTGCTCATATTTTCTCCTTACTTGTGATTTGAAAGAAAATTCTCTCTACTTAATGGCGCGACAGTTTCTCCAAACAGAGGTCAAACTAAACCGAAAATACTGACTTGCTGTTGTTGCCACGATGATGGGCGGATTTTAGTCGGGTACGGCGCGGCGGTGGCAACAATCGTCATCGGCAGGATTGTCTATACAGATAGAAATCGGACGGCAATCAAGATGCCGTCCGACAAGGCCGACCTCCTGCTACTTCCTTGATAGCGCAACTACTTTCTGTTGCACGTTCTGATTCAGTCCAAGGGTTTCCCGGACTTTCGATTTCGGTAATTTCACAGCAAACGAGGGAGTTCTTATCGCTGATAGCGAATATTCGGTCTCGTACCGATCAAAGACGAGTACGGCGACCTGAACCCTTGAATAATCCTCCCCCGGCGTCGTCATTATTAGGTGAGAGTTACGACCCTTCATATCTCTAATTGCAAGAGGTTTATTTGCTGAATCCGTGTTGAGGACGTCAACGGAGTAATCACCTGCTTCATAGCTTTTTTGATCGATGATGAAAGCAAACGGAATATGCGCTCGATACTGCGTTTGGGCTTTCGCCGAAACGACTGACATTAGAATCGCCAAACCAATTACCGAACAAATTTGTAATGCTGTATTTTTCATAATAATTATCTCCTGATCGTTATTGAGAGAAATGTTCTCTATTGATATGGCGCGACGATTTTACAGAGGAGAGGTCAAATTAATTGAAAAAATTGACTTTTTAGTCAAAAGCCCATAGGTTCGTGATTAAATAAGAGTTAATCCCGACATCAAACGGGCTTAGCATGGCGAATGAGTCGAGTCCGCAAAATGGGAATAACAGAAATGTTGCGCGATTGGAGTGAGAATCGGCGTAACGATCCCGCAGATGAATTGCTCGAACTCGTCTACGCTGAACTGCATCGTCAGGCGCATCGTCATTTAAGAAAGGAACGCCCCGGCCATACGCTTCAAACCACCGGCCTGGTTCACGAGGCCTACCTCAAGCTCACCAAACAAAAAAATGTTTCGTGGGAGAGCCGCTCGCACTTTTTTGCCGTCGCCGCCACGATGATGCGCCGGATCTTGATCGACTACGCCAAAACGAAACATCGGCTGCGGCGCGGCGGCGTGCACAGCAACTTGCCGCTTGAAGATGCTTTAACGATCAGCGTCAGCGAAACGGATTTTGACTTGCTCGCGCTCAACGAAGCCTTAGACAGGCTCGCTGTAAAAGACAAGCATCTTGCCAAAGTCGTCGAGCTTCGGTTTTTTAGCGGCCTCGACGTTGTGGAAACGGCAGAAGTGTTGGGCATTTCCGAATCAACCGTCAAACGCGACTGGCAAATGGCGAAGGCCTGGCTTCACCGCGAGCTGACGAAATGAGAGTCTGACTTCAGAGCTGGCATCGTTCCTCGCCACGAGCGTCGGGTTCGACGCGAAATTAGCGTTATAATTCAGGAGTGCATTGCAGACGCTCTTTGCTCGTCCAAGTGGACGCCCAACGCTCTCTGTCGTTGAACAAGTGACTGACCGAAATTGGTTAAAGATAAAAGAAATTTTCGATTCGGCCTTACGCCATCCGGCCGAAGAACGCCAGAGTTTTGTAAGCGAGGCGTGCGGCGACGATAAGACACTCCTCTCGGAAGTCGATTCCCTTTTGTCATCGCTCGGGACCGCCGAAAGCTTTATGGAAACTCCCGCGGTCGCTAAAGTCGCAGAGGTGATCGAATCCGAAACGGAACCCCTCGAAAAAGGCCAAAATCTAGCGCACTATCAAATCATCGAAAAGATCGGCGAGGGCGGAATGGGTGAGGTCTATCTTGCAAAAGATACGCTCCTTGAACGCCGCATCGCTTTGAAGATCCTGCCTGAACATTTGGCCGCAGACCACGAACGAATGCGGCGTTTTGTGCGCGAGGCCAAATCCGCATCTGCTCTCAATCATCCAAACATCATTACCATTTACGAGATCGGTAAAGCAGATGACACGCATTTCATCGCGACAGAATACATAGAAGGCGCAACTTTGCGCGAACGTTTAGACGGCGCGTCAATCGATCTCAAATTCGCAATCGAGATAGCCATTCAAGTTGCTGGTGCTCTTGATGCGGCGCATCGCGCCGGAATAGTTCACCGCGACGTAAAGCCCGAAAACGTCATGATTCGCCCCGACAGTGTGGTTAAACTGCTTGATTTTGGTATTGCGAAGCTGACGGAAAACGAAACGAAACAGGAGTTAGACGCTGAAGCGGCGACGGCGATCAAAGGGTACACCAGCACGGGCATGATTATCGGAACAGCCGCATATATGTCGCCGGAACAGGCGCGCGGACTCGCCGTGGATGCCCGCACCGACATCTGGAGCCTCGCCGTGGTGATTTACGAGATGGTTGCAGGCCGACGGCCCTTCGGAGGTCAAACAACTAGCGACGTCATCTCGAACATCCTGAAGAAAGAACCGCTGGCGCTCACGTTGTTCGCCGAGGAGGCCGACGCCAGGCTCGACGAGATCGTGATGAAAGCCCTGACAAAAGACAAAGAGGAGCGATACCAGTCAGCGAAAGATCTCTTCATTGATCTGAAGCGATTGAAACACCGCATTGATGTCGAAGCGGAGATCGAGCGTACCAATCCTAAAGAGTCGAGAAGCACGCAAGGAGGTGTCTCGGTAGTTCCTAATTCGATGTCGTCGCCGGTTTCCTCTCAGGGGGAGATCACCGGTAACCAAAACGCCGACCAGACAATAATTGCTGCCGAGCAAATAACTATTGCTTCAAAGCAAAAGAGACCGGGATCAAACCGCCTGGCAGCATTGGCGACGGCAGCCGTTCTTCTGGTATCCATGGCTGGATGGTTTATCTGGACCAGCAGGAATCTTAGCTGGGCGCGAATACAGGTGCCGCAGATCGAGGCGCTCAGCAATGACGGGAACTATTTTGCGGCGTATGATCTCGCGGCAGAAACCCAGAAGTATCTTCCGAACGATCCAACCATTACTCGAGTGATGCCCACCATCTCCGACACGCTCACGGTCACGTCCGAACCGTCGGGGGCGAACGTGTACCTCAAGCGTTTCTCACCCGATGCTGCTGGCAATTTTCCACCGCGTCAGCTTGTAGGAACTACACCGATCGAAGATATGCGTATAGCTCGAGGAGAATATTTGCTTTATGTCGAGAAAGAAGGTTTTGCGACCAGTTCGCAAACGATTTCCGGAGCGTTAATACGCGGCGGCGGCATGACCAGTACTCCTCCACCCTTGATGATTGAACAGAAACTGCTGGCATCGGATAAAGTTCCAAACGGAATGGCGCTCGTAACGGGGGGTGACTATCGACTGAGGGCCTGGGCACGACCCACTGATGCGAGAGTTCAACTCGACGATTTTTTCATCGATCAATATGAGGTTAGTAATCAAGACTACAAGGAGTTTATTAATGCAGGCGGATACCTGAAGAAACAATACTGGACATATCCATTCCTCAGGGACGGCAAAACGCTTGCCTGGGACGACGGCATTAAGGAGTTTAAGGACCGCACCGGCTTACCGGGACCGCGCACCTGGTCTGGCCAGAATTTTCCTGACGGTAAAGCTAAGTACCCGGTGAGTGACATTTCCTGGTACGAGGCCGCCGCTTTTGCTGCGTTCCGCGGTAAACAGTTGCCCACGATATTTCAATGGGAAAGAGCAGCCCGAAGTGGCAGGGTTGCATCGCCAACCAATTACATGCCTTGGGGCGTTTTCTATCCCGGTGATACGTTGGAAGGGAGAGCGAACTTTGAAGGCGACGCGACGATCCCGGTTGATAGTTTTGAGTTTGGTATGAGCCCATTCGGAGCTTACAACATGGCCGGTAACGTTTCGGAATGGTGCCTAAACGACACGTCGGAAGGTTTCATTTCAGCCGGGGGCGCGTGGGGCGAACCGGTTTATACATTCGCAAACTACGGAAGATTTCCGGGCTTTTATACTTCCAACAAACGCGGTTTCCGTTGTGCGATGAATCTTGGCAGCACAGGAAACGATGGAAATCTGAGGATTGAAATTGATAAAGAAATCCCGGTCTATACTCGTTCAAGTGATCAGGATTTTTCCAAATGGGTAAAAGCGTACGAATACGTTAAGTCGCCGTTGGATCCCCAGGTGGAAAAACAGGAAACCGACGCATGGACTCGTGAGAGGATCACATTCAATGGGGCGAACGGCGAACGAGCAATCGCTTACCTTTACTTACCTAGAAACTTTCCCAGACCGCTCCAGGTGATTCACTTATTGCCGGCGAGCGATGTCGAACAAGGTCAAAGGTCCGCAGATCGGGCAGCCGAAGCCTGGCTTGCCACAGAGATCAAATCCGGCCGGGCGGTCTTTATTGTTGTACTCAAGGGGTACATAGAACGGTTGCGGCCGTCAGGCTTTGTTGAGCCCGATCGGACAACGGCGGAATACCGGGACAAGATGGTCAATTGGATAACGGACCTGCGTCGCGGCTTGGATTATCTTGAGACCAGAAACGATATTGATGCGAAGAATATTGCTATCTGTGGCCCGAGTGCCGGCGCGAGTGTTGGACTTGTTCTAGCTGCAGTTGACCGCCGATACGCATCTGTCTTCTTTGCGGCTACGGGAATCGGTAAATCCTCAACGCGATCGATTGCGGAAGCCAACGTAGTAAATTTTGCTCCTCACATTCGTGCGCCGATCTTGATACTGCAGGGACGGTATGATGAAAGCTTCTCCTTGAAGGCCGAATTCGAGCCGCTCTACAAACTCCTACGGGAGCCAAAACGAGTGATCCTGTTCGATGGTGGTCATGCCCCGCCCATGGAACTGTTCGCCACGACCATACATCGCTGGTTGGATGAAACGCTTGCCCCGGTTCGCAAAGAGTGAGAGCGATGGTAATTAACGAAGGAGCTACAAGTCGTGCTCATCTGTGCATGACCGGGGATAATGCGGCAGTATGGCTGATGAAAAATGGCAAAAGGTAAGAGAAATTGTCGATTCGGCTTTGCGGCAACACTCCGAGGTCCGCGCAGGCTTCGTCAATGAAGCGTGCGGCAGTGATAGGAGTTTGCTCCGCGAGGTAGAGTCACTTTTATCATCGCTATGTGATGCCGACAGTTTTATGGAAACGCCTGCCATCGCCGGAATTGCCGATGTAATCGATGCGAACCGCAAAAGGCTCGAAGAAGGCGACTGTTTGGGGCATTACGAAATCGTGAGGCAAATCGGCGCGGGCGGGATGGGCCAGGTCTATCTTGCCAACGACAAAAAACTTGATAGAAAAGTAGCCGTCAAAGTTCTCAACGAAGAATTCAGCCGACACGAATCTAATCTCAACCGCTTCATTCGTGAAGCGAAAGCTGCTTCCAGCTTAAACCATCCCAGTATTTTGATAATTCACGAGATCGGCGAGTACCAGGATACGCACTACATCGTTAGTGAATTTATCGAGGGCAAGACTCTGCGCGAGATTTTCAAAGAAAGAGCTTTTGAGCTTGGGGAGATCGTCGAGATTTCGGTCCAAGTCGCAGGCGCTCTTTCCGCCGCGCATGCGGCGCACATTGTTCACCGCGACATTAAGCCGGAAAACATAATGATTCGCCCGGACGGGGTTGTTAAAGTTTTGGATTTTGGCTTGGCAAAGCTTTTTGAGCAGAAAAACAAATCGGTTCTTGGTTTGGAAGACCCAACCGTTCAAGAGAATGCGACCGCGATAGGGATGATATTGGGAACCGTCGCCTATATGTCGCCCGAACAAGCCAGAGGCGAACGGGTTGATGCGAGAACCGATATTTTCAGTTTCGGTACGTTGCTTTACGAAATGCTCACCGGAGAGCAACCTTTCAAGGGGGAAACAGCCAATCACACGATCGTCGCTATTCTGGAAAAAGAGCCGCCACCGGTGTCGCAGTTCATTATCGGTTCTCCGCCCGAAATAGAAGGAATCATAAAAAGATGCTTGGCGAAAAAAGCTAACGAGCGATACAGCGCTTCGAAGGTTTTGCTTTACGACCTCAAAGAACTGGAAGAAGAATTAACTTTTCAATCGAAGCTCGAACGCATTTCCCGGCAAAACAAAAACTCGGAGGCCGGGACAAAAGTAATCCGATCCGCAACAACGGCGGAAACGGAAAAGCGCAATTCAATTGCTGTCCTGCCCTTTACCAATATGAGCGCCCAGGCGGAAAACGAATACTTCTGCGACGGCTTAGCGGAAGAACTTCTAAATGCGCTGGCGAAGATTGAAGATTTGAAAGTGGCGGCTCGAACCTCAGCGTTTTCGTTCAAGAACAAAAATGTTGAGATAAGCGAGATCGGAAAAACTCTGAACGTCACAACTCTCCTGGAGGGGAGCGTTAGAAGATCGGGAAATAGGCTGCGGATCTCGGTGCAGCTTGTCAACGTGGCGGATGGCTATCATCTATGGTCGGACAGCTACGACCGCCAAATGCGGGACATTTTCGACGTGCAGGATGAGATCACGCTCGCCGTTGTTTCCGCGCTGAAAGTGAAACTGCTCGGCGAAGAAAAGGCAGCGATACTCAAGCGGTACACGGATAACCCTGAGGCGTACGACCTTTATCTCAAAGGACTGTATCATTGTTATAAGTGGACAGATGAAGGCCTTCGGAAAAGCTTCGAGTATTTTGAGAAAGCTTTAGAAAAAGATCCGGAGTTTGCACCGGCATACGCCAAAATGGCAGATTACTATCACTTTTCTTCTCACATCGGTCTGTTTTCCCCTCACGAGATACTCCCTAAATGGAAAGCTGCGGCGCAGCGCGCCCTGGAAATAGATGAAGGTTTAGCCGACGCTCATCTGGCGATGGCTCATATTTATTTTTACTACGAGCGTGATTGGGCGGAAGCGGAACGCGCATTCGAGCAAGCCGTCAAACTGAACCCGAACAGCACGTACGCGCACAAGCACTATGGATTATTTCTGGCTTCCAGGGAACGATTTGACGAAGCCGTCGCAGAGGGCAAAAAGGCGCTTGAGTTAGATCCTCTTTCTATTGCGGTGAACATGGTAGTCGGCTTCATATATTTGTTTGTTGACCGGCTGGATGACGCGCTTAGACTGGTCCAACGGATGGCGGAGTTGGACTCTAGTTCCCCTCAAGCGAACTGGGTTGGCGGCAGTTTGCTGATGGCGAATGGAGACTATGAAAAGGCTATCGAACGGTTTCAAAAAGCTTTGATTTTAGGCGACAACCAGATGGCATTATCGAAGCTAGGCTGCGCTTACGGTCTCGCCGGCAAACGCGACGAGGCTTTGAAAGTCCTCGATCAACTATTCGAAATGCGAGAGCGGCATTACGCTGACCCATTTAACATCGCCCGTGTTTACGCCGGACTTGGCGATAACGATAATATTTTTAAATGGCTTGAAAGAGCCGCTGATGAGCGCAGTGCCGACCTGGTTTTTCTTAAGCGCTATGCTGAGGCCGGAGCCGGACTGTATTTGGAAAAAAACTTTTCTACCGATTCGCGCTACCGGGATATTTTGCTCCGCGCCGGTTTGCCCACAGACAAAATCAAGTTAGCGCAAGGAACAGACGAAACGAAAAACGCGCACGCGGCTTTGACCGAGGAATACCTCGTCGGTTCGACGGGCAATTCTGCTGCCTGGTATATGCGCTGGCCGGGCATCGCAGGATTGTCGCTTCTTCTGATCGGGGCCGCCGTCTTGACTTTTTTCTGGCGTCAGAATGCCGGCACGCCTTCGCGAACCGACATAACATCACTCGCTGTGCTTCCGCTCGAAAATCTTTCGGGCGACGCTTCACAGGATTATTTCGCCGACGGCATGACCGAGGCACTGATCGGCAATCTTTCTCAGATCGGCTCACTGAAAGTTATCTCGCGAACATCTGTAATGCGGTACAAAAGATCAGGGAAATCGATCCCGGAGATCGCAAAAGAACTCGGCGTAGATGGAATAATCGAAGGTTCCGTACAGCGTTCGGATGACCGGATCCGCATAACGACACAGCTGATTCATGTCGCTTCCGATTCTCCTATCTGGACAAAGAATTACGATCGCTCCGTGTCCGACATTTGGAAGCTTCAAAGTGAGATCGCTCAGGCCGTCGCAGGCGAGATCCGCATACAGCTTACGCAGGAGGAGCAGCGGCAGTTCGGAAAAGCTAAGTCGATCGACCCGCGCGCGACCGAGGCATTCCTACTCGGAAAACATTACTTCCACAAGTGGACCAAGGAAAGCGAGAGGCAAGCCGTCGAGCAATTCCAGAAAGCGGTCGGCATCGAACCTGACTTCCCCGACGCGTGGGCAGGCCTTGCGGACGCCTCGACGGTCCAAGCCATGGTCGGCAATATATCTATTCGAGAGGCAGAGAAACAGACAAGAGACGCTGCGTTAAGAGCACTCGAGATCGATCCCCAAAACTCTGCCGCTCATATATCGATGTGCTTTATTTACAACAACTATGACTTCGACTGGGCCCGGAGTGAAAACTCTTGCAAGCGTGGGCTTGAGCTTGATCCAAACAATGCGAAGGGCCATTTTGCCTATGCCTATGTCCTCGCCCGACTCGAGAGATGGGACGAAATGGCGGAACAGATGGAAACCGCTATACGACTTGACCCGGCTGAACCGTGGTGGCCCTCGGTCTACGGTTCATTTTTGATCCAGGCACGCCGGTTTGAGGAAGCCGAAAAGCAGGTGAAACGAGCGATCGTGATCGATCCGCATTGGAGGCCGGCCTATCAGGCCCTGTCGGACCTTTACGTCGAGCTTGGAAGATTCAATGAGGCTATTGAGGTGCGAGAGAAAAATGGAATAACGGGGCCTGTTCGAATGGCGTATATATATGCTCGGATGGGCAATCGCCAAAAGGCACTCGACTTTCTGAATCGTTCGTCCGATCAAAACCTGTTTGAGTTGGCAATGGCCTATACTGCCTTGGAAGACTTCGACAAAGCCTTTGAAGTTATAAATCAAAGCCTCGACCGGCGCGAGGGCTTTATGTTTGGGTACGGTAATTACCTTGTGCTCGACAAACTCAAGACCGATCCGCGTTGGAAGGATGTATCGAGGAGAATTAACTTGCCCTAAAAACCCTAGTCAGGACGAAACGTATGGCGGACGAAAAATGGCAAGAGGTAAGAAGGATTTTTGATGACGCGTTGCGTCACAGGCCTGAAGACCGCCAACAATTTGTCCGCCAGGCCTGCGGCAACAATAGAGTTCTGCTCGCCGAAGTCGAATCCCTCTTCGTGTCGCTCGACAGCTCGGAAAGTTTTATGGAGATGGCTGCGATTGCCGAGGTTGCTGATGTCATTAATGCCGAGCAAAACACACTCGAAACGGGGAAACGTTTCGGGCATTACGAGATCATCAAACAAATCGGCGAAGGCGGAATGGGCGCGGTTTATCTGGCAAATGATAAGCGTCTTGAACGGAGCATCGCTTTGAAAATCCTACCTGAAAAGCTTGCTACGGACGGCGAACGAATGAAGCGCTTTGTGCGCGAAGCAAGATCCGCATCCGCCCTCAATCATCCGAATATCATCACGATCTACGAAATCGGCGAAAGCGATAATACCCACTTCATCGCAACTGAATATATCGAAGGCGATACTCTCCGCGAACGACTAACAGGCTCGCCGGTTAATCTTAAATCCTCACTTGAGATTGCCATACAAGTTGCAAGTGCTCTGGACGCCGCTCACCGCACGAGCATTGTTCATCGGGACATTAAACCGGAAAACGTGATGGTGCGACCTGATGGATTGGTCAAGATACTCGACTTCGGAATTGCGAAACTTACCGAGAAGCTTGGTGAAACAGACCTGAATGCGCCTACGATAAAAGCGCAAACCACACCAGGCATGATAATCGGAACAGCCGCTTATATGTCGCCGGAGCAAGCGCGGGGGCAAACGGTTGATGCGCGGTCGGATATTTTCAGCTTCGGCGTAATGCTTTATGAAATGGTGGCGGGCAAGCGGCCATTTGAAGGAGTGAATGCGGTTGAGATAATCGGTTCAATCCTAAACAAGGAACCTGTGCCTTTGAGCCGAGAATCGCCTGAAGTTCCCCACGAAATTGAACGGATAGTTAACAAGACGCTCAGAAAAGACCGTGAAGAGCGCTACCAAACGGCGAAGGATCTGCTGATCGATTTGAAAGATCTCAAACAAGATCTCGAGTTTCAGAACAAGTTGGAAAGAGCCGCGACGCCGGATCAGGAAGAAGCGACGGCGCAAGTCTCCAAGACCACGACAAGCGATATTGACTCGCACCGGACCTCCAGCGCGATTGATGGGCAAACATTGCAAACAGAGAAGCCAAAAGCAAATCCTAAATGGTTGCTCTTCGGACTCGTCGGGTTGATTGTTCTCGCTGCTGGTTTCTTCGCCTACCATTATTTTGCGCCAGCGAGCAAACAAATCCAATCGATCGCGGTTATGCCGTTTGTTAATGAAACCGCCGATCCGCAGGTCGAGTATCTGTCAGACGGAATGACGGACACACTGATCAGTAGTTTGTCCGAGCTTCCGAACATAAAGGTAAAGGCACGGACATCGGTCTTTCGATACAAAGGAAAAGAAATCGATCCCAAGACTCTTGGTAAAGAGCTTGGCGTGCAGGCGATAATCAATGGGCGCGTGGCGCAGCGGGATGGTCGGACGAGTGTGACATTAGAGGTGGTCGATACGGAGACAGAGGATGTGATATTCAGCACGAAGTACAACAAGCCGCAGTCCG
>JBGSWW010000051.1:0-8601 GCA_041751735.1 Pyrinomonadaceae bacterium | reverse complement strand
GATATCAGGAATTGCATGGTCGCACTCTCCGAGGATTCGCAGTTGCTGTCTAGGCTATTTCAACATCGCTTTCGGGGTAACGGCGATCTCGGCGGACACAGTTTTGGAAATCTATTTCTTGCCGCACTCAGCGAAGTTACCGGTGATTTTGCCGAGGCGGTGAAATTGTCGTCGGAGATCCTGGCGAGCAAAGGCCATATTTACCCGGCGACCGTGGCTGATGTCAGGCTGGTGGCCAAACTTTCCGATGGATCCACCGTACACGGCGAAACGAACATTTCGCGTGTGGGAAACGACATTGATAAGCTGTATTTGGAGCCCGCGGGATCCAAACCGCTGCCCGAGACGCTAGCCGCGATCGCCGCCGCCAATGTGATCACAATAGGCCCGGGATCGCTCTTTACCAGTCTTTTACCACCGATCCTTGTTGATGGAGTTGCGGACGCGATAGCGGCATCGAGAGCGGTTAAGGTCTTTGTTTGTAACCTGATGACGCAGCCCGGTGAGACGGATGGATTCTCCGCCCGACGCCATCTTGAGCTGGTTCGGCAGTTTGCCCCCCAGATCGACTTCGATTATGTGGTTGTCAATAACCGGCCGGTTAGCGATGTGCAGCTGGAAAAATATCACCTTGAGGGAGCAGAACAGATCGGCGTACACGGATCGATCTCGCCAGAGACCATTGAGGGTGCTGAGATCGTCTATGGTAACCTGTTGGACGACGGCGAAAAGGTAAGACACCATCCCGAAAAGCTGGCCCAGGTGCTGTTGCTTTGTGCTCTGCAGCCTAACGAAAAGGCCTTCGCTTTTCCTTCGATATGAAAGACCAATTGCATCGACAGCCCGATCTGAACGTGCTGATAATGGCCGCGGGCCTCGGTACGCGAATGAAGTCCGATCGGGCCAAAGTGCTGCACGATCTCGACGGCCGGCCACTTATTAATCACGTTTGTGAAACAGCTTTGCAGTTGTCTCCACGTAAGATCTTTGTGATAGTCGGTCATCAGGCTGAGAGAGTAAAAGCGGCGGTTTTGCAGGAGTTCGACGCAGTTGTATTTGAATTTCCGCTGCAGGAACGACAGCTTGGCACCGGTGACGCCGTTAATTCAGCTCGTCAGGCACTCGAAGGTGAAGATTCGACTACGCTGGTCCTTTCAGGCGATGTTCCGATGATAACGGCGGGTATGCTCGCGGAATTGATCAAGGTCCATACCGAATATCAAGGACACGGGGCAGCGTGCACGATCTTATCTGTAACGCTGAAGGATCCAAAAGGTTACGGACGGGTCATTCGCAATGCCAACGGCTTGTTTGAGAGGATCGTCGAGCAAAAGGATGCATCGGACGATGAAAGGCAGATCGATGAGATAAATTCTGGGATCTACTGTTTCAACACAAAAAAGCTTTTCGCCGCACTCGAACGGGTTGGCAAACAAAACTCGCAGGGTGAATATTACCTGACGGATGTACCTCGAATACTGCTCGAGGACGGCGAAGAGATCGCGATAGTTCAATGCGAAGACCCATATCAGGTGGAGGGCATCAACGACCGGCGGCAGCTTGCTGAGATGGAGAGTGTTATTCGCAGCCGTACAATTTCCAGGCTTATGCTTGAAAGCGGAGTTACTTTTGTCGATCCGGGATCAGCTTATGTTAGTGCACGGGCTGAGATCGGAAATGATACGGTCATTGGGCAGAACGTAGCGATCGAAGGGACAACCGTGATCGGGAACAGATGTATCATCCGGCCGGGTTGCCGCATCGTTAACTCTCTCATCGGCAATGATGTGGAGATACGGGATAACAGCTTTATTACCGATTCGACTGTCGGCGATAACTGTACAGTCGGTCCAATGGCCCATCTTCGCGGACACGCTGTGATGGATGAAGGCTCGAAGGTCGGAAACTTTGTCGAACTGAAGAAAACTAAGCTCGGCCGCGGTTCAAAGGCAAGCCATTTGACCTATCTCGGCGATGCCACTATCGGCGAAAAAACAAATATCGGTGCCGGAACCATTACCTGCAACTACGATGGAAAGAACAAACACGAGACCCACATCGGCGACAACGTAAAGATCGGATCTGATACGATGCTGGTTGCTCCGATTTCAGTCGGTGACGGCGCCGTGACAGGAGCAGGAAGTGTCGTCACAAAAGATATCGCTCCGAATAAACTGGCGGTTGGTGCGCCGGCCAAATCGATCAGGGACCTTTCGGTGAAAGGCGATTAGAAATCATGTGCCGATTTAATTTATACGTTGGAAATGACTGCGTGGGGCTTGTATTAATGGCACGATTTTATTATAGCGTTCGATTATGTTCGTGATAGGATTTGGTTATGACGATTACGATAGATCTTACCAAAGAGGCTGAGAGCAAATTGAGGCTCCGCGCCAGTGAGATGGGGAAAGATTTTCCTGAATTTGTCGAATATTTGGTTGAGCGTGAAGCTCGAGATCCGGACCCGAGTTTCGCTGAAATAGTCGCCCCGATCCAGGAGGATTTTCGAAAGAGCGGAATGACAGAAAGTGAGCTCGAGGAATTTATTGATGAGGTAGTCCAGGAGGTCCGTCAAGAACGCCGCTTGCGTACCAAATGATACGAGCCGTTTTTGACACGAACATTTTTTTTCAGGCGGCAATTAGTCAAACTGATCCGTCATTCGAATGCTGGAACCTTGTGTTGGCGGGACGCGTCCAGGTTTATATGTCGGCCGAAATCTTTGCCGAGATTCGAGAGGTCGCGTCCCGTCCAAAACTTCTGAAGGCGTTTCCCCATCTTCGTGGTGTAGCCGCAATCCAACTGCTTCATAATTTTCGAAACAAATCAATATTTATCATGTCGGTAGAATCAAGTGGCGTCGAGATCAGAGATCTGGATGACACGAAATTTCTAGATCTTGCGGTTACCGTCAACGCAGAGTACTTGGTGTCACGTGACCGTGATTTGTTGGATTTGCGAGAAGATTCGACGTTTTCTTCTCAATTTCCTGAGCTGAAAATAGTAACGCCTGTTGGATTTCTGGAAATAGTAAGAGCAACTTAAAAATTATGTGCGGAATTGTAGGATACGTTGGAAATAAACAAGTTGTGCCGCTAATTATTGACGGCCTTAGGAAACTCGAGTATCGCGGGTATGACTCGGCGGGTATTGCCGTCGTAGATGACGAACATCATCTGTCGCTGCGGCGGGCTGAGGGCAAACTGCGAAACCTTGAAGAAGCGATCAGGCTGAATCCGCTTGATGGGAATTACGGTATCGGGCATACGCGCTGGGCGACGCACGGGCGTCCGACCGAGGAGAATGCCCATCCGCACCGCGACCAAACAGGAAAGGTGGTCGTGGTCCACAACGGTATTATCGAGAATTATCTGACCCTCAAAGAACGTCTCGCGGACGAGGGGCATGAATTTCACACCGAGACCGACACCGAGGTTGTCGCTCACCTGATCGGGCATTATGTCGAGAAGGAGTCGCTCTCGCTTGAGCTAGCAGTGCGTAAGGCTGTCAAGGAACTTAAAGGCATCTTCGCTCTCTCGATAATTTCCGTCGACGAGCCCGATATGATCATCTCGGTGCGCGAGGGCCCGCCGGTGGTTATCGGCCTGGGGGACGGGGAGTTCTTCGTTGCCTCGGACATTCCGCCGATCCTGCAGCATACGCGCGACGTTTTTTTCCTAGGCGACAGGGAGATCGCGGTACTCACCAAGGATTCGGTCCGCGTAACCGATTTTGACGGGAACGTTGTTGAACCCGTTCAACAGCGGATCACCTGGGACCCGATCATGGCGGAAAAAGGCGGGTTCAAGCATTTTATGCTCAAGGAGATCTACGAGCAGCCGCGGGCCGTCAGGGATACATCGCAGGGCAGGGTTTCCTTGGATACAGGCAAGGTCTATCTCGAACCGATGGATATTTCCGAGGACGACCTGCGGGCCGTTACCTCTATTAAGATCGCCGCTTGCGGGACCTCGTGGCATGCGGGGCTGGCAGGCAAATACATGCTCGAGCAGATCGCACGCGTTTCCGTTGAGGTCGATTATGCTTCGGAATTCCGCTATCGCGATCCCGTATTGTCAGAAACTGATTTGATCATCGTTATTTCTCAATCGGGCGAGACCGCCGATACTATCGCCGCAATGCGCGAGGCTCGCGAGTCTGGCTGCAAGATCCTCGCGATCTGCAATGTGCAGGGTTCGATGATCCACCGCGAGGCCGATGGGACAATTCTTACTCACGCCGGGCCTGAGATCGGTGTTGCATCGACCAAGGCATTTACTTCGCAGATGGTGGCTCTGTACCTTTTCGCAACCCATTTGGGGAATATACGTGAAACGATCGATCAGGATAAGGCGAAGAAACTTGCTCAGGACCTGGCCGAGCTTCCGTTGAAGATCGAACAGCTGCTGAATGACGCGGATTCGATCGAGGAGCTTTCAAAGGAGTTTTTCCGGGTACAGGATTTTCTGTATTTGGGCCGCGGGATAAATTTCCCGGTTGCTCTGGAAGGGGCGTTAAAACTCAAAGAGATCAGCTATATTCACGCTGAGGGTTATCCGGCGGGTGAAATGAAACACGGGCCGAACGCACTGATCGACGAGAAGCTGCCCGTAGTTGTGATCAATACCCGCGAAAAAGGTAATCCCGCCAGCGAACTGCGGTACGAAAAAACGCACTCTAACATCGTCGAGGTCAAATCGCGTGACGGGATCATCGTTTCGATCTTGACCGAAGGCGATACGATGAGCTCAAAAGTGTCGAACCACGTGATCGAGATACCGGAAACATCCGACCTGCTCGGACCGATCTTGTCTATCGTTCCGCTGCAGCTCTTGTCGTATCACATCGCTGTACGCCGCGGCTGCGACGTCGATCAACCGCGAAATCTGGCTAAGTCGGTGACGGTGGAGTAATACGAAATCCTTTCAATTGCCTCCGTCTTTAGACGGAGGTGGGAGGTTCGATGTAATATTGGGCTTTAGCCGAAATAGAATGTTCGGCTAAAGCCCATTTTATATCAGGAACCCACCTCCGGCTAAAGCAAGAGGCACTTTATATGAAATCAATCCTAGTCCGCGAATTCGGCGAACCCGAGGTCATGAAAATCGAGGATGTGGATATCCCACAGCCCACCGGTTCACAGGTTCTTGTCCACATTAAAGCCGCAGGTGTAAATCCTATTGATACTTACCTGCGTACCGGCATTCACGCACACGCTCCGAAACTGCCTTATACTCCTGGCAAAGACGGGGCCGGTGTTGTCGAGGCCGTAGGGGAAAACGTGACTAAATGGATAACCGGCGACCGCGTGTACACGGCAAATTCGATAACGGGGACGTATGCCGAGTATTCGCTATGCAGCGAAACCGACCTCGGTCGGCTGCCTGACAACATTTCGTTCGAAAAAGGTGCGGGCATCTGGACGCCGTATGCGACCAGTTATCGTGCGTTGTTTCAAAAGGCGGGTGCAAAAGCGGGCGAGACTGTTTTGATCCACGGAGCGTCGGGCGGTGTCGGGATCGCGGCGGTTCAGTGGGCAAAAAATGCCGGATTAATCGTTATCGGCACGGCAAGTTCCGACGAGGGCCGCCAGCTTGTCCTCGATCAGGGAGCCGACGCTGTATTTGATCACACTGACGAGGACCATCTCCACGCGATTCACCAACTTAATGGCGGCAGCGGTGTCGATGTCATAATTGAAATGCTCGCCAACGTAAATCTCGAACGCGATTTCGAAGCTTTAGCGATGTTTGGCCGCATCACCGTCGTCGGCAACCGCGGCAGTCTGGAATTCACACCGCGTCAGGCGATGACCAAGGACGCGACGATCTTCGGAATGTCGCTGTTTAACTCACCGGTCCCGGCCCGAGACGAAATTCATTCAGCTATTTTCGATAGTTTGAACAACGGTTTTCTTAACCCTATCGTCCGCGAAGCAATCCCGATCGCCGACGCCCCGCGAGCACACCACGAAGTTATTGAAAATAAAGCTTTTGGAAAAATTGTTCTTGTTCCATGAACGCGGTGCACTATTACGGACCAACCAACTAAGATGCACAGTATTCCGGCTTGCAAATATTCTGGCTAGTCGCCGTTGACCACCGGATTTGGATTGACTTTGGGGTGCGATCGGGAATATCATTCACGCACAAATCGTTTGGCTGATTTTGAGCACTGAGGTTTGGGCTTGTTGACGTGTAGGTTCGTTGCGTTACGACGGTACACATATTTTGAGGGTTATCAAACGTATCACGAGGAAAAATGAACAAGAAATTTAACTTATCGATATTGGTTGTCGCAATTGTGCTCTTATTTTCCGGGGCGGCGCGGGCTGAAATATTTTTTGCGTATTTAAGTAGTGCGCAGGAGGTTCCGACAAACGCTTCGACGGCAAGAGGTCATGCGCGGATCGTCCTTAATGAAACAGCGCTTACGATAGATTACACGATTGTGTACACGGGCTTGTCGAGTGCACAGACTGCCGCGCACATTCATGCGCCCGCGCCCGTAGGGATGAATGCCGGAGTTGGTATCAGTCTCGGCGCATCGGGCGGAACAGCCGGCACTGTGACCGGCTCGGCTTCCATTACGCCGACGCAGATCGCCCAGTTACGCGCTCACCAGGGGTATGTCAATGTCCACTCGGTAAATTTTTCCGGCGGTGAAATTCGCGGTCAGATCGGCAACCGCCGCCCGTTGGATTTTGACGGCGACGGCAGAACCGATTACAGCGTTCTGCGGTTTCCGAATGTCGCGCCTCCGGGAATGGCACCCATCACCTGGTATAATTCAAACAGCACGAACGGTTTTGAATTCTATGGTCACGGCGATGCCAATACCGATTTTCCCGCACCCGGCGATTATGACGGCGACGGCGAAGATGATTTCGCGATCTACCGCGGAGGCGCATCTGCCGGACAGCAAAGCCATTTCTTTATCATCAGAAGTTCGGATTTCACACTCCAGCATTATGCGTGGGGATTATTCGGCGATAGTCCAGTGACGCGCGATTATGACGGCGACGGCATCACCGACATATCGGTTTTCCGGCGCGGAGCATCCGCAACCGCCCAGACGACATGGTTTATCCTGCAAAGCGCGACGAATACCGTTGTTTGGACTAATTTCGGTTTGACCGGCAACGGAACCAGCTCGTTTGACTCGCCTGTTCCGGGCGATTATGATGGCGACGGAAAATTCGATCTGGCGATTTACCGTTTCGGGCAAACGCCTGCCAATTATTTTATTTACCGGCAGAGTTCCAATGGGGTTGTTAAATATGTGCCATGGGGTAACTTTAACACCGACTTTATTGTTCCGGGCGATTACGATGGCGATGGCAAATTCGATTTTTGCGCAGTGAGAACCGGCGCAATGGCGACATCACCGATGTTCTGGTGGATCAGGCGGAGTTCCGATAATACGACATCAGTTCGCCAGTTCGGACGCTCGTCTGATGTTCCGACGCAGGGTGATTATGACGGCGATGCACGAACCGATATTGCAGTTTATCGGGCAGGGGCAACTACATCTTCGCAAAGTTTCTTCTACGTTCTGAACAGTCTGGACAATACGGTAACATATAAGCCGTGGGGATTGGGCGGTGATTTTGCGGTCAACACGTTCGACACCAGATAGAATCTCGAACTGTCGTTTGTGGAATCTGGGGAATATGGATTGAGCGGGTCGCTAATATGCAACCTGCTCTTTTTATGTAGTCGTGAAATCATCCGGTACTTCGAACACTTGCAGCGCGTATTTCACATTCCCAAACGGAGCCGAGACCTGTACTCCCTGGATTAAGTCGCGGACCTCGGCTAGCGAGTCGCGGGCTATGGCTATGCCCTCGTCGCGGGCGTGCTCTTTGCTCTTGTCCGAGGCGAGGCGCATGCGTTCGAGGATGTCGGCGGTGACGTTCACGCCGGGTACCTCGTTATGCATAAATTCCGCGTTTCGATAGCTGATCAGCGGCCAAATGCCGGCGACTATCGGGATTCGCACGTGCGCGATCATGTCGAGAAACCGCTTTAGCTGCTCGGTGTCGAAGACCGGTTGTGTGATCGCATATTCGGCTCCGGCCTCGACCTTCCATTCAAATCGGCGGATCTCCTCCTCCATATTTACAGCACCGGGATTGACGCCCACACCGATCGAAAACGCCGTTGGTTTGCCGATCGGGTTGTTTCCAATATCGAGGCCATGATTCAGCTTGTTGACCATGTTTGTCAGGCCGATGGCGTCGATATCGAAAACCGCGGTAGCGTCTGGATACGGGCCCATTTTTGGCGGGTCGCCGGTGATGATGAGCAGGTTGTGCAGGCCCAGAGCGGCCGCTCCGAGCAGGTCGGACATCATCCCCAAAAGATTGCGGTCCCGACAGCAGTAATGCAGGACGGCTTCGATGCCTATCTCGCGTTCGACCAAGACGGCGGTCGCCTGAGCGGACATGCGAGTTTGAGCTCGCGGGCCGTCGGGAATGTTCACGCCGTCGACTCCGGCTTCCTTCAACAAACGTATCGAATCGAGTGTTTTCTCTGCATCGCAGCCTTTCGGCGGCAGGACCTCAACGGACGTTACAAACTCACCGCGGGCAATCTTTCG
>JBGSWW010000050.1:0-2553 GCA_041751735.1 Pyrinomonadaceae bacterium | reverse complement strand
CAGCCGCAGAAAAGTTGAATCGAGATCCGGAAAAGCATAGCTTTTCCGCAAATAGAGCGGCAGAGCCGCGAATCTGTCAATGCGGGTGGTACACCAGCATCGACGATCTTATTAAACGCGTGCCTGAAATAAACAAGCGAGAGGTCCGGGCGCTCAGCATGGCCGGTGCGTTGAATTTCGACAATACCGTTCACCGGCGGCACGCCCTCTGGCAGTCCGAACTCGCACTGCGGCCCGCGGGCGATCTGTTTGCCGATGATGATACGGCCATCACCGAGGTGCCTTTTATCCGGAGAATGGAGGGCTTGGAGCTTGTTGAGGCGGACCTTAAAAAAACCCGCATCTCGATAGGCCGCCATCCGATGGCGTTCATCCGTGAAAACCTGAATAAAAAAGGCGTGCTTACGGCTGAACAGACCAAGAGCTTGCGAGGCCGAGAACTCGTCACAGTTGCCGGTGCCGCAGTTATCCGGCAGCGCCCGATGACGGCCAAGAATGTAGTATTCATTACTCTCGAAGATGAAACTGGCCATTCGAATTTTGTGGTCATGCCCGACGTATTCGAACGGTTCAGGGCGGTTATAAATCAAAATGACTTTCTCCTGATAAAAGGCATAGCCGAAGAACGCGGGCTGATAAAAGGCCTGTATTTTGAGGCGATTCGCGGCGAGTTCACTGCAGCGGTAGACACGCATAATTTCAGATAAACAATTCGAATCGCGGAGTGCATGTATCCTTCTCAAACCAGGAGCTTTGCGAAAAATGTAATGAACTGACGGAGCAAAGAACTTAGATCCTCCATTGGTTATACTTCTTGAGTGAAAGAAACGTTCGCAGCCATTGCGTCGGTCCTGGCGATCATCGGGAACGTCCCGTATATCTGGGATATCATCAAAGGCCGGGTCCAGCCGCATGCCTACACCTGGTTCGTTTGGAGCCTCGTCACAGGCATCGTGTTTTTTGGACAGGTAGAAAAAGGAGCAGGCGTCGGGGCCATACCAACCGCTGCATCGGGTGTGTTTACACTGCTGATCTTTTTCCTGTCGCTCAAAAATGGGTTCAAACGGGTCACCCGAACAGACACGTTCTTTCTGATCCTTGCTCTTGGCGGAATAATCCCCTGGATCCTTACAAAAGATCCGACCATCTCGGTGGTGATCGCCGTCGGCATCGATCTCGTGGCCTTCATCCCGACACTGCGAAAGACCTGGATCGAACCGAAAACCGAAACCCCGATACTTTACGGAATGAACGTTGTTCGACATATACTTGCTCTCCTATCAATGCAGTCCTATAACGTTGCAACAACGTTGCATTCGATCGCGATGCTGATCACTAATACAACGATGACCTTCCTAATACTTACATCCCGACCTGCGAAGGAAACAGATCCTTGATATGGCTTCGTTACGCGAGGTCTTTTGAATAACCCCCAATTCCCGAACCGTACCATTCCATGCGAAGTTTGCCCTTCAGTATCGTTTTCGGCATACTTTTTCTAGATAACATTTTTACGCTGTCGGACATCGGCAGTATTTATGCACAATAGACCAACACCAAACGCAAGCTACAGCATTACTCTCCGCGTACGGATACATAACCAACCAGGCAAACTCGGCGAGCTCACTACCGCCATCGGAGCAGCTGGCGGCGATATCGAAGGCATCGATATCGTCAGCGTCGGCAAGGACTTTCTGATCAGGGATATCACCGTCAATGCGGCCAGTGAAAATCACGATAAAGAGATCGCCGCCTCCATCGACAACATCGATGGCGTCGAGGTGATAAACATATCGGACCGCACATTCCTGATGCACCTCGGCGGCAAGATCGAGGTCATCTCTAAAATGCCGCTCAAAACACGGTCGGATCTTTCGATGGCATACACGCCGGGCGTTGCCCGTGTTTGCCAGGCGATCCAAAGCGACCCCGAAAAGGCGTTTAACCTGACCATCAAGAAAAATACGGTAGCGGTCGTATCCGATGGAACGGCCGTCCTGGGTCTCGGCGATATCGGCCCGGCCGCCGCAATGCCCGTAATGGAGGGTAAATGCCAGTTATTCAAGGAATTCGGCAGCGTCGATGCTTTCCCCATCTGCCTGAACACAAAAGACTCGCACGAGATAGTCCAGACGATAAAAAATATCGCCGTTGCATTCGGAGGGATCAATCTGGAAGACATCTCCGCTCCCCGATGCTTTGAGATCGAGGACCGGCTTAAGGAAGAGCTCGATATCCCGGTCTTCCACGATGACCAGCACGGAACGGCCGTTGTCGTTCTCGCCGCATTGATCAATTCTCTAAAAATCGTCGGCAAGCGAATGGAGGATGTAAAGCTCGTCGTAAACGGCATCGGAGCGGCCGGTGTGGCATGTTCAAAACTAGTCATGGCGGCGGGCATCACAAACATCATTGGCTGCGATACGACCGGTGCGATATACAACGGACGCAGGGAGAATATGAACTGGGTGAAGGATTGGTACGCACGAAATACCAATCCCGATAACGAAAAAGGAACGATCCATGAGGTTATAAAAGGAGCCGACATATTCT